>JBHLSH010000022.1:11927-45438 GCA_048881705.1 Candidatus Heimdallarchaeota archaeon | reverse complement strand
AATACTTACTCGATAATCGGATCCAGTCGTTCTTGAGGGACGATTATCGCATATTCCCCCTTAAATTACCTTTCAGACTCGGGGAAAATGCTTAATTCTCCCATACTCAACGAATTTCGGTTTTTCTCAAGGTTATACTGTTCTTGGTTATAAGAAAAAGCAATTTCGTCAATCGGGGAAAGATTCCCACTTCAAAAGCTTCTCAATTAGCTCCTGCCGTAATGATATTTCCTTTAAGAGTCCCTGCTCACCCCCAAATAAATCAGCCATCCCTTGAATGTTGAGTATGGACATCAAGACCATCAATGCTAAATGAAAGTTAATGGGAATGTAATTCTTATCATTCGGATACATCTCTGATAGGGAAGATTGCCTTAATGCCAAAAACTCTTTGTATCCAGATAAAAATGACTTCAAGTTTAAGCGAAGCGTTCTTAGTTCCGGATCTTGTCTGTAGACATCCACCGTTTCTACAGCAAAAAAGTTACAGATGTCTTCGAGCCGATCATGATCAGTACTCGTCATATCTAGGAACTCTGGATCAATTAAATGTGTATGAATCATTGGTGATCTACCCAACTTGACATCAAATATCACATTTCCAGGGTGAAAGTCACCAAATGTAACCGCCCCAGAGTTCGCAGAAACTCGTTCAACAACAGGTAAAACTTCATTGAATCGGTCTCTCAAGGAAATTTTACCAGAATTTGGAATTTCATTTGGTAAACTCTGTAAACTACGATTTAACAGCAATTTATACTTATCAAACCACACTTTTTCCCTTTTGGTTCCATGAAACACGGCTAGTGCCTTTCCTGCGTATCTATACTTTTGTGGTCTAGGAATTTTCGAATCACGAAATACATCACCTGGAATACCTTCCATAATGACCACGCTTCCCGAAAAGAAGATAACTGCCGCAGAAGAAACACCCAAACTATGATACGGTGTGATGCGCTTCTGAAGGGAGTTAATCCGTTTTACAACTTCCGCAGCTTGCTCTTTTTGGTCGTAGATTTTGACTGCTATGCTTGCTTCGTCTTCCCCCAGATCAGAGTCAAGGTTGACTTTTACGATATGGATTCCAGTGGTACCCAATTTTCTTTCAGCGGATATGTTTCGAACATTGACTTTAGAAGGCGTATCATTATAGGTAGCTGCAACTCTTGAAACGAAATAGTCAGAAAATCCTTCAATGATACGCATTAGAACTGTACGGAGGCGATCGGATTGTGTCTCGGACATTTCGGAGGCTCTCATTCTAACTGTAAGTCACCGAACGAAAGGAAATGGCGGTCCGTAAATTAAAATTCATTTTCACGATGTATTGATTTTCTTTGTATAAATAATATAGCATATGGCGATAGCTGAAAAAAGTAAAAATATCACTAAGGGCAAGGGAAACTCCGGCAAATCGGTTGTTGTTGGTCTTAAACTTTTTTGACTTAACCATGCTACGGTATTGAAGGCAAATATCCTGTTGCTTTCTTGGTTACCGTACGCCGCCAAAGAAAACCCGATATTATCGAATAATAGATCAGACCCAAAAACGACCACTCTTCCCCCTGAGGGATTTAGATGTGCAATAAGTGTTGGCTCCCCGTTTGAAGTAGCTAATACTCTTTCATTGGATGAATTTCCTATTTTTAAAAGATAGTTCCCCCAATGCGGGTAAGAATCGACATTCTGGGTGAAATTGAATGAATTATCTATAATAATGGCATCAGCCACAATCCCACTTGAACTCGATTGAATCTGAATGTTAAATGGGGTTAAGAAATCATTCAGGGCCGTCAGATTATAGTTTTCCTGATCTGTACTTAAAACCAAAAGTCCACCCCCCTCTGAAACAAACTGATGGACTGCATCGATGGTTTCTTGCGAAGTTACAAGGTAAGAATTTCCTGGATTATTCACCCAATCCATATAGATATCACTAGCGAGGGAGAACGGTGCAGGAAGGATAAGAACATCGAACTTGGATAATTTGCTTAGCGTTAAATCACCTTTGATATGCGGTATGACACTATAATTGTTATCATAGGCGAGAAATCTGGTAAACTCGGCGAACATTCCGATAGTACTTGATGTATCTCCTTTAACTTCTTCAGCTGTGGTTCCAATCCCATGTTGAACGATGCTGTTTAGGCTTTCATCAAATAGAATCCGGGCCTGAGGGGATCTTATTTCAAAGATAACAGGTATTCTTTCTGTCCCGATTGTCAGATTCCCCTGTACCAATTGTTCTTCAGCACCAAGCGGGATTGTAAAATTGATAGGTAGTAGGAAGGAATTATTGATGTCGACCGGAGCTTCCGGTAGGCTTATATACGGAGCTAGACTGGGCGATAAAACTGCATCCTGAATTTTCTTCTCTAACCCAGATATTACTGTAAGATTAAGAGTAATGGAACTACCTTTGAACAAGACTTCGTAAGGATCAAACGGTAACTGTTTTGGGTGTAAATAAACCAGATCGGGCCTATTATTTTCAATGGGAGCAGATCTCAGTTTTTCCCACGCGTTTGTAACATTGAGAAAGCCAGCGCCCTCCTTCCAAGATGGAAATCCCATGGAACGAGCTCCATCAAGAAGGGCGGCTTTTATGGTAGAAGCTGAGTAAGATAAACTCAAATTTCTTAGACCTTCTATCAATAAAGCTGCTGAACCCGCAACAATTGGAGCTGCGAATGAAGTACCCTGATCTGGCAGGTTTACACCTGGCGCGGCAATATCTGGTTTCATTGAATAATCTACTTTAGGGCCCTTTGAAGCAAAACTCGCAACAAACGTACCGTCGATATCACTTGCTGTAACAGCAATAGCTTGAAGAGCTGTGGATGGATTATTTAGTGTTCCCCGATCTCCGAATCCAGTACCAGAATTGCCAGCCGATATTGTAAAAACGATGTTATGGTCTATAGATATTTGGTTAATCACTCTATCCCTTAATCCAGTTGGAAGATTATGGTATTGGCCGAGAGAAATGTTGATAATATCCGCAGATTGATTAACGAGCCATTCGATCGCGGCGAGCATTCCAGCTGTAGTTTCCTCTCCTCCACCTCCTCCAGCCCCCAAAGTCCCCGCATTGTGAATTACCTTTGCACTCAAGATTTCTGCATCTGGAGCAATTCCAGATGAATCTCCTGCTGCGAAGGTTGCTACGTTGGTTCCGTGCCCCCACACATCGCTAGAATCTGAAATATCGTTTGAATATCCAAACTGCTTGGATACGAAAACCTCCCTATCTATAACACGAGATCCAATTTCTCCTATCGAATTGACACCAGTATCGATTATACCTATCCTAACACCCTTTCCTGTAAGATTCATTTGATGAAGATATGTTGTTCCCGTGGAATCACGTATCGTGCTTACTATCTTTTGTTGTTTTAATTTTGGTAAATAATCCCTAAATCTAGACTGATATAAAGAAGGTTCTGCCCGGTATGCCCTATTGGGCAGGACAGATACAATTTTTTCCTCACAGGAAGAAAGAAATCGATCAGTCATAGATTTGCTAGGGAATTCGATCAAGATAACTGGCAAAAAGGAGTACTTGTGTTTAATGAAATTTTGAAATTCCTCCAAGGGAGGTATCTTTTCCTTAAATTGCACAAGGAATCCGAGATATTCGTACCCAAAAACGTTATTGGTTGGGATTGTCGATTTAAAAGTTCCAGACGACTTTGAAACAATCGGTTGGGATTCTGGGTTAGTAAAATGCATGACTGGAACAAAAAAAGCAAATACTAGTATTAGAAGCAAGCCAGAGGGTTTTATCTTCATGTGTATCTTGCTCCACAGCAGGAGCTCAAATATCGGAAAGAACTGCTGATAAGCTTTTCAGAGATGATCTTTCGAGACGTCGAATCTTGACTCCTTTTCCAACTTCAATAATAAAGTCCTCTGTTCCGACTCCTACCCACGGGCCCGAATTCATGAATTTCAATGAGATCTCATGTCGTTGTTCCAAAGTTTCTGCTCCCCTAATTACATCTGAGCCCTGGATTATTATCTGGGTTAATCCTTCAATACCGCTGGTTTCTAGCGTGATT
This sequence comes from Candidatus Heimdallarchaeota archaeon, assembly GCA_048881705.1. Classification (GTDB taxonomy): domain Archaea; phylum Asgardarchaeota; class Heimdallarchaeia; order Hodarchaeales; family Hodarchaeaceae; genus Hodarchaeum. The sequence goes on along the minus strand of JBHLSH010000022.1, from coordinate 41,377 downwards.
TTGATTTTGAGATGCGTTAATACAAGAGAGAAACCGTCACCTTTTTGTGGTTTAGCCAGTTTCTTGATAAACCGAGCATTTGCCTTTCTGGGGGCAAGCTTGTTTGGTTCCTGAGTTATAAATGGGAGGAGTTCATTTTCCAAGACCTCAATCGCTTGATCCTGCGGTTCTACGAGAATAATTTTAGCAAAGGGGAGATATAGGTGTCTGAATGCACGACGTAGAAATTTTGATCGCGATTGAAACTCTAATGCGACGAATACGGCATGTTCCGAAAGTTCATGTACAATTATTCTCCCATTTATCTTGGGGCCGTCTTGTGGAGAATATTTGTCTACATCGAAACTTGAGGTGTCGAGTTCTAGAAGATTTGAAACCTGTTTTGTTCTCGGAATGTGATATACGAGCCACCATATATCTGAAAAATCGAGAAATCTCGAAAGTCTTTGTAATTCTTTAAGACGGTTTGAAGAGATACTCTGAGCAAGTCTTATAGTGGTTTCACGGTTATCTGGTGACAATAGACCATTTGGTGTAAAATCAATCTTTTTGTCCTGGCCTGTCCATTCCTCGATTAGTGCAGAAAATAACTGCGTGGGAAAATACTCCAAAAATGAATAATCCGCGTTAATGCCCACACCAATCACTCCTTGTCATGAATTTAGATAGGGAAAAGGCAAGATGGTCTTGCTACCGTTTTGTTTCTCTAAAGTATGCTTCAGCCAGGGTTTTAAACGCGACATCCACATTCTGATTTTCCTTAGCGCTGGCGATAATATGACCAATAGCATTGATTTTTTTTGCTATAACATTTCCCTCTTCTTCTTCGATCATTCTATAGTCTTCAAGATCGGCCTTGTTTCCGACAAGAATCGTCTGTACCTTTGATACATCAGGTTGATTGCAGAATTCCTGTAATTCGGTAAACCAGGGTTCAATTATATTCTGTAACGTGTCTTCCCTGGTGACATCATATACCAGCATGGCTAGGTGAGACCCCTTAAAGAACATATGACGAATAGCGGCAAACCTAGCTTGACCGCCGATATCATTGATGCTGAGTGTTACGACTCTACCATCATCTAGTTTTACCTGTTTGGAGGAAATATCAAGGCCTACTGTCAGCTGGTAACTATTTCTGAATCTCGCATGTACAAATTGAGAAATCAACGATGTTTTTCCAACCCCAGGGTCTCCTAAAAGAACTAATTTAAGCACAAGCTTCTGCTTCATAAGTAGAACGCCACTTCCAGCAATATAAGAGTCCTGAATCAATTATCCATCCTTTGAAATTTTTTACAAGAGTGTTTCTCTTCAGATCGCATTTTCTCGTAGGAGTATTTTTTTCATTTTCGAAATCAGCAAGGATTCTTATCTCTTCCTTTCTTTTGAAATCAATCGTTGTTTCCAAATCCTTCTCATGAATTGAGGATTAAAACCAAAACGGAAGGCCAGTCTGGTCCATCTGAGAGTATCTGTAATCGGAACTACATATGATTTCCTGTTATTTTGGATATAGACCGTACGAATTGGAATTGAGGAAATATCGAAGCCCAACAACCAGGTTATAAAAAGCAATTCTGTTTCAAAATCAAATTTCCTGGTGGATATTCCGTAATCCAAGATCCGTCGCAAAATGGAGGATCGATATGCACGAAATCCACATTGTACATCGGGAATGTCCCATTGTAACCAGTACAAACACCACATCGAGGTCAAGCTGTTTGAAATTTTATTTATCCGTGGCATTATATTGAAGTCACGCCGTCCAATAACGATGCCAAGCGAATCGTCCTTATCGAGGGCTTTTAGAAACTCTGGGATTTCCCTGTGATCATGTTGGCCATCTCCATCAATCGTCATGATACTTTCAATCGAGGGGAACCTATTCAATATCGTATTGAATGCATGATACAGAATATACCCTTTTCCGTAGTTAGTGGGGGATCTAATTATTCGAATTCCAAGATCCCTCCCTATCTGACTCGTTTGATCCGTAGATCCATCATCTGCTAAAACCAGGTGCGAGGTATTGAATCCAGCTCGTTTTAGCTGATCGATAAGTCGAAACAGATTTTTTTCCTCATTAAATGCCGGGATTAGTATAAATGTGTTTGAAAAATTCATTGCAGTTCCAGGCAAGAGGAAAAACCTTTGCTCAATTCCCTTCTATCAATTGAACTTCGGGGTTAATATATACCGATTTCGACATATATTTGCTTATTTTTAATTTATTCCGTGATTACATAAAAGTACGAAATTATATAAATTCCACCAATGGCGACATTATTTGGAATTATCTCCAGTTTGGAAGGCTATTGATGATTTCTGGAAAACCAGTATCAAAAATTGTTCGAGAAATTCTTGATCAAGACCCCTCTTTGATTCATACGTTACAACAAAGAAAAACCGCTCAAAAAGAGATTGCAGAAAGAATAATGCACGAGCTTCTTGATAGAGGCCTCTTTCTTGAAAAAGATCAAGACAAACTGAAGGGTAATATTGCCGTCGCGATAACAAGATATCTTAAAAAGCTTCGCCAACGGCAAGAGGAACTGTTGGGAGTAAAAAGAGTGCATCACATTCTTAGGAAAGGGACAACAGAAGTCGTAGACGGCCAAATCCATTATAAACTGAACTTTCGAAAAGATACGGATATTATTTCCGCGTTGAGCTTCATTTTGGATCAACTAGATCAGGAATCTATTAGTAATGTCTCATTTCCCAATCGGAATGGCGTAGAGCTATATACAAAAAAAATGGCGGAAGAAGCATTTCTCTCTCAAATCTCAGAATTAAACGTAGTTGAACACATCAAACTTCAGGATTCTCTGAGTCACCTCCGCTTAATGCTACCTCAGGAAGCAGAAAAAATCCCAGGAATACTTGCCCATGTATCATCTCTATTAGCTGACCAGGCCATTTCCCTCTATCGAATACACACAGTACATCAATTAAATCAACTTGTTGTAACTTTCGTTATAAGTGAAGAACATGCCAGTAAAGCGCGAGACATTCTCCTCAAGCTGAACAATGCCAAAATCGAGTCTGGAAAACCGGATTAAGGCACCGGGGATCCTACCCAGGATGGATGGAAAATCACTATGGATAAATTCATTTTAGTTATGCTAGGCCCTCCAGGTTCAGGAAAAGGAACCCAAGCAAAATTTATTGCAAAGAAGTTTGGCCTGCCCCAGATTAGTACAGGAGACCTTCTCAGAGCAGCTGTTAAGAGCGGGAGTGAATTGGGACAACTAGCACAAGAATATATTGATGCTGGGAACCTTGTCCCTGATCCAGTGGTGCTGAAGCTACTAAAAATTCGGATCTCTCAAGATGACTCCAGGCCAGGTTTCATTTTAGATGGTTATCCGCGGAATTTGCAGCAGGCTAAAGATCTTGAAAAAATCGCGGAAGTAGATCTTGTCATCCTCATTGAGGCAGAGCAAAAAACGCTTGTTAAACGGATAACTGGTAGACGAACCTGCAAGAAATGTGGGGCCATTTTTCATATTAACTTCAACCCACCAAAGATCCAAGGGATCTGTGACATCTGTTCTGGCGAGTTATACCAAAGAACTGATGATCGAGAGGAGACCGTTATAAAGAGATTACAGACATATCTAAGGCAGACAAAACCATTAATTGAATATTACAAGGGTTTGGGTGTCTTAAAACCCATAGCTGGCGATCGTACAATTGAAGAAATTCAAAACGAATTGGATAGAATCATTAGCTCACGGTTTGAAAAAGAAAAATGATAACTCCCGATCACCCCAAGATAACGAAAAGATTTCATAGATCATCAGAGTTGATTTTCGGTTCTCAGTAACTTATCAGAAGAACTGGTCTATCTGTGTGAAAATCTTGACATCCAAAGAGATATTTGCCTCCAAGGGATCACCAGTTAGAAGGAATATTATCTTTTGACCACTATCTTGACTAGATTGAAGTAGGAAAGAACAGATTTCTGCATCAGTTGGATCCTCGGCAAAAAAAACCAAACGTCGTGTTTTTCGTATCAATCCTTTTTCAGCGATCAGGTCAGGTTCAGCGGTCCGTCTGGAACTATCAGTAAAGTTTACACGAATCGACCATCCTGCGCGCTGAAGTCTTGTAATAACCTCTGTTCGTTTATCCAGCGTCTGGCTTGTTGAATCCATATCTATTGTTGGGGAATATTCAGGCATTGCTTGTTCTTGTCTCGTGATCGAAGTCAATCGTTTCTGTTCAATTGATTTTGGGGAACCTTTGGTTTGATGAGCTTTAAACAGGCGAGTACGATCAATATAAGCGGGTGTTTCAACGGGGGGCGTTTTGGGGGAAATAGTAGGAGTGACAGGATGAACTGCTCCATTCTGTGAGATTTCAGTGGATTTAAATAATTCCTGTAGTGTCTCGATTGTTGGGGATTGATATGTGTGCGACGGTTTCGCTACAGGAGGCGTTACTTCCAGGATGGGGGCCTGTAAAAGTTTCAAATCAGGAGAAACCTGTTGATCTTCGGGAACTGGTTCTAGCTCATTTAACAAGTCTTCTAGAGGAAGATCTAGCTTTTTTCGCGAGAATCTGATATTAGTGGAGATTTGCCCTCTTCGCTCGAGTCGTTTTAAATAGGCGCGAATTGCCTCGAGCTTCTGTGTTAATTCGGGTCTGGTCTCCTCAAGCTTTTTAAATTGAGATTCAGAAATCTGTCGGATATAAAACGTAGCTTCTCCGTATTTGTCAGATTCCAATGAGTAAATGGTCATTAAAATATTGGCCTTTATGATATACTCTTCAGTTTCCACGGTTGGAGGCTTTAGTGCAAGCTCGCTTAGTAATTGAAGACTCTGATGGCGTTGGCCTAATTGCGAATATGTTAATGCTTGTTCATACCTTATTCTCACAATCCACTCCATTTTACCGAGAAATTCAAGTTTTTCTAGACATAGCTCGCAATAAGCCATCGCTGTTTCGAATGATTCCTTTTCCTGAGACTCCCTAAACAAATCATAGGCTATACTTGATTGGAACTGAGCAATTTCCTGCTGAATTTCGAGTTTCCCTATTATTCCTGCCTTGTTAAAAGCCGTTTCTAATGTATTAAGCGCCTTATTTCGTTTATTTTCTTGGTAATAAAGGTAGGCCGCATTTTGGTAAAGGTTGACAGCATCAAAATCATCGTCTTCCAAATCTCCTGAGATACGGAATAATTTGGCGGCAGAAAGATGATTTCCCACCTTCATATAAGAGAATCCAAGATCTCGCGATATAATGGAAACTAAATCTAATTTTCCTTCTCCCTCATAATTGCGAGCAAGTTTTAAGGCTAATCGAAGGCCTATGATAGAACTATCAAAATACATCATATCTTGGAGTTCCTTACCAATAGTTCGAATAATCTTAGCGTAATCTGATGGATTCTTGGTTTCATTCGAGAAAGCCGCTTCAGCCAAGGTTATATTCTCAAGTGATTCTTGTCGTTCTCCTATCTTACCATAAGCTACAGCCAAATAAGCATGGCAAATCCCAATAATCCCGGATAAATTGGGCGAGATTTTTCTAGAAATCTCGATCGCCCTTATAAACCCCTTAATTGCATTATCATATTTGGTCTGGTAGAGATCTTGTTTAGCTTGGTTGATTTGAACCAGCAAAGTTTGTTGGTCCATCTTTAGGTTCCAAATGGAAGTGGTGGGGATGTTCTTAAAAGTTTTAAACTTAGCATCGTGACCGACGTCTTCTAAGCGTTTCTTCAGCAATATCGTCTTCAACACCGAGTAGATAAGACGCCAAATGAGATAACGAGAAAACATACCCCTACCGTGAGTTCAATGTTCCGAAAGCCGATCTCCTTACTTTTCATCCTCTTGATTCTTGCAACTCTGATAATTCCGCTTTACTCGTTGATTCTTCCCGATACACTCAGTCACTCTAGTCAGCGGCTGATGGCATCCAATGGGAGGAGTGATGTTCCTCTCAACACCATAGCTGGGTCAAGAAACGCACTTCAGGCAGGAATCGTGGTATCAGATGGAGAGACGAATCTAACCACGGATAAGAAGAGATATTCCCCTGGGGATTGGGTAGAAATAGAGGCAAACAGCCGTACAAATGATATGAATGGCTCCTTGGAATGGTATCTGGAATCGCCTGTTGGTGAAGTTGCGTTTGGCTTCAATAGTAGTTACCAAGATATTTTTCAGGACCCATTATTTGACAATAACGCCATTCCGGATTGGGCAACAGTCAATTGGACTGGAGCAATTGAAGCAACAAATGGATTTCTTAATTTGACTAAAATTTCCGATGCTGATCTGGATCCAGATGAAATTTACTTTTATAATCCCAGTAATCCCATCTATGGATTTTTTAATCCAAGATATCTTGTATCCTTTGATTATTTTTCACAAGGATCAAATTTCGTGAATAATTCTGGATTTGAAAATGGTCTATCTGACTGGTCGGGGGACCTTGGAAATGTCTCTACACCGAATGAACCGGAAAATGCTTCTGAAGGTAACAGTTATGCTAAAATTAACGCCACAGAAGGCCAAAGCATTTTATATCAGAATATTACGTCTTGGACTCCGGGCAGGCTAATTACATTTTCTGCGAAAGCAACTGGAACAACTAATGCAAATTATTGGCGCCTTAAAATCGAGGCTTTCAATTCCACTGGCCACCTTATCGGCTCTACACAGTCTTCAGATTCCCTAAATCAGCCAACAGACGATAAGGGATATGTTTTTCTAAAAATTTTACGTTGGCTTCCCCCCGAAAACACCACAAAACTTCGTGCATCTTTCAGTGGTCTTGATTCTGGTCCACAAGCTGACGGTTTTTATTCTGGAAGTTTGGATGAAGTTGTTCTTGCGGAGGTACCGCCAACACTTGTGTTTTCATACTGGGGTAAGGGAAATAAGTGGGTAAACACTACATTAACATCAGGAACTCATGAATGGGATTCTGTTCTATATGATGTTGAATTGGCTGCATCGGCTCCGCCAATCGCCAAAACATTCCGATTTATCCTTCAAGATGGTAGCGATCTTACCAATATTACCACTGCATATTGGAATATTGATAATATAGCTGTCAATTTTGCGACAAAACCGGGCCAGACAACTGGCATTTCTCAACAACGTACCCTTGGTGAGGTTAATTCAACTTGGTTTCATCGGGGTTACCGTGAGAATTTAACCAGCCAGTTCAATATCAAGGCAGATAGCCCTGATGAAACTGGTTATGCTGATAGTCACGCCACTATACGCCTTCAGCTTCCGAGTCACCAGATCTACTTCGGTTCCTGGATTTTTGTTTTCAAGATTCACCAGGAAGATGACCAGGCCATCCCAATTAAGCCAATTAGATTAATCAACCTCTCTTTTATTGTTCAAGATGCGATGAATTTCGTCATTCAGGACACCTACCTTCTTCGTGGATCTACGAATCAAACCATCAATAACGCTTCGGTTTTCACCGAATACTTTGAACAGGAAACGTCAGTCTCTGTAATCTCACCAGGGGATAATGTAACCCTTCTAGGATTTCTGGAGGCTAATTCTACTCCTTCTGAGTGGTATGATCTTGATTTCCTGAAAATTGGCTCTCTATTGACAGAATACACGTGGCAAAATCCAATCCATGGTGAAGAAAATATAACATGGACAATTTTTGGGTTTATCGCGAATGATAGGGACGCTCACACTCTTTTGGACGGAAACTTCTCGGCTCCTTTGGACAATAAAACAACTCTTGGATTGAACTTTCAAGTACCAAAACGTGGGATTTTTGGAAATATATCGGGGTTAATTTCATTCTTATTGATTTCAAATAACAGTCGGCCTGGCGGAGTGGGTGGAATTGCCTTAGCGCTTAATGTTTCAGTAAATCTACCCGATGTAAAGTTTAATATTAATATCACTGCTGAGACATTGCCAAGTAACCCCGAATATGTATTAACCGATTATATAGACGGAAATATTAGCCTGGACTTTCTCAACTTTAATGATAATTTGGAAGATGACTTTCCGAATCGCAATATCACTTCAAGGATTGGCATACCGATCAAAGATCTCAGGTTCAGTGTCTTTTTGGACGATCTGAATAATACACCTGTCGTAATAGATCTCGCTCAAAGGTTTCATTTTAACACTATTGGCCAGACCATCTTATGGCTAGATCGAATTGACCCACATCTTACTCCTGGGTTCTATAGCCTCAAAATTAGGTGGGAGACGCCATTCATACTCAATGTAAGCGATCAGGCTTTCTTGCCAATTAGCGAGGTTGTTTTTGAACTAAAGGGCTCCCTTACAGTACAGTGGTCTGTTCCCGATTTCAAGATCGAGCAGGGGGATCAAACTACAATTAATTTCAGCGTTTTATTGGCAGATAATGACCGGTTACTTGGCGGATTACGTCTGGTAGGCTTGATAGAATCCAATACTTCCTTAGGTGATCTTGTGGTTTATGAAGAATCTGGTGTTTATAAGATAGATATTGACACGGATCTGGAGATGGCTCTTGGCAATTACTCGCTCATGATTAAAATCGGGAATCGGAATCTCCAACCTCCAATATCCTTCGAGGTGGTTGCTCCACCTATCTCTCAAGCTGATGGTGATTCCCTTGTCGACCTGGTCATAGGAACAGTAGGTTTCGGATTTTTCATCCTAGTAAGTATTATATTTGTTGGATTTATGTTAAGATTCAACAGATCGATTCAATAAATGGTTTGTCTCGTCTAATATGGATGTTTTAAATCAGCGATGCAAGAATAGTTCGATAATGGGGTGAGCCGGACATTTTTTACCTCCAACTTCGACCCCCGACCTAACAGATTTCAGCGTACAAATCTGCGAGTTCACGAATTGAGTTTTGAATGTCGTGATTTTGAACGATGTGCTGTCCGTTTTTCCGGATTTTCCGGAATTCATCAGGATGGTCTCCCAGATCTCTTATCAAATCCGTGAACTCTTGAACGATTTCGCCCTTCAAACAGTCCCTTTTATGCGTTAACCAGTCAAAGACAGGATGTTTTCGGACAATTGGAATTTTTCCATATGCAATTGCCTCCAAAAGTGCGATTCCTTGATTTTCCTCTCTACTCATGTAAAGAAATATATCCGCAGCATTCCATAGGGCTTCTAGTGTCCGTCGAGACACATACCCCGCAAATTGGATATTTGGGGCCTCTCTTGCCAACCGGAATTTTTCTCTAAGGTATGGTGAATGGGCAATAATTCCTAGCGGCCAATACTTCCCAACCCAAAGAAATCGATGTTCAGGAGTATTCAAAGCCACATCAACGAACATATCAGGTGCTTTCCTATAAATACAGATCCCCACATTTACTATCAAAAATTGGTTTTCATTTATTTGCAGATGTTTTCTTGCCAACGTTCTAAGATTCTTATTTTTACTAATTCGGTTTAAATCAATCCCGTTAGAAATAACGTGGATTTGGTCTGAATTAAAACCATAACGCGTAAGAACTGAGCGATTATACATGCTGACCGCCACCAGATGGTCGGCCAGGCTGTAAAACTTCGTCAAATAGGGGATAAGTGCGAAATCCACTTTATTAGAAAAAAGAAAACTATCATGAAAGTCTTCTATTGTTGTATGTCCAGTCATGACTATCTGAGGGTATTTGGTACTAGTACCCCTCCTCCGTCTTATCAGTTGAGCTTTAAGTAGCGACTGTGGTAACGAGGTATGGAAATGGAAAACGTCATAGGAGGTGGATTTTCCATTAATAACTACATCAACTCCGAGCCTTTCAAGTTCCTTAGCAAACCGTACTGCAGAACTATATACCCCGCTACCACGGAGACTCTTTTCCATATCCAGAATGAAATTTACGCGCAAGGTCCAATCGCCTGATGTAAGAGATGGCAAGAAGAAGGTCTTGCCGGCAGTTAATATAGAGCTCGCGGTTTCTTTTATTCATTTGCCGAGGTTCATAGAGCGGCGGCAGCAATTTATTAATTTCATCCTAAAAGGTGTTGTACAAGCCCTTCATTCCAAGAAATCAAGAGAAATGTGAAAGCAGAAAATGTACAACATTGATTCAATATTAATTTCCAAAAATCCCGAAATTATTCTGCGACGCGCAACTTCCGAGGACATGGGATTTATCGAAGAAGTTTCTTTCAAGGAAATGGAGCAAATAGTGGTAGAAGCTTGGCGAGGCAAATTTAATTGGTCAAAATGGTTTGAAGATGTAGCAGAAGCAATAACAAACTCATATCACAGGGTTTTTGTCATAGAAAACACAGGGGAAGCCATAGGCTACCTTTGGCTTAATGAAGAGCCCCAGCTTGTTTGGATCACAGCCATTGTAATAAAAAGGGGCTGGCAGAGGCAGCATATCGGGGGTTATCTAATGAAATATATAATTCGGGAAGCACTTGGCCACGGTAAAATCGCGATTGAGCTTGGAGTCCAGGACAATAACATAGCTGCACGACGATTTTACTCAAAATGGGGTTTTAAGAAGTTCGATCATCTTGGAACGGCAAGTACCGTCCTAGTTCGATTAGATTTAAGGCAATTGACTATTCAGGAACTAAAGGAGGATACTACAGACTTTTAAATCTGTTACGATGTCGTGGACAATTACGGTGTACCGTTCTTCTGCTTTTCGTAATTGAACTCTAAGGATCGGAATACCCTCCTCTGTTTCCAGATTCAGAGAAGTAAAATCATTGGTTTTCAAAATTTCCGTTGCCTTAAATAGCATTTCTTCCAGAGAATTACTCTCTACGTCAAATTGCTGGTATCCAGATGCCTCGTGGAAAGGTGTTGCAAGAAAATACCTTTTAGATCGATATCGTGGCTCATCCGCATATGTTGCCATAATGTTGGAGAGGCTATATTTCAGCAACTTACGTTGATCCTCATTCCAGGTTCCCGAATTCACAGATTTATCTTCGATTGATCCCATTTTCAATTTTTCCTTAATCAAGGATCATAGGTGCTCCTATATACGCGAAATCTTTTGCAATTGTTGCTGTTTCACGCTTTATCCCTTGTAGGTACTGTTTATTGCTCCATTGAGAGGGAAAAACGTCTCTTAAGGCGGCACGAGTACGACGGATCCCCGGAATTGTCAGTTCATACCTTGGATCTGGATTTTCAACAATAATTTCGTTTGAAATGTTGCCATAACCAGAAACCAGCACTCTCATTGGCGCATTGGGGGAATCAAATGTCTCATAACTCTGTGCCGCCTTTCGTAACATCGTCAATGGCTCTTTAAACGGAAATACCAATTGTGCTAGAATTAGTCCCCTTCCAAATGCGCGCCTCCCGTAACTAGCGGTATCGTTCTGTTTTTGTAATGCAGCGAATGGAAATTCTTGCATCTCTTCCGAGACGATTCCAGGAAAATCAGGAGGAAAAACAAAAGGTTCAGTGTTGAAATGATTATTTAGCCATTTCTCCTCCTTAACCACCAAGGCTGAAAGAAAACGTGAATCTGTCGATATCCCTTGTGTAATAACGAATTGAGTCCAATAAATTCCTGCTCCATACAACAGAAGATAAGTTGTGCCATTTTCGATGAGACGGTTAAAATCTACTGGGATGAAGATACACACAGCTTGATCTACTGAAGTAACAGACTGATTTCTGTACGACCAGGATGAGGTTTCGGGATCAGCAAAATGGATCCAATCCGAAATCACAAGTAATGACTTTAAGACACCTAACGGATGACGTGATATTTTCGGATACAATTTCATCTTTCCTAACCAAAAAAAGGGGGAGGAAAAGTTTGGTAAGACAAAAACCTTTCTAGATTCCTCCGATAATGTTTGGAAAACCAAGGGAGGTAGTGATCGCGTTAAAAAGATATATCAGAAAGAGAGTAATGACTCCAATCCAAACTGACGCACTCCACTTTGTTACATCGCTCTTTTCCGGGATTAGAATAAATTTAATTAGATAGACAATTGCAAGGTATATTAAAACAGGTATAAGGCCCGCGGCAGCTTCAGCAACATAGGGTATGGGGCTAACAACCCCAACGATCGTGCCGATTACGACTGCGACCAATATCACGATTATTGCGGCAACTAGTAACAAGCGTATTATGTATCCAGTATCGGTTTCTTTTTTCCCAGCGATTAACCGAGTTCCAATATATAGATATATTGCGACCAAGATTATCGCAATGATCAAAAGGATGAGTGTAGTTATATCACTCAAATCGATATTCTGTTGAAGAATCATATTTTTCACAATCCAAATGTTTTGTGTTCTGTATTAAGTGTCAGGGGCTATAACGAGATTGGATTTAATTCTATTGGTGGTTTCGAAAAAAAGGAGTAAGACTAAGGAATCTAATCCCTTCCATTGTGGCGAGAAATAGTGATTTGGAACGCACGCTCTAGTTGAGTAATAAATCCATCTCTAGAGAATTTCTTTACAGTTCTAGTAGCTGCTCGGCTGAACTCAGAAACCAATTCAGGTTTATTTAATAGCCGTACAATCACCTTGGCAAGCGCTTCATCATCTCCAGGTGGTACCAAAAATCCATTGGTTCCATTTTCGATGTAATCCATTACTCCTCCCCCCGAAACTCCAATAACAGGTAGCCCTTGGCTCATAGCTTCGATAACAGTAAGGCCCTGGGTTTCAGTATCTGATGGGGTAACCATAAACATCCCCATTCGATAGGCTAGAGGAAGTTTTGTATGGCTAATAAAACCAGTGAAGGCAATTTGTTTGAGCTTCAAAGTCTTTGCAAGGTTTCTGTACATCTGTAAATGAGGTCCATCACCAATGATTAGTAGATAAACATCTTCTAGTTCCCGTTCTATCCGTTTAAATGCATTCAGGAGGACTTCCAACTTTTTTTCGTAGGAAACACGACCACAATAGAGAACTATTCTGGAAGTAGCCGGAATGGAAAATTTATCACGAATATGTTCTTCAAAAGCCTCAACTTCATTTTTCTTTGGTGTTGAGAAAAAAACGTTAGATAGCATATTTGGGAGGGAATAAACCGGGAAAACCCCATGGGAACTCAGAGCTTGCTGCAAAGTTTTTGAAGGAGTTACTATTACATCAGAATATTTATAGAACCAACGAACGTAAATCCATGCGAAACGTTCAAACCATCGTGTGAATCTTTTTGCCTGGAATCCTCCTATTAAATGACCTGAATATTTAACCAGGTCTGTGTGGTAGGTATTCATCAATGGCAAATCATTAAACAAACGTGCACTAAGCACGGCTGCATATCCTAGGGAAAAAGGAGAATGACAATGTATGAAATCTAGTTTTTCATCGCGTATTGCATGTCTTAGGTTCCTGTCAGGGAGAGCGATGTTGTAGCCAGGATAAGGGGGGAAAGGAAAACTTTTGAGCTCGTAAATCGGGATTCCTTCTATACCAAATCTGCTGCTCTGTTTTAGTTTTGGGACAATAACTACAAATTCATGTTTTTTACGAAGATTCATTATCTCGTTAATTATTGAAATAACAACACCATTGAGATTTGGTACCCAAGAATCTGAGAAGATTCCGATTCGCAAGATCTAAACATCCGTGAGCCGCAAGTATTGAATAGTGTCTCCTGGAAGAGCGATCTTTTGGAGTTCATTCTTGAGGTTTTTGGGAATATCAATTTCGTCTGGAGAGCAAGCAGCGGCCATGCGATGTCCACCTCCTCCGAAGGCCATGGCGGTAAGAGAAACGTCATAATCCTGCTGTTTTGATTTAGTCACACGAAGCGACGTTCTTATGGGTTCCTCCGAGGATTTATGATATATCACGGCAAGTACTGCGACTCCTAAATCGAAAATCGGTTTGATAACCTCCTTCGCCAACTTTCCTGGAATTACGTTCCTTGTATCCAGAATAAGAATCGGGGCAAGCTTAGGAGTCTTCATAAGGAATTTTTCAATTATTCTGTTAGTTTGGTCAAATGAATCCCGAATCTCGCTCACTTTCTGCTTTAACCATGGGGAAAGGAGGATATTATCACCTTTTTGTGCCAAAAGGACGCTAATTTCTCTCAGAATCTTCGGTGCATCTGCATACATGCTTAATACCATATCTAACGGACGAAATCTTGAGGGGAGTTGAGCCGTATCGGCTAGATTCCCAAGTTTTCTGATCTCGCTCGCTATTGGGTCACCCTCAAGATTTAAATGACTGTATACTATTTCGGTTGCAGAAGGGGAGTTTGAATCTATAATGTCATCAGATGAAAGACGATTTTTGGCAACCAGATTGTCGTGGTTCGATTTATGATGATCCAGATTAATGGCATTTCCTACTTTTGGGAGGTCACATACAAAATCAAACGAACTCCCAGATTTGTCCAGATCGCCAGCTTGTTTTACTGATGCATAGGTTACGTCTAGGTCTGTTCCGTACTTACGAAGGAAGAGGGCCGCACAGCAAACGCCATCCATATCAGTATGTGTCAAAATTCGTGGGCTGGTAGTGGGAGGCATTCCTACAGTTCCTTCCCGCATTTCCAACAGTATTTGGAATTATCTTTGTAGCGTGGGGTACGACATTTTGTACAAATCGAAGCGGTTTCTAGACTGACCTTTTTGGTCCCCTTTTTTTGCTTTTGAAGAATCATAAGTCTTCTATCGAGGGGGGAGCCTTGAGGCGTCTGCCGGGATGAATAGAGATAGAAAGAAAGGCCCAGTAAAGCAATGCCTCCAAAAATCATAAAGAAAAGGAGGTTTGATGATGCAGGATCCATCACTTCGATGATAAAAGGACCACCAGTTTGAATATCGTCCGAGGAATCCAAATTTAGCCAAAGAAATGCAAACCCTTGTGCCTTGGGTATCCATGAACCAACATATACATTGATCGATTTTGAAAATACTATTTGACTAAAGGAACCATTGGATTCAACAATCGTTCCGTTAAATTGAGAGACCAAAAAACCTGGATCCTCTATCTGGATTTGAATGGTGGTTGCAGCCCCTACAACTGGATTAGAGGTGAGAATTAATTCAATTGGGATTTGTTGATCTTCAATCAACCATCGGAATGTTCGAATAGCGATTACTATATTCGATGCCGCACTGCTTAGGGAGTAACTACCATCTCTAAATGGAAGTTCACTCCCAAAAACTATCACCTTCCCAATAGAAGTATTATCTTGCCAATAGGCCCCGACAGGAACCTCAAAAGAATTATTTGTAAGATCAGGGGCCGTTGCTAGGATTTCTGCCCCCCTAGTTTGATTCAATGATAAGGACGTTCCATTATAGCTGAATACGACTTCTTTCACCTGATCGTCTGCCGTTAATGGATTTGTGGGGGTTAATTTGGCCTCGTTAAACCGAGGAAACAAAGGATTCTGCGTCTCTGTAAGTGAAGGATCATCCTCTATCATTATTCCGTAGGGTTCAAGAAGTCGGTTTATTGCCGTTTGGTTTGAGAATTTTTCCGATCCTTTGTTGTTTGTCCATGACGGATATGATAGAACAAACAAAGAATGGCCATCGGCCACCCAATCTTGAATAAGGGCGATCTCATCATCTGAAATTCCCCATTCAATATCAGCCAAAACAAGGATATTAAAACCCTCTAGATCTTCGGAAGTCAGTTTTCGCTCAGGAGTTCCAACAAGGGATCCTCCCAGGTATAAGGATATTTCAGGAGGAATTAATCCAGTTACCGACATTCCGTAATATTCGGATAAGAACAGCTGTAATTGACTATATGTTCCTGCAGGTCCTGATGACCTAAAGGTGTCATTATCATAGCCTTGATAGAACAGAATCTTTCCTCCTTGGTAATGATTTCTTATCATTACCGTCATATTGATATTCCATACCATGCTTTCATTGGCAAAACTAAAGATTATGGGCCCCTTGTAAAGGCCCATAGTAGCATCCCTAGGAATGAATAGAGACAAATTCAGGAAATTGACTCCCCTAGAAATAGAAAGGGGTAACAGACCAATGGATACTTCTATGGGGTTTATAAAGGAGGAATTTATTGATTTTAGAGTGATATTTCTTGGTGAGCTGTATAAACTAATCCGATATTTCTGCGAAATACCGTTTATTCCATGGCCGAAATATGGAAAACTCGATGATATTGTTTTGGGGGAGAATGAGAACAATGGGGACAGAGATAGGTTTTTTAACCTGTGATAGGCTCCAGAAATATTCAGAAAACCGTTTCCTTGCAAAATTGGTGGAGTATCATTCAAAATCATTGCTGTCTCCATTAAGGCGGCTTTAATGAGGCTAGGTGGGGCTTTGGGGAATGCATCAATACCTCGAAGGAGAGCAACTGCTCCAGTAACGAATGGAGCAGCAAATGACGTACCTGAGCCACGGACGGGAGTTCCTTTGTGATCATATGTTGAAATATTAACACCTGGCGCAACAATGTCTGGCCCTAGAAGTCCAGATGGTCTCGGACCTACCGAACTAACGGGAGGTACAATTGAACGATTATAGGCCATGCCTACTGCGATTGGTTCATCATATACAGCTGGAGCTGTCAAACTCAGACCACTACTACCAAAATTGCCCGCTGCAAAGACAGTAGTGACATTTAGATCATCTAATTCAGAGAAAAAAGACGAATTCAATGAGTCTAAGTCATCGGTTCCAACAGAGGCATGAATTATGGATACATTTAGGCTCTGGGCTAATTCCAATCCTTTGCGAAACCATGTAGGTTCTATTTCTCCTAATTCGTTCGAAATTCGTATACTGATTATGTGAGCTTCTGGTGCGATCTTGGATATTATAGAAGCCACCATCGTCCCGTGTCCACGTTCATCCGACGTTGAAGTTGAATTAAAAACGGTCGTATAATTTCCTACCAATTGTTCAGAAGTGATCCACGGGTTAAGATTTACACCAGTGTCCAAAACAGCAATTGTGACGTTTTTGCCTTTCAGACCTTCTTGATCAGCCGTTTCAGGATCAATCTGGGAATAAATTCTTCTGAATTCGTCCTCAATATCCGTAGGATGGTTAAGATGCCACAATGATTCCGGAAGAAGATCTGAAGTTAGAGACCGTGGGCTTTTTGGTGGAAAAAATTCCTCTGTGATCTGTATTCTCGAATTTTGAAGTTTTTGACCTTTCTGTGAAATATCCTCTGACCAAATCAGTTGTAGGCTTAAATTGGTAATTGGCATGAACAAAATAATCACAATAATGATATGCCGCCTAAGGTTCTTTATAGTAGACACATGAAATACGTCCAACGGTCAGTTGTTTTAGGTCTATCTCATTAATTCCGGAATCTGGGCAATTGAATCAATCTCATATGTAGGTATTATTCTTTTGTCAATGTTTTCTTCGTATACACCAGTTTTAACTAGAATTGTTTCTATTCCTGCGTTGAATCCTGCCATAATATCGGTTGAGAGGCGATCACCAATATAGACTGCTTTGGAGGGATTGGGTGAATTCATATCAATTAGCGCCAGTTTTAGTAGATAAGGGTTGGGCTTACCAAGTACGACATCAGGTTTTCGATTACATGCCGTTGCTAGGGCGGCTATGCCAGCACCTGCCCCAGGGGCAAGTCTTCCCTCCTCTATGGGGTAATTATTATCTGGATTGGTACCGACGAATGCACCGTTGTCATCCAATATCACTCGCATTGCATCAGCCAGTTTTTGCCAGGTCAAATGGCGATCCCAACCGATGCAAACTGCGTGAAGTTCTGGTTCATAACGTTCAACGACTTTAATACCTCTAAGTTCGAGCTCTTCTCTAAGTCCGATTTCTCCAATTATAAACACTTTATTATAACCATTCTCTTCTAAATATAATGCTGCGCCATAAGCTGAATTTATAATGGTAAAATGCCTCGGATCAAATCCTAATCGGTGGAATTTTTGTTTAAAACCAGATCTGGAAAGTGAGGAATTGTTAGTTACGAATCCAAGGCGAAATCCAGCGCATTGTAACCAATCTAATGTTTCCCTCGCCCCCTGTATTGGTTGTTCGCCTCGCCATATTACACCATCGCAATCCAATAAAATTATTTCCTTATTCCTAAGAAAAAAGCCTGTCATAAATTCTTCAATCCCCGTAAGGAGAAGGAACGGAAATGAATGATTCTAGGTCATTCCGTTCAACGACTTCAGACCTAGAAGGCCCAATTCCAACCAATAAAATCGGAATTCCGATGCGATCTTCTATCATCTTTACCAACGACTTCAGCTCTGAAGGAAATGCATCCCAACCTTTCAGCCTAAGCTCTTGCCAGTTTTCTTGGGACAAAGTACCCCAACTAGGTAAGAGTTCTGTAACGGGTTTTATCCTTTTTATATCGGAAATTCTCATTGGGTATGAGGGGAAATCTGAATCTGTTTCGTATCCTTGGTATTCAACTACAACCTCAAACTCCTTTAAATGTCCAAGGATGTCTACTTTCGTCAGCGCGAGCCCCGTTAAACCATTTAATCGCCTAGCATATTTCACTGCGATCAAATCCAGCCAGGCCATCCGTCGAGGTCTTCCAGTAGATGTACCAAACTCTCTACCCTCTTTCTGAAGTGTTTTTCCTTCGGGAATGTCGCTGATTTCCGATATAATGGGGCCTCCACCCACTCGGGAGGTATATGCTTTAACGACGCCAATTCTCTCAGTCAAGTTTTGGGGAGCTATTCCTGTTCCCGTAGATGCAGATGCTACCACGCAGTTTGATGAGGTGCTAAAAGGATAGACACCGTGGTCTAAATCCAGTAGAGTAGATTGGGCACCTTCAAAAAGTACATTCTTTCCTTGGGCGAGTTTCTTAGAAAGAATCACGCCAGTATCACACAACATTCGTTCAAAAGAATCTTTCCACTTGCTAAATATGCCCATTAAATGGTTTGGTTGAACAGCTTTGGGCACTTCCAAAGGAAATCCTTGGTAATATTCTGAGAGTAGATCGACCTGCTGTTTCAGTAGTTCCTCATCCCATAGATCTCCAAAACGAATGCCAAATCTAGAACTTTTATCATGATAGGCGGGCCCAATTCCCCGTCTGGTTGTTCCCACTTCAAGTGTTCTTTTCTGCTTCATCATTTCTTGATATTGATCCAGTATCTTGTGGTGGGGTAAAACCAATTGCGCCCTTTCACTAATATGGAGCAAATGGTGTTTGTCGGGAAACTGGGTGAGTTCTTCTTTTACCCTCTCGAGGTCTATGACACACCCATTTCCTATATAAGAGGGCTTGCCATACACTATACCTGAAGGTAACATATTTAGGGCGTATTTTTCCTCCTTTGTTATGATTGTATGTCCCGCATTTGCCCCACCATTAAATCTTGTAACTGCATCGATATATGGTTTTGAGGCATAGTAATCTACAATCTTACCTTTTCCTTCATCTCCATACTGTGTACCAACTATAACAATACCTCTTCCGTAATTTTGTCTCAATTAAGTCACCAGTGGTAATAATTCCCGATTTTTTGATGATTATAAGTCATTTTCTTCTTGGAAACCATTTTCATTGAGAAATTGAGCCACGAATGGACTGGTGATCAGAAGATCTCGAATAGACTGGTTTTTGTTAAAAAGATGCTTAAAAAAAGTAATAGCCTTTTCAGATTCATTATTCTCAAGCCAAGCCCTAAGGAGGATTTCAATATCATCTGATCGATTTGGCGGATCCTCGACGATTGCCAATTCAAGGAGATCTATTGTTTTTCTATATTCTTTAAAACCGAAAGCCAGCCGAGCAGCCAATTTTCTTGCAGGATAATAGTTCGAATCTTGATCTAAGATTTCCAAAGCCAAAATATATGACTCTCGCGCGTTTTCTCGCGATGTAAGAAATGCCAGTTGAAATTTGCTATCAATGAAATCTGTATCGAGTTCCAAGCTCCATTTAAAATGCTCTTTGGCGGGGTTTACAGCCCCGTAACGAAGTTCAATCAGTCCCATATAATAAGGAATCAGGGGATTAGCCTTATCAACTCTTGATGCCTCTTCCAAGGCCTCTTTAGCCTTTTCTGGCATGTCTTTCTCAAGATATAGTTCTGCTAGAAGAATAAAAACTTCGAGAGGGGGTTTACCTGTTTTTTTTGCCCGGTACAAAGCATCTATGGACTCATTGTACCGTTTTAGTTGTTTCAATACCCGAGCTGTATTTATCCAGAAACCTTGGGGGGGTTTATTCGGGCGGAACATCATACGTGCCTTATTATATTCGGAAATTGCAGAGGGCCAGTCCCCTAGGGCGTGTTTTGCTATTCCTAGTCCGTATTGAGCATGAACGGAATTCGGAAATTGGCTTAAAACTCGCTCATAAATCTTTATGGCTTTATTGTAATCCTTTTGGTCAAGAAGATGCTGTCCCAGGATTAAGCCAGGCTCGGGATGAGGCGTGCTGCCGATAGCGGCCTCTAGAACTTCCTCAGCTTTTTTCATTTCCTCCTCCTGGGAATAAATTTTGGCTAGTTCGATCCGAATCTTATGCGATTGTGGAAATCTGTTCATCGCTCTTTCAAGGGTTGTGATTGATTTTTTGATGGCTTTCTGCTTGTAGAGAGCCCGGGCTAAGAAAATAGGGATCTCAAAATCCTTCTTGTCCAAGTTTCTGGCTTTTTCAAAGCTGACTGCTGCATCTTTGAACCGTTCTAGCTGGTATTCTATTAATCCCTTTTTAATCCAAATACTTGGATTTTTTTTGTCAAGAGTGAGCGCACGCATGAAGGCCTCTTGCGCTTCAGATAACCTGTTCAAATTCGCCAAACTGATTCCAAAATTAGACCAAACGCCCGGATTTTGTTGGAGATCTTCATCTTCCAAAGCTTCTTCGAATTTCTTATGGGCTTTATTCCAATTCTTGCGCTTCAGGTGAAATAAACCCGATCTCACTAGTTTTACTGGATTTTTCTGGGTTTTAGTTCTAGGCACAGCATTTAAATCACAAAAAAAACCGAAATAAAAACATAACTTTCTTATTTCCCTATCCATGGTGTTTTTTGACCCAAGTTTTTTCGCCATACCCTAGAAAAATCAAGAAGTGCAGAAGCCCCGAAGAGTTTATTAATGGGCGGAAGACGTCAAGATATTAAGGTTGAGGACTTTATATAAATAGAAAGGTGGACTGTTTTCTTTTGTCGAGAGAAAAGCCAAACAAAGATGAAAAGGAGTACGCTGAGGGAGATAAGGAAAATATAACTAAGGATTTAAACCCTTTAGAGCGAAAATTTGGCAAGGAACCTAAGATCGACGATCTAGGGGATCTATGGCGGTGGCACTGACATCCCCTGGTGTCAAAATAGTTGTGGAGGCCGCAATTACAAACAATCAACCTAAGTGAAGAGAAAATACCGCCCAAAGTACCAATTGATAAGAAAATCATTGAAAATTTCCTTGGCGGTAGGGGAATCGGAGTATTTCTCGCATATCATGCCATTCCTGCAAATACGAGCGCTCGTGGTATCGATAATACGATTATCATAGGAACTGGACCATTAACTGGCAGTATTTTTCCGTCTGGAGGCAATGTTACAGCAACATTCAAGTCTCCCCACACCAATACGTTGTTCACTTCAACCTGTACAGGAAAACTTGGAGGCGCCTTGGAGAATCAAAAATTAAACTTCCTCCAAATCGATGGAGCTGCTAAAACCCCAATATATTTGGAAATCGATGAATTTGCGGATATTAATTTTAGGGATGCTCGGTCAATTTGGAAAAAGGACATTATAGAGTCAGACGACTGGTTACGAAACAGATATGGCGATGCTGCGTGCATATTGACCATTGGGCAGGCGGCAGTTAATCAAATCGTTTTTGCAGGAGCAGCAGTAGACCGAATAAATTTTTTTAGACGGGGGGGTCTCGGAGCTGTTTTGGCGTCCAAGAACCTGAAAGCTATCGTCATCACTGAAGCTCCACAGGTACGACAGGATAAAAGACTTTCGACAGATATTCTGGATGTTTTGATTGAAGAATTAGAATCTCATGAATGGCATACGTTGCTGCAAAATCACGGAACGTTCGGTTTAATCTTCGAAGCAATCGAAAATGGTGTTCTTCCTGCAAAAAATCTTTCTAGGGTTCTGAATTTAGATCCACTGAAGATTTCATCCTTTAATGGCTTTGGTAAAGAATATCAATGCTGGCAATGTCCAGTTCGCTGTAATCGCAATTCCTATCAGGCTTTTGTGTCCCTTGGTCCCAATCTCAAGATTCTCGATCTTCCCCTGATCCAAAAAAGCATTTCTGAATGTGAAAGGGAAGCCCTCGACCCCCTTTCAACGGGTGCTGCTCTAGCGGCCTTATCAAATATACAAGAAGACCGGCGAAAATTATTGGAGTTACAAACCGAGTACGAATGGGGAAATATTAATGTGTATAAAAGAATAGAAGATATCATCTTCAGACGTAACTTAGGGGAACAGTTGGCGAGAGGAGAGAGTTATTTATACCAATTAACAAATGAACCCGCACCATTCATCAAATCTCAGATAGGATCGATGTTCTATTATCCGAAAGTTCTCGGATTGGCGTTGGCTACAGCAATATCTCCCTTCGGGAGTGCGCATTTTCACTCCGACTACATGATCTGGCCAGAACTTATGGGCTATCCTTTTAAGCTCGATCCCCTTAGTTCACATGGCAAAGCACGGACCGTTGTACTTTTTGAAAATCTTATAGCTTTTCTTGACTCGTTGGTTGTTTGCAGCCGATATCTACCTTTTTTTCTTCGTATTAAGCCTTTTTGGAAGATACTTCCGAAAAGGATTCTCAGCTTCATGTTCCAGTACCTGTCAAAGCCAATGGTAAGCCAAATTGGATTATCTTTTGGCAGACTCGAGTTAATTCTAAAGAACGTTTTAGAGATACCATGGCATTGGAAGCAGATATTCCAAGTTGGCCAAAGAATTACCCTAGTTGAACGCGTCTTCAATACTCGTATGGGAATGAGTAGGAAGGAAGATGAGTTTGATTATTTCCTACCCAAACGCCCTGATTTCAATAAAACGATGAGCAAACTCGTGAATGAATATTATCACATAAAAGGGGTTAATAAGAATGGATTGGTTAAAGGGAAAACCTTGGAGCAAACAGGGTTACTGGGATTGATTTCGATTTAAAAATCGCCCATTTTGATCTATATTGGAGCCCCTTTAAGCAGTGATAATAAATTTGTAATGTTTTCCACTAGATTAGAATCCGATGAAACAATTCCAATTGTATCGGGAAGTATCAGAACCAATTTTGAATCAACAACACCGATCAATCCCGTGATTTTCCTATCCGTTTTAGCTTTGCGTAGATTTACATTTACCTGTTTTCCAAGCTCATTCAACCATTTTTTCCCCTTTTTTGAGAAATCATAGTTTGTATAGATCCATATCCTTTTTTCAGGTGGAATTCTCTTTAACGCAGGGAGAGAAAGGAATCGTGGAGGATCCGATACGAATATTGTCAACTGCTTAGTAGTAGATTCAATAAGACGGGATAAATAGTCCTGATTGGCGGCATCATTGGGAATATGAACAAATCGAATTGAATCAAGCGGCTTTGCTCTACCCGTTTCTAGCGAAATCGTCCGAAGGGCGTCTTTAAATTCACTTGTCTCATCAGTGATCTCTTTGAAGGTATTTTCGGATTTATTCGTTAGTTCGATTAGTCGGGTATTCATATTTTCGATTTCATCACGAACTACTTGATGAGATCCATCAATCATAGATCGTACAGATTTTTCGAAATCGCTTCTGAATGAATCAAGTTTTTTTCTCATATCTGCTCTTGTGTCCTGGCCAAGTTCCTTCAGTTTTTCCCGCGTGCTATCCGTAATCAGAATCACTTCCTCATTGAGGTTGCTAATGCTCCCGGTAAATATTTCCGGAATATTTGATATAGAATCCAAAGCATCTGATTTCGATTTTGAAACAGATGTGGCGGAAAGGTTTATGGATCCTGCTAAATCTTCCGAGAAAGCTTCGTTTTGATTTTTACTAGCTTCAGCAAAATTTTTACTTATTGTATTAAGCTCGTCTTTTTCATCCGCAAAATTCATTTGTTTTCGCTCATCTTTCATAAAGGTGTGAATTTGATTGCTTACTGAAGATTGAACACTTGATAAATTGTCTCTAAAATCGTCCACAAAGGTATCAAGATCCTCTTCTATCTGGTTACGCATAGCATCGTGTTCTGATAATAACTCGGGGAATTTTTGATCCAAAGTCTCAATATGAGGCCTTAGACCCTCTGTGATACCACTTTTTAACCGCTTATTGGCCGCTTTCACCTGATCATTTATCGACGTGAGCTCAAAGACGTCCTCCTTAGGGGAAAAACTGTAAAGCGTTACGATCTGCTTAGCTATCTGCTCAATATTGGATTGGATATGCTTCTCAAGATTTTCTGTGTTGGCATCGACGGCCTCTGTCACGCCTGAAATTAGGTCTTGGATCTTGGTCTCAGCATTTCCAATTTGTTTGAGCCAATTCTGTTTCAATTCCTCCAAATCTTCAGCTATTCTCTTCTCTAAGGTGGAACTGGATAACTCACGTTCTTCTAGAGCCTGGTTAAAGATCAAGGATAGATCTTTTTCCAATTCAGGAATTTTAGTTATGAATTCTGTTTCTTGACGAGACAGGCTAGCGCTTAACTCTGAATTCAATCGCTTAATGATTACTTCGTAATCTTGTTGAGATTTATTGATTTCATTGCGAACTGTACCTGCCGAACTTGATATTTCAGAGGTTATTAGCCCTGTTGCGACGCTTATCTGATTCTCTAGTTCCGTGATCGTATCTGAAAAGTACTGATCAATAGAGTCGTTGGCCTTACCTATGGCACTGGAAATCAGTTGGATGGATTCATCTGTCGCAGATGAGAGCCTATCACCGCTTTCGTGAAATTGAGTAAAAGTTCCAGATATATCTCCGAACGTTGCTTCAGAAATGCCAGAGTAGGCGCTTATGAGATCTTCTAAAGCATCGGTAAGATTTTTGTTTTGGGTTGCAACCTCCGTTTCTATCTGTGTAATAAACGATAGGACATCTGCTGGGCCTTTTTCTTGGTACTTGACAATGTTGGCCTTGTGTAACGAAATGACTTCCTCTGTGCCCCTGCGTCCTTCCACAAGGTAATCTTCAACACTTTTTTGGTTTTCTTCGATAATCTTTTGATAGTTTTCTTTGAATCCTGTGATTTGATCAGATATTTTCGTTCCTGTTGCATCCAACCCTTGGATCACGCTTCCTTGTTGTTTTTGACTATTTTCCTTTAAGTGATCAAGGAAAAGATCACTGTTTTTCTTGAAATCTGATTGGAGATTTGTTATTCCCTCTCTAATGACATTTAAGGTCTCTTCGAGAGATGATTGAAGGCTTGAGTTAACCGAGTCAAGATATTCTTTGGAATCTGACAATGTTTGGGAATAGGATTGATCAAGATCAGTTTTTATCTGATTTATAGAGGTTTGAAGGGAAGTTTCAAGACCTAGAAGTTCCCCTTCAGCAGATAACCTTCCTTTCATATCACCTACTCCATCCTCGAATCCGTGTAAGACTTGCTGGAAGTTTCTTGAAATCGCCTCCAGTTCGGTATTCATTACTTTAGCTCGCTGGGCAAATCGATTTTCAATGGTCTCAGTATAGGAGGTTCTAAGACTTGATACTGTTGTTGAAAGTTGCTCAGATGATGTGAGGAGCTTACTGAATTCTCGTTGGCTTTCTTCTTGATTCTCCTTAAACGTATTTTCAACCCTCTGTTGCGTTTCGGTAAGAGACAAATGAAGGCTATTAACAGCTTCAACAGTTGACCGTTGGAGATTTTCCCTAAGCTCCGTAGGGATGTCTTCAAGAGCTTCTCTAGCTGATGACTTTAACTGCGTGGCCCGCATGGGAATAGAGACTAATAGGTTTTCTAGGAATTGGTTCAAAGATTGAGCTATCTGTTGGGATGTAAAAACGTCTCGCTCTTTATTTGCGACGATTTTTTCGAATTCCTCAGTAATAATACCAATAAGGTTTTCAAACTCGGAATTCTGGTCTAGGAGGTTTTTCTTGGTTTTGTCCCTGATTTCCTCCAACGTTT
The DNA here is from genome assembly GCA_048881705.1 of Candidatus Heimdallarchaeota archaeon. GTDB lineage: Archaea > Asgardarchaeota > Heimdallarchaeia > Hodarchaeales > Hodarchaeaceae > Hodarchaeum. The sequence goes on along the minus strand of JBHLSH010000022.1, from coordinate 15,365 downwards.
CCATTGCGGACTTTTGGATCTGGCGATAATTAGCCTCAAGAGAAGTCGACTCTGCAGTAAACTGTGCAGCGAGCTGTTGAAGGAAAGTAGTCATGGATCTATCAAGTTTTTGACCACTCGAGATTTCAGTAACTTCTTTCTGTAGAACGCTTAACGGAACCTTTTGTTCCTGTAGCAATTCCTTTGCATTCTCTTTGAAGTTTTGAAATTGTGCTTCTAGGTGTTTATTTTGATCTTTAATTATTTCCTCAGTCTTATCATGAATATTCTTCATTATCCTATCTATATCAGCATCTAGATCCTTACTAAGAGTATTCACCACTTTCTGAAGTTCATTAGTCACATTTTTAACCAGAGAAACCTGAACCTGTTGTCGGATCCCACTTATAAAATCCTCTTCTCTTTTCCACGACTCCTGTATGCCTGAATTGATGTTATTCTTGAAATCTTTTGCCATTACATCAGCTGAAGAAAAAAATTCCTGAACCTGAGAGGAAAAGACTGATTCTAGAGTATTCGTGATTTCTGAAAGTTGGGTATGCAGATCTGAAATTTTTTCACTGGCAAGTTGAATTGCTTCAGACAAATCTTGATCGTAATGGCCCATTGCTTCATTGAAGATCCTTACTCCAGTAGATTGGACTCGTTGAAGTTCATCTAATGCACTTGTCCAATTTTTTTCTAATGAAGCAACTTTTTGAGCCACTACTTGCTGAACCATGGATTTATTGAGTGCCAACTTGTCCTGAAGTGTAGATTTTATCTCCTCAAATAGCCCGTTTGTCTGTTCGATCTGTTCGGATTCCCAGTTCCCCAAACTCTCTTGCAGTTCAGATACCAATGCTCCTGAAAGATCTTGATATGTACCTAGTTTGGATTCTAGGTTGCTTCGATATTCTTCAATACTTTCTTCAGCCTTTTTCCGATAATGCTGTATTGTTTCGTTTTGATCTCGACCAACAGATACTATCTTACTCAAATTTGAATCTAATAATTCCGTTATCTTATCAAATGGGATTACAGGGGATATAAGCTGCATTTCTCCATCTTCTTGTACAAAACCAATCTCAAGGAGACGTTTTAGCGCATTTTCCGCTTTCTCAGCTTGGAGTTCAGATGCTAGCAATAATTCCTGTCTCGATTGTGAACCATATTTTTGAAGAGTTGAGTATATTTTGATTTCATCTTTCGACATAGAATACGTTTTTTTGACTTCTGACATTTTTTTCACGCCTGTCTCAATCATTAAGAAGCAAATGAGAAATATAGAATGTTTCCTAAATGATTTTTAAACTAATTTACTATTTTCCAAATAATACCGTCCCTAAACGGATCATAGTGGCTCCTTCCTGGACTGCAACATAATAATCATTGCTCATTCCCATTGAAAGGATTTCCATCCTGACATTTGAAGGTAACGACAAACCCTGCAAGGTGAGAAATATCTGGGCCATTTGTTTGAAATAGGGCCGAGTCTCCTCTGGTGGTAGCCATGGTGCCATTGTCATCAATCCAAGGATCTGAAGGCGAGACAATTCCTCACACTGTTCTAGAAATTGCTTTATAACATGGATATCAGGAATTATGCCTGATTTCGATCCATCCCTAATCACATCAATCTGTAGAAGGCAATTTACTTGGTCAATATTCAGTTGTCCAGCTCTTTTATCGATTTCCTTGGCTAGGGAAAGCCGATCCAATGATTGGATTAAAGAGAACTTTCCGAGAGCCCTTTTAACCTTGTTCCGTTGGAGGGTGCCGATGAAGTGCCACTCTACGCTCTGGGGAGCAGTTTGACACGCTTCAATCTTCGGAAGAGCTTCTTGAATTCGGTTCTCACCAAAGATGGGATGAGCTAAACGAGTTATCAACCGCTTTATCAATTGAACTGGCTGGTTTTTCGTAACGACGATAATTTGGGGGATTATCTCCGAACGGGCATGGAGAGCCAGCTGTGAACGGACGTTATTATAGTTCTGTACAACCTGTGAAACCAAGGAATTATCAATCTTTTCCCGATTCAACGGAAACTCAACCTCGGATACTTTTCGTCTTTCGTGTTTTTTTAAAACTGTTTTTAAGGTTGCTCTCCTCCAGATTCACTACCCTTGGAGAGTAATATCGTGAAGCATTTTGCGCAACCTCAAATTGATGAAGATGAAATCGAACTAGTTGGTCAGGCAATACGATCAAAGGGATTTGTTGAGGGGAAATACGCCCGTGCGCTTGAAGAAGAGTTTTCAAGGTTTACTGGGGTGAAACATGCCATTGTAACAGTAAACGGTACCGCTGCTCTCCATTTGGCTTTAGAAGGATTAGGAATTCGGCCAGGGTCCGAAGTTATAACTCCAGCATTCACATTCATAGCTTCCGCAAATGCAATCAGTTTCTGTGGCAATATTCCAATATTTGCTGACATAGAACGAGGAACATACAATATAGACCCAGAAGCTGTTGGGAAGTTAATAACATCTAAAACGAAAGCAATTCTGCCAGTACATATTTTCGGCCTTCCTGCAAACATGCCCGCACTGTTAGATATTGCAGAAGATCATGATTTGTTTGTTATAGAAGATGCCTGCCAGGCACACGGCGCTTATATAGAATCCAAGCATGTGGGATCGTTTGGGGATATTGGGTGTTTTTCATTTTACGCTACCAAAAATGTAACTAGCGGAGAAGGAGGGATGATTGTAACAGATAGCGATGAACTGGCAGCAAGAATCAGAAGTCTGAAAAATCATGGTAGAGGTGAGAAAGGGGGGTATTATCATAGTGTTATAGGGTATAATTTCCGTTTAGCAGATCCATTAGCCGCTCTCGGACTGGTCCAGCTTAGAAAACTTCCCGAAATGCTGGAAAAAAGGCATAGGAATGCAAAATACGTCAGACAAGTGATTGAAGAATTGGATAACATTCACAATCAAGAAATCCCTGCTGGTTTCACTCATAGCGATTACATTTGCGCACCTACAATCAGCGGAGGTAATATGACAGCGCCGCAAGTTGTGGAAATGCTGAACGGCAAAGGAATCGGTTCACGACAAATCTACAAAATTCCATGTCATCAGCAGCCTACCTATTTAGAAGGTATTAGAAATTGGAGGTGGAGCCAGTTTGTATCTTATCCAAATTATTCCCAGGTAAAATTACCCAACACCGACTATGTCGCAAAAACCCACTTCGAAATTCCTATTCATCCCGGTGTTAGCGAGTCCGAAGTTCGGGTCATTAAAAGGATTCTAGAGGATGTTTTTCATTAATATGCTGGTTCGTGAACCCTAGCTGCCCCCCAATTTGCTGGGGTCGTTTGATTGAATACGAAAGTTATTTGGCTTTTTTTAATCTCTTGATCCAGAAAAACAACGTAATTTGACACAAAGAGAATTCCTCTGGTTGTCTCCCGTATTTCTATGTAACATGCGAGGGTTCCCAATC
>JBHLSH010000022.1:0-11917 GCA_048881705.1 Candidatus Heimdallarchaeota archaeon | reverse complement strand
CAGAACTTTACGACCAATCTCATAAAATTCGCTCTTAATCTGTTGAAGCTTGGCAAAGAACGCGTCTCGGGTTGCGTTCAGCTGTAAATCAGCAATAATTTTGTCCAACTTCGGTTGAGTGTTTTTTATCCCTGCTATAAGGCTTGAATAATCTCCCAAGGGGCGTTCAGTAAGGATTTCATTTGTGTAAAGCTGACGTTGAGTAGATAATCCTCCTGAGAGGATTTTAAATCCCTCTTCGGGCGAAAAACTATTAGGGTTTTGACAGCTCGCCATCAATTGGTCAAAACACTCCTTGTTGGGCATAAACACGTTCCTCGAAAGCACGCCGCGTAAATACATTTGCGTAGTCCGCTTGGCAGTAACAAGAGAAAAGGGAATGGCGGTAATGTATTCTGTCATTCGCAAAACGGTACTCTCTAGTAAGGATCCAGATTCATCTTGGGCTCTTTCATAAACATCCAGAGGTAAAACAATTCCAGTTATCTCGCGGTGATCTGTAACTATTGACCCAGCACCCATTTGAAACTTGACGTAATATATCCCTAGCCCAGTTAAAAGAAAGAATGGTTCCCCCATGGTTTCCTCGAATCCAGCTAATGCCACATCAGGTAAGAACGCTACTGTGGCTTGAAAGATTTTCTGAACAGGCTGATTTCTATAGAACCCCGTGAAAGAGGTTCCAATTAAACGCTGCCAATTGGGAATGAAAATCAATTGATTTAGAGTTCCGAAAATCGATCCCCGTAAATTTGTGATGGCTTTGTCGATCTCAGCCACTCTCTGATCAATCTTTTCGGATAATCTTTTGGCTTTCAGATGGGTTAAACTCGCTCGGTAGGGGTAATCATGCTCCTGTTGATACCTTTTGAACTCCCGAATGGAAATTCCTGATATTTCTTCTATATCACTAAATGAGAGGTTTTTTTTCTCATAATAGGCTTTTACACCTTCCAAAATTTTCTTTTCTTTCTCGTGAGCGATGACCTTTGCTTCTATTTCCCTTTGACGTTCAGACATGATAAATCCACCTACTAGAATGGTATAACCTCGGATATCCTTGTCTAGATTGCACCGTAATAACCATATCAAAAACCCTTACTCGATAAACTGTTGGCTTATCTTATCCCATATACTCATTACTTTACTAGGGTCTTTCATTCCTCTAATCAGGGCATTTCCACCTTTAAAAAGCGTAATTAGAACCTTTTCATCATAGAAAAAGGTAATTGATAATTTTCCTTTCAATTTCAATTTATAGACCTTTTCGATCTTGGAGCTCAAGCTGGGGATATCCAGGGAACTTTTTCTAATAATTGGAACGATCATATAGTTGTCCTCTCCACATAGCTCTAGCGTTCGATAATTAATATCGGAACTTACGGGCAGATGGTGCCTGGGATGTGCGCAAACGGGACATGTAGGGTTTTTTCGTATTGAGATATGGTCAAAGGTCATTTGTGGAAGATCGACAAACAGAAGAGAACCGTTTAGATTTGATTTATTACCAATTATGATTTCTACTGCTTCGTAAACCTGTAATCCTGTTATAATCGGTAGTAGGGCCGGGTGAATTCCAGTTATATCACAACTTTCAACATCAACATCATCTACCCCATGATAGATACAAGATAAGCAAGGGGAGTCTCTATTCAAGTTAAATGTTGTTAAGTTTCCCGATCGAGCACTTACCCCACAGAAAATAAAGGGAATTCCCTTTTTAAGGCAAACCTGATTGAGAACCCGTCGAGTTTCAAAATTATCTAATCCGTCGATAACAATATCGATATCACGGAGGATTTCGTCTGCATTAGCCTCATTTACATGGGTTGCATGCGAGTCGATCACGATAGAGGGATGGATCCCTCTCAGTCTTTCAGCAGCCACTTCAACTTTAGCGCGTTCAAGATCTGAGTGAGTATAAAGGGGTTGTCTATGAAGATTCGAGACCTCAATGATGTCCTGGTCCACCAACCTTAGGTATCCAATTCCTAGCTCAGCCAACAAAAGACTGGAAAACGTTCCCAGTCCGCCTAGGCCGACAACCAGAACCCTTGCTTTTTTTAATTTAACCTGACCCTCCTCCCCGAAGTCAGGCAGAATAATCTGTCTAGAATATAAAATCTTCTCTTCTTCGGAAAGCATTCAACAAACCTTCTTCATGGAGAAACTTGATTCTTTTCCTATTCAACATCAAGTCTGTTATTTCGATAGTTGATCCTTATTCTTTTCCCATAACTGCCAGAACGCTTCAATCTCACTAATTGGATCTGTACTAACCAGCTCTCTTGGGTGATTTCGATAATAATAGGAAGGAAAATGGGCAGAATAGCCAGATGTTCCAAAACGATAACCTATAAAGACAATAATTCCATAGTCACTCGCGGAGCGAATTAAGCGACCCGCTGCTTGGAAAGTGCGCGTTAGACCAGGAAATTGGTATGCATAGGTAAAACCATCATTATATTTATCATCGTAATAACTTCTTATTAACTCGCGCTCAACAGATACAGGAGGAAGACTTGGCCCGACAATAAATATACCGTCCAAAATTCCCGGCAGGTCAATGCCTTCTGCAAAAATACCTGAGGTAACTCCGACTGCTAAGACTTGTGGGGCCTTTCCTAAGGTGTGTATAAACCTAATTCGTTCTTCTTCTGTCATAAAGGAGTTTTGCCGTAATATTAGCTGTTCTTTTTCTGTCGAATAATGATTAAGAACTTTTTTTGCGTATTCGAAGGAAGGGAAGAACACAAAATATCTCCCTGGCTTTATAAGGGTAGCACGCTTAAGAAAGTCAGCTATTGAATGGTAAGAAAGGTGCCGATTAGTGTATCGGGTATCTACGTCAGTTATCACCAATATTTTTCTTCTTTCAGATGGGAAGGGAGATGGATATCTCTCATGAATCGTGCGTTCGACCGGCAATCCAAGTAAATCTCGGTAAAAGTGAAAAGGTGAAATCGTGGCTGAAATCGCGATAACAGAATTGAATTTTTGAAATTGTTGAGCAAGAAACAAGGAGGCATCCTTACACAGGATCTTAATTTCCCCCTCATTAGAATTGAACAAGATCGAGAACTCCTTTGGATAGAGGGGAACATTAATAGCTGTCTCCACCAAGGTGCGAAGGTGATAGTAGAATTGAAGAACTGGATCTTCAGGCCAATGGTATCCGTTTTCGACCAAAAATCGAATATAATGGGTTATTTCATCCTCATATTGAACAATTATGGCCTTTAGTGTCCGAAGCGGTAAATCGGAAGTTTCCATAACATGAGTTGTTATATTTGTGGGCCTAGAGGATATTAAAACCTGTAAATCCCGGAATATCTTTTCTAATTCGGGTATTACAGCCGTCGGTAACGGAATTCCCTTAAATTTGCGTTTTAGTTGCCTACAGGCACGTTTGAAGGTTACGATTTCGCGTTGTAACAAGCTGTGAGAGTAATAGGTTGTACTCCGTGCGACTAGATTATGCGCCTCATCTATTATCAGGAAATATTTCATAGTTCTCGGTACTCCTTCCCCAAAGAAACGTTGCAAAACAACCCGAGGATGAAAAACATAATTATAATCTCCAATAATTACATCAGCGTCGAGCGAAACGTCCAGAGCTAATTCAAAAGGACAAAATCCCTGAGTCTCTCTAGCAAGATCTTCTATTATTTCAGGGGTAATAATCCCACGTTGTTTTACAATCTTCTCCTTGTAAATTTCAGGATTATTGTACACATGTGCCTTGAGAAAAGGACAGAAGTCTTCGTGACAAAAGTAGAATTCATTGGTGCACATCTTCTCCTTCGCTCGTAATACGATCCCTAGGAAGTCGACTCCCTGTTTTCTAAATATTTTGAGAGTTTGGACAACAATATGCCTCTGTGTTGTTTTTGCTGTCAGAAAGAAGAGTTTGGTATTTTCATTGATTACTTTTGGGAGAAGAGTATATAGAGAAACAACCGTTTTTCCAAGGCCACTTGGAGCCTCAATAATAAGGTTTAGTCCCTCTTTTATTACACCTTCTATTCTGTGTATTATATCTTCTTGATACTGCCGATAAGGAAACGGAAACTGTAAATACTTGAGCGAATTTACTTTTCTTTCATATTGATCGTAGTTCTCCTGTTCTTTGGCAATCACATCAAGTATCCGTTTATGGATGTCCTTGGTGACGTCCTCATAGGGAACGTCAACATCATACTGTTGATTATCGTAACGATTTACTATGATTAATCTTAAGACTGGTTTAGAAAGGTCTGGATCAATCTTACTGAGGATCCACGCATAAAACAGAAGCTGTAACTTATATGAGTAAATTTGAGGATCCTTTTGGGAATCTTCAAAGCGTTTTGTATAGATTGTCTTTATTTCTTCGATTTTAGTCTCTTGGGGGGTCTTTAAGATGAGATCTATCCGACCTCGGATTGTAATTTGCCACCCGTTAATGAAAAATGAGTGTTTTACGAAAAATTCTTGCTGATAGGCAGCATTTTCTCTTTGTTTCTTCTCTTGAATCTGCGAATGTATTTCCTGACCTGCTTCAGCATTTTTGAAGAAAATCCCGATCCTAGATTTGGATGACACACCATATAATGTCAGGTCTCGGACACTTAATGATAATTCCTTTTTGTCTCTGTTGATCTTGATTGTCAAGACATGTATCATTCATCCCGGAAGGAATAATTAGTTTTGTCTTCGAACCTCCGTACCAATCAAGGCAACCAAAATGGCCCCTAGTAAAACTCGGCGGATAATCGATTCTATTACCCTTATAAACAATTAATCCGATTCTTACCATAAGAGCTTCCTCCCGATCGCTGAACTTTAGTACAGCATGAAAGGGAGTCTCGAAAGAAAAATACGGGAACTACTAGAAATAATACCTATATAGGTGATTTCAAGAAATGAAAAAATACTTTTATATCCTGGGTCTTGTATCCATAGGACTATTACTCCTTGGAGGGCTTGGCTCGCCCCTTTTGGCTCAGGAGACAGATCCCTTCTCTGAAGGGCCTCTCCCTGGCACGTACACGATGGATTTAGATCTAGGAATAGATTCCGCATGGACCCAAGGTCCTGGAACTACAATTCCACAAGGAAAGGAAAATACCAATCTCAAATATAATCTGACAACTGCCATCACTCCTTTCGACCAATATATGAATGTCGGATTTGTCTCTGGTGTAGGAGAAGGAATACCTCCATTCAAAATAGTTGGTACGATTGAAGGGTCAGACTTGTTTGTAAAGATCATCAACGACCAAACAGATTCAAACGGCAAGCGCCTCCTCGATTGGCAGGCCGCCCTAATATTGGGATCAGGCGTTACTGTATCATGGCAAATAGACCAAGCAAACGCTCCCCAAGGTATCCCTTTGGATCTTATACCTACAAGTTTTACCATTCCTGGTGGATCAGCCACCCCACCGTTACCAGTGGTGCGTAGCCCTACAAACTTTTCCTACGTTAATGATCTCAGTGATTTGGCCCATATGTTCGGGTACAAAGATGGTTTTCCAGCTCTAACACCAGCCATTTTTATCTTGGATAACTTGGCTGATGCGCACTCGTTTTGGACTAATGTAGCCAAGTATATGGACGTCTTACCCCAAGGTGGTGAGAAAGGGCCTGATGATAACACCAGTTGGAAGGTTACCTCGTCTCTTACCAGTAATTATGCCCTAACCATCGAGGGTAAGCACTTCAATGGAACTAGTGGAGATCAATGGGAAAATATTTCCGTCTCAGGCATGTGGGATAATACGGGTATCTTGACCAGTTTTTCAGTCGACTTCAAGAGTGATATGGATCACAGTGGTACCTTCGATACAAATGAGCGGCTTTTGTTCGCATTCGACTTGGAAGCAGGTTTTCCGAGTCAGTCAAATATTCCACTAGCCGTAAATAATGCGGGTCAATACGATATGAATGTCTTATTTGACATCACAGTAGACCTAGTGAATGATACAGAAGAACAATTGATCAATGACCTGCTCACTTCAATCGAAAGTGCCGTCAATGCACTTGATGGCGAAAAGTTGTTAGATTGGCATGTTGACTCGATGGATGGGTTATACTATCACGTCGACGGAACTATGCTCGATTTAGCCCGATTCCTCGCTGATAGACTTGGATTCTTCAGTGGGGGCGGAGTTCCTGCTGGATCTGGTGCCCAACCTCCCATAGGAGACTATTACGGGCCGCTAGGTGGTGACACTGGCGAGTGGGGTCAATCCGACTTTGCACTCAACCTTTTTGACGCGCAGACATACATGAACAGCACCTGGTTCTATCGTACTGATATTCATAACGGAAGAAGATCAGAAAACGATACTCATCTTGTTCCAGAACTTCTAGAACATGGAGCGACATGGGCCTGGGTTTATGAACAAGCAGATTGGGATTTCTACTGGCGTCACGATATCCCATGGAGCATAGAACAACAAATGGCTGCACTGCCTTCTCCAACTTGGAGCGGCCCAGTGACCTACGTTGAAGTCGAAGAACAGTATTACGATTTCGAGCAAGGCCAGGTTTTCACCCACACTGTTTTGAAACCCTACCTCATTGGCCCTAGTAATACCTTTGATATCTTTACTGACTATGCAATAGTGTTTGGCGAGCAAGAACTTGCGGGTACCGAATTCACCTCCTATCGATCTATGGGACTCCAGATTCCTCTCTTTGGGGCAAATCCCATGGCGGGGCTTGGTGCACAAGTTGTACCTAATCTCTTTGGAATTCCTATGGACCAACTGCGGTCAGCGATTCCTCTCCCTATGCGTACCCCAGACTGGGAAGTCGTCGGTGGATCCATGATGTTCGCTGAAGCTGTTGTAGACGCCGTTGCCGATGTTTTAACCAGTCCAAGTTTCGTAGAATTCGTGTCAAACGCCATCCAACTTCAGGATGAAGGTGATGATTTCGATATAACCACCTTTACGTTTGGATTGGACTGGATCAAGAACGGAACACACGCGGGCGCAGAAGCAGGGATTGCATTTGATGTTTCTGCCGCTGACAATGATACAGAGAACTATTTGTTCAGTGAAGCAACTGTGGGATATGATGCCTCTGCGGAATACTTCTGGCTAATATCAGGTGCCTTTGATACAGCAGGTTTGTCCTATAGTTTAAACCTTGACTTCGATCAACTCGACTATACCCCAAGTACGACAACCACCACAACGGCAGGTATCTCTCCAGGTTTTGAGATACTCGTGGTTTTTGGATCATTGACCCTAATACCAGCCATCATTCGTAGAAGACGCTAAAGGTCTCTTCTCTCCTTTTTTTTTTTATTATTTTCTTTTCGGGGGTCTCGGGTTCTGTCTAGATTCATCTTATGAAACTCTACGCTGATATGCGCAAAAAGTCGAATTTTTACAGCTTCAATCAAACGCTGGGATTTTTACGGCCATTATTCATTAGCCGTAGTAGCCCATAACTGACAGCATTTGAGACCGATGACTCAATCATTAGGGAAAATTCAAAATCGGGTAGAACCGTACAAAAAGGAGATTATAACAGGGCTGTTAATAACACTGCCTGTCTTGGTTTTCGCAATCGTTGCGTTTATGTATGGCGATTTTTTTCAGATTGGAACCCACTATCCTATATCCGAATACACGGCAGTTTTCGCTTACAACCTTGTAATAGTGGTGGGTCTTCTATTTGCCCTCTCTGATAAGAGGTTTCGCTTTTCCAAAGGAATTTTGTATTATATTCTTGGGATTGCAGTTGTTTTTCTTATACTTTTCAATCAAGGCTTTTTCGGGGGGGATATAACTTTAAGCATTATTGATGCCACACAGCTTCTTTGGGGAGGACAGAATCCTTACGTGGTTCCTGCTGTACGTCATGCTGAACCAAATAATCCGGGAGTATTTCGTTTAGGAACATATGCATATCTTCCAGTAGATCTTGTTCTATATACGGCCCTTCTGGGCAGTTTCCACACAATAGCGAGTTTCATTCTTGGGGGCGCTGCTCCCGATTTTATCCCTGGCTTTAACGTTCAGGGGATCGTACTGGCAAATATGATCTTTCTAGTGATATCTTACATAATTATCCGGAAAACACTGGAAATAACAGGAAGAGAAGCGCTATTATTAACCCTTGTTCTTTTTATTCCCGTTATTTGGAACAATGTTTGTCTAACCCAAATGCTTTTTTTGGCAGGCTGTTATTTCCAGCAGCGGAACGAACCTAAGTATGCGGTATTGTTCTGGACGTTAAGTATGCTGACAAAATATTTTACGGGGATATTTATTGTGGCTCTTCTAGTAAAATCTGTTAAAGAATTTGATTTAGCGAATGGATTAAAGCTCTTTAGCGAAATGATTCTGCTGACAAGCTCGTTTTTTATTTTGTTCGGGCCAATTGAAGTTTTAAATTCGACCGTCCTGTTTTATAATACGCCAGAGCGGGTACTGGATGGATCTTTTGGTGGCTCTGCGGTGGCTGAGTTTGTTTTATTTTTTGGTCTGCTCGATGTTGTCTGGATTTTTACATTGGTAGGATTATTCTGCATATTGCTCGTTGCCTTCCTCATTGATGATGTCTATAAACGAATGATTGTCACAAGTCTATTATCGCTCTTCGTAATAACGGGTATCGCCGCCCAGTTTCTCCCTATGATTTTGTATGTGTTCATTTTATCTAATCGAATCTTATTTTTTGTTCGGGAACTAAGAGATCAATCAAAATCGTCTCAGTTGCAGCCAGAGTCCTTTGAACAGCGCACTAATACATAATCAAGAGACGCCGTAAATCCTTACAAGCATTTGTTCCAAGACCGATCCAGGCTGTCCTCCCCACGGATTTTCCATCGCGATGTCTGCTTTTAACTTCAAAGGTTATTATTCCTTGATTACGGAGATCTTTAAGATAATGCCAGAACTGGGTCAGTTTACGGGGTTTGATTCTCTTCTCAATGCACAGCTCTTCATATTTTTTCCATAGGTCCCGTGTCGTAACGTACCCAGGTTTGTTACCGACCAGCATACTGTTCAAAGCGGATAAAACCAGTTTTAACTGACCCGAAAGATCCCTATAATTGCTCGGATCAGATGAATATACTTTATTCTCAGCCTTCATCACATGATCCGGACTGATATGTCTTGAATGTTCTTGTTCTGCAATTTTAGCCGACCTCCAGAGGAGTTCGATAGCGTATCTTGTGTCTCCTGTCACTGCCATTGATGCTACTTGATATAAGACATCCTTACTGATAGTCCCTGGATTAAAGCCGATTTGTGCGCGTGCTGTTAGTATGTCATACATCTGATTGATTGTGTACGGTCTGAATTGAATCATAGAATGGGACAAGGAGGATTGAAGGGCAGGATCTAGGATTGACAAGAAATTAGGATTGCGCGTAATAATAACCAATGAAATTTGGGGATTAAAGCTGTTTTCGTGACCACGAATTAGAGAATATAAGACATCGAGCCCATTGGGTTTCTCTAAAACGTAATCTATCTCATCCAGACAAAGTAGCATTCCCATCTTCTTCTCTTGCAAAATCATGCTCAGATAGGATACTAGTTCTGAAGTACTAAATCCTCGAATGGGAAAAGCTGGAACAAGATGTCTAAGAAGTGAGGTCAGGAGAAGGTACCAGGACTTCAGCCTCCGGCAATTTAGATGGAGAAATCGAATATTGGTTACGTTTTGAGTTTTCTCCTCTCTTGAAAAAGTTTCAATAACCAAACCTATATTTTGGGCCGCCACAGTCTTCCCAACACCCACTGGACCTTCAATAATCGCATGTTTTGAATTGTTGTAATTTTTCTTGTAAAGAATGGATGAAAAGTGAGTAGCCAAACCTTGTAGTTCATCTTCTCTGTGAATCAGCTTATCTGGTATATAATTCGTCTCAAAAACCTGTTCATCCTTCAGAATCTGTTCCTTCTTGCTTAAGAATTGATAAAGCCCATGTTTAGTATTTTCCATCTCTGGCTACCTCGCTAGCGTGATGCACACCTAAGATCAGATTGAACGATTTCAATGCCCCTTTTTCAACGAGTTCAACTTTTCGACGCACTTCTAGCTAGAACAACTACGGTCGAATTTCACTAATATAAGGTTGGTGAGTCCTATTTTAAGACCCTATGCTACTGGGGCCTGCTCCTAAAAACCTAATCTGGTTATCATAAAAATACACGAAGATTGAAGGTGACAAAAATCCTTAAAGAGACATCATTTAAAGGAGAATAAATTTCCTTCTCATTACCTTTACGAAAATAAACTTGTTTTGCTGTTCCTCCTAAAATTGAGGTTAATGGATAACATTATCACCGGACAGTCCTAGAATAAAGAGTCGTTTGTGACCAGTTCAAATTTGGCCACGATACACAAGAGCGAAAATGACCTTTAGGAAAAAAAAAAACTAGATAATATACTAGATCACCACCAATCTCACTAATATAATGGAATCGGGGTCTGAGCAATAGAATATATTGCCAGATCAAAGAATGCAAAAATCAAACTAGCTTTGGCGAGCATTTGTAAAGCTGGTTCTAAAAGGCGGTATTTCGAGACCATGGGGGTAAAATGTTTTTTCCATCGCTTGCTTGCCTTCCAGGATACCGTCAGATCCAAAAAGCCAACTAATACAATATCGAACCTTTTTAGCATTTTGCACCCATGATTTCGCATTGATCTTTATTTTGGGAATGCGAAGGGTTAAAAAGATAGGATCAAGTAATTGTAACCCTAGTTCACAAATTAAGTTTGGAGTCTCCAAAAATGTCTGAACCTAGTAAAAAAGCTAAATCGAGCCCCGCGACAAAGAAGGATTATATCATAGTTCGATCTTATCCGGAAACGCTGTTTTTTTATCCGAGTATGATCGTCGGGTTTCTGGTTTGGTTCATCGAATTCTTTTTCAGCGGTGCTTTGGATGATGCTACGCGGAATACCCTGGGTACATTTTTCTTCGCCGTTTTTGCCTTCAATTTCTTGATAATCGCATTTGATTTCGGTGTGGGGAAAAGCGCGGTGATCGTATTAGCGATTATTGTAGTGGTACTCGTTTTTATCCTCCTCGAGGAAACATTAGGGATACTTCCTCCAGCCCTAACGGTACCTGCCATTACTGCATCAGCGGAATTTTATCTTTTCTTTTCGCTATTGATATTTCTCCATCTCCTAGTAATCTTCATAGTCAGCCGGATCGATTACTGGATAATTTCACCTACCGAGATCTACCATCACAGGGGTATCTTAGGGGATGAAAAGCGATTTGGGAACGCCCAGCACGCTATGTTTGAGAAAACTACCCCAGATATATTTGAAAAGATGTTGTTCCTTAGCGGGGATCTATTTATCAAACCTGAAACAGATCCTCATATCTATCGTGTTTCAAATGTTTTTCGGGTTAATTCCAAAGAAAAAGAGATAAGAAAAATCATATCCTATATCCCTGATAAGCGACTTGAACTGTAATCTCTTTTAATAAACCTTGGTGACAGAAGCGCCAAGGTCATCTCTTCTATTTTTTGAATCACGCGGTTTTTAGTGTTTTTTCGCATTTGAACTAGTCTGAGGAAATAACACTTCCGGGAGAAATGATTTGATTTGAATCTATATTGACCGTGGGTAGGAGTACAGTATTAGATCCTATTCTACTTTTTGGCCCAATTATCGCGCCTAATTTAGTGTAAGTTCTCCCTTTAATGACTTTCTTTGTCTGGCCTATATCTTCTAGGAAATTCATGGTAGTAACTCCAGTTTCCAGCTTCGTTTGTTCTCCTACCACGCTGTCCCCCACAAAGGATAGTCTTCCGATTTTTGTGCCCGGCTGGATAACGGAATTCTTTATCTCAGTGGAGAACCCAATCACGCAATCCTGTTCTATGCAGCTAAATTCCCGAATTAGGCTATTTGTCCCAATGTAACTATTCTTTCCGAT
>JBHLSH010000021.1:0-46670 GCA_048881705.1 Candidatus Heimdallarchaeota archaeon | reverse complement strand
ACACTTTTTGGGTTGACCACAATCATAGAATATGGCCGAATAGTAAATTTTGTGCCTCTTGAATCTTTCATCGAATTCATCTTTTTTTCTTTAGTGGGGACTGGTCTCCTCTTTACATTTCCAATCTGGATCGTTTTTGGGGCGCTTGCTGGGCTATTTTCTAGTGAGACCCTGATTCAACGAAGACGAGAGGTTCTTATTGCCCTTGTCGCCCTTACTGCGGTTATTACTCCAGATCCTACCCCTCTCTCCATGATTTTGTTAAGTCTCCCATTGATTGTCCTATATGAAATTGCTTTGGTCGTGGTAATGCGATTGGAAGAACGTAGGGCCGCTGGACAACCGTTGAACGCCTTAAAGAGAGTTCTGAACGCCTGGGAGGTAGGCTAGGAAATCACGACGTAAAAACGTCCACGAACCATAATAGGAAACCTGATGACGCCCAAGGCGCTTTTCCATTCACCAGGCCGAGAAAACCTAATTCCCGTTAATTCCCCAAAATTCCTTTTCCGAACCAGACATTTCACTTAGATGGTTTGCAAAGTCTGCAAAGAAAGCTTGCTCGCCGCCAATTAAATAGGTATCAATCAAGTTCTGTCCTTTATCCGATATAAGCCACTGAATGTACTTTTTCGCGGCATCAAGCTTTATTGTGCCTGATGGAAATTTGGTTGGATTCACCAACATGGCCCCATATGGATTATGCCATTCTAGCGGGCCTGATGCTAGGAGAACCAGACTTGATAACCTTTCCATCACGAAAAGCCACGTGCCACGGTCAGTCAGAGTATAGGACTGAGAAACGGAAGCTAAGGTCAATGTTTCTCCCATTCCTGATCCAGATTCCAAATACCAAGGATTTTCGCCAACCCATGAGGAATTTTCAGACCCTATGGAAACCCCCGCGGCCTCCCAAAGTTCAAGTTCCTTAAGATGAGTTCCTGAACCATCTCCCCTACTCATGAAGGATGAATTTGCACGTTCACCATAAATTCGACGGAAAATTTCACTAGAGTTCGTGATTCCCTTTACTCCTGCAGGATCTGACTCGGGGCCGACCAAAATGAAATCATTGTACATCAAATCCACTCTATGGAAACCAAATCCGTCCTTTACAAACTGATCCTCCAATTCACGATTGTGGACAATCACAACATCAGCAAGTCCTCTCCTAGCTTGTTCGATTGCGGCCCCCGTTCCGACCGCTACGACATCTACTTCTAAACCTCCCGTATCATTGGTCATTATGGGATGAAGGAATTCAAGAAGGCCTGAATTATCCGTTGACGTTGTTGTGGCCAATGTAATTCTGTTACTTCCCTCTTGTGGTAATAATAATGGAATACTCCATAGAAGAAATCCTACTCCGACTATAAGAATTAAAAAAATAGCTAGTAGTTTTTCCCTAGGTCTCATCCTTTATCTACTCCTAAATTGCTCATGGTTTACCTTCAATATACCACAAACATGGATTCAATATGGTTAGTGGGAGATTCAAAGAGATTAATAAACATGGGGAACAGAAAAATACGTAATTACTAGTTACAGAATCCAGCTGGTAGATCTCATTCTAACCGATGAATATCCCGACAGGAATAATTCGGGTGTAAGGATAACCTTGCCGAATCTTATGGTCTAATATACTGCAGAATCTAAGGTGAAATTCATAATGTACGGTTTTATTGGTTCCATATTAAGGATCAATCTCTCAACCATGGAAACCCGCGTTGAACCACTACCCAAGGTGGTGATCCAAAACTTCATGGGCGGTAACGGCCTGGGAGCCTATTTGCTCATACGAGAAACGAAGCCGGGGTTTTCTCCTCTTGGCCCAGAGAATAAAGTGATGCTCGTGACGGGGCCGCTACAAGGAACAAGGGTACCAATCACAGGCCGATATGCGGTTATAACTAAATCCCCTCTTACCCATTTTTTCCTTGCCACTCACGCAGGTGGATCTATAGGGCCTGAGTTAAAGTTTTCGGGGTACGATGCAGTAATTCTGGATGGATCCTCTGAGGATCCGTGCTATATCACGATCGGCGAAGATAATGTTGAATTTAAAGATGGAAAGAAACTGGTTGGATTATCCGCTTTGGAAAAGGAAAGGAAAATTCAGAGGATAGCGGGAGAGAAAACAAAAGTAATGGCCATAGGTAAGGCAGGGGAAAAGAAAGTCAAATACGCCTGCGTTACGGCAGAAGGCTTTCGAAATCTCGGACGGGGAGGAGTAGGAGCTATTTTCGGAAGTAAGGGTCTCCTTGCAATTGGGATTAATGGACCAAGAAAAGAGATCCCCGTCGCAGACCCTGAAAAGGTAAAAGAACTAGCTACCGATTTAAGAGCTCGCGTAAAGGCCGGAAGAGAGGCGAAATTGCCAATTTACAGGGTTGGAACCACCAATCTAGTTCAAGTAGCCTCAAAGCGAGATCAACTTCCTATCAAGAACTTTACTGAGGGAATGCTAGAGGACACTTCTGGAATTGACCATGAGGCTGCCACAAAGTATCCTACAAAGAAAAAACCATGCTTTAGGTGCCCCCTCTCCTGTGCACATATCTATCAATACGAGTTCCCATTTGGAGAAGCTGATCATATTATTGGGGTCCCCGAATACGAGACCCTAGGGATGATAGGCGCCAACTGCAATTTAGATATTGATACAACTATCGAAATTAACTATTGGGCCAATGCATACGGTTTAGACACGATTAGTTTAGGAAACGTTCTCGGATGGTTCATGGAATGTTCTGAGCGAGGTTTTGTCCCCGATCAATACACAAACGAGAGTCTATTCTATGGAGATGCTCGAGGAGCCATTGAATTAATAAAGAAAATCGTTAAAAGAAGCGGGGTTGGTGATATCCTAGCAGATGGTGTCCAATCCGCAGCCAGTGCATTTGGATCTCCAACAGAGCAGTTTGCCGTTCACGTGAAAGGCCTTGAAATGGCCGCGTGGGATCCACGCGGTCGATATGGATTGGGATTATCATACGCTACAGCGCCCATGGGAGCTTCACATCTCCAAGGCTGGCCAAGGACAACGAAACCCCCAAAGCAAGCCGGTCCGATCACTCCGGAGATTGTCCAGACGTTACACGAGGAACAAGACCTAAAAATCGTAAAGGATAACCTAGTTATTTGCCATTTTACGCACTCTATCGTTCCAGGATTAACTTTAGCCGATGGCCAAGCTTTATTTACTGCTGTAACTGGCTGTGAAACAGATGTACGAGATATCGCGCAAAATACATGGGCAGTATCCCGATTTTTTAACATGCGTGAATTTGGACCACCTGTGGGTAAGTATGATCGCCTGCCATATCGATTACTTGAGGAACCACTCCCAACCGGCCGAGCGGCGGGATCAAGGGCATTTGAATCTCTCGATGATTTCAACAACGGGCTTCAATATTTATATAAACGGCGCCGGTGTACCCAACAAGGGGATCTGACCCAACCAGAGATCGATCGGGTAACCGACCTCCTGGGCTGAATATCCACATAAGAAAGGGGAGAGTTTAAAAGAAACCGTGTCCGATTTTGATCTGGTATAAATTGGAAGCGGATGGATCGCGTGACGGAAACTCCATATATTAAGATGAAAGAACAACAAATCAGGATTTGTACCCTTTCCATCCCTGATGATTTGGGAAAAGATTATCTGAAAGATCTTCATAGCGGACAAGGAGGGGATTATGAAGACTACCCGGCTTTGGGTGTCTCAATCATTACCCTCAAAACTCATATCTGGGAGACTTTAATAAAATTCGTTATCATTCGTGTCAATACGAAGGAATTTATGGAACGGAATCGTCCTTGGTTGTTTCAAAACAGTCAAGGTTTAGTTATTTTATTTCAAAGATTCAACCCTGATGATATTGAAAAGGCACGTGGTCTTTATCTTCAATTCCAAAAAATGAACCCCGATGATAGTACTACAACAGTTTTTATTGACGTAATTCCTGAATCCAAACGATCGGAGAAATTAACATTCCCTGAACCAGAAGGAAATGAGTCAGGAGTCTTTTTTTATGAAATTTTAGAAGCTAATTCAATTTTGAAAGCGTTTGAAAGAATAGCAAAGGAAAAGTTGATGGTTGGAAGTAAGAACCAAGTAGTTGGTTAAATCAGGAAATTAATATCCGAATTCCATTTCCCAGTAATTGTGTCTTAAATCAACATTGGATCGTACTTACTATGCTAAATCCAAGATATAAGAGGTCTGGGAGATGTCTCAACAAACACTGAAGGAATTTGGATTAGAATTCATCAATGAGATGACTCAGGATCGTAAGAGGGCCCACGAGGAAATTGGAGCTGCCTTATCTGCGACAAAATCTCGTTTCGTAGATCAATCGCCGCAACAATTCTCCTATCAAGATCTCAATAATTTCGTAAAGCAGGTGAGGGAATCCACGGGCAAAATCGTAGATACTGAGCTCACTCGTCTTACACTTAAATCCCTGGGTCGAATCCGTGATTTCATACAAGGAAAACAACTGATAGTCCCAACGCCGAACGAAAAACGTCCCAAGGAAACGTTAAAAGTTCCTAGGCCTGATCCAAATCTTCAGGCATTAAGGGAACGTCTTAAAAGTCAGGAAAAGATCATTGAAAACCTTACGATTCAGAGGGATCAAACTCAAGAGATTTTCGATATGAATCAAACCGAACTGAATCGGCTTCAAGATGAATTAAACCGACTTAAGAATCGGCTAGAACATCTACAGGATCAGGAAACGCTCTACCAACAACGTTTAGATGGATTAGTACACGAAGTTAACGTTAAGTCCGCTCTCATCGAAACTCTAAAGAAAAGAGAATTGATCCGTGAAAAAGATGTTGAAGAGGCTCTACAATCCGTAGCAGAGACCTATAAGATCCAAGAGAACTATTATCAAAAGATGGTGGAAGAAGAACTACAACAGCGGGTGGGTCAAATCCGTCTTGGAGTTGAGGAAGAGTTCCAAGAGAAGCTTGTACAAGTCCGCAGTGAAAAAGAAGAGGAACTCCGAAAACAGGCTCTTCAAATACGGAACGAAACCAAATCTTGGTATGACAAGGAGATTCATTTGCGTGAGAAACATTACAAAACAATGATGGATCAATTAGAAGAGGAACGTCAAGATCTCAAAAAGCATTTGGAGGAAGTATCAGCAATGCAGCACGAGCAAAACCTCCTGGTTGACTATACCCAGCGGCTTCTCTCCAGCCATCCCCTATATGCATCTGTATTAATTCTCCTAAACCTTGGAGGATCTCTCGATTTAGGTACAATGGCAAAATCTGTTGGTGCTCACCCCGTTAAATTGCATGGGATGCTCCTGGAACTTGTAGACAAGGGTTTAATTCGAATCTCTGATGATGATCCGCCCGTGGTTCAAGCAATCATGCAATAAAGAGGTAATTTCCTCGCTTCTTCCATCAATGGAGAAAAGCACGTACTCCAGACCATACCAACGCGATTTCATGCTCATCTGCGGCTGCAATCGATTCAGTATCGCGAATTGAACCCCCAGGTGCGATGATCGCAGTTATTCCCGCCTCAGCAGCAGCGTCTACGCAATCACGAAACGGAAAAAATGCATCCGATGCCAAGACCGATCCTTTGGCTCTTGTTCCAGCCCTTCTAATTGCCAAGTCCACAGCTCCAATTCTCGAGGTTTGTCCCATCCCTACTCCGACCGTTTTTGTACCTATGCTTATAACAGCAGAATTTGACTTGACATACTTTCCTACTTTCCAAGCAAAATTTAAATCCTGGAATTCCTGGGTTGTGGGTTGAACACGGGACACTACCTTAAGATCCTCAGCCGTTAGGATTCGTGTATCTGTCGGTTGCACTAGAACTCCGTTCGGGATAAAGCGGATTGAAGTAGATGGTATCTTGTAGTCATTAAATTTACACAGAACTATTCTTTCTTTTTGTGCCAGTATCCCAAATGCCTTTGAATCAAAATCTGGGGCAATAATAGCGTCAACAAACATTCTATTAAGCTTTTCCGCCAGGGTTACGGTAATCGGACGATTAAAACCCATAGCGGAGCCAAAAGCTGAAAGATTGTCTGTGGCAAACGCATCATCAAATGCAGTTTCAATGTTAGGAGCGCTAGCGAACCCACATGGACTTGTATGCTTTATGATCGCACATGAAGGGTCGGAATGTTCCGAGAATAACCCCATAACAGCATAAAAGTCAACTAAGTTGTTCAAAGAGACCTTGCGCCCGTGTAACTGTACGAAAAACGGTTTTTCTCCAGGTAATAGGTAATATCGGGCGTTTTGATGCCAATTTTCTCCATATCGCAGCTCTTGAGGATTTTCAAAGCTCATGATCAATGGATCAGGATAGGGATCGTCAGCCATCCTGTTAAAGTAGTTGGAAATCGTGACATCGTACCCTGCAGTATATCCGAAGGCTTTTCTGGCGAGTGATTTTCGTAGTTCAAGATCCATTGATCCGTTGATAATCGCCTTGCTTATCCATGGATAATCATCGACCGAACATACTGGGATGACTTCCTGGTAGTTTTTGGCACCAGCACGGAGCAGTGTAACTCCACCAATGTCAATATTATCCAAAGCTTCTCCAACTTCATGGGAACGAGAAGTAACATGAGAGAAAGGATAAAGATTGACTACCACCATCCCAATAGGGATAATATTAAACTTCGATAATTCATTGTTTTGAGATGTTCTTCCAAGAATCCCCCCTATCAGAGTTGGATGGAGTGTTTTGACCTGGCCATCCAAAATCTCTGGAAAATTCGTTAGAGAACTGACTTCTTGAACTTCTACCTCTCCCTCACGCAAGTGTTTGGTCGTATTTCCAGTTGCTACAAATTTAAAGCGGGTTGAAAGGGCTGTACAGAATTCAATTATATTTGTCTTGTCATACACGCTGATAAGAGCCAGAGGTCTATCCATTTTTGCCTTGTGGACGATTACACAGTTTCCTTAAAAATCGGGCGGAGTTTCTCAAATAAGCCAACAAAGACCTTAGATAAGATTACAGTTAGGATTAGAAATATAAACAAGGCATCCAGCGTACTCAAGGCGCTGGCCTGGCGGTCGTATGTTTGAGAAAAATTAAACGGGCTTGTGATAAATTCTAATTGAAATTTCGAAAGTTGTGGGGGAAATCGCTGTATTATTTCCATATTAAACGCTAGTGCAAAACCGCGTAAGTCTAAAGGATATAATAGGGGTACCCCACTCTCCAAATCCATGATCGGATGGATGAGAAAGGCGATGGAGCCCATTAACATATAAAGAGTAATCTTTGCTTTCATCTCCACTGGTAGCTTTGGATTCGATCTAATTAAATAGAGTACGACGCTGTTAAGTAATATTAGAACGACACTACTTATTAGCAACGAATGAAAAGGATACCTAGTGCCAGTTAATGTTTTATCGATGGCATCTGGAAGTATGGTACAGCTGGCAAGCAGGGTACGGTCACTCAGAGGGATTTCTAGGCTATATAACGCACTAATCAAGCTTAAAACAATAATTGCACTCAAAAAATGTAAAAAAAGACTGGTCATCAATATCACAACTTCTACTAACATTCAGGAAGTAACTAGCCTGTCATACGAGAAGGAATTTCACGAAAGCATGTTATTAACTGCTTTTTTTACAGCTTTTCTATGGTATCAGTTCGTGTTACCCACTCAATGAGCTGGGATAGTGACGTACCTAAGATTATTCTACATCCAAGCGTGGATAGCTCATCGATAATAGATGAGGCGGCCATTGAATAAAGAGGGGAGAGGTAGACGAAACAGGTTTCATACGGAGGAAGAAAGATCTCTCGCTGCTGTCTCTTGACTAGATTGCTCAGAGTAGAAACGTTCTCGGGAAGTAACCTTCTTTCGTAATACGGAATAGGATCCAAAGGAGAAAGTACCCCATATTTTGCGCTAATAATTAACATATCTGTGTTTTTTGGCCACGATTTTGCTTGAAGAATAGCCTTAACCATTAAATGAACCCTCCCACAGTACCTTAGGATTGCAGGGAGGAGATTTCCCATAACCTCTTTGGTCGCAGAACAGCTGATCAGGAGAAGGTTTCGAGTACCATTAGAGGTCGTACGCTCAGTCGAAGACCTAAAAAATGAACTAAGCTTTTTTAAAAGCCAATTGTTTTGATTTTTTCCCACGATCTGCAGAAAGGAAGCATGAACTCGTATTTGACGCCCTTTATATTCCGTGAAAGTTTCGTCGCCGCATTTTAGTTTTCGAAATTCCCCATTCCAGCTCTTTCTTTGAAAGAAAAATCTGGTCAAACCTTCAACGAAATGAAAACTTATTCTTTCCAGTCCATCCCATGCCTTTCTCGTCAACTGCTCACTAATCAAAAAATGTTTGGCATTATGGAATAAATCCGAAGGAAGAAAGCGTTCCACTCTCTTGCACACTATAAACGAAGGTATCTTTTTTTCTACGGGCCAATTAATTGCATCGATTACAGTAGATTCGCCAAATTTAGTGATGACTTCTTTTCGATGGTTTTTCAGGGAGTAAGAGACGTTTTCCGGCGTTCCACCACAGTGTAAGATACGCCACATGATGTATGAGCTCAATCTTCGGAGGGAAATCATATCGAAGGTGAGAAGGAGGTTTTTCGAGGAGGAAACTGTAGCTTTGCTAAGTAAGTAATAAATATTTACCCCAGATTTCATTTTGATCCTGAAGGTTTTAAGCAAGTAGCTTGAAAGAAAATTTTCGCTTTCTATTATCTCCAGGTATTCATTCAAGGCATCAAGAATTAGTTTTGGCTCGATAGGATCATTTAAGGTAATTCGGTAACCAAGTTTTCCCAAACTGCTCTCTGCAAAGACCTTTCGATTAAGGGGTTCCCTCGTGAAGAGGGAGACAAATAGATTCCGTGGCAACTCCACATCAAATGTTGGACCTTGATTTTTACTCGAATTCGATTGAATCTCAAAACGAGCTTTAATGAATGTCGTATCAATTTGAATCTCCATACCATGCTCTTCACACCCGAAGCTGCCGTATAAAATCCTTCCACAATGGCAAATAAAACTAGACCGTGAACTAAGGACTTTTTGGAGACGTATCATACAGGTTCGTTACTCCCTTTATGCGACTAAGCGATATAGTCCAGAACTGCCCTCCTGCTCCACTATTCCCATGTGGAGCTGCGTCATCAATCGCATTACTGAGAGTGCTTTCGCAGGATTAAAATTTCTTACCCCTGAAGCCCGAAAAAAACCCGCCAAGTCTAGGAACCCGAATGTACTATCTGGTTGCGATTCGGCAAACCTCATCACCGCTTTAAAGACTTTGAATTTCTCGATTGCCTTCGCAAGGAGAGTTTTCATTTCCTCCATATCCCTCGAAAATTTCACCAACTGTTCTCCTTTGGAAGTCAGCGTGTAAATTGCCCTTTTTTCCGACTTGTCCACCAAGCCGAACTTCGTGAGCATTTTCAAACTTCCTCCAACCGATGATGGTCCAAGTTCCAAATGTTGCCCAATAGATGTTGGATTATCTGAGTTACGGAGCTCTATAAGGATTTCAAGGAGCCTTTCTGTCATCATTGGTATGAATCCACTGACCTCTTCTTTTAATGATGAAATTTCATCATGATTGAATGGGGGTATTCCCTCTGGGGGCTTTACAACAAACCTAGAAAGATTTCCTTCCTCCTTCACAAGGATCCTTAGATTGATGAGAATGGCAAAAAAACTTGTTTGCCAAGATGGGAGGAGTGGTACCTCCTGAACATTGTTCAATTTTTCCAAAAACTTATGCCATGTAGCATGATTTGGTTTAAGGAAAGCGTTTTCTAGATAATCATAATTTACTTTATTTAGTTCATGCTTGTGGTGAAATAAATATCTTAGGGCGGCTCCCTCACTGGTCAATGAAATTTTACGAGACTTGGATTTTTCTTGAATCTTTAGGATGCCCAGATAAGCAAGACGTTCTATTGTCTCCATAGTGTGAATTAGATCATTTCCACTTAGGAATACTTTTTCGGATTGCACAGGTTTGTTCCCGGAAAATAAGAGAAGAACATCTTCGGGCTGTAGAATCTGTTGACCAAATGTATTTCTCTGTCTCGGCCGTTCCTCCTCTAAATTTAGCTTAAGTCTGCTAAACTCTCCCGATATTTTCAATAATTGATCCTGAAGACCATCCAAGAACTTTAGGATCCCCTTCTGATGAATTGTAATTTGGCTCTTGTCTACTAGTATTATTCTCTTGTTAGAAAGCTTTATCAGGACTTCTTGAGCCTTGGGAAACCCCGCTTTCCTCAATTCTTTCTTCACTCGATTTATTCTGAGAGAATAGGGCCATTGCTGTACAAGTTTACGAAATAAAAAACCTTCTCCTGCTGTCAGATGTCGGTTTAAAACAAGAAAATTCGTTAGCTGTTCCATGGATCAGTTCAGCTCCGAAAGAGATTGATTCTTGATGTCGATTAATGCGGCAATGTTATGTCGGATCAAGAGATACTGGGCCGCCTCATCCCCTCGTTGAAAGTCCAAGATATCATTGTCTATGCAAACCGAACACGGACACTCCTCTACGGATTCTAAGGCTCCTATGGCAACATATTTTCTTGTCTTCTGTTCAATATACATCCCTTTCACGGACTTGAGAATATATCCAAAACCGTCGACCGAATCGGCTTTGGCTTTCATAATCGGCTTTAACAATGCAGGATGAAGAAATCGTCCAAAAACATGCAAGAAAAAACCATTGGTAAGCTTGCGAACCCTTTTAATATGTTCAATAGTCTGTTTAAGACTCGATTGAAAAACTAATCCCCCGAGAGCGAATTTCCTGATTCCAAGCGATCGGTAAGCATCAAAAAGTCGTTCGATAACGTCTAGGGAGAGCCCCTGAAGGGGACCAACGATTTCACTCTCTTTCGGTTTTAAATCAATAAGAATTTCCGTGTTAAGAATAGTCGTTGCAACTTTCTGATTAATCATAGTCTCGTTATCTTCTGAGAAAATAATATCATCTAGAGGCACTATCAGATCTGCTTTAAGACGTGAATGTATTTCTGCAACTTCGAATGGATCTAACGTAAAACCGAGGCATGCCGATGCGAAAGCTCCTGAATCCATAAAAATAGGTTCGCATTGGACAATATTCCTCAGAGAAAATTCTGGATTGTCCAATAATCTAGATTCGAAGAATCCTAGAACAGAAAAAAAAACCGATTCCTCAAAACCCCAGGGAGCAAATGGTTCCTCCTGCCATTCCTGGTAATTTGGTAGCAGATGCTTGAAGAATAATTGCAGGATCGCTCGCCCACCTTAACCCGTGAGATATCCTGATAACAGTTACTCTGAATTCTTAAAATCATTTATAGCACCCGATTCAGTCAATCATAGAACAGACCGTAAACATTAGAAAGTCCAAGGTTATGAATGATTTGAGGCATTGAACTAGTAAAATCTGGGAGATAGGGTTTTGGGTATATTACCCTTTAAGACATTGCCTGAGTTTTATCAGCATGAGGTCAGATCCAAAATATCGATTTTTTAATGGTCATGGTTCAGTAAATAAGGTCTGTTTCGGTTTCGCTGATATACTCAACCAGGAGATTTATTAGACTGTTGAGAAGTTAGAGAATGGTCAGATGGCCAAACAAGGATGCGTCTCGCCAAGCTAGGAAAAAAAATCTCGCTTGGAAAAAAAAGGGGGAAAAAAAGGGGTAAGGCTGGGGATTATTCCTTTACCTAATCGTCCCACCACCATTTGTGATGGTGGCGATGCTTGTATTCTATGGAAAATTCATAATCCGAATAGCCTGTAGTGGGACTTACAATTAAGATGACGCTATCAGCCCCTTTGAGGAAGTGGTCTATGTTCTTGGTAGCAGATTCAGTTGTCGGATCCAATCTGATTGTTTTCACACCTGTATAGTATAGATGTCCATGGTATTTTTTCACTCTAACCAAAGTAACAAAGAAATCGTTCTCTTCGTATTGTTCGAGGTATTGGTTGAAGACCACAAGATCATCGGCGTTGTCAACGAGAACGCCATCGATTCGAACGTTATCCAAATACCAGCCTTCATGCTGAACGAACGCGTCAGTCATGTAACGGAAGCGAATCATAATGGTTTGACCAGTATAATCCGAAAGGTCAAAGTCCATAGTCGTCCACCCATCAGTAACGCCACTTAATCCAGGAAGTTGTGCAACAATGGGCCCATAGGCATCTGGATCGGGTGGTGTCCCTGTATAGTCGTTTGCGAGTGAGGTCCATGTGGCTCCAGCGTCGGTTGAAACCTGGACAAATCCATAGTCCCATCCTGTTTCGATGTTATAATAGGTATCTATTGTGAGAGTATGTGACACACCAGAATCTAATGTGAATTCACCAACGATACTGATATCCTGATAACCGCCCGCTGTTGTCGAATACCATTCCAGATCTTCGTCTTGATCGAAGCCTTCATCGACCTTCAACCAATCAATGGAAACTTTGCCTTCATCCCAGCCATCGAAGTTGAACATGGCTTTAAAATTCTTCTTGATATGCGTTATTCTGATGTAATCTGTTCCATAACCACGGAGCAGGGATACCCATGTATTGGCAGGAGGATTGCCATAACCAGTTATTGTGTTACCGAAATCTGTTCCTAACATTGGCGTATCCTTTGCTTTAACCTCATAGATTCGCATAGGATCTGCATCATCCCCGTGTAGATCTATACTCCGATAGTTAAATGCACCATAGCCCGGCCACCACGAGTCGATCAGGTTGGCAACTCGCCAGTTTTGAAATACTCTATCAAAGTTCATCCACGATGGAAAACCGTTTTCAAGACCCGCAATTCCAGGGATTCCAGCCTGTAAGAAATCAGGGATGAAATCCTCACCAAACTGGTCATTTAAGTAAATAGCAAATAACGCAGCAGCCCCATAGTCCGCCAGGATGTTACGTGGCCCTTGATCGCCCCATAATATCAGCGAATTATCAGGCGTAGCAAGAAACGCATTGATATGTCCCCAGGGGGCACCGTAACCGCAAAGTAATTCGGCAAAGTCGGAGAATCCTTCGTTAATGAACGTCGCATCCCCTGAAACGTAATCCGAATGGATTAAGTGCTGGTATTCATGAGCAATGGTACCTTCATACAAGAAAGGTCGAGAACCATCTGGGCCGACCCTGTTCGCCCAATCATATGCATCGATGTTTATGATATTCCTGTCAAAATAGAACTCGTATAGGCCCCAATAAAATCCTGCGATATAGGAAGGGTAGGTTGGGTCATAGAAGTTTTCGTCTCGTACGTTTGAAACCATGATAACATTCCGTGCAGCTTCATCCTCGTAATCGGTTGCGCTTAAGACTGAAAACGATCCATTGTGTTCATCAGGATTTCCGAAGTAATCTGTATCAGTTGGATAGATGTTGCTATCAAATTCGTCCAGAAGATAATCGATTTGGTCCTGCGTAACAACTGGATTCGGTCGTGGATCGCCAACACTCCAATTTAAGTTTGATTGTACCCAAATCTCGGTGAGGTCGCTCTCAGCCACCAGATAATAGACATCCCAATATACATAGCCATAAAAATCATTATAGGATATCCACCATCTCGCATCTAGGATGTTAAGATCAAGTTCACCTTCAGCACCCATTCCGGCAAGTGCTTCACCTTGGATAAAATCAACTCCAACATCTTTACTCGTAATCTCTCTTAATCTTGGCCCGACGTCCATTGGTACATAATTGGTTAATTCGCTGGTACTACCCAGAGTTACCAGCGCAATTCCAAGCATACCAAACACTAGGAGGCCAACAATTGCTGTAGCCACTTTTTTACTCTTCATCTTTAGTTCACACACTTTTTTTTGAATTCTAAGGAATTCTCCTTTATGGTTCTGTGGAGTAAAGTTTCACAGTATACGCACTACCCCAAGAGAGCTTGCGGATGAATTCTCTAGAATCGATATAAGTAGAAGCAAGGGCCTTTGTTTGTTTTTTAAATTTTGTCTCGTAAATCCTATAGGATAATTTGATCCCCATTGAAGATTTACTGCCTTTAATCAAAGTAATTTACAACAGCTACTCGTTGATCACACTTATATAGATTCATGTAGGAGAAAAGCTTCTAAATGAGCAAGAATATTGTTTTGATATTGCCATAATAATGATCGGATCAAAACGGCAACACTGGTAGAACTGGGTTAGAAAACATTACACAAAAAAATAGAGAGAAAAAAAAGATAGAGGGTGCCTCCAAGATTACACCGGAATCCTGGAGTTTTAAAAAATTGATTTATTTCGGCCAAGAAGCCCAGACGATATTCATACCCGCGATATCAATTGGGTCAGGGTATTGATTAATTCCAGCATAAACTGGGTTCATTACGGCCGCTGGTGGCGGTCCATAGTGACCTAAACCCAAGGAATGCCCACTCTCGTGTAGGCTTACGGTCTCAACATCAATTCCAGGTAATGGTACATCTATTCCCCAGGGATTTCCTGAACGATCCCAGGTAGGATTAGCGGGATCAAATGGAGCCCCGAAATTATCATTGAAATAGACTTCATTAAGGGCGGTATCGAGATAGTTGTCACCATTGATATCTGTAGGAAGCCCGGTCACATCGTCCGTCCATATAAAAGTAACCGAAAAAGCAAGTATTCCACGGGCTCCACCTGGGCCGCCTACTGCTTCAAAGTATGCAGCAGGCAACCATCCAGCGTGAACAATATCAGCAAAGAACGGAAAACCAAAGCCTCCAAAACCAAAGAAGGAATCAAAGATATCAGGATCAAAACCCGAGTCAGGACGCTTAACTAGGTCGACTTTTCGCATGGCAAGCAAATCATTCCAGGTAGTCATTGACCTATCTATTGCAGCTTCGGTCTGGGCAGATGTTAGATGACTCGACGTTGCGCCATCACTTTGGTCAACTAAATATGTGATATCGTTTCCTTGAGCTAAACGCCCTTGATCATTTGCAACCCATCGAAATGGTTGTTGATGGATTCGATTGCTAGGACGTCCACCACCGATGGTGAAAAACTGAATCTCTTCAACTGCGATATTGTAGCCCATCTCCGCGAGTTGATCGTTGATCCCGTGCATCTTTGCCAAGACAGCTGGATCTCCTACTCCTGATGGACCCGCTGTTGCGTATGCTACAGTGAGTACGCTTAAAGTCAATAAAAAGAGACTTATTGATACTTTTATTTTTTTCATAATAGACACCAAATATTCGATTGGTATAACCCCGAGCGTTTTTTCGCGTCGTTAAAAGTTATATTTTCCGTTTGCCGTAATGCAAAGCTTTCTTTGAACTAAATGACTTTGTCTCATTCTAACGGACTTAAAAAAGGGAAAGGCGGTCAAGAATACATTAAATATAGCTATGGGTTGAATTAAAGAATATTCGGGAGAAAACTATCATGAAAAAGACCAAAGTGGCAAAAGGTTTTCGGAAGACCAGGCATATACATTAATCCGACTCTGATTAACTATTTTCGGGTTTAAATTGCGGAACGGCAATTCTGGAAAATCGAAAGTTCCCAAGTTAATCCTCATACCAAGATTTTTGCTAGCCGGTCTCTACCTCTGGCTTGGCATGAATCATCTCATTTTTGATGAAGTTTTTCGAAGAACATTGGAGCTCCCAGCTAAAAATGGCATACTATTCACTGATTTAATCTTCCTCATCTTGGACAATTCTCAAATGTTCACTCTGGTTAGATACTTCGGTGCGATATTAGAGTTAAGTGTAGGATTAGCATTTCTTTTTGGTTTCCTTTTAAGATTCACGAGTTTATTGAGTACATCGATACTGGCACTGATCACCCTTTCATTGATTCCCAACTGGTTTATGCTCTTATTACACGGTCTTCCATTGTTACTCTCAGTCCCATTAATCTTCATTAATTCTAACCTCTATGCTCCCGGTCAACGGTTAGTTCCGGATCGGTTAAGGAAGTGGCAAGCGCGTTACAATTGATGTATCCCGAATCTATTACGAAAAAGTTCTGAAATTACCATATATACATTCAAAGGAATGAACTGGGTTGAATCGGCTTGAAAGAGAACGAAAGACAATCGGAATAATGATAGATATTTATTGTAGAGGAAAACATCAAAAAGATCCAGCTTTATGTCTGCAATGCTCGGAATTGTTACAGTACGCCGAGGTACGATTAGAGAACTGTCCTTACGGAATGGATAAACCAACCTGTGCAAAATGTAAAATCCACTGTTATAAACCAGAGATGAGAGAATTGGTTAGGGAGGTCATGCGCTTTTCAGGACCAAAGATGACATTAAGACATCCAATCTTAGCTGCTCGTCATTTAATCGATGGACTGAAGAAACCAAGCTAGTATGAGTGATCCACTACGAAATTTACGTTCCAATTGAGAAAAGTTCAATAACATCGGCCAAAGTTCTTTTTTTTTGTCTAGACTCGAAAAGCTGAATTCTTATCGGAATGATGTAAGTTGTCCAATGAATTATTGGATTCGTTAATCCAAGCTGTAAACCTAATTATAACATTAGATCCAGAAGTCCTAGCTATTACATTTCTTTCATTACGAGTTTCTCTCACCGCTGTGGTTTTAGCAGGAGTTCTCGGTATCCCATTCGGAATCGCTTTAGGATCTCGAACATTTGCAGGAAGGAGAATCATTTGGGTTGTAGTTAATACAGGTATGTCATTTCCTCCAGTTGTCATGGGTTTATTGATATTTGTATTATTTTCATCCAGTGGATCCCTTGGATTTGTGAATCTGTTGTTAACTGAGAATGCTATGATGCTGGCTCAGTTGTTTTTGGCCATTCCAATCATTGTTGGACTTTCCGCGAGTGCTGTTTCGAGTATAGATCCGAGTATTAAAGAAGCCGCCACAACATTAGGTGCCACGCCATTACAATTAACTTGGCTTCAAATCAGAGAAGTAAGAACTGAAATCTTTGCTGCTTTTATTGCCGCGTTTGGAGGTGCAATCTCGGAGATTGGAGCGATCCAAATAGTGGGTGGTAATATTAGGTGGCGAACACGTACATTAACAACTGCAATTGGTAAAGAGATTGCTGCAGGAAGGTGGGAGTACGCCCTTGCTCTAGGTACGATTCTGCTGTTAACCGCATTCGCTATGAATATGCTTTTTACATATTTTCAACATACCCCGAGAGTATTCATTCCCAAAAAAGCGGACTGATATGAATTTGGCAAATAATTTTCCGTTAATCCAGTTACGGAACATTCAGGTGCATGGTGATCCTCCCAATGATGGATCCCTTCCTATTCTTCGTAACATCGATCTGGATATCCGTTCTAACGAAATTTATGGGATAATTGGCCCATCTGGCGCCGGTAAAACAACACTGCTAAAAGCTCTTGGACTGTTAACTCCTTTACATTTCATATACGGCTATTATTACTTTGCGGGCCAGCAAGTCCTTCCGCTTCAGAATGGATTCGACATCTCAAGTATAAGAAGAGAACTCATTTTTATCCACCAACATCCCGTTCTATTTAAAGGAACCGTTGAATACAATATTCGCTATGGGTTAAAGGTAAGGAGGAAAGAAGATCCCAACTCTTTGAAAAGATTAATTTCCTCTTTTGATCTGGATGGCCTTTTACATCGAGATAGCGCATCCTTGTCGGGGGGAGAAAAGCAACGGGTATGTTTACTCAGAGCAATGGTAGTGGAACCGCGTGTATTACTCTTAGATGAGCCGACACAAAACTTGGATCCAGCTAACATAAAGAACATTGAAAAAAATATCAAGAAATTCCAAGGTACTGTAATCATTGTTACACACAACCTTTTCCAGGCTCAAAGAATTACGGATAAGGTTGCAGTCCTAGTAAACGGCAAAATTATCGAAACGGGTGAAACCCCAACGGTTTTTTCTTCTCCCCAAAACCGGCAGACAGCTGATTTTCTTTCAGGAAAAATGATTTTTTAGACGTTACAAAACTGAAATCAGACCATTCTTCTGTTCTTGATCCAAGTATCCCTTATCCCCCAATTCTTATCATCTCTCGATCATCTTCTAGAGGGAGAAAGTCAGGATCTAGAAAATTTACATGTTCCTTTTGCTTCAAACGGACTGCCCCAACAATTTTTTGCTTAAGGGCTGTATTTGATACTCCATTTCTCAAACTTTCTCGCAGCGGAACTTCATTGAAACTATGCAAACAAGTTCGTAAATTGCCATCCGCAGTCAATCTCAATCTATTACACCACTTACAGAATGATTCGGTAACACTGGCAATAAATCCGATTTTGCCTGAGGTGCCATCAAGCCGATAGATGCGACTAGTTTGGGAGGGATGGTCAAGAGGTTCAGGAAGCAGCTCATATCGTGTTCTAACAATCTTTCGTATTTCCTGGGCCGAGATCACGTTGCTTGAATTCCATGCATTGCCTGCAAAAGGCATAAACTCTATGAATCTTAAGGTAAGGTCATTTCTAACAGCAAAATCGACAAAATCAATGATTTCATCATCATTAAAGCCTTTGATGGCAACAGTATTGACTTTCACGCGGATGGATGTCTTTCGGGCCTGTGCAATTGAATCGATCACTTTCTCAAAATTATTTTTGCTTGTGATCTTCTTAAATTTCGTTTTGCTTAAAGTATCCAGAGAAACATTAAGGCTCGACAATCCCGCGGTCTCTAGGTCGCTTAGATACCTGCTCAATAAAACTCCATTCGTGGTCATAGAAATACGATTAATTCCATTGATCATTTTTAGTTTTGAAATAAGATCACATACTCCTGGCCGTACTAGTGGCTCTCCACCTGTTATTCTAAGCTGATCTACCCCTAGTTCTGCAACGAGTTGAGTTATCCGTAAAATCTCAGGGAATGTCAATAATTTGTCTTTTTTGAGCCAAGTTATCCCTTCATCTGATTGAATACAATAAGAACATCTGAGGTTGCATCGATCAATAACCGATATACGGAAATTAGTCGCTGTTCTCCCGTGTGTGTCAATCAATCGGGGCCTTGTTGGATCATTTATTGAGATGACGCTCCAGGCGAGTTTAAGCTGGTTCTTTCTTCTTCGATAACTTAACTAACTCTAAAAAATTATCCTGACTCTTTCTTTTTCACGCTCATCTTGTCGACTTTTTCATTTTCACTGTAAGGGGTTCGAAAGGTAACCTGGATAGATTCCCCACTAACATTCAATGAGTCCAAGTCACCTTTGTTTATTTCCATATTTTCCAATGTTCGATCGATGAAGCGATTTCTAGCGGTACCCCCTGAATAGGTTTTTCCCCAGATGTCATATTCGCCGCGAACTTCCCGTTTATTTACTAGTCCTATTATTATGGATTCGATTTCGTCATTAGATGTCTTTTCTGTCCCCAGCATTTCAACAACCTGCGCTAGTTTCACGGATGTGGCCACAGGTGTCGCATTTAATATCTTCTTGGTTTCTCGGATCAAGGTTTCCATCCGAATGACCCCAGGACTAATCTTCGGATTGAGGGTTGAATCTGCGCGATCTAGGATAGTATCAATCCTCTCTTTCCTTTCTCTTTCTGCCTTTTGAACGGATGAGTCTAATTTCTCCCGTGCTCGTTTTTTGATCTCCGCAATGGTGAGTTCTTCCTTTGTCATTCCCAGCTTTGCTCGTGCCCGCTCACGAATTTCTTCCAAATCGGGTTTGTTTGAGGATAATTGACCGAAATCCAGAACCATCTTTTTGTGGGCTGCCTCACGCTGAAACATTAAGTTTTCACAGGTGTAAGCAATAAGTAAATTAAAAAAAATAAATCCTAATGCCAGTACAGTAAAAATAATTTCCGCATCAACAATGGTGCCAAACACCGTTGGTCTTAAAGTCCAATCGGATCGACTGAGGAGGATTACTCCAAACATAAGGAAAACAAGAAACTTCAGAATGTTGAGGTTACGAACGGAATGACTAAATGTAAAATTTACCTTTGTAAGATTTGATTCTTCATCTTTATCTCCGATTAATACATTCAGATAGTATGTCAGATAGTAAGCCCCAGGGATATAATATTGGAAGAAGTTAGGGAGATTTTCTGCGGATCTCGTTCTCCTTCCCCGAAGTGCGTTAACTGACTTCTCAATGGATTCTACCAGCTCGTGGTGTGAGAGATCCGAGTCATAGATTATATTCTGTCTTAATAAGTCCAAATAAGTTGGGTAAAAAAACGTGAGATAAATAAAAAACCATAGAAACCCCACTATGAAGAATTCCGAAGTTTCAGGTTGAAAAATTAATAGTCCGAAGATAGGAGTAGTTGGATTTCCCAGAAACTCGATTATTAATAGGACTGAAAGGAAGAAAATGTCCATTAAAAGGAGCTTAATGAGCCCTCTGATAGTTATAAACGGAGAATTCGCTTTGGGAAGTAGGTAGATTGTGAAGAAGGGCAAAACAAGCAAAATCCCAAGAGTAACGTAAAATACCTCTGCGACGTGCAAATCCAGCGTCTGTTGGAAGAAATCTAAATTTAGGATAATATGAGGTATTCCCAAGGATAATTGATTGAGGTAAATCACCAAAAATAATCAATTCCATGAAGTAATTCAGTTGCGCTGGATCATTCAATATGGGGCCAAAATCAAAATTTCTCCAAAATTTCCTTACTAATTTGCTCCACTGTTTTTCCTTCTGTTTCAATTCCTAGTTGTTTCGCACTTTCTATTAATTTTTCATCCTCGGAAGGAGGCCTAGCCATCGCATTGACAAGTTGATCAGTCATATGCCCGGGTGAATTTCCAGATTTTTGGATTCCTCTCAATGCTTCTTGATATTCTTTCATTGCATTCCCAAGTGCCCTCCCCATCTTCGGAATTTTATCTGGCCCTAAAAGCAGGAGCCCAATCCCGATAACAAATGCAATTTCCATGGGCCCTAATATCATGATATACACAAACTCCTATCATAGTGTAACTTTGAACTCGTTAATTATCCTTGCTTAAGATCGATGTACATGAGATCTTAATAAATTTTTTCGTTTGATTGTTTAAATTTTTCCAGATTCTGGTTAATGTCAACTCGGAAGCTCCAAAAAAAACCCATTCATCCCTTGATCAAATAGATAGAAAGGAACCAATGCTTGTTGGCGTGCGAGCACCAAAAATCTGTAATATTTTTTCCCTCTCTCCCATCCTGATTGTTGATGATTTCCTAAGACCTAAAAAACTATTCAAAGATGAGCATTCTAAGATAATGAATTTACTTCATCTGCCTCTTAGATATTCACGAAAGGAATCTGAGCAATGACAAGGCGTTCCATGTTTTTTGCAACAGGTATTTTTTCATTTCTTTCCTTTCTACGTCGCGCTGTCTTTTATGCATTCTTTTATATATATTTAAGGGTTTTTCTTGGGCTTTCAAATACTCTCACAGCACTATTAGGTACTATGAACCTCTTAACCAGCACGATTGGCCAACTCATTATCTGGGGGCCGAGATTGAATCGTAATCCCACGTCAGCAAAAAAATTTGTAGTAAGAGGAGAAGTCGGGGCGGCATTGGCCTATTTCATTGCATTCTTGGGACATAGAGTAATTGTCGATGCGGAATCCCATATAATAGCTGCACTATTCTTGGTTTTCGTATTCTCGCTCTTAGAATTACTGTGGAGTGGAAGTGATCTTGGGATCCGAATTATCCAAGGAGAAGTTACTCAAGGTGAAGCACGGGGTCGGCTTACGGGGATTATCGATGGAATGGGATTAGCAGGCCAGATTGTTGGATTCTTGTTGAGTGGAATATTATACGATAGAGGCCAAGGATTTTATAACGGTGTAATCTTCTACATAGTAGTTTTTCTAATCCTATCTTGTGCCACCGTAATCCAAGTGACCCCAATCATGTTGACCGCCAATGAAACACCAGGTGAGGATCAAAAATATCAACCCCTGCTTGGAGGGAATGCAGTACGGAATGTACTTCGTGTGCCATCCTTTGCAGCTTTCATTGGTATTCTTGCGACTCTGATCATTGGCCTCTTTGCCAGTCGACAAATATTTTTGTTTTACGCTGCCCTAAATCCATCTTTGGGTTTAACGGATCAAGAAATTAGCATTCTATTAGTGGTATTTTCCTTCTGGGGAGGAATATTTACCCCAATTGGAGGAAGATTATCTGACAAGTTTGGCAGACTTGAGATCATGATGATATCATCCGCTATCGCTTCACTCTGCTTCTTTTTGCTTTCTTTCCCTGAAGCGCCCAATTTTCTAGTGGTAGGTGCATTTTACTCAGCCTTAGGAATCTCTACAGCACTGATCCAGACATTGGCATTTGCATTTACCGCAGATATCTTGCCTGCGGATTTGCAGGGGACGGGATTTAGCCTTTACAATATTACTTTAGGGATAGGGTGGGGGATGGCTGGCTTTTTCGTTGGAGGCCCGATTGCAGATAGTTTGATTTTTCTAGGAACCGAAACCGCGTTAGCTTATCGAATCGTCTTGCTAATATCTGGTATGATTCTGATACTGGGTACAGGGGCGTTATTCGTCTTTAATAAAAGGCGGGACGAAATTGAAGCTGAGTAGTAATCATGTCTTCAAATCAGTATTTTGCGACATTTCTGTTTTTATGATTCCTACTCAAAGGTTCCAGTTGTCTCGAAGTTTCGATCAGAAAATTTGGTGGAGGGATAATTTATTATTTGATCCAGGCAAAAAATCTAATAATGGTTCGGATTCCAATTTTTCTTCTTACTAGCTAAAAACTCCTATTGAATCCAAAAAAGCATTTAACGGATCCATATTTGGATCCGCCTGATTAAATTGTAGAAAAGGTTTGGATAATCCACGAATTTTTTAGCTAATCATCTTGGTGGTATTTAGAGTTTCCTCAATCAAAATTGGAGTGTTTGCTCCAATGATCAAGAGAGAATCGTCATGTTCTTGGATGGCTAACACCCATAACAAAGCCAAAAGTTCGGTAGAAGTTAAATTCAGCTCTTGGGCCATAGCATAATACGCTAAACGCTCCGTAGTCAATGTAATATTTAAAGCCTTTGCCTGGGCTTCCATAGTGATAAGAAACGCTTGGGCCTCGGCTTCTCCAGAGATAATGGTAATATTTGCTTGTGCTTGAGCCTCTATGATGGCAGTTTGGGCTCGTACAATAGTTGCTTCCTGCTCATAGATGGCGATCTGGTACTCTTGTTGGGCTATTTGGACCTGTTTAAGCGCTTCTTCGAATTCATCGGGCAGATCGATTTCTCGTAGTTGAAAAAACATGACGTCCGCGAACATTATATCAAGGTCATCCTTGAGTTTTTCCATCATTGTGTCACCAATGCTAGTTCTGTTATTAAAGAACTCGATTGCGTTGTAGAAGCTTGCTACATCACGGAGTGTGGTTCGTGCTTGTCCAACATATCTTTCTTCATACTCCAGACCGAAAGTTCGGAATAAATTGAGAATATCTTCTTTTCTTAGACGATATTGAAAAGCTAACTGAACATTGATTAGCAATCCGTCTTTTGTCCTTGAATTCAATGGCCCGCTTGAAGTTCCTGGCGCACCAAGGGATCCGAAGAACTCTATTGTCTGAACCGTTCTTGGAAATTTGAGGAAGTTATGAAATAATCCCAGATGATAAAGGCCATTTTCGTAAACCTTCGATTCTATCTCATGGGTCACATTGTCGTAATTTAGACCATATTGGTTATAGGATAAGCTATCAAAAGCCAAAAAAAAGTATCCTCCGATCGAACCTGCCACAAGGGCGACCGCAATGATACTCACTTTAATATAAACCATATATCTTTCTTGATTGCTTCCACTCATAGGGAATCGAGTGAAGTCAAGAGCGAGGGATTAATAAACTAGGGATTCCAGAATCCAAGGCTTTTTAAACATCGAATACGTTCAGTAAAAATTGTTCTTGAGGGATAGGTCCTAACGTTCGGAAGAACAAGAATAGAACATCACTGATCTAGGTTGTTGCCCTCGTCTCTAAGATCATATAGTTCGTAGGACATTCCTTTCTGAGTAACCCAGGATTTAACTTTTTTCAGTGCCTGACTAAAAGAGGTGGAACGTCCGCCTGCGGCTCGCGGGTGCCCCCCGCCAGAAAACTGTTGTGTAATCCTATCGACCCTTAGACTCTCGACTTCCGATTGTGGCAATTGGGAATTAACTCTGAATGATAGTCCCGTAAAAACCTTCCCTGGATAAAAAAAGCATGTCAGTTTGACGCCCTTAGAAAAAAGGCTTTGAACCAGTGTTGTAGTCGAGATCTTTCGTTTACCAAGAACAATCAATACTACATCAGCGAGATTGATTTCCTCAACCATATGGAGCGTTTCTACTCGCTTTTCTCGAACCTTCCTAACGTTACCTCGATATTCAAGTAGCAAGGCGTTAGTTAATCCCCTCTCTACTAGATCATCGACCAGCTTGATTATCTCAAGCGGGCTCTTAACCGATTCACATATATCATGTATCAGCCAAGCCTGTGAGGATAGATCAGTTGGCACCTCATCCGATACATCAACAGGTGGTTCAATGATATAACTGGCAGTGTCTGTAATTGTGGTGAGTGCAGCTAATGTTTTAATATGAGAGGGGAGAGCTTCCTGAAAGTGATCCGCGAGTAACTTGGCTGCGCTTGGCGCCTCTTCATCAAAGAGTACCTCCTTGGCGACTTTTGGAACCTCCTTGTTGGTCAAATGATGGTCACAAAAAAGCAGAACCCCGTCATTTAAATCCTGGATGGGCGGAAGATCAACCACCGCAATCCAATGTACTCGAGCAAGATACCTCCCAAATCTTGGATGCTTTATCTGTTGATAATTTAGGGGAATATAGATTGAATTTGCGGATTTAAATTCATCTACTCCGCATGATTTCAAAATGGCTGCACAGATTATACCATCGGCATCAGATGCATGAAATGCTATTTTTGGCTGTGGAAGAAGAAGTAACGGGTAAATTTGGCGAGTGGCCTCCTGAGCTGGACTGGAAAATTCATCAATTATTTCGCTGATGTCAATATACGGAAAGGTCGATTTATCCGAGTCTTCCGTCCTATTACCATCTGAATTGGTCATAATAATACCAAAGTCCCAATATCGGTCTTGGTTCCTTTTCTAATTTAAGCTATCCATCTATGATATTCAGCATGGTCAGCCCCACCAGCTTTCTACTCCTGAGAGTCGAATAAAGCAATTTTCAGGAAGATTTTTAGGGTAAAAGAAATCTAGGAATTCTCCCGCTTTCCCAAAATCATGGCTCTCACGCGGATCGAACCCAACTGTAAAGGTGATTCCATTTGAAACGTATTTTGGACGTGAAAATCCATCATTCTTGAGTAACTGGGCATTCAACTTTTGTTTTTCGTCAGAAAAAGAAATTCCTTCAATGGCCGGCTCTTGGTGACTGACACAAAGGGCTTTTTATCCGAAACCTGGCACCCTTAATATACACAATACACCGAAGTTATGATATTGATTGGACTAATAGTATTAAGTCCATCGTAAATCCACAGAAATAATGACCACAATCGTTTATCCCTGTGAAGGAGTGGGCTCACGATTACAAAACTAGCAATCTTGATCGATCCTAACAAGGGCGAAGCAACAGAACGATTGTACGTTACATTGCAGGAAATCCTGATGGAAAACTCTGATCCGTCAGCTTTACCTCTTGAGATCTGGATTGGCGATTCCTCCGAGGTGTGGAAGGGCGTTCACCGTTACCTGAAGAAACTAGACCAATTTGCAATATCCCGCGGAATAGCTCTCCCTCCTGTAGTCATATTTCCTGGGCATCCGTTACAGATTTCCCCATTTGCAGATTACATCCAGATGCCGACTCTTCTTAACACACACCGCTTTTCTATAAAAGTTCTTGTAAAGATGGGCAAGAAATATCATTGGATTGCTAAATGGGCGCGACGTTTGGTAGGAAAACACTGGCCGAAGGACAGAAAATATGGATACATGGTGTTAAGCCCCCACTCTACTGTAGGTAAAAAGGTACGTGCTTATGAACTAGATGACGAAGCTGCTTTCAAGGAGATTTCCACTAAATGGCGCAAATATTGGTGGGGATTGTACCTCGAAGCTGGTTCGGGGAACTTTGGATCATCGGTTGCAAGCAGAATCGATCTTGTTAACCGAACCGCTAATTTTGCTCATTCTCGTGGAGCATTATTAGTTACGGGAGGAGGGATTCGAACACCCGAACAAATAAAGACGCTTTCTAAGGCAGGCGCGGATATCTGCGTAGTATCCTCAGTCTTGGAAAAGGTCGATGATCCCAAAAAGCTGGTAGGTCGATTCTTGGAAACTCTTCACAATGCTCCCCTTATTCAGACCCGATAACCGAATTTAGAACGTGTGTAGTGAATTCACAGCTTTTAAGCACTTTTACTGGTACGGGGTGGGTGATCCAAATTCCTGGGCCTAATCCCCTGTAAACATAATTATTTGAATGAGGTGATCTGATTTCATTCTGATTGCTAAATGCCCATTGACAAAAAAAAAGTGGATTCATTACTAAAAGAAATCGAAAAGTTGGAGGAGAACGAACTCTCAAGAACGTTTGGGCATTATAAGACCACTCACGTCACTCCCCCTTTATCTACCCTTCATAATTCTCTTGAACCTTTGAAGAAGAAACATCTCCAGTCTACTGAAAAACAAACGTATCTTGAACTGAGCCACTATTTCAGACTCGTTATGGTGTCCATAGATGACCCTGGAATCGGCCTGGAGATCTGGTTACGAGGTATTTTACCAAAGCTTCTGAAACGTAATGCCATCAATCTCGAAGAGTGGGAAAGGATAACCAACATAGGGGACTCCGATGAAATTATTCAAAAGGAACTCCTAGTTGATTG
Organism: Candidatus Heimdallarchaeota archaeon; assembly: GCA_048881705.1. Lineage (GTDB taxonomy): Archaea > Asgardarchaeota > Heimdallarchaeia > Hodarchaeales > Hodarchaeaceae > Hodarchaeum. The sequence continues at coordinate 19,816 of JBHLSH010000021.1, read as the reverse complement.
GAAAAGTTTCTACCAGGAAAAAATCCGACGAGGAAAACTTGAGGAAGATATCTTGAGAATCATTAACGAGGGACGCGCTCGGGCTCAAAGAAAACGGGATGGGAAGACGTAATTCTAAAACTATGTTTAAAAAACCGTTCTATTTCAAGAACATACAACTAAATGTCTTGTGAACGCTATTAAATACGTTTTTACCAGTAAAACCGCAGCAATTAAGGTCTGTCCAAAATGCCTGATAACCATAGTTTCTATCAGGAGGAACGGCATCATGTATGTGTTTGCGTGGTTTTCGTCTTCCCATGAGAAGAGGTTGAGGCTTGGCTTCCTCAATTAAGGACTCTGGCAAGTTCAGTTGTTACTTGGAACCTATGATTCAAGATAGTTTTTGAATCAAGTATGAGGCTCCTATGGCGATGATAATTATAATAACCAATAATAAGCTAATGATTGTATGAGACTGATTCAATCCATTTAGTTGAGAAACTCGGGGAAATCTATCCTGATTGGCTGCGGATCCAAATATCAGGTAGGGATTATCTACGTACCCATTAATATCAGAATCAGGCATTCGCCAATCGTCCCAATAGTTATATGAAAAGGTATTATTTAAGCCATCATCTCGGGCCTGATGACCCGAATCTTGGCCGTTACTAAGAAAATCGTTCCAGAATACATAGTTTAGATTCGAAGAACGCATATAAATTCCTCCACCGTCGTTGTCACCAATCATATTCCTCTCAATTGTATTAATCCTAGAATAACTAAGCAAAATACCCCAATCGGAGTTATGATCAATCTGATTCCCGAAAATCGAAGTATATTCAGAGTCATCTAAGAAAATCCCACTTCTCCCATTATTATCAACACTATTGCCCATAATAGTACCGTTTTCATGACTAGATAGACTTATTCCGTCCCCCCTATTATTGATAATTAGATTGTTACTGAGCCTGTTGTTTTTTGACCCAAAAAGAGAGATACCGTTCCTACTGTTATTTTCTATTATATTATCGTGAATGTATAGATCAGACGAAAATACCGCAAATATGCCGGTGATTGAGTTGAACAAATGCTGACCTGAAATAATGATATCACTACTATTCACCAAAATGACCTGTCCCGCACCACTGGGAATGGTTTCTCCCGTTTTATGCTTCCAATAGATTAGGGGCAAATCATTTACAAAATTACGATCAAATTCGGCCTGAATGTAGGCCCTGATTCCTCCTCCAAACTGGGATGTTCCAAACATGGAAATCCCGTTGTTGATAAACCTATTATCCAAAACGTTATTTCCACCTGAATCTAGGAATTCTATGCCCGAACGCAGATTATTTGAGACAAAATTATCCCTAATCGAGTTTCCGTTAGAAGTTCCCAAAAAAACTCCGTTCATGCCATTATTGCTCATTTGATTACCATAAATTACACTAGATTCGGAACGCTCAATTCTAAGACCGTCCCCAACATTTTTCATCACCGAATTTGATGTTATGGCGATATTTATAGAATTAGAAAGCCAAATACCATGATTATTGTTGTTAGTAATTGTATTGAGCCCTATTGTGGTGCTTTCGGAATCCGAGGCGAATACACCAGATCCGTCATTATCCCTTATCAAATTACGTAAAATCTCACCATCCAGAGCATCCACGATACTGATACCAGTATTCCCGTTATTTCTCAATGTATTATTCCTTACCCTATTAGTTTGAGATTTTAAAAGGAATATTCCATCCCCTGAATTATCTGTTACAATATTATTACTAATTGATAAGCCCGTACTATATGCACCTAGAATACCGATAGATGTATTTGACAAAGTCTGATCCGTTATTGATATATCTGTAGCATTGACGAGGATTACTTGACCTGCGCCGCCATGAATAGTTAAACCACGACTATGCTGACTATATACCAAGGGTTTTTGATTTACTGTATTATTCACGATTATTGTTTGAACAAAATCACCAAGCTGAGCACCATTTACATTGAAACCGGTATTAATCAACTTATTATTTAAAATTCGATTATTACCAGAATTCAAAAAAGAAATGCCGTCACCATGATTATTGGAAATGATATTGTCTGAAAGCAGGTTATCCTTCGAATACTCAAGCAAAAGTCCAAAATTCCCGTTATTATTAATTCTATTGCCGAATATTGTGCAATTAAAGGCATTATCCAACCGTACTCCCCCAAGATTATGGGAAATTATGATATTATTGTAGATTTGTCCATTAACTATTCCGTTGAGGTACACACCTATCTGTCCGCCTTCTAGAAGACAATTCCTTATTAAAAAGTGGACATTTGAATCCTTAATTTGTATCAAGCTACTTCCTGGGCCAGAAATGGCCAAATTCTCTATAATATATGGGAAAGAGGAACTACCGTTCCCTGGCCAATTCTCTGCCTGTGCTTGGGTGGCAAAATCAACATCCCCGTCAATGGAGATGATAGAGTGAGTTTCATATTGATGAGAAGAACCAATATAGTTTTGAGCTGGATTTATAAATCTACGTTTAATCGTTGAAGAGATCTTCTTCCAGGAACGACTATGAGCACTATTTGAGGTTATAGCCGGTGTCCACGTTAGGATGATCAAAAGAAGAATCGGAAAAACTGTATTAATCCGAACACAGCTTTTTTTCAGCATTATTCCTGATATCGTTGAGAATCGCTCCGTATGCTTTCATCATAATTCCAGCAAGTTTCCAGAACCTAATATTCCTATCAAGTCTTTGTATCATTCTTTTAAATTCAGACCTAAGATCATGGCCATGATTTGGGGGCTTAATCATCAGGCTTATCTATGTAAAGCACGACCAAATCTCGCTTCCAGTAAAAATAACCCACCTAAGCTCATGTTTGTCATACAATAACTATGCATTTACTGCTTTTTCCAAAATGAAACACTTAATGCAACTACAATGATAGCTATCAGGATCAGATTTACAAGAATATGTTCAGGGAATCTGTTTGTAGGATTATCAATGGGCAAGGTTCTGGGAAAGTGATCTCTGTTTGCTGCGGGACCATCTATCCGATAAGGGGTGTCAACAAGACCATCGAGGTTTCGATCAGGTTCTATCCAATCATTCCAATAATTATAGGCAAATAGATTCTGTCTACCATTATCATAGGCTTGAGAAAGGCCTGTGGGGTTATTCTCAATTAACTCGTTCCAATTTACCGAGCAAGAATGGGAGGAAAAAAGGTAGATACCCAGTCTATTATTCCTCCTAATGAGGTTATCCGATATCTTACTACCATCAGAGAAAGAAAGAGAAATCCCAGCGCCAGTGTTATTGGCTACGATATTTTCTGAAAGAGTACTATTCTTAGAGATGTCAAGAGAGATTCCGTCGCCATAGTTAGAGGAGAAATTGTTATCAGAAATAATACTATTCTCCATATATCTGGAGGAAATTCCCGCTAGATTGTTTTTAATCACAAGATTAGTCGAAATGACGCTTTCATTGGCGTTTTGAATGACCATTCCCACTCGATCACTATTTTTAACGAGATTATATGATATATGGATATTTCCTAAAAATTGTAAAGATATCCCGTTTCCACCAGCATACGCGACCGAATTTTTCAAGATATCGAGTCTTTCAGCGCTCCATGCTATAACTCCACCATCACTGTTGTTTTGTAAATTGTTATCTGAAATAAACCCATTTTTGACGCTCTTTAGAGAAATGCCATAATGACCACCTAATAGATAGCAATTACTAATTCTGAATGATAGATCCGTATTCTTGATTGCGATTAAATCTGTGTCATATAATCCAGTAATTTTATACCCCTCAATTACGTACGGGGAGGTTATAGTTCCGTTCCCTGACCATCCCTCAACTAATGCCTGAGCTGTAAAATCTTGATCTCCATCAATGCTTATTGGAGGATGGGAGCTGTACGATAAATGTTGAGTCAAGGAAGGACCTGCAGAGATAAGAGGGAGAGGTTTGATTAATTGAGGTACTACGCCTTCCATGGCGTGATAGGTTTGAACGGTTGTTAAAAACAGGATTAGAAAGATTAAAGCAGGTGGTAATATGGTTTTTTTCCTATTACTATCAGGGAATAGGACCTTCAATGACCTAACCTTTACCAAAGGGCGTTCAGTAGGGATATTTTTGGGAATCTCAATGATTTTAGGTTTACGGTTGGTGATTAACCTGAGTTGAATAATACATAAACTTAGCTAGAGGAGATGAAAGCCGGAATAAGGCCAGGGAAAAGAGCAAATTGATAAGAATGGATCTAATCATTGATAAGGGGAAATAATCTGAAGTACATCATCATAGGCTATTCCGAGCTCAGTGACCTTTTTTACAGTTGGTACACCGTTACGGTTCCAACCTCTACGGGTATAAACCGCATCTTGAAGTTTTCGATATCGTTCTTCACGATATTTCCGTATGATTCTTAATTTCTCCCTGCTATTCTTACCTTCAGGACTTATCCCTATCTCTTCCTGTAGCTGTTGGTCATACCTTTCAGCCCTACTTTCGTATTCCTTTACTGTAACAGGCCCCATTGATCGATAAGGAGGCCGAGAATCATGTTCTCGGAGTCCTTTTCCTTGGCGAATATTAAAGATCCTTTGGAAATTATAGACACGCTCACTCATTCCAATTATGTCGTTTTGTGAGTAATCGGTACCTACAGTGCCGTTAAAGAACTCGGTATACCAGTCCACATGTTTGGGAATTTTCGCTCTGGCGTGAGGTAATGTTAGTGGTTTTTGCGGATTTTCATTGTTATTCGGCGGCACTATGTCGTTCCAGGGCAGTTTACACAGCCCATTCAGGCCAAACCATGTTCGAAAGTATGGAAACCATGCGAGTGCCTCTGCCTTATCTTCAAAGGTAGGTAGATTATTACGCACCATATCCTCAAATATTAGCCAAGCCTCGTCATGTTGGGGTCCTTTCAGGGTGAGACCGTAACCTCCTTGTTGTGCAAGAGACTCCTTAGTGACATATTCAGAATATTCCAGGCCTTTATGTTCCATTCCGATATCCGATAAGAATTTAGGGTCAGCACCAAACTTTTCCGTAAAATGCTGTTTCATCTCTGCTATCCCTTGACCTACGATCACCCCGAATCCTTCGCCGCGGGCCATTTGATGAATTAATTCCAACGCGGCTTTTGCATTCCCAAACTTGAGTTCAAGCCCCTCAGTATTTTCCTTTGAAAGAATACCTGCTTCGTAACACTCCATGACGAACCCAATACCGGTTCCGGCTGATATGGTATCAATACCATATGTATCACAGTAGAAATTCGCTTCTAAGACCCATTTGGGATCCCAAACTCCCCAGTTCGATCCACACCCAGCTATTGTCTCATATTCTGGGCCATCGACCGTTACTGTCTGTCCCTTGAATGGCCCTGTAAGCACGACATGCCTACCTAAAACCACATGGGAACACGCAACTGTACAACCTATCCAACAACCATCACCACCCTTGCCCGTGTCAGTATAAACATTCCGCCAAATCTCACGAGTAAATGGAAAATCTTCCCCCTTAAGTTCCAAGTGTGCTCCATATTGAAAATTATTTGTTGGTAACAGATCAAAGTCATTCATTATTTCGGGCAGATGGCCGGTGCCCACCACCCGCATTTCGTTCTGTTTGGGGTCATTCTCCATAATCTCCCTGTTATGAGCTCTTCCAACCTGAATCACTCTATCATAATCAACAGGATTGTTTATTTTAGAATTAACTCTGGGTGAACGACATACAAGTGCCATAATCTTTTTATCTCGAAATACAGTACCGATACCACCTCGGCCTGCTTGCTTATACGATGCCCAGTCACGCTTTTTGTCGTACCACGAAAAATTCAAACAGCCCCATTTGATGTGTTTGGACGCGATGCCTGACGACACCACTGAAACACGAAACTTTTCTCGACTGGATGGATCGACGGAATAATGTTCAGTAAGCTGTTGGGTTAATTGATGGGACATTTCTGAAAGTTTTTGATCAGCTTCCTCTATACGTACCACTCCCCTGTCACCGTCTACAAAGATAATGACTTCTGTCGTCGCTTTACCTTGGATTTCGATGGCATCAAATCCGCTAAATTTAAGATAGGGTCCGTAATAACCGCCAACATTACTGTCTATGATAATTCCCGTCAAGGGACTGATTGTAGTAACTATCGATTTTCCTGAACCTGGATATGTCGTAGTTCCTCCTAACGGGCCAGATGCGATACAAATCTCATTTTCGGCATCGTTCCATTTCACGATCCGATCTCGAGGTAGAGAATGCCACATAAGGTACAAGTCAAATCCCTTCCCTCCAATAAACTTCTCTCGCATCTCCTCAGTAACTGGTTTAATCCTTATTTCGTTTGTCGAAAGGTTTACATACAGTATCCGGCCAGCATAGCCCTTTCGAATAGACAAAAGTTCGTAATCTAATTCTGCGAGCACTTTAGAGGTCATACTGAAACATCTCTTCGAATTCAGGATCTAAAATCTGAATCCTGAGGAATTTGCACCCCCTTAAGAATGTCATTCCTATCGCACTAATATTTGTTTAAACCCTCTCTCAAAGTAAAATAGGATGATTTGTCTTATCAACGACATCCACCCCCTACGGGGGGAACACAAACGATGTTATCTCCGTTAGAAACCCGTTGTTCAAATCCATCCATGAGCTCAATATCTTTCCCGTTCAAAAGAACATGGAAATGACTTTTAATTTGTCCAGTTTTGGTGTTTATAAGATGATCTACAAGGGATTTGCCAAGTTCCGTTTCTAGAGCGTCAAATACTTGTCGAACAGTATTACCATCAGCAAAGAATACTGTTTTTCCCGCCCATCTTTGTAATGGCCCATAAAATGTCACTGTCACGACCAAAATTTCGGTCACCACTCTATCTGGTGCCCTCGAATGAGACTTTTAAAAGGAAATGATGCGACATGAACCACCAGAGACCACAGTGTCAATCCCAGTAAAATTACCCCGTTTACGAAGAATGAGAGAATTCTCGGAGTCCAGATTTCTCTCCCATATTTAATAGGTTTTCATCTCCCCCTATTCAGGATTGATTAGTTCATGAAGAAGATCCAACAACTTCGTTTTCACGATGGCCTCTCATCCTCAATCGATAGAGAACGATTATTTAGCTTTGAGATGAAAGCAGTTATCGATAGATTGTACGGAAAAGAGGGAAAGGTGATCTACTCCACTACATTAATGGAGGAACTTGGACCAATTAATATCGACTTTACAAATCTCCATTCTCATCTAAAGACTGATATTCCTGATTTAGATACGCGAACAGCAAGACTTTTCTCATTATGGGCGGAGAATCCTGACACAGAAGAGATTATCGCGATTTTACGTGGATACTACATATTAATCCCGTTTCGATGGGGGGAGAGTACAATTAGAGACTATTATTTCTATGATGATGCAAATGACAAGGAGGAGCAACATCATACCCCCTTTTATCCAATGGCAGTGATTGCTTCATTTAGAACGATATATTCTGAGCCCGAGGAAATCACTGCACTGATTGAAAGATCCCTTTCCGAGATTGAAGCACATTGGCAGCGATTACGTAGGCGGCTTGTGGATAGGATCGATAAAGAGTCCAAAGTATGGTCAAGATATGTCTTAGCTATGGATAAGATCATTCATTATACTTTTTTAATTCCTACAATTGAAAGGGAACTAATATCAACACTTCGAAATGGTGGGTATAGAACTACAGGTGTTTTACAACTTCTAGCCTCTCCCACCATAACATATAATGAGACAGAACTTCAAGAACATCTTCGGGAGGCCAAGAGAATATTACAAAAGAAATCGCAATAATTTCTTAAGGCGCACACCCTCAGTATCAAAGAAAAAGTGGTGGAAAAACTAAAAACAATGTTGAAGGTGACCCGAAACCTTAAAATGGCCCCGCCACATCTTTCACATGTTACTTTTTTTTGAAGAGATAGTCTCTACAAAACCATTCTTATCTCCACAAATGTTCTCTTGGAGAATGTCCTTAATGATGCCTATTACAGAAGAAATACTAACTAAAGTGAAGAAAAAGGTCGATTTGGGAAAAGGAGAATGCGTCATTTATAGCCTTCCCGCTTTCGCAGAGCAGGTAGGGATGACAATAGACGATTTAGACAAAATCCCTTTCTCTATTCGGATTCTTCTTGAAAATGCACTGCGTAACTTCGATGGTCGCCTGGTGACAGTTGAAGATATCACGTCAATTGCTGGCTGGCCCAACGCGACTGGGACCACAATCCCGTACATGCCTGCGCGAGTTCTCCTTCAAGATCTGACGGGTGTACCACTTATTGTGGATATGGCTGCCATTAGAGAAGCAGTTTCTGATTTGGGAGGGGACGCTTCTAAAATCAATCCTTTGATTCCAACGGATCTAGTAATTGATCACAGTATCCAGATCGATTATGCGCAGCGGTCCGATGCATTTGCTTTGAATTTGGAAAGAGAATACGAGAGGAATACGGAACGCTACAAGCTAATCAAATGGGCTCAAGCTAGCTTTGAAAACACCAGAATAATTCCCACTGGAAGCGGAATAGTACATCAAGTAAATCTAGAATATCTAGCATCCGTTGTCGATTTAAGAGAATTAAAAGGAGAATCAACCGCGGTCATTGACACCTGCGTGGGGACCGATTCACACACTCCAATGGTTAATGGAGTGGGGGTAATCGGATGGGGGGTTGGCGGCATCGAAGCTGAGGCTGTAATGCTTGGGCAACCCTATTACATGCCCCTACCTGAAGTTATTGGTGTGAAATTAACAGGAAAACTTCCAGAAGGCACAACCGCGACCGATCTAGTTCTAACAATAACTGCAGATCTCAGAAAACGTGGTTTGGTAGGTAAGTTTGTGGAATACTTCGGACCAGGCGTTTCCACCCTTACCGTACCTGACAGGGCGACCGTTTCTAATATGAGCCCTGAAATGGGAATTACAATTGGATTATTCCCAATAGATGATCAAACCATTGCTTATCTTGATTTAACTTGTCGTGAGTCAAAATTTGTTAAGAGATATGCTCGCGAACAACGGTTATTCCGTACACCGGAGTCTCCTGACCCCATATTCAGTGATGTTATAGAGATTGACCTATCAGCTATCTCTCCATCCATCGCGGGGCCGTTGAATCCGGAGGAGAAAATAACCCTTGGGAATGCCAAGAAAAACCTCCGTGGCTTTATGGATGAACACTTTGAGAGCAAAAACCGAAAAAGGATAACGGTAGACTTGGATCTTGAAGGTAAAACAGTACCCTTCACCGAAGGGAACTTGGTCATTGCATCCATAACAAGTTGTACAAACACGTCTAATCCTTCTGTTTTGGTTGGCGCGGGTCTTGTCGCAAAAAAAGCAGTTGAACTGGGTTTAAAAGTACCCCCGTGGATTAAAACTAGTCTGGCACCTGGTTCCAAAGTAGTTACTCAATATCTTGATCGTATTGGGTTGACTAAGTATCTGGAGACGCTTGGTTTTCACCTTGTTGGGTATGGATGCACAACATGCATCGGAAACAGCGGCCCATTGCATCCAAATATTGAGCAAGCGATTCTCAAAGACGATTTATACGTGACTACTGTGTTATCTGGAAATCGAAATTATTCTGGACGGGTTCATCAATTAACACGAGGAAATTTTCTCGCTTCTCCGATGTTGGTTGTTGCGTACGCGCTAGCTGGGACAATGGACATAGATCTAACTCAAGAATCTCTAGGTAAGTCATCGAATGGTAATCCAGTATATTTGAAAGACATATGGCCTTCTAACACAGAGATCCTTGAGGAGGTTGCCAAGGGCGTCACACCCGACATTTTTAAAGAACAGTATGAAACAATAACGGTAGGTGATCCCAATTGGCAAGATCTTAAAGCTCCAACGACCACTTTATTTGAATGGGATCCAGAATCCACATACGTAAAGAAGCCTCCTTACTTCGAACCAAGGTACTTCTCGCAAAAGCCACGAGAATTCAAAGATATCCGTGGAGGACGAGTCCTTATGTTGATGGGAGACAAGGTTTCAACAGATCACATCTCGCCTGCCGGGGCAATAGCCCAAGCAAGTCCTGCAGGTAAATACCTAACTGATCAAGAAATCCCCGTCCGTGACTGGAACACCTACGGTGCCCGTCGAGGAAATCATGAAATAATGGTACGCGGAACCTTTGCCAACATCCGCGTTCGAAACCAGCTCACCCCCGAAAAAGAGGGTTGGTGGACCGTCCATCACCCGACAAATCAGATTACGAGTGTTTATGAGGCTTCTCAAAAATATCAAGACGAAGACATTCCCTTAATTGTACTCGGGTCTAGTCTTTACGGGGTTGGCAGCTCTCGAGATTGGGCTGGAAAAGGGCCGGCACTGCTTGGTATTAAGGCCGTCATTGCAAAGGACTTTGAAAGGATTCATCGATCAAACTTGGTTGGTATGGGAGTACTACCACTTGAATTTGAATCTGGCCAAGGCTGGCAGGAATTGAACTTGGATGGCACAGAGCAATACGACATCATTGGATTAAGCGAAGGCCTTACGCCGAAAAAGAAACTCAAAGTGATTGCACGAAAACCAGGAACAACTGTTGAGTTTAATGTGACGGCACGTATCGATTCTGAAGTTGAAATAGACTATTTTAGACATGGAGGTATCATGCAATATCTAGTAGCAAGTAGTGTTTGAATGATGGATTACCTCTCTACCCTCATCCTTTCTTTATTTTCTAACGCGGATTTAAAAAGAACCTTGGTATGTCCTTAGGAACAGCGAAATGAAGAGGGCATGCTTGATTCATGCCCAAATTTTAACCTAGGGAGTTCTATGCATTCTGGGCAGATAAAATTACTTCTTAGCGTTTTTCCATTTCTATTCTTTTTGACTTCAGTTTTATTAATTGGTGTTCTCGTTCCAAATTACCCAGGTGGACTAGATCAAGAGTGGCCAACACGAGTATTCGTCCTCTATTTAATAATTTTCACTGGATTTATGTTAATCCCAGATTTATTACATTTACGTTTGGTTTGGAGGAGGAAGAGGCCGGAAATATCGATCGAGTTAAGTCATCACTCTCCTTCTTTACGTCCGGATCATGAAATCCTCATTCGGGGCGTTTTCATTTGTGTGGGTTGTTTTGGCAGTTTTTTGGGCCTTTCATGTTCTGAAATTATCTTCTTATCATACCTTATTTCCCCTCCATTATTCACTTCATTTGGTACTTTTCCATTAATTTTGTTGGGGTTTTTACTTGTCACTTTATCCTATAGTCGGTATCTCCTCTTTTTACCTGGCTATTTTCGCTTGTCACAACATGCGGCCCTCTTCCTTGGAGTGGGATTCCTAGTCATCGGATCTGATCAACTCCTTAAATCCGCGCTTGCACTGGTGATGCTACTTCCGGCCTGGATTAGTTTTCTTTTAGCAAGAATACTCTTAAGTCGGATAGAACATCGGGGGTGATCTTAGATCAAAAATTCCTTCCCCATTCTTTTTTGGCTATTATCCGCTACCAGCCACGATACGAGCCCTTCGAACAACCAGAAAGTTTCCAAACCATACTAGCAGGATGGAAACAATAAAAGCCGTAATAGGAACACGGAAGAGAAATCCATTCGCGGGTTGTAACCATAAGACTAGAATTGTGGCAAATAAGGACGGAATAAACAGATAAGCGCCGATTCTGATCATTCCGAAGCCGCTAGATCCATAACCAGGACGAAAACGATGTGTTAAACCACCTTGATGAGCGATCTCGGACACCAGATTGTTGATTTGAGAAGATGACGGGACAATTTCTGGAGGAAAATACACCAATGCCCGTTTGAAGCGATTCCTGAAAATTCCAAATGTTAATAGGTCAAAAATCCCCAATAATACCGTTAAACCTAGTTCGATCCCGAGTGCGACCACTGGGCCTAATATGGGAGACAAATAAATGAGGAGGAGAAAGATGGCCACGATTAAGAAGAAGATAACTAGTGCCCCTGCTGAGTCATTTGAACCAGAACAATCGGTTCCAGAGCAATCCGTTCCCCCACAGTCTACATTACGACATTGTCGCGCTGACCTTTTCCTAGATACCTCTCCACGCGGTCTGAGACGTCCCAAGGTGGAAGTACCTGAAGGGGAAGGTAAACGACCTGAAGCATGTCCACACCTTATATTTCCACATATATAATAACCGTGCCAGCACGTTTCCTCCATGATATAGTACATATCGCCATCATCCAACATAACGCCTTCTTCTTTTGGGCAAATAACGTCACGGCTGGTGAGGGGGAAGACTTGGCCTTTCAATCCCTGGGTTTGACATATATTCTCAATAGTTTCAGCTGAAACTCCATGAAATTCAAGATCCATTTCTCATTACTCCATTTATGTCGCCTAAGCCAAAGTCCAGAAGCATTTATTTCTAAGTCGCGTATCTGTCCTTGATGGCCTTTAGCGCCTCAATATGACCGAATGCGAGAACTGTCATCTCAGGTCTTACAACCATTCGGGGTTCGGGATAAGCTTCTTTATTGACTGCTAGCAGATTTATATCGTATTTTTCTTCCAATTCACGAACCGTTACTCTTTCAAAGCTGCCAGTAAAAACTATCTCCATTAAATGAAACTCTGCATTACCTTTCCTCAATGTTTGAATGATTCCTGATTCAAAACTGGTAGAAACAAATACAGGCGCCGCAATAGCCGAAGTACTAATAGCGGCATCCACATCAAAGAGATCTGTCACCTTTTCGGAAAAATTTTGATCAAAAACTCGCATTACAGTTCGTATCTTCGGATTCAATTCCTTAGCCAACGTTGCCACTTTGAAATTAAGCAGATCATCGTCGTTGACAATGATGATAGCTCGTGCCTTAGCTACATTAGCTTCTTCAAGTACAGAACGTTTACTGGCGTCTCCTGAGACTACAGAAATATGGGAATCCGCTAATAACTCTTCTAAGAGTTCGGAATGTCCTTCAGATTCCTCCGTAATAAGAACAGAGCGCATTTCTCGAGATCGCAGTTCCTCAATCACCCTAGTCCCAACATTCCCCAACCCTACTACAATTGTATGTTCTTCCATTGTACGAGCCATCCACTCATTCCAAACATTTAATCTGTATCTTTGTGTGAATATAACCATAGAAAATTCCAAAAAACCTACTCCGATTAATGCAAGACCAAGAAAGGGATATAGGACATATATCAGTTTAATCAGTATATTTCCTGTATGTGGAAATGTATACAACTCCATTGCAAACATTAAACCAATTATCGCGAAAGATGAATCCAACCAATCTTGGTTGAAGTGAGGGTCATACAACGGGGAATAGAAAAACTGAAACATAAACGTGCCGATAGCAACTGTCAGAACTATAAATAGGGAGATCACCTTTAGTCTGCGAGCTGCGACCAGGATGGATTGAAGAAAGACCTGCATTTCCCTGATCACCCATATTGGGTTTGTCAAGATGGAGTTGGGAATATGAGTTTTGTGGAGACGTAATTAAATTCAGGGGATCGAGTTTTTTGCGAATCTCGAATAAGGATGTCGGTATAAAGTTTATGATCTGGAATTAAAAGAGCGTGGCGGAATGAACCCCAAATTCTCCTAACAGCAATATCATTAATCATTGATTGTTAAAGTCTTCAACTGATGTTTTTATCGCCTTGGATATGCTTTGAACATCTTTTCCACCTGGGTTCATCCTTTTGTATATTCATTGTGTAAATCAATTCTAGAGTAGATCGATTGTAAATTATTTAAGGAAGGTTTCTTTTGTTCAAAAAACCATATTTCTTGGTTTCTATTCAAAAGGTGATTTAATATGGCTGATACCTCTCTCTATAAGGTAATTGGACTAGTTGGAACAAGTGAGATTGGTTGGGAAGATGCGGTCAAGAATGCCGTTGAACGAGCAACACAAACACTCCGTGATATTCGGAATGTAACAGTAGACGAGCTCGATGCTAAAGTTGAAGATGGAAAGGTCGTAGCATATCGAGCTCGAATACGGTTGAGCTTTAAGTTCGAAGGTCAATGATCCCTCTCCTATTTCTCTGAAACACGTTTTCTTTACAATTTCCTTTTTTTCTTTTTTTTTTGAAAGGCCCCTCACCTTTTATCACGAATAATCCCGGATATGGCCGCCATATAGTCATCCCGTCCCCAGTAGAGGAGGTCATTATGGCCTGCTGATGGAATAATAAGGATTTCTTTCCTTTTACTTCCAGCATTTTGATATAATGCAATTCCTTCCTCTAGGGGAACAATCAAATCCCTTTCACCATGAATAACTAGTAGAGGTATTTTAATTTCTCTAATAATAGGCAGCGCTGAAATTGCTTCTGCTTTATCTGAATGTGAACGTATATTCGATATTCCAAGACGCCGGAGGAGTGAGTAAGTATTCGCGAACCCGCTTTCGAGTATTAGACATTGAAGATCTTTCTGAAAATGATTGGCTAATTCAAGTGCTGGGCCGCTCCCTAGGGAACGTCCCATTACTGAGACGGAACCTCCAAATCCATTATCACCCAAGAACTCACTAAATTGAGGAAAGATTTCATATACGTCCGTTAATAAGCTCGAAAACGTCGGTGTTCCCGTACTTTCACCGTACCCCCGAAAATCTATAACAGAAAGGTTTATTCCAAGGTTCTGGTACATTGGAGCAATATTATCGTAATCAGTGGCAATCTCACCATTTCCATGAAAGAATAGAAGATTGGGTGCTGTTTCGTATAGGTGAGTTCGATAAAACCTCCCTCCCAACCTGATGTTCTTATCAACCTCAAACGCGAGAGAAAACTTCTCTTCCGTTTGAGCAACGTTTCCTTGGTTTTTTCGTGGATGAAATAGAATGCCAATAAGGTCAAGGCTATCAAGGAATTTTATATCGCGTTTGGTCAACAAGCTGTCACCATATGCTGTTAAAGATCGAAGGAGGAGACATAGGAACAAGGACATCAAGAATTAGTTTCGTACTTACCATGATAGGAACGTAAACCAAGGCAGACGCTATAAAGTCTATTATATAATGTTCCCCCAGATAAATTGTAGCAAAGATGAAACTAATGCCCAAAATTACAAAGAATCCACCCAAGATTAACCATCCCCAAAATCCAGGTCCATAAAAACGATCTTCACCATAGAAAAATAGGCAAAGGAGTGCCCCAGCCAGCATCATCCCAAAATGATTACTCGGAAGTCCATTGTAGAGTAAACCATTTACGTTATCGCTTTGGGGGAATTTAATTAGTCGGATGGGAACAATAGGAAGTTTCCGTCCAAATTGATCCCAACGATTGGGAACTATTACCGGATATAGAAACTGTATCAGCATGGATGTTCCCCAGGCAAGCAATGTCATCACTCCATAACGCCAGGCTTCCTTACCCTGGAGCCCACAAATATACACTTCAAGAACGATCGTTAATGCGAATACCCAAAGCCAAATGTGTATACAAATGAAATCCAAGTATTTTCCTAGGCTTGGATAATTCACTCTAATTTTTTGCAGAACTTGGGTAGGTTTGGGACTGAAGAATCTCGCTCGTTGGCGCACCCGTTCTGGGGTTTGCCAAAGATGAGCTGACCACCAAAATAAGAGCATTATGAACATCAAAAGCAAGAGGAAAACGTTGAATGGAGTGGAAAATGCCTCTTCGTAGGCTTTGGTCCAGTCAGGCATGATTTTCACCAGAATGCAGTAGACAGAAACTGAAATCATGGTTTACTGAGCAATGAAGTAGGGAAAAAACTTTAAATTCCGTCGAATGTTCTTAAGAATCCTGAAGCATCTAGAAAGGATTTGGCTTTTTCAAAATCGGCTTCTTTAACGGAAATGGCAAATTCTGTGCGAGTACTAGAGGATGCAGGCAGTAGATAGAATGATTGGATTTGGATTTCCTGATCTCCTAGGAGTTGAGAAAAATTACCCAGTGTTCCAGGTTTATTCGGGAATGAGGCGATCAGGACATCTTGAGCACTGAAGGCAATCTTGCTTCCTCGTAAAACCTCAATAGCCCGTTTTTCGTCGTGAGGATTAACCAATAGGATAGCTGTAGAGACCCCAAAGGTTGTAGTCTCACAAGCCGATAGGATATTAATGTTGGCAGCTCCTAAAGACTTTCCTATAGAAGCGAGCAGCTCTACTTTAAGAGTCTCATCAAGATGAACTATAAACTGTTTCACTCCTGTTTCACACCTGATTCATAACCCATTTTCATATATAAAAGGCTGAAGTGTAAGTTGCTGTGGATTTTTATACTAATTTCTAGAGGACAAATTCAATTCCGCGACCATAAATATGGAAAAATCCCAATTCGTCATGCTGCTTGATATGTATGGTCTTTCGTGGATGTCACAATGATATGGAGTTTTATTTTCTGATTTTTTTGGCCATGATGTGTTATTTTTACTGGAAGGGACATAGGAAGTTGTAAAATTCATTAACAGGTCGTACCGTGACTAAAACGGAGGCCCCATAATTTTGGGGAGAATCAGACATATTTAGGGAGCTGCCGAAATTCCTCAATGATCGCTATTACCCCCTCGATCGTTCGTTCCTTTTGGTCAGGTGAACGAATCCATAAAGCGTGGATACCAAAAGCCATAGCTCCACGGACATCTGAAAGCGGGTCATCGCCAACATGGATAATTCGTTGTTTATCAGTGTAGGAAACTCCTGATAACGCTTTGGTAAAGAATTTCTTACTTGGCTTCCTCCAGCCAATCTGCCCTGAGAATGTAATCTGAGTGAAATAGGACCCAAGGTCATATTTCTCTAAAACACTCCAACCGTTTTGAGGAAATGAATGATTTGAAGATAAAACCAGGGTATAACCTCGATTTCGTAAATATTCAAGCGTTTCATGGACTTCAGGGTAGATCTTGATCAATTGAAGTATATTGTTAAAATAGTTTTGAATAATAGTTGATGCAATCTGGTGTAAATGTGTTAAATCTGAATCGATGCCATACCTCGAAAAGACATCCAATATTACGTCGATATTTGAAAACTCAACCTCACGTGCCTTATTTTCCATTAATTGACGAATTTGGGAATAGTATGCTTCTGATAGCTCTTCAACAGAAACGTAGGGATGAATGTCTTCCTTATAATAGGGAGTATGAACGATCGCATCTTCCAATGTAGCCCAAGGGTTGTAGTTTTCAGTTTCAACGTAAACCAAAGTACTAAAGAGATCTAGCGATATAACCTCATATGATTTCATTATACCCACTACTTGTCCGTATTTCTACGGGGACAGGAGGCCCTTGGGCAACCGTATTAAGGTGTAAAACACAATTTTAATTGTTTTACTGGCAATTTATGTAAAAAAAAACTGATATTTAATTTGCCCTGATCGTTTTCTTCTGTTGATTTTCCCATTCCTCTATGAGGATTTGCTTTTTTGTAACGTCCTCAATATAGTGCATGTAGTATTCTTCGGAAACATAAAACCAGTAGCAGGCCCATTGTTTCCCCATCTTTACTACTTCAATGTATTGATCCTCTGAATCTTTCTCTAATTCGGGTGTTTTACACCAAGGGCACTGACCGTTCCTGCCAAAGAAATGTTCAAAACATCTAGTGCCAGGTTCAGCTCCGATCAACCTGGCAGCCTTATTAGAAGCCACAATCTCACGAGCTTTGAACGAAATTAGCGCCATAATATTCGGAAAACTATCGATCATTAGTTGGTTTGATCGGGCCTGCGCGTTCTTTGATAATAGTAACCTGTTCTCATGGACAAGTCTTGAGATTATACTGGACAGTTTCCTGAAAACAATCTCTGATGAGTCTCCTTTTGGAAGGAAGTAATCGACCCCCAAATTGACAGCTCTTACTGCCATATCTCCCCCATCAGCCTCCGAAAAAACAACAAATGGAATAGGTATCTCCCATTTTCTAACACTATTTATCGGTTCTAAGCTGTTACTAATGATCAAATCAAACTCTTTAAGGCCAACTATTGCATCTAGGTTCGAAAGGGAAGAAAGGGAGGTAATCATGATGTTGTCCATAAGTCGGTTAAGTTGATCTCTTGTCAACTCAAGAAACTGTTTTTCGGAGTCGATATGCAGAATTCGTATTTGATTAAGCGAATTTTGGTTTTTATTCAATGTTAACCTTTGATTCAAGGATTCATTCCCCTTTTGTCTCCAATTCATTGATTTTTGCCGTTATCCTGAATTAATTATCATTCGGGAAGAGGTCCCTTAATTACAACTTAGCACAATGTTTACGATATAAGTAATTTTTTGATCAATTCGTAATCTAATCTACGAGAATTCTAGGATTAAATCACTCCACTCATGAATCAAGAAAAATTAATAGTGGATCGTATCTCAGTACACCATGGCCAATAATATGGCGTCGTAAGCATCCAGTACTCCATATCCAACCCATTTGTTCCAAACGAACAGATCTGGATGGAAAATTCTATAACCAAGAGGTTTGGGTTGAGGGACACGATCTTCTGTATTAGGCATAGCGTTGTAAAATTCCGCAGTCTGACTCAGAATCAAATGGACTGTTTCAGGAGAGGGATATTCGTGTTTTATATGTGTAATATCCCCATGAAAGAGGGAGCTGGATGAAGAGTTATCGCCCCATTCTGGACGGGCATGAAAGCAGCAATACACATCGATTACCCATGATGCGATTGCAGCTGCGAGGGGAGTCGAAAAACTAGTCCCTCCTCCAACACAGAATCTTATATATCCATCATCGTTGTTAGATACTTGTAGAAACTCAATATCGAAGCCAGGAACGACGAAATCGAGCATTGGTCCACACTTCGAGCTCCATGAAGTAGCATGTCCGGATGTTGAGCGCTTTGACGTCACAATATTTCCCGCTTCCCTTAAGATGGTTCCGTCCTCCAAGAAACCATCTGGATCATCATAGTGAGCGCCTATTGTTAATGTCTCAGAAAACCCAGCTGGATAGCAGTTAGCCTCTGAGGTACCGCTATTACCAGCTGCACACACAATGGTAACTCCATTATCGTAAAGATATGATATTTCGTCATGGAATCTCTCGTAATCAGAGCTCGCCCCAGTGGAAATTGAAACCGTCTTAATATTGAATGCTTTATAGTTGGCCTTAATCCAGCGAAAGGCTCCCTCTACCATGGAGGGATGGCCACGTTGAATGGAAATGAAAATTATTTCCGCATTAGGTAAGGCGTTAGCAAGTATTGAGGTAACTGCGGTTCCGTGGCCATTAATGTCAGTTACAATAGGATCATTTGGATCCGAAGCCACGGAGTAAGTACCATCCCATTTCCAAAAAAAAGGAGGAGGCCACAGATTAAAAACTTCGTTACAGCGAACATATTTAACCACATGGCTGTTTGAGTTTGCCTCAATGTAGGTCCAAGCTTTTGTGGCCAAGCCGGAGTCAATAATAGCGATACGGGATCTATTCATTGGCAAGGTTTCAAACGCCGCTTTTGCAATGTCGATATTCAGCCAAGCTTGGGCTTCCAGGTCTATGCCATCACCTCCCTGATATTCTGCCACTGTTTGGCCAACCCTTATATAGGATATTGGTGCCACTAAGCCCCAAATAGCACTAGATAAGTAAAACATAAAGAAGGATGAAAGAACAATTAATATGAACAAATCTCGCTTATTCTTTACCTTAGATCGCACCATCAATTCTCCAGGGTCTAATCCGGTAGATTGAATTGCTACATCTCTAAAGGTTCAATTATTCACCTCTCCTCTTGACATATAAAGATTTCAGTGATTTAATGGCTATTAAA
>JBHLSH010000020.1:0-47012 GCA_048881705.1 Candidatus Heimdallarchaeota archaeon | reverse complement strand
ATTCACTACGTTTGCTACGTCTATCCATGGAATGTGTGAATCCGGAGTTGATATCCCATTTTTATCACCATGAAAAAAATAAACTATAGCCCAGGCTGAAATCATCATATTTGAATACAGTTCTTTCGAGGAATCTATAGAACGCTTCTCGATTGAGGAATAACTGACACGAACCATATCAACGTAATTGTTTACTAATTGTTGGATATAAGGATCTTTGGCATCGTAAAGTACGATTATATTCTTTTTATTGACATTGTCAGATATTGGATGCCCTGAGTTAGCTAATACCTCTAATGTCCCGCCAATATTGGTACCAAATAAAATAATCATAACTAATATGCTTTTAATCATTCTGGAGTGGGAAGTCGCTATATTTTTCATTTTTCTCCAACATTTATGCCGAATTATAAGAAAAAAAAAGATTACATTGAGTCTGAAGATGCTCTAGAACCCGTTTCTGTCTATAGCCGCTATATAAAAACAGCTTTGCGATTATCGTAGCTTGGATTAAAGACCGCTGAGAATGAACGATTACATGAAAGTTGCTTTTCAAGAAGCACGATTAGGTTACAAAGAAAAAGGAATTCCCCCTGGATAAGTATTAGTCCTAAATAGGAAAATCATTGGTCGTGGAAGAAACCAGTTTCATCAAAAGGAAGTGTAATTCTTTATGCCGGAATCGACGCGATTGAGAATGCAAGAAGACTATCTTCATGAAAATCTCGAGAGTCGTTATTGCTGATAAGGGGAGCATCCTGGGAGCCAAGGTTTCCTGAAATCCCATGGAGTAATCCCAGACTATCAAAATAGCAAAGAATACAAGGAATTACTTAAAAAACATCGAGTAGGTCAAAGGATATCCCACCATTATTTTTGACCCCGTATTTGGATAATTTAGGAGGGGTAGTTTCTTCAAAATAGTTGCCCGAGATAAAGCTCTGTTTTGTATTCAAATTTGACTTTTCCATCGATTTGGTTTCGTTTAAAGATGGATTTCAATTCTTGAATGAGATCGGAAAACCTCGGATGCGGCTCGGAAGGTAAATATGAGACGGTTCGAATCCTTCCTTCTAAACCTAGGTAATCAAAGATCTGATGGGTCGGGAGTGTGACTTTTTTGTATGAATTGGGAGAAAAGAGGATGCTTACCGGGTCATCTTCGCCAGAGGTTCGTGCTACTTCCTTATAGTCAGTTCCGAATCTGATGATAAGTTCTTCAATTTCTCTCATGAAAAGAGAACTATTTTGATCACGAGAATTCCACGCAAGAAAAACATAGCCCGGGGGTTCTAAAATCCGTTTAAACTCGTCCTTTGCAGGCTCTACCTCAAACCAGTGAAAGGCCTGTCCAGCTGTAATCAAATTAACACTGCGATTCTTGAGAGTTGTAGATTCTGCGGTCCCGTTTATATTCTTGAATTGTTCGCCGTAACCTGCCAAATTACTCTCAGCGATTTTTCTCATTTCATTATTTGGTTCTACACAAAATACTGTATTACCATTCTTCAAAAATACTTTCGAAAGAATTCCAGTCCCAGAACCAAGGTCAGCAATTATCCAAGAGGGTTTCAACCCGATCTCGGCTTTTAGTAGCTTTAAGACTTTGATTGGGTACCTTGGGCGGTATATATGATAAAATCTTGCCTTATCAGAAAAACGTTTTGTAGGTCTAAACCCAGATTTGCTCCGTCTCATTTATCAGTCTCTTTTCATCAAGCAATAAAAACCATAGATATCTTCAGTCTTACAGATACTCTGAGGGCCTAGATTTTGGGAGAATACGTTTCTTTCATGTATTTCACGGATTCAATAGCCAATTGCTTAAGCCTTTCTTTGTTAACATCAGAAAGTCGTTTGATATACAAGCAGGATTTGCCTGTTTTATATTTCCCTAAATCTTGTAGTAAATCTTCATATCTTGCAAATCCTGACATAACATATAGGGTGAGATTTTGTTTTCGGGGAGAGAATCCTATTAAAAACCATTCTCCTTCGTGTCCACTCTTATATTTATACTGATATTCTCCAAATCCCACAATGCTGTTTCCCCACATCCTAGGGGCTTCCTGGGTTACATCCTCCATTAATTTTAGGATCTCAAGACAATCATTACGACGGATTGGATCAGTTACAGAGTTAATAAATTCCTCAACGTTCTGATGACTTTTCTTTGTTTTTAATTCAGGCATAAATTTATCAGCTAGGTGTGAGTATAAAATGCTTTTCTTCCATCTATCAGAGCGATATTTGAAATATTCTGCCCTGAAGATATTACCGTTTCTAATATTGTTTGAAAGATAGAATTACTACAAGAAGAGAAGCTGGAGAAAAATCTATTAAGAAAATTGAGGAGCCGAATCGTAGAGTCAAAAAACTACTAGAGGAAATCTAATGAGGAAAAGATATCGTGTCTTCGTAAGCTATCACCACGAGAATGATGAAGACTATAAGAAACGATTTGAAGAAAAAGGGGGAAGTATCGTTGTTTCAAATCAAATCCAGACCGAAGACATTGATTCCCATTCTGAAATGGAAGCAATTATCGCGAAAATTAGAACCAAATATCTAAGAGATTCAACGGTAACAATTGTTCTTGTAGGAAAAGAAACATGGAAGCAAAAACAGATTGATTGGGAGATTGCTGCAAGTATTCAGAAGATACAGAAAATTCCCCGATCCGGCCTTATGGGTCTCATTCTTCCAACGCATCCCAATTTCTCTGGTAAAAAGGTTGAACCTTCTCTTATCCCCCCGCGATTATATGATAATATTACGAATCGATATGCTAGGATCTACCATTGGACAGAAAAACTCTCATCCATTCAATCTTGGATTCATGCGGCGGTTCGTCGTAAAGAAAGGAAAGAACCTGATAATTCTAGGCCACTATTTAGGAAGAATTATTTTGGATCTAGGTGGGAATAATCAATTATCCGCTAATTGAAAGTGAAGGAGAACCCTGTATAATATCTAAGTTGAAAAAATCGTTGACAGTAAAGAATAATCTAGATCAAGGTTCCTTCGGGAATGAGGGGCGCCAAATACAAGCCAAAAACGATCTGAGTTATAATCGCAGCAATTAACGCAAGAAAGAAGCTCAGTAATGTACCAATTAAATAATATTCAGCAAAGTGTCGGTTTTCTAGCTGTTTGAAGCGGGCCATAGATTTGGCCGCAAAGACAAACGAAATCGCGCCATATTCTCCTAACAACCCAAAAGTGAGAACTATGGCCCGTTCTGTCATACCCACAAGCGTTCCTGCTCTAGGGAGGCCCCCGTCCAAACCTATCTCTGGAGACACTTTCAAGAGTTTTAGAAAAAAGCCAACAAAGAGTACCCCACCAAATACCACGACAAAGTAGGCCCCAATTACAAGGAGCCCAATAGTGATAAGTAATGAAGTTTCGATCATTAGGCGTCCTCCAATCATTCAAAGAATGTGAAAATCACATCATTCAGACTGTCAGTTGCAAAGGAGACCGCTGACCACCCAGCCGTTTTAAGTGTCTTGTTAACCGCCTGCTTAGTAATTCCTTTGACTTTGCCAATGGCATCATATGTCATTCCTTGGCGTCTAAGATGGATAATCTCTTTTTGGTGCGTGGTCCATCGACTTTTTACAACATAAAACAAAATAAGTACAGTGTTGACCATTCTATCAACCTGATCATTTCCGGATTGAACCCAAACATGATAGTTATTCTTTTCTGCTATCTGGAGAGCCAGTTTCGAGTTATGAAAAGCGGGGCCATCCATTTCCATCACATTGGGAGAAAAAGTAGTTGAGATTTTCCCAATCCCTATTCCAATACGAAACGCTACTGGAATTTTCTCTTCGAGTGTTTCTACAATATTATAAAAACCCTTGAGAGAGGTGAGCGCACTTTGAAAGGAATCTCCCCAAACAATGACAAAAGGACACAGGATTTGGTCTGACAACTTCGTGTTGACGTACTCTAATGTTCTCTTAATTTCTTGTTGAACCTCTAATCGGTTTGGAACTTTTCTTGAATGCACGATGTCAGCTGTTAGAATGAAATATAGCTGGTCAATCTTGCTATGTTTACTCATTATAATCAACCTTAACAAGTTTACTTTGTTAAGTCAAGCTTAAAAAGCTTACTCCATCATGATCAACTAAAAAAGATTTACAACGAAAAAGTCCGAAATCTTTGAAGATCTACAAAGGAGGGTGGATAATAATGTTATAGCGAGCGGTCCAGAGATTGGAACATTCTGCTGGGATGTAGGAGTGGTCATCAAACTATCTTATTTTTTCTTCCCCCCGAATTTCAAAATGAAGAACATAAATAAATGCTTAACAAGGGAACTTGAGAGCTTCTCATGATAAATAAAGATGTCTTACCTTCTATTTACATTGGCCATGGCAGTCCTACCAATGCTATTGAAACAGGAAGGTATCAAACTGATGTAGCACAGTATGCATCTAGTATTGACGATATATCGGCAATTGTAACCGTATCAGCGCACTGGGAACAATATATTCCCCTGCAAATTACGAGTGCTTCAACCCCTGGTGTGATTTATGATTTCTATGGCTTTCCAGATGAATTGTATCGCCTGGAATATAATGCACCAGGAAATCCCAAACTTGCCATAAGAATTGCTACGATGTTAAACTCAGAGGGGTGGGAAACAACTCTTAATTCCCAGCAAGGACTTGATCACGGAACATGGGTTCCATTGCGGTTAATGTATCCGGAAGCAGACATTCCAGTCCTTCAATTGTCCATCCCGATTCCCCGTAGCCCAGAAAACATGTTTAAAATTGGAGCTATCCTTAGCCCACTTCGAGAGGAGGGCATTTTATTCATGGGTAGCGGAAATCTCGTCCATAATTTGCCCTATGTAATGTACCAGCTGCGTCAAGGGAACCTAGGCCCTTCCGCTTTAACATCAAGTGGTTCCGTTGATGTCTGGGCACAAGAAACGGATGAATGGATCAAAGAGAGGCTAGATAACTTAGAAGTAGACATGTTATTACAGGCTCCGGAAAAAGCGCCCAATTTCAAGATGGCCGCGCCGACAACTGAACATTTTGACCCAATTTACTTTGTGTTGGGGACGTTACGAGCGGGCGAAACAGTGCATAATTTTCATGAAGGGATCCAAGCTGGAAGCCTTTCTATGCGGTCTTTTGCTTTAGAGGCATGACAAGTGATATCCTTCAGTGCTCACGATCATTATTTGATAACTCAACCACGTTCCCCGATTAGGTAAATGTACAGACTCTAGGTTGCGCTTTCTGACATGAAACAACCTTCTCCAACTCCACAAGATCAAACAATAACTCTCTATGTGCAAACAGGAGTGCTTCGGTTAATCCCTGTCTCAATGATTCATGTCGCAGTGAGTTTAGGGACTATTGGGATCAGCACCTTTATTCCAGCACAACTAGCAATTATCGGATGGGAACCGACCATAATTGCATTGTTAATAGGAATAGCGACTTTATTTGAAGTTTTTCGCCTATTGATAGGATTTTTAGGAGACAGGTATCCTTTATTTGGATCTTATCACCGTAATTATATAATTGTTGGTTTAGTGGCTCAAACTTCGGGATTAGTGTTTGTTTCTCAGACTTTAGGGTCTTTAGCAATCCTGTTTGGTATGATCCTTTTTACAGTGGGATCAGCGACCGTTGCAACGATGACGGATGCATATCTCATCGATATATCTACCTCAGTGGAACGTGGTAAAGTCGCTGCAAATATCCAATTTTTCCGGTTGCTGGGTTTTGCAGCTGGGGGAATTTTAGGCGCCGTTCTTTATGGTCGGTTGAGATTTGAGGGGTTTTTTGTACTGCTCGCTGGAATTAGCCTTTTATTTGGAATTATTTCTGTTCTAGCTATTAGAGAACGCAGCTCAGAGATAGTAGAGAATACGAAAAAGCAGTTAAACATTGGACGATCAATTCAGCTGATAAAGGAGCAATTATCAAAAAGAGAAGTGGTCGCAATGAGTTTTTTTCTTGTTCTCTTCTTGATAGGCTTGTTTGCTCAGGACGCGGTGTTGGAACCATATGCCGTTTCAACTTTTAATTTCACAGAGGATAATATTGGAGGATTAGCGGCAGTTTGGGGAGTGACAACCTTGATCTTCATCCCATTGGCTTTTTTTATTGAAAAGAAGATCGGAAGATTGCTACTCTCGGCAATTGGGACGGTTATCGGCGGTTTGGGATTACTAATGATAGCTTTCCTTGGAACATCATCGGTTAACAGTATTCTAGGTCTACCTCAGATACAACAGTTATTCCTCTTAAGTGTTGCAATATTTGGGGTGGGTTTGGGGCTACTTACAACTCCTTCCACAGCAATGATGCTCGATGTGTGTGCAAAACATCCTAAGACCCGAACTCTCTTATTGGCATTGTTTGGATTGATAACAACTGTAGGGCGGTCTAGTGCTAGTTTTTTCTCGGCATTAGTTATGTTGGGCAATTCATTTCAGTTGTTATTCATACTCGAGGCAATTATTCTGGCTTGTTCATTCTTCCCCTTGATTTGGGTTCATCGCTACCTTTCAAGTAAAGCAATTGAGGGGAAAAGGCTTAAAATGGCTGCTTGAAACTAATCTGTTTCAAGTAGTTGATGCTCAGATGTAATGTCGCCAAAGAATACATTGACGACAATACCAAGTTTCATGTTATTCAGTGCTATCCCCTCTTACTGATGGGGGATAACACGGCTCTTAGCCTTTTTAATAGATATTTTACCTGCTTATACTGGTTTTAGAATCACAACTGTACAATTAGCTTCTGCCGCAAAATTCGCGGACGGTCCAATTGGAGAGTCCGTGGGGATATAACCATAATGCATGGGAACTGCATACTTTAGGTCTGATGTTATTTTCAGAGACTCTACTGCGTCGGCAGCCTCGTGGGATGTCATGACCCCTACCCCCCCGACAGGTGCCAAGAAAATGTCACAATCTATCTGCTCCATTTCAGGAATGTGATCACTGTCCCCAGGATGATATATCCTAGTTCCATCTATTTCAACAATAACTCCAGTCCAGTTAGCCCATGGGGGATGCCATAGCTGTCCTGGGATGTTATAGTTATATTTATCGATATTATAGGCAGGTACAAATTCCAAAATGGTGTTAGAATGATTGACTACCATCCCAGGCTTTGAAAAAGTCACATTTCCAGGAACTGAACTAGTCACAGCTTCGGGATTAGGACCGATACCATCAATGGATCGGTTCGGTTTGGGTGTATAGAGGGTTGTATCGGCATCAGATAGATAGACAATATCAAACAAGGAAAGATGTTCCCCGTGGGTGTGAGTACTGATTATAATATCAGCTATTTCTGCACCACTTGGTATTACGTATGGATCAATATAAACAGCAAGATCTCCAGAGATTATTCTGAAGGCAGCCTCTCCGAACCAGGTAATATTAATCCCGTGATAGTACAGAAACTTATCACCAATGATTTCTTGGTCATTAATGTCTGTGTCCTGACCAGTGTTGTCAATAGACATTAATATAACAGCTATACCGACAACCAAACTAGAAATAACAATTGTAATAATTCCTAATGCCACCAATCTGTTTTCCATAAATGATCACATCCCTTTTATACCGCTCTCATTGTTCCTTACCCCGAAAGATACGATTGGCTTTTATCCTGCAAACATCAATGAGTTTTTGTGTCTTTGTATCATCGTTTACTAGCGCCCATTCCTATTGAGGGGTTCAGAACAGAGAAAAAGCAGCTTTGTTTCTAGCGATTTGATGCTCTATATCACTCAAAGATGATTTTAATCAATTTATTTCGCGGCAATAACCTAACTCTTCGGGGGTAATCCAATGGAGGCTCCTCTCTCAATCGAATGCCCCAACATTAATTAGGTATATTGGGGATATTTGTTAACGTACAGAGGAAATAGGATACGCCAGTGTTGATGAAAACGCAGTTTTTTCAAATCAATGAGTTCAGTGAAGGTATCGACAGACGGAATGCCATTCACATCAATGTTCTCTCAGAAATTATGTCAAACTCGATTTTTCAGAGTTTCTGGATATCATCGCCCTTTTTGACAATGCCTTCTCGCACAACCTTCCCATACCATCCACGTCTATTGAGCATGAATTGGATAAACTTGGAAACTTTTTTTTCTGTGACATAGGGCAATACGGAAAGGTTTCTACAAGGATTACAACCTTTGGTGATCTCAATGATTGTTTCTCCGATATTAAATTGATCTCCTGGCTGAAATTCATCATATTCTATACCTTTGGTGGTAAAATTCTCGCCCAAATCGCCGGATTTTATTGGCCAACCTTCCTGATTTAAGGTGTGAATCATTTCAATTGGCATTATCAATACCGCTTGACTGGGGTCATTGTTTTTCCGTTTTGTTCGATAGACATTAAAATCTCCCTCTAGCCCTTTCTTGGTTAGCCTAGCTGTCTCAACAGGATATTTAGGAAGGCCACGTTCTCCTAGTGTCCTGGTTTTGATATTAATCTGAGATATATAACCTGCCATAGAAAAAATCCCTTTATAGTGGAAACATTGCAAAAACTTTCCTCTTTTCAATTAAAAACTTCGTGTTCCTATTTCGAGTCGCTTTCAAGTAGAGATTCAAGATTCAATATATAGTTTTATTGAATTGGTAAGCCTTTACGAGGGATTTTCCCAATTTGTTTGGATACCATCAACTTAAGAAATAAATATCATGATTTTTGCGAGTAGTATTATGGTAAAAACGGCTGTATTAACAAAACAAGGGACAATTGAGCTACGAGAACAACCTAAACCAGAATTGGAAGAAGGAGCCATATTACTAAAAACCGCTTATTCAGAAGTCTGTGGAACTGATATTCATTTAAAAAAAGGTCATTTGAGTGGAGTTCCCTATCCAATCATCCCCGGACATGTGTCTACTGGTATCATTTCTGAACTGAATGGGTCTGTTACTGATATTGAAGGCAATCCACTTAAAATAGGGGATCCAGTCACATTCTTGGATGTCCATGAGACTTGTAACTCGTGTTGGTATTGTTTAGTTGCGAAAACTAGGACTCTTTGTCCCCATCGAAAGGTTTATGGAATCACATACTCAGCCAATGAGGGATTACTAGGAGGGTGGTCCCAATACATTTATCTAAAACCAGGAGTGAAGATTATTAAATTACCCCATCCCTCATTCATGAGAGCTTATATGGCGGGTGGATGTGGATTACCCACGGCAATCCATGCCATCCAACGATCAAAGATTAATCTCGGAGACACTGTGGCAGTTCAAGGTTCTGGACCAGTTGGGCTAATGGCTGCCCTTTGTGCTAAATTAAGTGGCGCTTTCCAAGTCATTTTGTTAGGGGGCCCCCTACATCGATTGGATTTAGCTAAGAAATTTGAGATTGAGACCCGCATCAATATCATGGATCACGATCCCAAATCGCGAGTGCAGGAAGTGTTAGATGCCACTCAAGGAAGAGGGGCTGATGTAACAATTGAGGCTACTGGTGTTCCTTCCGCAATAAAGGAAGGGATGGAAATGACCCGAAACGGGGGGACATATACCATTGTTGGACAATATACTAATGCTGGCAATATTGATATTAATCCCCACCTACATATTAATAGCAAGCATTTGACAATTCGAGGTTCCTGGGGAACCGATTATAGTCATGTATATCTTGCGGTAAAATTAATAGCCAAATTTGGCGATAAATTCCCTTTTGAATCCATTATATCACGAGAGTATTCGTTGGACGAAGCAGATGAAGCATTGAAGAATGTGGAGAAGTTAGAAGTTATGAAGGCTCTGATAACTCCCAATTAGTACCGCTTGAAGTGCCTTTTCTGACGATCAAAAATAACGGCATAGAGGAGTCTATTTTATAAAGAGTACCTCGTCAGGTGGTTAGCAATTGGCAGTTATTGTAAAAGAGAGTTATTTCTATATCAATTGGTGAGATCATGGTCACATTTGAAATTTTTACTTTTTATGTTTTGTTTTGGGGATTTTTCGCTTCTATATGTTTTACAGCGCTTCTAGTGATTATGTACCTCACTGGAACTGGAAACCTGGTTAGAGACGAAAAAGGAAAATTCAAAGAAAAGGAAAAAATCTCGGCAGGGGGATATTTACTGTTTTTCCTGTTCTTAGGTTTGGTGATCGGACTGCCAATCATTGCGAACCTTTTCTTTGTAGTCCAGGAGGGTGTTAAATTGAATATAATTGAAATATTCATTTTGACCTACGGAATATTTTTGTTTGTTAATTTATGGGATTTAATTATAATAGATTATTTTTTGGTGGTAAAAAACGTGTTTCAGTTAAAAAACCTTCCACAAACACCGTATTACACCACTTTCAGGCCCCATCTTAACGGTTTTTTAAGGGGATTGATTTTTGGCCTGGTATTTAGTGTCATCTCTTCAATTATTGCCTTTCTGATCATTGGATGATTAATTGAACCTTTTGGTCGTAAGAAGTTTAAAGCAAGAGGATTACAATAGATTTCTCCAATGAAATGATGCTTTTATGTTCAGATCTGGAAGATAGTGCTATGATTCCTATAATTAACTTAAATGATATAATTACGGAAATAGACGGGAGACCTTGGCATCCAATTGATGTAGCAAAGGTCAATGATCAGGTGGTACGAATGGCCCTTGTTAAGGGAGAGTATCATTGGCATAAACACACCGATGAAGATGAGTTATTTTATGTAGTACGAGGTAAAATGATTATTCAGATAAAAACAGCACCCGACATCATACTAAAAGAGGGACAAATGGTTGTCATTCCCAAGGGAACCGAACACTGTCCAAAGAGCGATGAGAATACGTACGTGTTATTGTTTGAACCCCTAGAATTGCAAACAAAAGGAGATTGATCCATAAGCTCCATGGAGTGGTTAATGGTGGAGTGTAAACAATGAGGATTCGGTTGGCCAAGTTAAAGGAGCTCGATTCAATTATTGGATTCGATCATGTAGCTCCCACTCAGAAGAGTCGGAGGGTATTTATAGAGAGATCTATACTCAAGAATCGATGTTATGTGGCTATAACCAAAGAGGAGCTAGTAGGATATATTATCTTGGAATACAGCTTTTTTGAATGTGGATTCGTATCAATGCTATACGTAAAAGAGAAATATAGAAGAAAAGGGATAGGTACCAAGTTGATGGAGTATATCGAAACAAAATGCACGACTGAGAAATTATTCACATCCACAAATCAATCAAACATACCAATGCAGGGATTGCTGAAAACGCTGAACTTTGCTAGAAGTGGAATAGTACATAATTTAGATCCAGGAGATCCCGAACTTATTTATTTCAAGAGAATCTCGCGGAGCTAAAGATTCCCAAGAAAACTTGACTTCAAGCAAATAAAGACAAGCTGTTTCTATATTGCTCCTTGTCCTCTTTTTGTTACCTTATTACCTATAACTGGGCTGTTTGGGCCTCCAATTAACCGTTTCAGAGTCTGCAGAATTTAAAACATCGATCGAATAATAATTCATGCTACAGACTCCCCTATTAACTACAGATAACTTGGATCAGGGAAATTTGTATTGCTCAGCCTCCACTTAGGGCAGCAATTATATGAATCTCGTCATTATCCGAAACCCGCATTTCAAGAGAACTAATCTGCTCCTGATTGAGAAAAATCCGGATATGTTCACGTACCTGATCCTGTTCATCGATGATCCGAAAGCGAATGCCTGGAAACTGAGCATTTAAATCTTTCATAGCTTCCGAAATCGTCTTCCCACGCACGGCGACTTGGCTTTCCTGACCTGTATACGAACGTAGATGGGTTGGAATATAGACTTTCATCCCTAAATCTCACCGACTTCTAGTGAAAAGATCTTTGGTAAATGTTGAATAAGACAACTCCATTCTTCTCCTTCATTGTTACTTGCCCAAAGTTCTCCATTAGTTGTCCCAAAATAAATGCCAGCAGGGTCTTGTTGGTCAGCAGTCATTGCTTGTCTGAGCACTGTGAACCATCCTTGCGGCGGCAGACCCCTATCTTGACGTTCCCAACTAGATCCCCCGTTTCTAGTTATATACACAGCGGGTTTTCCTGCGGGGCTAGTCCGAGGCCAAACGTCAGTTCCATCCATTGGAAATACCCAAACAGTATCAGGGTCTCTTGGATGCAATGTCATGGGAAATCCAATGTCTCCGATTTCCTTCGGCATGTTTTCTCCAATTCGATCCCACGTATCGGTTTTAGAACGATCAAGTCGATAAATCCCACAATGGTTCTGCATGTACAATCGATCGGGATCTAAAGGATGAAGATAAACACAGTGCGGATCGTGACCATATTCAGGATCAGGTGTCGGAAGAAAATCGGCCACACATCCTTTATTCAATGGCGTCCAATCTGTCCCTTTTGTCGTACTTTCGAAAAAACCTCCAGTACTGAGTCCTAAATAGATGTGGTTTGGATTTCGTGGATCAATATTAATGGAATGAAGCAAAGGTCCGTCGGGTGTAGCCGCTTCGATATCATCACCCCATTTAGGTCTCATGGGGTGTTCATTGAATCCACTCACACCTTCCCAAGTATCTCCATCGTCATTCGTACGAAAAAGTCCGTGAGGGCTGGTTCCAGCGTACCAAGTGTTTCTTTCTGTCTTGTGGCCTGGTGTAAGCCACAATGTGTATTTTACTACGCGCCCCTTTTCCTCATCTCGGGCTTTTTTGAAGGCAGGAGGTTTTGTGGCTTCTTTCCAAGTTTTTCCTAGATCTGTAGAACGAAAAACAGTTGGGCCAAGATGTCCTGTTCGTGCAGCCATTAACATAAGATTTTCCTTATTGGGTCTCGGATCCATCACTATATGGTGAACCATACTACCAAGTAAATGTGGTCCTTCCAATACCCAATTATTACGTGACTCATCGCTACGTAAGAAAAATGCTCCTTTCCGAGTCCCGATCATTATCATGATTGATTTCGTATTTGTATTCAAATGAGGATACCTCCAATTTTATATCCATCATATACTGGAACGTTATGGTTCTGAGACCATTTTTAAAATTCGATGGTGTGCAACTCGGAGAATGTTCTCTAATTCGGATAATTGTTAATTTCGTACAATCCTGGTCCCCATAGGTGCTGGGATCCCCCTTCGCTTTCAAATAAGTCGATCTTATAAACTACTACTTTTTCATACAATGAAATCTGAGAGCAAAAACGCCTAAAAAGCTTAGAAAGTGATTAATATGTCGACAAAAGCAGTTGCTGGTAGTGTACTATTAGCCGTGATTATTTCAAGTGCAATTGGATTATTTGCTTTACCCTTGCTTTATCCAATAGTTTATGAGGACGTTTCGACCATCCCGGGATTCACTGATGGAGGGATTGTTCTCCAATCAATATATGGCGAATTCACAACGACCGCTCAAATTCTGGATAGTGACAACGACACTTACATTTCGGTTCCTGATACCAAATTGAATATTACAATTCAATCAAATTCTAGAATTGTTTCGGTTTATTCATCTCTCTATATTCTAGGTGTTTCGGGTAGTTTATCCCCAAGCCAGCGTGTAGGGTTTAATGTTTCCCTGGGGATTGAAGGAATTGGCAAAAAAACAACAAGGATTTCATACTTTGAAACCAGCGCCTATCCAGCAACCAGGGAATTTTCTTCCACCTTCTATCTTAATTTTGTCTCAGCACCTCTACCTGCAGGTTCGTATACGGTCGCTTTATCATGGATTTCGATTCAAGATCAAGATGGTCTGAGTTACCTTCTTTTCAATACTCCAGCCGCCAATTTTACACGGTCTCTTTGGATTCAAGAGTATAAAACCTAGAATATAGCAAGTGAAGATGGAATAAAGAGGAAAAGCATTTTAGCTAAGTGCAGGTAACTCCCAAAGAAAGCGATCCAAATGTCAGAAAGTCCACAAATCTTACCGTATCATAAATGGACAGGAATTGGCCCCCTTTTATCGGAAAGTTCTATTCCAGAAATACTTAAGGAAGGTCTTTGAGCTAGAAAACGAATCAGTGAACTTTGTACCACATTAAAGGTAATAAGATTAGGCAATGTCAGCATATAGGGATATAGATTTTTTATTTCATTTCCCACTTGTACCCCTTTGGTGAAAATACAAATCGTTTATCTGATCATCTAATTCCATCAATAATTGCTGATATTGTAGATCTAATTCTGCTTTTACAGCGTGTCTTAGTTTATTGAGATGTTGTCTTCTATTCCGCTCAATTCCTTCCACTGTTTCTTTAATTATTGTCTGATTCTCTTTGTCGACATTTGGAATCGGTAATTTCCTTAAATCATTGGGTTGGAAGTAATCTTCTTGTCTATGAGTCCTTACGGAGTTGAGGAAAGTATTTGCAAATGATGAATTAATGATACCAAGAATGTAACGCAGATCAAAATCTAAAGAAAGGAATTTTCCACGAAAAATTGCTTCTTTTACTACTTGTCTATTCAGAACTCTTGTTTTTATACCTACTAAATCATGATAGGGTTTTAATATCATGATGGAGTGATTACACCTAAGATTGTCACATTCATCGAATATTCCTCTCCCTCCAATTGCACCAACCATGATTTTAGGGGAGTCATACAGCTCTGGAAACGTAGGGCGCCTTATCTGTCCTGGAACTCTATCCGTACCATATTCCAAGAACTTAACATCGTTTATCCGAAATTTGTCAATGTATTTGTTTTCAATATACTTTTTATTGAAGAAGCCGCCTCTATTATCCCTTATTAGATCATTTTTGGTGAATTTTCCTTTAAACCGCTTTTCATCACTGTTTAGAACCATACCAACGCTTATATAGAATATATGCCCAAGAAGAATAGTTTTGACAGCGATTTTTCTCACATTGGCAATCGAATACGCCTTTTTTCGAAACAATCTCTCGCCATAATCTTTTATTTTGACTTTCTCAATTTTTTCAATTTCATCAAGATTTTTATAGAAGACACGCTTCGTGATATGATCAATATTTCGATTTCTGTTTCTGAGAGACACAATGATGTTGCTTACATTCATAGTTTCAAAAATCTGAATTCCTGGAAAAAAGCAAACTTCAAAGAGCTCTTTTTTCAGAAGGTATTTTCTCATCCTTGATGCATAATTTGAAGTAGAGAATCCATCTGAAATAATAAATGACATAATTCCATTGGATTTTAGAAGTTTTATAGCCAATTCTAAGAATGGGATAAACAAATCCCATTTTTGTGTTAGTAGAGAAAAGTTCTTCTCTACTATTCCTCTATATTCTTGATAAACTAAGTCTTGATAATCAGCCCTAACATACGGGGGATTCCCAATTAATATATCAAATCCTCCATCCGCAGCCTGTAATACCTCCGGAAATTCCAATATCCAATGGAAAGGATGGAATTTTTCATGGAATTGCTTGGGAGTATATTTTTCATAAATATCCTGGAACTCAGGTTTTTCCAACAGCATTTTTGTAAAAAGTTCGTTTAATCTACAGGATTCCCGATCGAGTATTTCTGTTGCTTTGACAGTCTGATATTCTGTCTTTTGTACCTTCTTTCTATTTTGTTGTTTTGGTTCTTTCTTGGCCCTAACTGTAGAATTATCCCTGAAATCCACTATTGATTTACTTAATCTTTCATAGATTCCTAATAATGAATCTCCACACCTATAATGGAAATCAATATCTGCTAACTCATTGATTTCTTCTAAAAACGTAACATGGGCTATAGCAGCCAAAATCAATCTCATTTTGCATATTTCTATAGCTTCTAGTGATATATCGACTCCAAATAGGTTATTTCTGATAATGAATTTCCTAATGTTTTCCCCATTAACTTCGTATTTTTCGTTCAAAAGCTTGTTGCCAGCGCTTGCAAACCTATTGTAAATATCTTCAAGAAGAAAAAGCATTTTTACTAGAAAATCACCGCTCCCTACTGCCGGATCTAAAATCTGTACTGCTGTTATAAGCTTAAGTATTTGAGCTTGTTTCTTTTCATCAGTTTCCTTCAGAACATTGATGAATGTCGAATAATTAAAATTTAATGTTTTATTAATGTATTCTGTAAGCGTGGTTTTACACATTTTTGAAGTAATCTGATTGGGAGTATAAATTGCGCCAGTGGCTTTTTGACCTAAACTTCTTTCCAAAATATGACTCAAAACATTCGGATTTAACCTGTCAACGTCGCCAACTTTTTCGTTAATGGTCCAAGACGTGCTTTCTAACAAATTAAGCACTGGTAACGCGGTAATCGATCTGTTTAGAGGATAAACCATTATTTTATAAAAAACAGAATTGGGAATTTCGATTGTTTCCTTGTACATAAGCTCTTCTTTTGTTGGTAGAAAAATATCAATATTAAGGTGGGGAATTTCTCCCAATAGCCTACTGACGGACTTTTTTCTGTCATTAAAATTCTTAGAAAGTCCTTCAAAGAATAAAAAGCTCAAGAATTCCTTGAAATAGTTCTTGTTTTTGTTTTTCATAAAATTCGATATCAGATAATTAAAATCGTTGTCTAAGAACCCCCTGATCTGTAAAAACCATAGAAACATCAATCGTTTCAAAATGATCTTTGCATACTTGTCGCTTTGATCGGAATCAGGGAAACCTCTAATATTCTTTTTCAAGTATTTTCGTGAAATCACGTAGAAATCATAAAATTCCTTTCGAATGTCCTGCAACAGAAATCCCTTTCCTTACGCAAGGAAAGAATTGTCTCCTGAGTTTGACGGGAACCTCGAGTTGTTGATCTTTGCTTTGGGTGAAAATTCGGAGGAATATAAACCCTCAGAATTCTCTAACAAGCGAAGTCTATATCTTTTTTATTTGTTTGGACACATAGCTGTGCCATTCAGCGTATTTGGATTCCGCTCGAGAGAAAATCCTGGCTATTTTGAGAAATAACCATCTGATCCCTCGTACAATTGGATTTGTGGTTTTGGGGGGAAAGAAGGGATCCATTTCGCTGCTGATGAATCCTAGCTTATTTGATACATGGTAGAATTCCTCGCCTACATCCATAAACTTATCCATGAAGGGGGGAACATTAATCCACGATTCGTACACCGAGTCATCCCCTTGACACTCAATATCGGGTTTGTATTGCAATTCTTCGACCGCCAGTTTGTATATCCGGCTTTGCATCGGATTCAGCCCCATTTTCTTAGCCCCTATTGCCTCCACTGCGATAATGTTCTCCCCACCAATAATTGTCTTCGTAGGTACGGGAGTATCATCAGATTTAAGGCCCCATAGCCCATCCGCACTCCAATATGCGTCAATTAATCCGTAATGGCACCAAAACTCTTTCAACATTTCTATGGTTGGCCAGTCGAATTCCTTTTTTTGGTGATATTCTTTGAACTTATTCTGTAAGGGCATGCAGCCATAAAGGTTTTTTAGAGTCAAGGTGAAATAGCAACTGAAGTGGGTTTTATTTTTTGCAAAGGAAATTCGAAAATCAGCATCCCGCCAGGTCGGACCTATCCAGTGCTTTCCAAGACGTCCCTTAAACCTATAACGAACCTTCTCACGCGTTAGATCCACTATCTTGTAATTACTACCAGAATACCCGAAGTATGTCGCCACAGTCACGACATCACGATTTCGAAACCAATTTCCAAAAACGTTTTGAGATTCAATAACGCTAATTTTTGAGAATCCTCGTTTAATAATTTCATTGATAAGGTATTCCACTAACTCAGGATCAGTAATAGTAGATGGATCTTTTCTTGAATAAGCCATCATTATGTTGGGTTTTATAACGATTGAAAAATCCTCTCTTGCTTTGTTTGATCCTTTGAAATGCCGCTCTAGTATGTCGAAAAAAGCGGTTTTTTCCAAAACCTCTGCCAAGGCAGTAAATTTGTTATCATGCTTGCTGATAACGACCAAATGTTTTGAGTTTGCGCTTGATGCCATTTGTATCTCTCTCAGTAAATTTAATGCATATTATTAAAATTTCATTACGAGGAAAAGAAAATTGAAGAAAACAAGGATTTTAGATCAAGGGATATTTGTTTGAAATATACTTAATAATGGGAAATCTACTTTTTAACAAACGATTAATCCCTTGTGCTTGGTTTTTCGTAAATAAGGTTAGTAAATAATCGGGCTCCGATTTCGCAATTATAATTTGGCTCATATATAGAACCACCTATCCCAGATGGTTATTAAAGGTAAGGTTGATTTTTATGTCAAGCAATGTTACTATCCTTACGATTTGACGCGTCCAGATAGATATAGAGTAATACTTCTCAAAGTATTAGAAGAGCTACCAATATTGGTGTTACAGGTTATACATCTAGCGAATGAGTTCAATGCGGTCCCGCTTCTCCCATTCGGGCTACGAGGTCGTGTTTCCACGAGGCATAACATTGGGCCCCGCAGCGGTTGATTTATATTTACAGATCACTAAGTTTATTGATCAGATAGCTGGGTTTCGGGATCCGAAAGTTTCTCTTGAACAATATTCACTACCAAGTGATTTAATTGCATTTATTCTTATATTGGCTGCGGATGATTTGACTGGAAAAACTGTTGTAGAACTAGGATGTGGCACAGGCCGATTTACACTTCCTATTCAGAAATTTTTTGCAGCACAAACATTAGGAGTCGATGTGGACTGGGAAGGGGTGTTGACACTTGCCCAGCAGCGGGAGCAACTAACACTGGATATCGAGTTACTCGTCACTGCCATAGAATTTCTTGAGCCTGAATTGTGGGGAAAACGGTTTCAAACAACGATCATGAACCCTCCTTTCGGAACAAAACGGCGAAAAATTGATCTAGTGTTTTTAGAACAGGCCTTACAGTACTCAGAAACTATTATTTCTCTTCACAAGGCGAACAAGCCAACTCGGAAGTTGATAGAAAAAGTGAGTTCAGAACATGGAAAACGGGTGGACCGTTTAGCCACCGTGAATTTTATCTTAGCACCTCAATTTCAGTTCCATCGAAAGGCTCAGCACAAGGTTCTTGTCGATGTTTTACGAATCTATTGATGTTTTTTTTCTTAGAAAATGGAACACGATGCTTAATCTGGGTAGGGATTAGGCCCCATGACAATAACTTCTCTAAGACCCTAGCTACTTAAGGCCGTATTGGTAAGTGGCATATAGGAACTGGAAATGAGTAAAAAGCATCAGAATTTATCTAGCGAGAGACGGGTTCTTCCAGGTGATAAGATCGCTGTTATTGAAGAATTCTTACCTGATGAAACATGTTATGAACAAGATGGTAGTATTTATTCATCGGTAACAGGTCGTGTGGTCACAGATCCACAAAAACACAAGATTTCTGTGGAACCTGACAAGCAGTATCAAACCATCAAGCCGGGAGATATCGGAATTGGGCGAGTCGAATTTGTTAAGAATAAAATGGCATCTGTGGAAATTTATCGCCTAAATGAGCGCGAGACCACCCCTCCGATAAAGGCCAGTCTATATATTTGGGAAGTCTCTCGGAGTTTCGTGAAAAATATGTATGAAGTCGTCCGACCGGGAGACTGGGTGCGCTGTCGTCTGGTTAGAACCGATAATGTTGTTGATGTAGGACTGGTGGGTGAGGGGTTGGGTGTAATCCAAGCATTTTGCAATCATTGTGGATCTGAGCTAGAATTTAAACGTCGAAATACTTTGAAATGTCCAAATTGTGAATTAATTCAACCCCGAATCACATCTAGACAATACGGACGGCTTGTTGGATAGATATTGGGGGCCCTCAAGGATGCGGCCAGATGATAAACGGATCTGGGAATCTTATGATAAAAAGACGGACTCTTGGCGAAAACGAAGGAAACGTACGGAAGATATCCAAACTTTAGATGCGGTACTCGATAAGAGTACCTCTATAGAATTGGAGCGGCTCCAAGCCAAGGAGTTCCTAGGCCCAATAACTGGAACCATAGCTTCTGGTAAAGAAGCAGGGGTCTTTTTGGCAGAACTTGGCCGGGAAGGCAAGAAACACTGCAAATCGCTTTCCATTGAATCGCCAATTGTAGTCAAGATTTACCGGACTCGTACTCTCAACTTTAAGCGAATTTCTGATTATATTACTGGAGATGTCCGTTTTCAAAAGCACAGCAAAAAGAGCTGGAAGATCATAAAATTATGGGCAGAAAAAGAATTTCGGAATCTTCAGCGTAGCGACCAAGCGGGAGTGAGCGTTCCTCGTCCTATTCTAGTAAGACGAAACATTCTTATAATGGAACTAATTGGAAAAGAAGGAAAACCATCCCCCCTGCTAAAAAAGACCCCTACCGCATTTACAAAAGACACATTGACCCAAATTCTCACACAAATGAAATGCCTGTTCTCTGAAGCGAAACTAATTCATGCAGATCTATCCCCATTTAATATTTTAATGAAGGACACAAGGCCCTATTTTATCGACATGGGCCAAAGCGTTCTCATCTCTCACCCAAAAGCAAGAGTATTTCTCGAACGTGATTTAGAAAATGTCCTCTCCACATTTTCCCTTAAAGGGGTTGATGGCCCCTCTACTAACACCGTACTTGAGGAATTGTTAAGTACCGTTAACGATGAGCTTGCTTGATAGGAGTCAAATTTTAAATGGTTATAGAATGTCACGTGAAGATCCCGCGGAGTCGGATTGGAGTGTTGATTGGGAGAAAAGGGGAGGTTAAGGACGAATTGGAATCTATTACGAAAATGATAATTCAGGTCGATAGTGGAGAGGGATCGGTCCATATATTGGCAACAGAGAACACTCCAGACCCCATTTTGGTATGGACCGTTCGTGATATTGTGCGCGCTATTGGAAGGGGATTTAGTCCTTCGGCCGCATTTAATCTTTTGGACGATGACATTTTTTTGGAAACAATTGATTTGGAAGGTTCAAAAAGCAATATAAAGCGTCTTAAATCCCGAATTATTGGAGAAAAAGGAAAAGCAAAAAGAATGATTGAAACCAGCACCGAAACTGTTATTTCAGTTTTTGGAAATCAGGTTTCTATAATTGGGGAGTTGACTGAAATTCAGCATGCGCGGGAAGCCATCCAACACCTCATTCAAGGATCCAAGCATAGCACGGTTTTTCGTTATTTGGAACAGCTACGGTTCCGATCTAAGTACGAACCTTTAAGGATTTGGAAAGACAAACCTCGCAACTCAGATTGAAAACCTTTTAAGAGTAACAGATTATCTTCGTTCTTACAAGTAGGGCCGATAGCTCAGCTTGGTAGAGCGCCTGGCTTGCAAGCAGATGATCGTGCATCATTTGTCCAAGAGCCCCGGAGGTCGTGGGTTCGAGTCCCACTCGGTCCATTTGAGAGGGGGAATTACTCCCAAACTAAGAACCTTGTTCAAGAAAAGAGGGAGCCCAATTTCCTGAGGAGTTCATCTGCATTAACTAGAAGCCAATCTAAAACCCCAGTGACAATTGAGAGGATCAAGAGAAATCCAAAGAGACTAAGACCGATAAGAATTCCCTCTTCAACCAATGGGGAGCCTCGTTTCTTTCTCGTGAATCTAGTGGTTACCGCTGTTAACAGACGCTTACACATGAGTTTGGCCGATCTCATTTACAATCAGTATATGTGAACCAGATCCTCTTTTAATAACCCCAAAATTCTCTGCCGAAGGATAATGAGGATGTCAAGAAATAGAATTTGGGTAGTTAAAACCAATATGGAGGATGAGAAGATTGGTGCATCTCGTGAAATTCCTGCCACGAAAAAGCAAGAAACCATTGAAGCTCGTCATTCTCGGAGAGGGGGGGGTTGGAAAAACCACACTTTCGAAGTCTTTTACCTCAAGCTCCTTTTCTCCAGATACTAAACAGACAATTGCAGTAGAATTCCATTCCAAACTTATGTACGATCGTAGAAGCCGTCAACATAAGCTCCAAATCTGGGATTTCGGGGGCCAAGAGCAGTTCAAGAACATGGGGGTATTCCGAGAGTTTTGTATCGGAGCAGATGCTGCAATTTTATGTTTCGATCTTACAGATCTATCAACGCTCTTTTCGCTCCCCGAATGGTTGGAATTCATTGATCCCAAGGTTCCGAGGTTTCTAATAGGAACTAAACTTGATCTAGCTACTCCTGAAGAGAGAAATTTCGAACTTACGCCATTTCACCGTCAATTTCAATGTTTTACTTCTTTTAAATGTTCAGCAAGAGATGCACAGCTAGTTTTCGAAATATTTGGAGCCATCATTGATTTCATTGATTCGTTCAAGAAAGGAACACTCGATCCCACTACTAATCTTCCCGTTAACGTTTCGAAACAAACTGATAATGTCTTAAGGTCATTAGGTGATAGTATTGCAAAGGTTATTACGAAATAGGATTACAAATACTCAAGAAAGGATTCCGAGTGGTGTTCCTGGTTTTGATAACCTGGTTCATGGCGGTTTCCGGAAATATTCAGTTAACGTTATAATTGCGGATCCAGGATGTGGAAAATCCACATTTTGTTGGCAATTCTCTTCCGAAGATAGAAACACACCCGCACTCTATGTTTCATTAGAGCAAAATCTCGATTCCGTGCTTCGAGATTGTCATGATATCGGATTGAAACAATTTGAGGAGAAATACAACCAAGGAAGTCTTCAATTTCAGGTTGCTTTCAGCGAAGCTTCCGATTTAACGTCAGGAGAGATAGGTCTACGTTTTTTTATGTCAGAACTTCCAAAATATCTTTCCATCATAAAAGAGACCGCAGAAAAGCACTATGGTGGAATCCGTATTGCAATTGATCCCCTCACTCCATTGCTTCTTGAAATTCCCGATCCAAACCAACAACGGAATGTCATCAATAGAATATTCGCATCTTTGAGAAAAATTGGTACTTCTGTTATTACAGTAGAAAAGGGATTCGGTGAAACTCTTGCTAGAGTCCCGCTCTTTCTATCGGATTCGATAATCGAGCTAGATCGAATAGGGTTGGGCGGCGTTTACAATCGCACGCTGAATGTCCGCAAATTTCGTGGTTCCGCACATAGTGAAACACCGCAACCCATAGGTTTTGAAAAGAATAAAGGAATAGTGGTTTATGACATTACCAATGACTAAGCCACAACCCATTGCTCATCACTTATTAGATGTAGTAAGTGGCATAAACAAACAAATAGAATATTTGGCGCAATTCAGTGATGTCGATGCCGCACTACTATTTCGTTTAGATGGTAAAGTCCTACATGCCTTTTACAGTCACCAACGTTCTCAGAGATTGCTGATAATTATTGCATGGGTGAAAAAAATAATCACGAGAACAATGGAACAACTGCAAAATGGGTCACAATCAGTCAAATATGATAAAGATATCGGAGAAAAGGAGCCAACTCCTGTGTATTTCTATCGTGCAGGGAACTCAAGTATTTTGGTATCTATTCTCGATCCACGGGTAAATACTGGCCTCATGGAGATTGAAATGAGCCGTAGTGCACGATTACTGGGATGGATAATAGACGGGAAAAATCTAACTGGTGTATAACAATGATAAAAGCCGCTGTTGGATTATGTATTGATCATGATCTAGTACAGGCAACTACAATTGCTCTAGAACAGGCTGAAGCTGACTTAAAGGTCAAGCCCGACTTGATCCTTTATTTTACAGGATCACATCTTGGGGGAGCAAAAACTTATAACAAAGCACTAGCTATATTAAAGGAAGCGTACTCTGATGTTCCGATGGCTGGGTGTTCTGGATTAGGGATTGGGAATCGACAAGATTATGGCCTGAAAGGCGTAGGTCTCATGATGTTTACAGGTTTGACGGCCAAATCTTATCTGCTTAAACGTTTTCGGATCGGAACGAAGAAAAAAACGAAGAAAATTGTAAAAAACTGTATTCGAGAAAAAAAAATTGCCCAAGATAATAATGCAAACTCAACGTTTCTTTTTTTTCCGCCAGGCGTTGGCTTTCCCAAATTCATAGCAGATATGTTGAATCACAGAATTGAAGGTATTAACCCTTTTTTCATGCTCAATTTACCCATCTG
Organism: Candidatus Heimdallarchaeota archaeon; assembly: GCA_048881705.1. GTDB lineage: Archaea > Asgardarchaeota > Heimdallarchaeia > Hodarchaeales > Hodarchaeaceae > Hodarchaeum. The sequence continues at coordinate 23,037 of JBHLSH010000020.1, read as the reverse complement.
GCGTAGATTTCCTATTTTATCAAGGATTATTGGAAAACCTGTAGAATTTTTGCTTGATATTGCGGGAATAGGGATTTCATACTCCTCAACATGGTCTTTGTTTACCCAGCTGTACAGAAATGGAATTCATTATACTGGTACTTTTGGAGCCGATCCTCTTAATCTGTACAAAGCCTTTCAATTCTATAATTACCGTGCCTACAAAGATTCTTTGACTTATATCTCAATTCGATCTTCCGAATTGGTCTTTGAAAGCCGAAGTGATACCGGAGCAGAAATTCTGCCAGATAAAGGATTTAACATCGACAGCTTCATTAAAGGTGGGTTTATTCCACGCATTCAAGGAAAGTGGGGAGCTCACGCTTTACTTGACCTTTTTGGGATGACTGACACCCCTGACATTCTGGAAAGATGTACTCAATCTGCCTTCTATTACCACCCTTATCGTCCAGTTTGTGTCATCGATAGCCAACAAAAACAAAATCTGTACGCATTAGCGGTAAATCCGAATCTTAAACACGCTCTTATCACTGCTCCTAATCAGGTTGTCGAGAAATTGAGAGCTGACGATCCAGACCATTTTCAAGCCTTTATTGCTGATCAAAGCAGAAATACGATTGAAAACCTTTTAGAAAACGCTTTGGAAGAACTTGTAACCCCTAATTCAGCATTTGGCCTCTTTTTTGACTGTGGTAATCGGGCAATGGTGATCGGTGATCGATTTGACAAATATATGAAAAAATACGCTGATAGTTTAGGGGAAATCCCGTATCTGGTTGTCATTTCAGGAGGAGAAGTCAACTCTCAAGATTTTCCTATCGTAAATTTCACTACTGTTTCCAACATTGGAAAGAGGCTCAATTCCGCTTTTTAGGCTTTCTCAAGAGATAATAACTCAAGAATGTGGGATACAAGCCATGACATTTATCCATTCCGTTCTAGGCGTTGACAGCTTTCCCCAAGAATTACAGATCTTGAGCTTTAAATATATCACTCTCCAAATCTTAGTTTGTGGAATTTATCTGAGTAATGGATGGATTTCTCTTTATTATTTAGCAATACTCGATTCATTTGAAGCCTTTGGATTCGTTGTTGGTTTAGGACTAGTTTGTGGAATCATACTCGATATCCCGCTTGGATACTTGACAGATCGATTGGGACAACGGATAGCCTATTGTGGTGCTATGTGTTGTTTGGTGATCTATTATTTGGGACTCATTGTTGCCACTAGATCATTTCACCTAGCCATTCTCGAAATAGTTGTTGGCATCTATTCTGCACTACTTTCCGGTTCTTATAGCTCGTGGTTTATGAATTCCTGGGATATTTTAGTGCGAGATTCATCGGTACCTGATAATCTATTTAGAAAAGCCATGGGAAATATCACGTTCGCTAAAACTCTCTGGATTATTCTAGCTACCCTGATTGGAGGAATTTTAATCCAGCAAGGTTACTTCCCGCCTCAAGTGATTTTCATTTCCCAGGCATTTATCGCCACTATCGGCATCATGGTTGGGTACAAATTTGTTACCCTTCCTAGTTCTCTCAATAAAGGAGCCCTTCTAGGTGAGTCTGAGAATTTAGATAGACGTTTAGTATCCCCAATTAATCAAGCTGAGGAAAAAATAAAATTAAGTGGGCGACTAAGTCTTTTCCGATCCTATCTTAGGAGTAACTTTCTAATAATCACCCCTTTTCTAATGGGCTTTGCATTGCTATCATTTACTTCAGTTTCATTTCGTTCCTTAATCCTTACGCCATTATTATACGAACTGGATTCCAATACGCAAGCATTCCGTCAAAACGACATTGTCATCCACTTCACCGCGGTTTCAATCCTATTGGTGACCTGGACTAGAGCGTTTTCCGACCTTCTTTACGCCATATCTTGCCGTATTTCTGGACGATTAACTGCCTTTGTTCGATCCCCATATTGGGGAATCATTTTATTCTATTCATTTCAGTTCCCTGTCATTTGGTTTCTTTATGCAGGTCTAATGATATTCAATCTGCCCAATTTCATAAGAATAACTGTAATCATTTTGGTTTTTTTCTGTCAAATAATTATCGGGGGATTAGCAACAGGAATATACTGGCAATTATACTATAAGCTTACTTCCGCTCCGACCAGAAGCACTCAAGAGTCTTTATATAATACTATAAATCTATTGGTTTCCTTAGTTGGATTCACCACTATCGGTACAATATTAGGGACATTAGGGTTCATAGAAGCTTTATTATTCTTATTTGTGTTAAGTTGCGCAGGAATTCTCCTTTTAGTTGCGGCCAAAAATCCGTTCCACAGCCCAACCAGTGTTTTTTAACTTCTACATGCTTATTTCTATAATTATCCAGAATATGAGCTGCTGAAGCATAGAGAGGATGCATTCCATTTAAGAAATCTATCTCACAAGTAAGAGTAGAGTTATCACACCTCAAAGTGCGGAAGCCTTAACCCTTATCGGGAACCCTTCAAAGTAAAAGTTTTTATAGGGGGAAAGCCCAAGCGAGAGCGGGCATGTTCCTCCTCCTAATCAGAGGTGCCCATCTTGAATGTTAAACACATCCCAGCAGAATAGTGAGGAGCTGGGGTGAGGCCCTCGCAGGCTATATAACCCTCACAACCCCCCAGCGGTTAGGAAACGTAATCCCTAAAACGTGGGTTAAGCGAAGCTGGAGCCCCCAAGTCCCTGCAAATCGGGGTACTGGGAAGTACGGTTTATGTCGTACTTGGTCAACGGCGAGGTCGTCCTGGCAACGGGAGTTTTCCTTTCTAATAACTTTTCGACCAATGTCTAAACAGCGTACAGACACTAGATCCAATAACATGGGCTCATAATTTATTACTCCCAATTCTTCAGGAAAGAGGGTTCTATTTACCTCCGCGATAAATGATTCCCAAACCTTAATTCATTGTGAACTCACAAAAACTTCCGTGTAATCCCGTTTGATCCTGACGGAGCCCACTGCTATCGGAGTCGGATTAAGTCATGCAAGTTAAGGCGATTCGTTCGCCTGGCGAACTGCTCTGTAACACGTAGATAATCTACCCTTAGGTACGGCATAATCCCGGGAAACTGGGCATAATTCCGTATAGGTGTGCTGTTCTGGAATGGCTTCACACCCAAAGCTTCGGCGCCCAAGGATGAGTCTGCGTCCGATTATGCTTGTTGGCGGTGTCACGGACCACCAAGGCGATGATCGGTACGGGCCGTGAGAGCGGTAGCCCGGAGATGGCCACTGAGACAACGGGCCAGGCCCTATGGGGTGCAGCAGGCGCGAAAACTGGCCAATGCGCGAAAGCGTGAGCCGGCGACTCCGAGTGATGACCTATCGGTCATTCTTTTGCCAAGCGTTCAAAACTTGGCGAATAACGAGAGGGCAAGACTGGTGCCAGCCGCCGCGGTAAAACCAGCTCTTGGAGTGGTGGGCATGTTTATTTGGCTTAAAGAGTGCGTAGCAGGACAGCGTAAGTCCTCAGTGAAATGCCAGGTCTCAAGCTTGGCGCGTGCTGGGGATACTGTGCGTCTTGGGAACAGGAGAGGTCCAGGGTACTCACTGGGTAGGGGTGAAATCCGATAATCCAGTGAGGACCACCGGTGGCGAAGGCGCTGGACTGGAATGTGTCCGACTGTGAGGCACGAAAGCTAGGGTAGCGAGCCGGATTAGATACCCGGGTAGTCCTAGCCGTAAACGATGCGCGCTAAGTGTTGGGTGATGCTTGACGTTATCCAGTGCCGAAGGGAAACCGTTAAGCGCGCCGCCTGGGAAGTACGTTCGCAAGGATGAAACTTAAAGGAATTGGCGGGGGCCTACTACAAGAAGTGGAGCCTGCGGTTCAATTGGACTCAACCCCGGGAAACTCACCAGGACCGTAATGTGGATGATTGCCCTGCTAAAGACACTGCTTGATGCATTACTGGAGGTGCATGGCCATCGTCAGTTCGTGCCGTGAGGTGTCCTGTTAAGTCAGGTAACGAACGAGATCCCTGCCGCTAGTTGCCAGCGAGACCTCAGGGTCGTCGGGGACACTAGCGGGACTGCTCGCGAAAAAGTGAGAGGAAGGAAGGGCCAACGGTAGGTCAGTATGCCCCGATATGTCCTGGGCCACACGCGGGCTACAATGGCCGCTACAGAGGGTAGTCCTACGCCGAAAGGCGACGGTAATCTCCAAAGGCGGTCTCAGTTGGGATTGGGGGCTGTAACTCGCCCCCATGAACTTGGAATTTCTAGTAAGCGCGGGTCATCAGCCCGCACTGAATACGTCCCTTGGCCTTGCACACACCGCCCGTCGCAGCACGCGAGACGGGCTTGCCAGAGGAGGCAGGCCCTTACTGTTTTCGATGGTAAGCTCGTTGAGCAGGCTGAAGTCGTAACAAGGTAGCCGTAGGGGAACCTGCGGCTGGATCACCTCCTAATACAAATTTGCTGGGAATCCAGCTGGTTTTGGCGGCCAATAGGCGGCCGAAACCGAATATAACCCTGTGGCCTTGAAGCTGCTCATATGAGTGGCGTGCCCAAAATTGCAAGGTCGTAGAACCCCCCTGATAAAGAAATAGGGACAAAAAATCGTCCATGTATGACAAGATTTGATCTAGTGTCTGTTCGACTGGTAGATAAGGAATCACTTTGCATGGAGAGGGTGTTAGCTTTTGCTTTGTACGAGATATTTTCGGGCTATTATAAGGATACTATGGACAACAAATTTGAGAGACTGGTCAATTCCATTGATCAGAATCTCCGATTGTGATGTATAATCCGATGTCCGGGTCATTAACCGCCTTTAGCTTTGAATACGTTCCGTTGGATTATGATAAAACCAGTATTTCCGTTTTCCAGCACAGTAGTTCGATTTTTTCATTAGAATATTCGATTTTTAAACCAAAAACGGTCAAAATTGATATGTATACCGTGAAGGGAGGTTGGTTAAGAAAAAAGAACCATGAACGAGGTTTAGCCGTAATAAAGCAGTTTGCGTCGGCGTTAGGGCTACATCCAGACCTATTCAAAATTCATTCTCCTTCAATCCATATCGTACTAGAAATGCTCCAAAGTAGAATGACAATGGAGGGGCTTTCCAGCGGTTTCCATGCAGGAGGAATATTAGCAACACCAAAACATCACCATGTCGGTGCTGTAGCCGCAGGATCCTTTTCAGATGATCTTTTAGAAGTTTTGACTGATAATCCGCAATTTGCTATCGCGCAGCTAGTTTTTCGCTCTATCGAAGTTCCTAAGGAATTCCAACCTACTGAGTCTAACTTACAACTCCCGCAGCTTCGGTTTGATTTACACAGGGGGAGGGTTGAAAGACGAATCAACCCTATTAAAGCGAATGTTATGACTGAAGTAGGATGTTATGAATTTTCACCGCGAGTACTAATTGTCGAAACAGATCGCCAAACTCTCCAATCCAAATTATCCCGTTTATCCGTTTTATTCGAATCCAAAGGATTTCGAACCACTACCTACCCTAAAGGATTCAAGCGCTTTAAAGCATTAAAGAGAATGATTTTGAAACGGAAACTCGTTACTCCTATTATTCTAGATGGTTATTCCTTGATGGGTTTTATTTCCCTCCCTCATCATCAGTATTCGCACAATGGCTACTCCCTTGTTCCACACAAGATCGAGTATGATTTATCAGCAGGACTAAATACTCCTAGCTCCAAGTTTGTTATCGATCTCGGTGTTCCAATTACTAGCGGCCGAACTGCAAATAATCCGTTATTACTTGGAGGAAACGATCTCAATAGGCATATGGCAGTTTTTGGTATGACTGGAGAAGGAAAAAGCCGCTTTATATATGGTGTGATTAAAGAATTCTACCGTCAAAAGGTCAAATTTCTTATTTTTGACCCCAAAGGGGAATATATTCAGCCAGTTAAATCCTTCTGTGACGATTTCGTTTATATAAAGCCGGGGTCGTCTACTTTTCCCTGGGGAATAAATATTTTTCAAATTCCAAAAGATAATAGAGGAGAAGACCTTATTCCTATGGAAGATCATGTCCTGTTCGTTGTTTCCGTTCTAGAACATATCTTTGAAGATAGCGACAATGTTTCGCCGCAGATGCGGCGAGTATTGCATCAGGCTGTGATCGAAACAGTAAAGCATCGTGGAGATTTCAAACACTTTGTTTCATTGGTTCAATCACCTAAAGATCTAGGTATTCAAGGGACGTATCTGGAGAACACATCGGCAGGTATAATCAATCGTATTGAAAAACTCTTTTTTGGTAACACAGGACGCTGTTTCACGGTTCGTGAGACGACCTTTGAGATCGGGGATCTATTGGAAAGGAATTCGATCATTGATCTTTCAGGTTTCGAGGCAATGGAGGATCAATTGGGTAGGCGAATCTTTCTTGAGGTGGTTTTTCAATTCCTTTACTACTTTATCAGAATGTCTCGGTTACCTTACAAAGAAGATTCGCTTCCAAAAAACGTTATTGTTTTGGATGAGACACAGAAGCTCATTCCTACTAAGAATCATCGAGTCCAATCTCCGACTTCCATGATTGGTCGTGGGCCATGGACCCTGCGCGCGTATGACGTATCGATGATATTTGTGGGTACTGATCCTATTATAGATCAGGCAATCTTAACCAATACAGGTATTTTGGCCATTTTTTTTACCAATTATGATTCTTATGCCATCTCTAACCTTCTAGGTTTGAGTAAAACCGATTATGAACAACTTCGAAACCTTCTAAAAGTCAAACCAACTGGACGGCGCTGTATTCTTTCAGTTAATGGCAAGGTAACATTACTCCAAACCAATAATTTTACTTTTGAGGTCCAACAATCTCATGTTCTCAATTCTCTCAAGAACGCCCCATTTTACACACGATTGCGCAAGAAATATCAAGAATTATGGTTTAATCCGTTAGAAAGGTAGAAAAGGAAAAGTTTGCCCTAAGGGTATCTCCTTACGGCTCTTCACATAACCGATATGTTTCATCAAGCCATATGGAATGAAGCTGGAAAAGATTTTGGAATATTTCCTGGTTTTTGGGCATCTTCGAAGTTAACGCATAGCTTTCTCACGTTTGCCTGAAAGCATGGCTTCGAGACTAACCCCATTAACATGGATAACCTTGTATCTTACGCCAGGTAAATCTCCGATGGCTCTTCCTTTAGCACCGCCAATCCCTTCAATAGTTATTTCATCGTGTTCATCAATATATAATAGTCCTCCGTCACCAGGAACAAAAGCAGTAACTTGTTTACCGTTTTTGATCAACTGTACACGAACACACTTTCGAATCGCAGAATTTGGTTGTTTGGATTCAATCCCAACCTTCTCTATCACGATTCCTCGAGCTTGAGGGGCACCTTCTAAAGGATCAAACTTCTCTTTGAGACGAAGCACCTTACGTTTGTACGTTGTACTTTTCCACTGGAATTTTTTGCGCTTCCTAACTAGTTTATTTGCCGCAAATTCTCCACGTGGTGATTTTAAACCAGTCATCTTTAACCACTAAATCTCAATACCAGCCGAAAGTTGGGAATTAAAAGTTTTAGAACTATCCGATTAATCGTTGGTAACTCCAAGGGCTCGTTTTGCAGAGGGTATAATAATATAGGGATGGGGTAATTATCGGCAAAATGTGTTACGTAGGTGTTTGGATTATAACATTATTAACACCAAAATGACGCTTAAGTAACAAACGAGACTTTTGAATATTTCTTCCGTTTTTACCAATTGCCTTTCCTTTTTCCTGAGGTATTACGGTAATTACAACTGTTTTCTTACCCGATTTTTCATGTAATTCAACGTTCTGTGTTTTTGCTGGGGCAAGGGTGTTTGAAGCAAATTTCTCGAGCTGTTCAGAATATTCAACAACATCCACCTGTTTCTGGAAATGCTCTCGTAACCGGCGGATCGTGGTTCCCCCACGGCCGATAACTTTCCCCGTATCATGACGTCTCACAACAAAAATCACACGACTCTCTGTTTTGTCCCAGATACAGTCCAAGGCTAAGGCACCGGTCAATCCTTCAAGCATGGAAATGAAGCGAAGTTCTTCTTGAGACATGCGTATATTTGACAACAGGTGCCTTCCCCTCAGTCAAAATACTCCATTATTTTTGATTTACCTGGATCTATAACAGCCAGAACTGATATTTTGTGCGGTCTTCCACAAATTGCTCCTAGTTCTTTGCCTGTTCTATCTACATCAATTATTGGGATATTGGATAGTTGACAGCTGCGTAACAACCGAATTTTTGAATTTTGTGGCAGATTATTTGAAGTTACCACTGTCTTGATTTTACCATTCAATACACTATCTAAAACCGCTTTGAAGCCCAATTTAACCTTTCCTGTACTGATGACCATACCTATGGCCTTTTCAAGATCTTGTTTCAAGGTTCATCATCCTCTTTTGTCGGGAGATTGGGACGAGATCCGGGCCACATGATCAGGTCGACTGTACCCGTCCCGAGAGGAATTATTTGGCCGATTATAACATTTTCTGTAATTCCTCTGAGTTTGTCTCGATCTCCCCTGGCCGCGGAATTAAGAAGATGCTTTACCGTGACTTCAAATGATGCTCGGGCCAATACACTTTCTTTTTCTCCACTAATACCATGACGTCCAATTTGACGAAGATTCCCATCCTGAGTCATAATATCCGCAACCAACATAATGTGTCTAATGTCTACATCTAAACCTTGTTCTTGTAAAACAGCTGTTGCCTCATCGATAATAGCCTGTCGAGTAGCTTCAATTCCTAGCGTATCTCGAACTTCCTGAATATGGTTGGTCTTGATCCGAGTCGGATCAACCCCTGGGATACTAAGAACGTCAGGAAGATTACTCCCTGCGGTAAAAAGCACCCATTCGTCAACAAGCTTCTGGTCTCGCCTCATGATAACTCTGGTAATTCCCTTAACCCCTTTTAATTTAAGATCCCGAATTTTTTCGTTAAGTTTGTAAATTTCATCTATTGTGAGCTCTTTAGCATCCACTATAACTTCATAATTCCTATTGTATGAAACTTCGCCTTTTTTAAGCCTAGACAACTTTTCGATAATCAGTTCTGGCGTTACCCCCTTGTCTTTCATTAGAACCTCATTCAAAGCGATCTTAATCTGCATTAAAGCTAAGTCAACGGTTATATCATCACTGATGGACTCCACAGTAGACAATTCAATCATTCTTTGAACTTCTCGAGCCCGTTCCTTGTCTCTTGCATATTCCTCCTCTAGGTATATACTCATAATTGGGGAAGCCGGATTTTTACGGGCATCTAGGATTTCTATTAGGCGTGGTAATCCTAAAGTAACGTTGAGCTCCGCCACACCCGCATAGTGAAAGGTCTTGAGAGTCATTTGAGTTCCAGGTTCCCCAATCGACTGAGCGGCGACTGTACCAATCGCTTCTCCAGGTTCAACCAGAGAACGAAGATAAGCATCTTCAACCGTGTCAAGTATACGTTCTACGGTTTCTTTGTTTAGATCTGGTATTTCTGAGAGTTTATAAAAAAGATCGTTTCTAATACTTTGAGGAAATCGTTCATTATCTTCATTTATAAGTTCCAAAAGCTGCTCTTTTGAAATTGCTGCCATTCGTCTCAGGTTCCTTTAATTCTCTTCTGAGGAAAGGACTTCCTCTATAATGGCTTCGATATCGACTGGTCTGCCATGGTAAGATTTCATCGGATCAACTCCATCCTCTCCATAGCGTAACTGAACCACATCTCCCTCCGTTGTGCGAACAATGATGTCATAATTTACATGAAGATCTTGAAGTGCATTTACCAACCTTCGTTGAAGGTATCCACTTGTAGAGGTGCGTACCGCAGTATCTACAAGGCCTTCACGACCGCCCTGAGCATGGAAAAAGAATTCAGTTGGTGATAACCCTATTCGATAATTAGATCTTACAAAACCCCTGGCAACTGGACCAATGTCATTTTTTTGAAAATGGGGCAGAGAACGCTGACGATATCCACGCAAAATTCGCTCTCCCCGAATAGACTGCTGTCCAACACACGCAGCCATCTGGGCAATGTTAAGAGTTGTTCCTTTTGCACCTGTTGACGCCATCACAACAGCTGAATTTGAAATCCCCATATAATCATTTGCAACGTTGCCTGCACTATCTCGTGCTGTTGCCAACACACTCATAATCCTCATTTCAAGGGTTTCTTCAGGGGATTTTCCAGGCAGCGGTTCCAGCTCTCCCCTTCTATAAGATTCTATCATTTCGCTGGCCCGTTTTTCATTATTTTCAATCAAGGCCTTGATCCGTTTTTTCCCCTCCTCTGGCATGTTAACGTTTGAATATCCCAGGCTAAATCCTTCGTGTGAGAGAAATTCTAAAAGCATTTGAGTCAAGGAATCCAAGAAATCTCTGGCCCTATCGCTACCATGATCTTTGACTACAACATGCAGAACACTTTCAGATTCATCCGCACCAATTGCACGCCTGTCTATGACTCCAGAAAGTAGTTGTCCTCCGCGGATGTAAACATAACTATCATTTTCACATAGTTCTCCCTTGCAGACATCATTTTTCCGGCATGTACGAGATTTGGTAGTCACGTTGACGTCGGGTGGCAACAAGAGGCTAAAAACCTGTTTGCCAGTCCATAATTCCGTTGGATGAGTAACGGCTGGTGGTGGAAGCTCCCCTTCGTAGTTTCCAGAGAGTAGTAGCTGCCAAACATCTTCTTTGGAGATTAATGTTCTCTTTCGAGTTAACAAAAAAGCAGCAGATACATAATCATGCAAGGCCCCAATAATTGGGCCACCATAACGAGGAGACAGAATCTGCTCCTGTACACGCATCAAAACTCGGGTCTCAGCTCGCGCTTCCTCGCTTTGGGGAACGTGCAGATTCATCTCATCACCGTCAAAATCCGCGTTATAGGGAGTACATACACACAAATGTAGTCTAAAGGTTTTGTAGGGCATCACCCGAACTTCGTGGGCCATAATAGACATACGATGGAGCGATGGTTGACGATTGAAGAGAACCATATCCCCGTCCCTAAGATGACGTTCTACAACGAAACCTTGATCAATCATCTCTGCGGTGTTATTTAAATCACCAACAAAACGAAGGTCAATTCGCTTGCCATCGGGACGTATTATATAATTTGACCCCGTCTTCGACACTCCTGTTTTATCATCTTTGTCTGGATTTGGACCATTCATCACCAGTTCTTTCATTTCTTCTATGTTCCACTCTGTGACGCGTTCAGGAACCGTTAGAATTTTTGCAATTTGCTCAGGAACACCTACTTCGTTGATAGAGATATTGGGGTCAGGAGAAACCACGGTACGCGCTGAAAAATCAACTCGTTTTCCAGAGAGATTTCCTCGGAATCGTCCTTCCTTCCCTCGTAATCGTTGAGTAAGTGTACGTAATGCCCGTCCAGAACGATGTCGTGCTGGAGGGATTCCTGCAACCTCATTGTCCATGAAAGTAGTAACGTGGTATTGTAATAGTTCCCATAAGTCCTCCACAATGAGTTGTGGCGCTCCAGCTTCAACATTTTCCCGTAACCTTTGGTTGATGCGGATTATATCAACGAGTTTGTGCGTTAAATCATCTTCACTTCGTACGCCTGATTCCAATGTAATAGAGGCCCGAACAGAAACAGGAGGAACAGGTAAAACAGTAAGGATCATCCATTCGGGACGCGAATAGTTTGGGTCGATTCCTAGGAGCATCAGATCCTGGGTTGGAATGCCTTCAAACCGCTTTTGGATTTCAGAGGGGGTGATGCGAACTGATCCCTCGGGTGTTTCTTCATAAAAACTCGTGGGCTTTTCATACTTGATCTTAAAGAGTGGGTTCTCGCAATGGGGGCATTCTCCTTTCTTGCGCGCTTCCTTAACTACTTCCTTGTAGATTTCTTGTGACGATTTCAGATCTTCTTCTTCGGCAGCCTTATCGAGAAGTTTTTGATATTTCTTCATTGCATGAGTGTCCAAAAGAATACGAGAGCAAGCTCTGCAGGTAGATCGTAACAATTTATAGATAATGGCTTTGGCATATCCAACGTGAACAACTGGTCTAGCCAGCTCAATCATCCCGAAATGTCCCGGACAATCCCCTACCTGATTTCCACAGGTCTTGCAGCGCTGACCTGGTTCAATAGTCCCCAACCGACGATCTATAAGACCTCCCTCAATGGGAGTCCCATCCTCGTTATACGTATCGGCTGTAATAATTTTGGTGACAGCCATCTTTCGAATTTCATCAGGTGAAAGGATTCCAAATTGTATTTGGCTTATTTTCTTAAGTTCTGGTGTCCACATTACGTTTTCTCCCAGTACCAATTTCTACATAATTAGGTTAACGGGATTGTCAGCTTATAAAGAAAACTTAGGGCGAGGCAACGACAAGAATCACAAAGAATACTTAGATAATGCAAACCTACGATTTCTTTATGTATTTTTCACTGTTTTACTCAAAAAAATCGTAAGATGATGCCTTCCTTCCATAGCGGATCGCTTGAGATGATACCGCTTTGGATGGTGAAAATTAGCAGCCCAATGATAACAAAATATCTTCCTAAGCGGTGCCCGGTAGGAGCATAGATGATTGCACCGATCACAATAAGGAAGGCACCGAATGGAACAGATAGTACAAGATGATATAGGGCCGTTATGAACTGTGAAAGAACATTCTCGAACATCAGACCACATCATTTACAAAGGGAATTTTGGAAATTGAAACCCTAGCGGTAAGAGGACGCAAAGCAAACAAAATCCACATCGTTTCAGGCCCTCGCCTTTTCTGGGATGTGAGGATAGAAGATAGAATCCTAAATTTCCAATGAACAGAACTAATGCGGATGCTGCAAATATAAACAGCATATATGCAAGTATGTATGATACCAAGGGAAAAATGTTTTCGAAATAGCGGAAATTAAATGTAATAGGATCATACGATGGAGAAAAAAGAGAAATCAACAATAGAAACACCACAACCGATCTAATTACCATCATTTTACCGTTTCTACCGTTAAAATCCAATAAATATGCTATACCTCCATATAACAGTGTAATGTTTAATATAATTATTGCTACGCTTAATAAATCTGAGAAAAGAGGAGGAATAAAATTGGTGTTTAAATCTGGATTAGTTTCAACTATAAAGGACGAAAAAAACGTAGCATGCCAGAAATTTCCCGGTATGGAACAAATGAACGAAAGAATTTGCAAGTTTATCCCAATAAACCATTATTCCTAGTTCAATGATTCTAATGCTAATTTCCTTATAAAAACCCGAATTGAAGAATAATCTATCATTATAAGTCAAAGAACGAGTCGTGATTTACGTATTTGTTATATGCCATGCACCAGCCCGATTACGGTTCAGGAGGTATCTGATCGTGAAAATATTTGAACTCTCGCCATTATTTCTAAGGAAGTGATTGATATCTTCATTAGAAATCGATGAAATACCTCCTCGTTCGTTTAATTCAGCGATTTTAACAAGGATTCGGTTTTTCTTATTCTTTTTCCACAAAACGTCGAGTTCGATGAATACATGGGGGATTGAGGTTTGGAGAATTTCGGTAGGAACTTGATATATGTCTTTAAGTCGTTGGACAAGGAAATCTGGATTTTTCCCATGAATAGTTTGAATTGATGGTATGCCGACTGACAACACATTGAGAAAGGCTGTAAAATGATCTTTTAATGATAGTTCGCCTAAATTTATAAAATCAGGACTTCTGTGTAAAATCTTTTGAACTTCCATTGACTTAGAGATTAAATGGCCCTCATGGGGGTCGTATCCAAGTTTAAATCGCACAACATTACCGTGTCTTAAATTTGTGCTTTCAAGGACATCTTCTATCGAAAGAAGTCGTAAATGGGGTGGTATATATTCAATTAAAGCGTTTTGTAGCGTGGTCTTCCCCGAATTGGGTGGTCCAATTATCGAGAGTGAGGTTTGATTCTGGACGAGATACCTCAGAAAATCCGCCTGTGCGCCAGTGATACTCCCAATTTCTACTAGATCTGGTAAACGTAATCGATCAGTGTGAAATTTCCTAATATCAATGTGTACATCTTCAATAATAAGTGGGGGGATATCAACGGTAACTCTCGTATGAAATAAAGGAGAGATAAAATCAGCTTTCATCGTAGGATTACTTTGGCTTAACGAAAAATCGTTTTCAAGAGCAACTCGGTTCACAAAATTATCAATTTCCTTTTTAGAGATTTTAATGAAGGTGTTACACCGGCCGTGTCTATTATGGTCTATATAGAGAGTTTTATGACTCGAATCGATATAGATTTCGTCAATATTGTCATCCATTAACAGGGGTCCGATCTTCTCAAGCCCAAGTACCCTAAAAAAGATCGGGACCATTAATCCATTGGGAATGTAAATCCTGTCAGGGATTATCCGGTTTAAGTGTTTGAAAAGTTGACTAAATGTGCAGAATTCTTTTTTCGTCGCTACAAACTCTTCTAAGGCCATTTTAATTTGTTTTTCATATAAATAGAAGTCCTTCAAACTCTTATAGGTTATTTCATCATATTTTACTTGGTAAAGGGGTTCAAGAGTTTTCGTCGATTTCTCCTGATTAACTACTGCCAAGTAGCTTCCAAATCTGTAGGATTCTAAAAGCTCCATTTGGGTAATCACATTATGGGAGGCCAAGTGCGAGGATGGAACCAGTGACTTCACCAACAATCTAGGGGTTAAATGGTCGTTCTTGGATCTCTAGTGTTGCGCTATTGAGCTTTCATGGCATCTTTAAGCATCTGCTCGAAGATGGAGTCCAAATCTTTTGACAACGAATTGGTGAAAAGATTAAGCTTACTCTCTGCAATATCGAAACAATACTTTCTTCTTACTATCCCCTGACCATCTATATACAGTGTTAAGACATGCCCAGCTTGAGTGTGGGCAACGGCTTTTGTAATAAGAGCGTGTTCCTTTTTTGCATATTCCAATTCTTTTTCTGTTATCACGATAGTTTCCTTTTTTCCGCAAGCCATGCATTTTACCTGAATTATGGTTCTTTCTGTCTGTAAGAAAGCCACTTCACCAACCAACAAGATTTCTTGTAAAAAGAATAAAAAAACCCTAGATTTAGAGCAGATGATACGGTATTGAGTTCTGACTACTCCCAGCTAATTGAGAACTCAGGAAACCTCTTTGGAGAGAATTAGGGATTTTATATTAAATTAAGGTAATTGATCAAATGAAAGGCACTTAAATGTTTAGGTCTGGACATCAAATGAGAACTGCGATTTAACAAGGGAATAAAAATCATCAGAATCCGCATCTGTATAGATACTTCAGTTGGTACTCTGAAGTATGAGTATGGAGTGCAATTTCCGAAATGGGTTCTTTCCCACCATTTGTTTGTCTCAGTCAGATTTTCCGAGGAATAAGAGAAGATGGTAAAGGCATCAGTTCCATTTTTGGAAATGATTAGTAATGTCATTTTTGGAGATTATACATTTTTTAACGAATATAGTTTTGAGGAATACTTTAGATCCAGATATCGAATGGACAAAACCAGTTTTTACGGTATTATTGCACTGTTTATTATCGCATTGTCTCTCATTCTTACATTCCAGTTTTTTATATTCTATCCTCTGCCAATTGAACTGCTTTTATTAGAAATTTGCCTTGCCATTCTCATCTTACGCCTGCTAAACTTCATTATATATGGCCAGTTCAAACAACACAGTACAATGATCGAAACTTTGGGCTATTTCGTGGTCAATGAACTTTTAATGATTTTAGAAACATCAGGATCCTTGAAAGAGGCCACTATGTTTATTATTCACGGTAATTACTCAGTTTTTTCACAGATATTTGAAAAGGCCCTTTTAAAGAGTCATTTTGGGGAAAGTCTTGAAATAGCTCTGAAAGGAGAGATCACAAAACGATTACACGGTAGTATTCTTCATTTATTTTCAAATATAATCTCAATTTGGGTAAGCGGTAGAAATCTAGCTAGTTTTTCAAAAAATCACATTCTCAATCAAATTACAGTAAAGGCGATTGAAGAAATAGAAAAAATCGATTCGCTGATTGCTTTGTCCTCGGGATTGGCATTATTGAGCCCACCCGTACTCTTATGTTTATTGCTGATTACTGGATTGATGAACTATCTTTGGGGGGGACTTATAATCTTTGGAATAATTATAGTTTCATTTATTGTCAGTCCAAACAGATATTTGACATTATTTTCAGAAAAAAATCGGATTGCTATCTCCAATGATTCCGAATCCATACAAATGCTCCTTATGCTTGCTGAAAATCTGATGAAAGGGAATAACTTTGAAAAAAGCCTTAATTCCGCATTAAACACGGTTGCCTATTATAAACCTAAGAATGCCGCAAAGTCGATAGATAAAGAGACAAACAATTTCAATAAGTTCCTACTTAGAGGAAACCAAGGGATTGATCAAAAGTCTGGATTTATACGAGAATTCTTATCTGAACGTGCTGCTCAACTTGTCACTCTGACCCAAAAGTTTAGCAAGATTGACCCATATATGGCAGGAGAAAAATTGTTGATAATAACAGAGGAACTAAGCAGGACAAGTCAAATATTAAATAGAGGAGAAGCCAAACGGAAAGCAGCTGATCTTCAAACTGGAATCATCCAATTACTGTCAATTATATCGCTTGCAATTATTGGGGGGGCCAGCCCATTCTTTCTTTATGTTTCAACATCATTAAGCTATTCCTTCATGGATTTAAGAAATCCAACTCTTGATCCTAGTTTTGATATTCTCTTTCTTATCATTGCATTAGTCATGAGTGTTCTTCCCGCCCGAAGATCTTTTCTGAATACCTCGTATAGAAAGATTCGAATTTATAAAGGCAGAATCATCACTTGTTTTCATATTCTCCTTTTTCTTGTTATCTTCTTTCTTGTCCGAACTTTTTTTCTCAGTACCTTCCTACTAATGTAGAAACTAACACGAATCAGGGTGTCCTGGATCTCCATATCCACTTCAAGATCTTTGTTTTTGGGTGTTATTTAACACAGCTTTGATACAAATTTAGAGGCCAACGAAGTAATCAACCGTCAATATGGGACACTAAGATGGGTATCTGGGCATTTACTTCGCATTTTCACTCCATACGGAACACTACTCTTATTTTATTTGTTATTTTTTCAATTATCCCGATTGTTATTAACATGGACATAAACACAGGTGTGGATGGTGGTGATTTTGACAAGTTCGCAATACCCCTCCTAGAAACGCCATCTACTTCCAGAACTAACCCTCGTCCCTCTTCATCACCAGTATTTCAAGTCAGTAATCAGAGCGCGAGTGATGCTGATCCCATCCCCTTTGATATGTTTCAAGTATCACAATTTCCTTTGCACACCAACCAAACCAGACGGATTAAATCACCTCCAAATACCAATATCTCTATTGAATCGGAGATTAGTAATTCGACATATAAAATCAATTCTAATGCTGAAGATCAAAGTCAGGATTGGGCAAACGGATATGGTCCAATTGTCACTTCGATGATTCCTACCCTTAATGGCACGGCATTTCGTGCAAATTTTACGGATAATAATCAAAGTAGCGCAGGGATCCAGAATGTGAAATTCAATATGTCTACAGTTCCACCGCCATCCAATTTTCCAACTTTTATCTCCTTTGATTACCGAATGCCGTTCGTTAACCAGAATCTTCAGGATTCTCCCCCTACCTTGAGCTTGGAATTTGAATTCGTTAACAGTACCTCAATCACATTTTATCTCTCGAAAGGGGGAAATCTTCCCGGAGATCCGGTCAATGAAACTATTTCGAGACCAATAGGAACCGATCCCTCCCTTCTCCTGAGAAACGCTTCGAGTTCTCTTTATATTCTATATAATGGGTCTCTCCCTTCATCATGGCGACATATTTCCATTAATATTTCATGGATGATTAACACTTGCTTTTCCAAAAGCGAATACCCTTTATTCTCTGAACTAAAAGCGGTTAAACTTACACTTTTCCTGTTCACCCTTATCACACCTCAATTTACCCTAGATATCGATAATCTGGAATATTACACAGAAAATCTCCCTTTAAATGGCTCCCTCAGTTATTTCATTGATAGTACAGAAATATTTTCTGCTAATGGATCTGTAGCTATTTCTCCAATATCCGGAAATTTTACATTCTTTGTCAAAGATAATTCACCCTGGAATAGGAGTTCGGAAATCTATCTGAATGTGACGATAACACGAGTTCAGACCCACTCTGCATTTTCAACGGCCTCAAATTGGAATTCCACTCATGTTAAAATTTTTCTGAGAATGTTTATTCCAAATATCAGTGAAAACCTGATAAGAAATGAAATTCTGATTTTTCTTCCTACAGATTGGGCTGATTTGCGCATTCTTAACGCAAGCACCCAATTGTATGGTATCAATGTCACAAAATCCTTGAACATGTATCTGCTTGGGAAACAATACTGGGTAGAAAGCAAGTATTTGGATCCCGTCGTGCTTGAGGCTTTGGCTCCTAACTATCTTGTCAAAATAATTGCTCCAACGGACCTCAATACAGATGATATACTTCGTGTAAAAGGGGATTTGACATTTCCTTTAGCAGGTGACCTTCATTTATACCTTTTGAACAATGCCTGTGTTTATGATCGATCCACTCTTCCAATGATAAATGGATCCTTTTCATTTCCCGATATTCCTATCACAGAAGTATTTCCAATTGGTCTATTACGTCTAGAAGTTAATTGGAGCAGTAATTGGGAGTTTGGTTTCTATGAACAAGACATAGTCATTCATGAACCAAATGAATCTGCAATGATTTTACTCCATACCCAACAAAACGTCACCATATACCAATATGAACCTTTATTCATAAATTTGAGTTTGTTTTTGGGCAATGTGAAATATATAGCAAATAGTACCTTAGTTCTTTTAACAAAAGGAAATATTAGTCTCTTTTTTTCTCATACTCCCCGTAATGATTTTGCTTTAAACATCACCAATGTAATATGGAGCCCGGGGAACATAAGTATTTTTATTCTTGCGTCAGATTCTGGCAATTTTTTCGCAAAGAAACAAATTAATCTTAAAATTTTATCATCATTAGTAGTATGGAGTTTTGAAAATCTCAACACTGGTATATACATTAACGATTCTGTTTTATTCCGGCTATATTCATATCTTCAACCTCCTGAGGGAGGTACTCTTCAAATATTGCAGGGACTTACCGTAAAGATCTGGGTTAATAATTCCATGGTATTCCAAAAACAGACAAACTCCGCTGGATATGCAGATATCGATTTCAGAGTAAACCCCAGTATAATCGAAGGTCAATTATACGTTGGAATAGGAGGCTTTTTAGAAGAAAGTCTCGTGAAGTTCCAAACCATCATTTTTACAATACTAAATGGTACTTTATCAGCCAATGAAACCCGTGCAGATATTTATGAACTGTCTCGATCACCTATCGGTTCAAATGGAACTTTCTTTGTCTATTATGCCATTGAATATTCTACAAATGATTCCAGCTGGTATACTCCTCTACCATCCTATGGTCTAAGCATGAAAGCAGCTTTCATTTTGAGAAACTATTATGTAGTTGGGGTTAACTTTAGGAACGGTGTTTTGTCCTGGAATCTAAATGGAAATGTTTCTTCAACCGATATCCTGGTAATTGAACTTCCAAGTCCAACCGTATATATTTCCCAACTGGAATTTTCCGAAAAATTCAGGATCAAAATCAGCTTAGATTCTGTTATAACCGTGAATAACTTTACAACAAGTCTAGATCTTAGCTTTTTAGGATTTATCCCCCTAAATCTCTCTCTCCTTGATACTTTAGGCCGAGACATTACCTCAGCCACCTCCATCAACATTGAAGGTACCCAAGTTACCATATCACGACTTAATATCGTTGGAGGGCTTCCAATTAACTATTTTTTGGAAGGATACTTAGCTGATCTAAACGTTAATGCGCTAAGATCATTTCAGAGAAGTTATTTCTACAATGAGACCATTAAGGGAAGCTGGCTGTTCTATTCCCCACTCAATTTTTCGTACTCGGTAATTTATTCAGTAGGTCACTACTCACTAATCTGTTTCAACACGAGCTATAAAACATTTTCGAACGGATCTACTCGTCTGGAAGCCCAATTATCTCCCCAGAGCTGGAATTCAACAGTATCCATAATATTAGAAGTAAGATATTCCTCTACTTTCATTGCCAAAAGTAGAGAGCAATCTTTCACAATTACAGATCCATACATGCCCGTATTGGAATATTCAATTGAAACTTCAGACGAATTTATTAGGATTCATACCTTTGTATTTGAACCTGAGCAGGGTTCAGGGGTTAGAAATGTCTCAGTTATGGATACCACTAGAATAATCGTTTCCAATAATTTTACTATGAATTATCACGTATTCAATGTTCCAATGACTAGCTTTGTCTCTAAGAATATCTATCTGAAGGCTATGGACTGGGCGGGGAATATTAACACTGTTAATATTACGAAGATCCTAATTGAGCATTTAGTTTCTAATCCATCTTCACTTCTGACGGATTTAGAGTATCTCGCCCCGACGATTATTTCTATATTAATCCTAGGAGGCCTTTTCCTCATGAATTTTATCAAAAGAAGACGGATGTCGATTCTACAGACCTAAATGATATTATATCTGGCAATGGTATCTAAGTGAGAATTCTCCAAATGGTGGATAATTGGCAACCCGAAATCCAAATTAATGTTTCAAAACCTTTACCTTGCCAAATGGAGTTACCAAGTGTTTTAGGAGGAGGAAATATTTCATGAATCTGCTCCATTATATCCCCGCGTTGATCCTCTCTGGATTACTGGTATATGAGGTGGTGCAAATATTCTTCAGAAGTTCTTACTCCTTTGATTTTTCCATAAGGGGAAGAGGGATTGTTTTCATCCCTAAACACAACCTTTGGATGGCTTTTTATGTAAGTTATTCATTGGATGGTATTCAATTAAACGAGTTAAGCCAATTACAGTATCTTCAAAAATTCTCTGTTGAGTTAAACTCTAAAAAGAAAGTTATCAGGTTAATGCTGTATGCAAGTTCATACAGGGAGTTAATAGAACGAATTAAAAGTAATTCAGCAATTTTAGAGGCCGTTTTATCGGGAATCAGTCCTGAATCGGAGCACGATCTCGTTAGCGATCTTAAGTCAAGAAGAATCTGTAAGATTGGCGGGAGGTATTATCTTAAGGAAGGGGGATCATTTTTAATACCACAATATGAGTCAAGAAACGAAAAAGAATCCTATTCCCCAAGTACCGTATTAACCTACTCCATGGATCCTTCACAATCATCTAAAACGAACCAAGAAGATATTAATAATGCCCAGATCTATCATCTGGAAAAGTTACCTGCAAGTTCTTTCTTTGAGTATCTTGGCAGAATAGCGTTTAATCCAGCATTATACAACACAACATCAATATTGAGCCCTTCAGATTTGATAAAACTCAGGTTGAGATATTTTGTAGATGAAGGATCCAAAACTAGTTTTGAAAAAGGTATCGAATACATTAGAACAATATTGATCGCGCTTTCAGAGCCTGGTCATAATTTTCCGCCTCAGAAGGTAGATCCAACATTGGACGGGGTAAATACCTCAGAACAGGAATCGCTTGGTCGTCTTCAGGTATTTGAAGAAGACCAAAATGGATTAAACCGGCCAATACCTAACGAAATAAACCTTGTTTCAACAGAAAATTTTAATCAAATATGTGCTGAAATGTGTAATCTTCCTAAATCTCTAGAAATTCCTTTAAACGAAAGAATAGATAAGTGCCATCGTAGATCCAGGTTTTGTCTGAAATTAGTACATAGCCCCAATTTCCTTTCAATCCTAGAAACTATTACCGAAGAAAGAGATGAGTCTAAGCAAAGGTACCTGCTTTCCGAGCTAAAACGCCAATTATCGTTGCAGCAACTCATCTGTATTTTCGCCCAATTAACTCAACTTTCATCTTCAAGAATAACTTCCTCTCAGATCACTTCACTGATTCTTCAGCTATTCAAATTACAATTCAACGAACTTGAAAACCAGAACGGAACGATTAATGCAAATTCCGAATTGATATTTCTCAAGGAAATCCCTAGAAAGGAGGAATCTTCCCCTTTTAGAGTAATCTAGAAACAGAGGAATTTCAGAAAATACTTCCACCTCTCCTTAATAAGTAGCCCTGTAGGGGATTCAAATCGGAATCGATCTTGCACGGCTACTTCAGCAACATATTTTTGGCTTGGATTAAATATCTTAGTGAAAGAAGGTAAGAATATGGGCCCACCCGGATTTGAACCGGGGATCTCTCGGTTATCAGCCGAGCGCTTTAACCAGGCTTCTCCTAAAGGTTCTCAAACCCATTAGACTAAGCCATGGGCCCTTACTGTGAAATCTCTGAACACCAAGCAATGTTTCTGCAATTGTAAATAAGTTTTATGCAATGTGGCGGCCTTTTCAAGCACAGACTCCCGTCAAGTATCCTTGAAATCTTACCGGTAGCTTTTTGTGTACTTGGCCCGAGCCCCTGGGCCCCCGAAATGCTTGGGTTCTCGGCGTCGCGGATCTCCAACAATCATATGCCGATCATATTGAGTATAAGCTTCGCGCAATTGTTCTGATTCAGTCCAAGAGAGAAGAACCCGAGCGATCGCCGTCCTCGCAGCTTCTGCTTGTCCCATAAATCCGCCACCCTGGATTTTTACCTTGATATCGAAACTCTCCCGCGTTTTCATGTCTAGAAAATAGAGAGGTTCTTGAAGCTTCATACGCACAATTTCTGGCTCCATAATCTCAATTGGCTTTCCATTTATCAAAATACGCCCAGTTCCTGATTTGATTATAGCCCTAGCAATAGCTGTCCGTCGTTTGCCACTTCTTAAGATGCTCTTCATAACAAGAACCTTCAGATTTTTGAACTTAATTCTCTCAATGTGAGGTATGGAGATTTGGGGTTAAAATTTTTTACCTCAGGAATCTCTTCAAATGTATTTTCGCTCAGGGCAGCAGGAACATCTTTGAACACTAGCAATCGATTGTA
>JBHLSH010000019.1:0-48553 GCA_048881705.1 Candidatus Heimdallarchaeota archaeon | reverse complement strand
GAGGGAGGGATTCATATGGTTCCCCAACTTTTCGATGATCACGTATTGGTTGTTGGAGACGCAGCGGGTCTCGTTCTGTCAAATGGTATGATAATTCAGGGCATCAATTATGCTATTGAAAGCGGAATAATGGCAGCTGATACGATTCATGACGCCTATAAAAAACGCGATTTCTCTCGAACGACTCTTAAACAATATGAACGGAAACTAGACAAATCGGTACTAAAGGATCTAAAGAATTTCAAGAATGTTCACAAAATTACCAAAAATCCTCGTCTTTACGACCAATATCCCGATATTTTTCTTGAAATGTTTCATGAAATGCTCACAGAGCGGAGGAAACCTAAAAAACACCTTATAACACTGTTTCGAAACGCAAAAAAGAATCGAAAAGTCGGATGGTTACGTTTGATCCGTGATGGATTAACCCTAAGACACTTTTAGCCATGCCCGATGGAGATGACACGATTTGGCAGAAGAAGTCAAAGTTCAGGATAAACTGGGTTCGGTAACTTTTGTAACAGATTCTGAAGAAAACGCGCACATAACTGTGAAACCGGATATTTGCAGAAAGTGTCCTCATCATCTCTGTATTGCAGGATGTCCCGCGAGTTGCTTTACCTTTATCGATGGAGAGATGGTATTTCGCTATGAAGACTGTGTAGAATGTGGTACATGCTTTCTTCAATGTGACCAGGGATCAGTCACTTGGAATAACCCTCGTGGCAGTTTTGGTGTGAAATATTATACTGGGTAGAATGGAGACAAGAATGAACATTCTCGTTTTGATTAAACAGGTACCTCTCCCGAAAGAGATGAAAACGACTCAGGAAGGGTTCATGGCCAGGACGGGTGTTCGTTCAATCATGAATCCATACTGTAAACACGCTTTAGAAGAAGCTTTGCGGTTTAGGGACCAAACAGGAGGAAATTGTACCGTTTTGACAATGGGTCCACCCAGTTTTGAACAAAGTCTAAAGGAAGCCTTGTCCATGGGAGCGGACGATGCCTACCTCTTAACAGACCGTCGTCTTGCTGGTTCTGACACGATGGCGACCGCCCAAGCCCTCTCTAGGGCCATTAAATCCATTGAACAGAAGTTTGATATCGTATTTGCCGGCATACAAACTATTGATGGCGATACAGGACATGTAGGCCCGCAAGTCGCTGAACGTATTGGATTCCCTCAAATAACTTACGCTGATCAGGTTATTGATAAAGGAGGAACCATCCAAGTCAGGAGGATCACGGAGCATGGTTTTGAGATCGTAGAGTCAGGCTATCCCATCCTCGTGACTGTGACCAAGTATGCTAACGTTCCTAGGGGCCCTCTTCTTAAATATGCGATTAGAGCACGAAACTACGATATAAAGACGCTAAACATAGATGATATAGGTCTTAGCCAAGAAGAGGCTGGAATAACTGGTTCTCCAACCATTGTTTCGAAAGTAAGAAATGTTGACTTCGATAGACCTCCGTGTCATCTGCTAGATGGAAATACGTCAGAGGAAAAGGTAGATAGATTGATTGAATTCCTGAAGCTAAACCCTCAAAGGGAGGTTGCTTGACCTGGAAACAACAGAGGATTATGAAATAGTTAATCTTGGAACCCAGGTGAATGGAGTTTTTACCTTTGTTGAAACCACTCGCCAAGGAGAAATCGAATCGATTTCATATGAAATCCTTGCCATCGGACGTACGCTAGCGGATAAATTAGGAACTATGGTCACTGCAGTTCATTTAGGAGCCGATGTCGAGAGATTACAGGTTCAAGCGGCAACTTTGGCGACCTACGGTGCCGATCGGGTCATTCTTGTTGCGGATAGCCAGCTTAATCCGCAAATTTACCCTACTTTGCCCTATACGAGGGCTCTAACCGAGCTTATCATTCACTATAAGCCAGAAATATTCTTATTTGGAGCTACAACCACTGGACGGGACCTTGCCCCAAGAGTTGCGGCACGGTGTAATGCAGGACTCTCTGCTGATTGTACCGCGTTCGATATTGGGGATTATTTGCACAAAAAAGAGAAGAAACTATACAAAAGACTAGCAAATTTCATTCGTCCATCCTTTGCTGAGGCTAAACTGGCCACTATCCTGGGTAATCCTAGAAAATTTACATTTCCCCAAATGGGAACAGCACGACCTGGAACATTTACTCCCCTATCCCCAGATCCATCACGTTCACCGAAAATAGAACAATTCGCTGTTTCATTCCAGTCAGGGGATTTAGATGTCACTATTCGAGAAATAATCCCAACAACGAAGGATTTTGTAGATTTTGATCGAGCTCAGATAATAGTATCTGGAGGATCGGGAGTCACCAGAGAAGATTTCTCCGGGCTATTGCCGGAACTAGTTCGAGCCATTAATACGAATGGTCAGTCCTGTGAACTTGGCGCTAGTCGTCGTGCGGTTGAAGAAGGTAAAATTTCGAGACCCCACCAGGTTGGGCAAACAGGTCGTACTGTTAGGCCTGATTATTATATTGCCATCGGGATTTCTGGAGCAATCCAACATATCGAAGGTATGAAGAACGCCAAACGCATCATCGCGATTAACAAGAATCCCGATGCACGAATTTTTGGTTTTGCGGATGTCGGAATAATAGACGATTATCAGAACGTTATCCCCCCCTTTTTAAAAAGAATCAAGGATGGATTCCGATTTCCTGAAGTTCCCTAATGAATAAATGTAAAACAGAGTTTGAAAGAGGCTTAAAGGACAAGGATACATATAAAGATGAACACTAACACTATTAACTTGGATGTCCGAACTCTACATGAAGACGCGAAATGCAGAGCAACCATTTTTGAGAATTGGGAGAAAATAAAGCCAGGACAGACCTTAAGGATCACGAATAACCACGATCCTCAACCTCTTAGGGGGAGATTTGAAAAAATCTTTCCAAATCAGTTTGGTTGGGAATATGAACTCCGTGGTCCCGAGATTTGGATTGTTCGAATTACTAAACGCTAATATAGATCAGATCCTTGAAATCTTACGGTCGTTCCCAAGGGAAATAGGAATATTTCTTTACGGCTTCTACCATAGAAAGAGCAAATCCTAGTAGAACGAGCATTGCTAGCCATCCTGAAGTTTCAGCCAAAATTCTTACCTCTGGAATCGAGCTGATGCCTGAATTTCCTATGATTCTCAGAGCTAGCGTCCCCCAGAGGAGAAGAGGCCAAATCAGTCCGCCACGCAGCTTTTGAATTGGGGCCTTTCCGAGCAATCCTGGGAAAATGAGTGGAGC
This sequence comes from Candidatus Heimdallarchaeota archaeon, assembly GCA_048881705.1. Classification (GTDB taxonomy): domain Archaea; phylum Asgardarchaeota; class Heimdallarchaeia; order Hodarchaeales; family Hodarchaeaceae; genus Hodarchaeum. Next base: position 45,294 of record JBHLSH010000019.1, on the reverse strand, counting down.
GTGTCCAATGACCATAGAGAGTATAAATCCTATAGTAATCGAATGTAGGGCCGAGTCATATATCCCAACAAGTGGAAACGATACACTATATGCCCCTAGAAGTAGGAGCCCAAAACCTAACCACGAATAAGCTCCTCTAAGAATCCACTGTTGGTAATCCCTTATCCAGGTTGAACTCTGGATTGAAGTTAATCCCGTATCAAATACGACCAAAAAGACAAGAATGAGGGTCATAATTCCCAAAACTGCTTGAAGAACTAAGGGAGATGCAAAAATCAAATCTCCAAGTGCAAGAAATGGTAAAACTATTCCTCCTCCAACGACAACTCTGAACACGATATTTGGTACATTCCCAAGGTCTAAACGCTCCCCTAGAACTATCAAAACCAAATACAAAACTAGGTACAAATAAAACCTGTTCAGAGTCCAATCCAGAATGATGAAAAGTGCCATACCACCTAGAAGGAAAGAGGCAAGAATGAGGAAACTTGAACTACCCCGTGACTGAGGAATCGTTCGAAAAACCCATGATTGACCCCAAATCATAAAGAATAACCCAATTAAGGTCCAGAACCATCCTAGATGCCAGAAAATTGAATTTTGGCCGTTTAGCCATAGTGACAATAGATTAAGAAGAAAGCATACTGCGCTCAGACATGGAGGGACTATCAGGAACTCCGATGTCCATCGACCTGGATGTTCAATGGCACCACGCGCCTCCCACCGCTCTAAGTAGATTACGAGATTAAAAAAACCCAGGATGATTATTTCAGGATGGGCTACGAAGATGGAGACCGTTAGATATGGGGGAAGAGGTATCGATGGATATCCTAGGCGAAGTACTCCAATCAAAATACCAGTTGCTGCCGATAAGACTGCCAGAAATAACGCAGGATACCGAAATTGAGTGATTATCATACTAGGACGCCGATTTATCCTGTTTTATAATCTGTCGAGTTTGGTGTGAAGCGTACGTACAATTGCTTGATCTGTGAGTCCCTAGATCCCTAATCAGGCTCCTCCAGTTTCCTGAATCAACCGTACAACCTGATCAACAACAAGATCAACGGTCCAATCTACGGAAGTGTGTTTGGCTCTTACATGACCAAAACCATCAATGATCGATAATCCCATGTTATGAATCATGACTGAGTGATTTTCATGGCTAATCCCATGAATTTCAGCAAGATTATAACCCCGATCTGCCGCAGACACTAGACTGCTTGTGATATTAGGATATCCCGCAAAAATACCGTAAGCACTTGTGACGTGCGCAATCTGACTTTCATTTCCCCACAAAAAGGACCAGACGGAAGGATCAGCACCATATTTCTGAGAGTAATTCTTCATGTCATCCAAACCATCATTCAACCAGTCGAAAGAAATCGAAAGCAAATGGAAATCAAGCCCAGTAAAACCCCTATCCAACAGTGCAGACTGAACACCTTTTAGCATTGAAGAACTAAGCGGACACATAGTCAAATCAGGACAACTAGTATATATGAAGTCTACTACAACAACCCGTTCTCCGCTATTATAAGTCACGAATGTCACAGTTTGGTTGTTTTCATCTAAAAGGTTAAAATCCGCCGCAAGGCCTAGGTCTGCCAATGGTTCTTTATATGTTAAGATTATAAAAAGCGTACCCGAAATCAATATTAGTGCTATCACACCAATACTCAAAGTAAGCGATCTAGATGAGATCATCTTGGTTGTACCTTCTCATTCAACAGTTATTTGTTATTATTTTAACCACTTGCTTGCGAATGAGATAAATGCCGCCTGCAAGTAGGTCCAGATCAATAATTCACATAAAAAACCCTAGATACCACTTCCCTCGTATCTTGGCTGCAAATCGATTAACGTCAATTAATGATTTTCTTATACACAATGGTCCCATTGATCGGATTTAACTGAGACCTTGGATGAATACACATTATGGACTAGCTAGCTCGGGCGTATTTTTCTTAAATATACGTGGTCAGTAACATCATGTTCTAGAGCGATGACCATTTCATCGACTTTCACGACAGCTCCAGGTGATTTATGTAGGACATCGATTCTCCTTCCTGGAATTATGCCGAAGTCCATCAGTTTCTGTAATCGACGGTATTTATCGGTCGCAATGTAAGCTACGACCGCGCTATGGCCAGGTTCTATTTCAGTTAGTGGTAATATGGCAGGTTGAGTAATTTTCTCATGATTTTTACAACAGATACCTTTAGGTATGGAACGCTGGTGAGGACAGACAGTAGGGTGCCCGAGGAGCGTACACACCTGTGTTTCAACGTCCGCCTTCAGTACATGCTCCCAAGAACATGCAGTAGATTCAATTTGATCCGAAGAGAGGCTGAGAATATCAACAAGCATTCTTTCCGCCAATCTATGTCTTCTAACTGCCTGTCGACCTTTGATTCTTCCTTGGGAGGTAAGACTGATGAAATCGCCTGAATTTATCTTCAGAATGTCCCCCTTTTTTAGCAGCTTGTCAATTATTAGCTCAAAATTTAGATTGTGATCTTTAACATAATCTTTCAGGATCCTAATGTCAATTGATCCATTGCCTGTCATTTCTTCATATAAAATAAGCCAAAGGTGTTCTAGGAGTTCTTCCTGATGTTGTATTGATAGCTCACTCAGATCGGTCACCAGTGTTGGTTTTAACGATTCTGGATTTGATTTTTCTGTAGAGTTTTCCAAGTGTTGTCTGGTGTTTTGGAAAAGAGTAACCGCAATTAGGGCACCGAATAAGATTGCAGGGTAACGGACAAGAAGTACAAGCCGTATTACAGTCTTCCTGAGGTAAGAATGTATACCCACACAGGCCACAGTGAGTAATAAACGCGGTTTTTTTATCAGAAATAACTATAAGATGACACCTCCTGCACTCAGGAACAAGTTTACAATAGCTCCAACAAGAACAGCAAAGGGAATTATGAAGAATACCATAATTAGCGCCGTTTTCATACCATGTTCTTTTGCTATAACGAAGAAGTTAGCAATACATGGAACAAAAAGCGTAAGCACAATGGTACCCACTATTATCTGATTGGTCCCGATAAGGCCTTGGGTTGCCAGGTCATAAAAACCTGCAGCTCCATAATCTCTTCGTAGAAAACCTAAGATATACATTACAGTTGCTTGGGGAGGCAGACCCAGTAAAGTCACCACAACTGGTTTAGAAAGTTCTAGAATGATATCCAAGAATTTTGGTTCTAATAAAAAGTTAGAATTGGGAAACAGAATAATAAAGTAAACTGTTATCTGGTCAGGGATTTGAGAAAGATAGAATGAAAGAAATAGTAGAGGCAGGAGGAAATATGTTGTGATCCTTGAAGAAAAGATTGAAAGTTGATCTAACTTCTGAGTTGGGACAATTTTCCATAGTAGCAAGAAAATGACGAACAGAGTTGAGTATTGGATGATTTCCAGCACATTAAAATTAGCCAAAAAAGAGATGAATAGCGTTCCAACTACAAACAACGGGATTGCTTCTTTTAAGAACCACTCAACCCGTCCCCAAGTTTTTAATAGGATGTTCTTCGTAGGGAAACGTAAGGGAGGAAGTTCCATAATAAAATCCGATTTCTCCCCAGGGAGCAGTTTGCTTACCAAAAAGGTTACAAGCATTAGCTGACTGAAGACAACGCCAAAAACAATCATCATTCCGATGGGGGAAATAAAAGTCATGATGCCAAAAATAACAGCAAGTTGGGCTGAACAGGGTATCCCTAGAGCAATCGCCAAAGTAGCAATTATGCGTTCTTTTCGAGTTTCTAGGATTCGAGTTGTCATTGTTGCCATTGTTCCGCATCCTGTACCAAGAACAATCGGTAGAACCGCTTTTCCATTCAGGCCAACCTTACGAAAGAGACGATCGGCCAGAAAAGCCAATCTTGGGAGATACCCGGAGTCTTCAAGAATTGCAAATGCAATGAAAAAACTCGTAACGACTGGAAAAACTATCGCGATGGCGTAGGTTAGCCCGAATGTAATTATTCCGTATTCTCCCACCAAAAATATCTGAAGAATTGGAATAGGGATCCATGTCTCCACTAATTCTATTAAGAAAGGATTGATAAGTTCACCAAATATCCGACTCTCTATTAAATCAACTAATTCTCCCGCTCCTATAATTCCCACAAAAAAAAACATGGTCAAAATTGTGAGGAAGAAAATCGGAACTCCCGTCACAGGATTCAGAGTAAGTTCATCAAGCACTTTTCCAAAGGATCGTTTCTTGACAGGAACAATACTTTGGCATTCCGCAATGACTGAAGACACCGTTAAATCTTGCTGTTTCTTCATTGCTACGTAAAGGGGAATCAACCCATCTCCCTGTAAAACCTCCATAGCCGCTCCGATTTGTTTGTGTAAAGATGAGTCTGAAAAATCTGTAGTTAGATCAAGGATTTCCTTTTCTCCCTGCAAAAATAATTCAGCACTACCACGGGGATCTAAATGATTTGGAAACTCGTCTGTATCGCTGAGAATTGACTGAATTTCGGAGATTATTTTGGATATTTTGGGGGAATACTCTACAAAAAACATTGCTTGTTCGGTTCTAGGCTTCCTATTACTAATTGCTCTGAGTAATTCAAAAGTTCCCTGATTTTTTGTGGCGATGGTCGGGATCACGGGAATGCCGAGCCATCCGCTTAACCTCCGGATATTGATCTGTATTCCCAGATTTTCTGCTTCGTCTTTCATATTCAATACTAGAATAACGGGGGTTTCGGGGAGAAGTACCAATAGCTGACGAGTCAGGAACAGCGTTCTCCGTAGGTTTTTCATATCCCCTACCTGGACAATTACGTCAGCTGGAGCCTCGATCAAGATTTTTTTTGTGATACGTTCATCCTCAGATCCAGGAATAAGGCTATTTGTACCTGGAGTATCTATTACAAGGTTATTTTTGCCAATCAATTTACCCGTGGAAATCTCAACTGTGGTACCAGGATAGTTTGAAACTGTGGCGTACTTTCCAGTTAGATTTCGAAAAAGGACTGATTTTCCAACGTTTGGGTTGCCAACAAGAACAACTGCATTCTCATGGCGCGAATGCTCAGTATGTACTTGGTGATCGTGCACCAGAACCTTCTCATTCAGTGTTTACATTAGATGCTTCTGTCGTATCCTATAACTTTCGAATATAAAAAAGTTCACACGAGGGAACTTTTTTTTCTCTAGGAGTGAAACAAAGCGGATCTTGATCGGAGGAAAAATAGAATGATAAAGTTTATTGATTACAAAATTCACGTTACTAAGAATGGCACCACAACATAGAGGCGCCGTAAATGCTTACAATTGATGCGAAACAAACCCCACCCGTAGTACCGTTGATATGGATACTTTGGCATTGAATCTGTCCCGATATTTTCGACAAAGTAGGGCAGATAAAACTTCGCCTGGTAACTTATCCCATTCATCATCGTTCAACCTGGCTTGTTTTAATGAAAATGCACCATCTTCCGGTAAAGCAACATATTCCGTGCGGGTTTCAAAATTGATTATTCCAAAAACCCCATCTTCTTCCTTAAACAATGTTACATACGGCGAGGTGGATTCAATTTCCTCAGTTAACTCCTACCTAGGGATATAATTTTTGTGCTTTTCGTAATCGTTGATACTTCTGGAACATCTAATGTTTGATTCCTCTGATGACTGTTATGTGGTAAGGATTCCAGCTAAAACTTGATTATCCGTTGAAATGGATCTGTTTACTTCCATGAGCGGAAATTTCTCGGGTAGTCCGAATTTCTCATAGAATGTGGCTCCCATTTTTTCCATATGTACGTTTTCTGAAACCAAATTCTGGAAGACCGGAAGGCTGAATTTATCCCCATACGAATGGTGGTGCCCACCAATCCTGTAAAAGTTCCGCTTTTCAAATACTTAAAAGATCATGGGATTATCTTCACATGAATATCAAATGTTAAACACGCCAAGGAGCCGCCTATAGGGAGTTCGCATGATGGACATTGACCGAATAACCCTTGAACAGGCGGAAGCTAAATTTATTGAATCATTAAGTAAGTTAGCCTGGATTATTCCTTGCATAATTTTGTTTGAAATAGTTACTGCATATGCTACTGGTGCTTCAGTTAATTGGTTTACTGACGTAACGGTAACGGTGTTAACCACAGCCTTATGGGTTGTGGTGGCCCTGAAAGCCATTAATATAGCGGATAAACAGCTTGATGCAGAGCGAAAGTTACGTGAACAACGTTACCGTGGAAAAAAATAGTTTTGATACACACAATCGATTTCTTTATTATAGGATAGGACGCAACCTAGGATCAAATCAGCCCAGAGATTGCTAGAACCTCTAGAAGGGCTTTCCATGCCTCCGTTAGCATTATACCAGCAAAATACAAAAGAATCAGAGCGGTTCCTTTCGTGATCCATTGAAACAAGCTAGGATTAGGTAAACGACCGACGATTGACAACAGAGTGGGGAAGAGGAGTACCCACGCTAGGATGCCTGATAAGAACATTATGACCACAAGGAGACGAACAGCTAAATCAGGGGTCATCGCAAGGTCACTAAATAGTATAAGCGTACCAACGCTTATCCACCAACCGTACGTCAAGGGGGATGTAACAACCAAAGAAAATCCAGTTACATACTGCTGAGCAAACCTTCGTTTCCGCACAAGACTCGTCGTTTGCTGGTTAGGGGATTCTTCATCACTCGATAATTGAGGGGGGTGGCTTATCAAGGCCGAAATCCCCAAATAGCCCAATATCAAAACATTCAGAGTAAATAATCCTAATCGAATCAATGGATTTGAGAAGAGATTTATGAGAATCTCTCCTCCTATAGTTAAAGCACTGAAAGCTATTAAAAAATCACCAGTCATCGCGCCAATTCCAGTAAGAACAGCTGCAATCCATTTTGTATTTTCGGATATTGATCCATCTAGAATAGTTTTAATTATTTCAACGTTTATTGGCCCCAAGGGTACAGCTAGGGTAAATCCTAGGGCTGCTACAATGACCCAAGTTTCAAAAATGCTTACCAAAACGGCAAACCACCTGAAAATGGTCTAAAGAACGTTAAAAACACGGAGGAAGGAAATTTATTTTTAGTTATGCATGCTGATATTCATTGCTCTCCTCGAAGACGTGTTTGGTTGATTTAAGATGGATATATGTCTAATTGCGGTCCCATATCATCTGGGCCAAGAAAAACAGGGAATGGGATTGGGGCCACTAAAATATCTAGAAGCAGGTATTGAGCAAGAGCTCATAACTAAGGTAGGTAAAACCTCTGTCGAAATCGTTTACATATCAGAACTTGAAGGAAATGAAAAAAGCCGTATTGTTCAAGTTAACCAGGATCTTCGCAGAAGAGTTGCCCGCGCAAGAACTAAAGCTCAATTCCCGTTAATCTTGGGGGGAAACTGCAATACATGTTTTGGAACCTTGGCGGGTCTGAACACTCAGGATGTGGGCATAGTATATTTGGATGCCCATGGAGATTTCAACACACCAGAAACTACACTGACTGGATTTTTCGATGGTATGCCATTGGCTGTAGCTACTGGTCAATGTCATAGAGATCTTTGGGATCAAATCGCAGATATAGACCCAATCGCAGAATCACAAACCGTTCATTTGGGGGGACGTGACTTTGATCCTCCAGAAAAAAAACTCTTAGATAACTCTCATGTCATGGTTGTAAATACCGCAGACATAAAGGATAAAGGGATCGAAAACGCGTTATTACCTGTTTTAAAGAAACTACAAAAAAGAGTTTCAGAGATTTACTTGCACATTGATATTGATGTCATTGATCCAACAGAAGTTCCAGGAGTCGATTACCGGACTCCTGATGGCCTCTCGAGTGATGATGTTCTCCAAATCATCCAGATCTTGAACAATCGTTTTTCGATAAGTGCAGCAGCGCTAACAGCCTACAATCCGGAAAAAGATATCGGAGAAACCACGGTAACCGTTGGAAAACAGTTAATTCATAGACTTGCTAAACTAAAGTAATTGGCGATAGAATTGGAAATACAAGAATTCGGTTCGAGTTGCGAATATCTTCCATTGCGGAAGGTTGTGATGTTTCGTCCTGGAAAGGAAGTTAAACAAATAACAGTGGATACCTACCGAGAATTTTCATTTCGAGACGTAGTTTATTGGAAACGTTTCCAAGAAGAACACGATACCTATTGTGATGTCCTCAGAGGGGAAAACGTTGAAGTTATATATCTAAATGATCACTTAACCGATTCTGAGTGTCAGGTGGTAGATCCGAACCTTGTCTATATGAAAGATACCTGTACGATCACTGCCGCAGGATATATCCAAATGCGGATGGCCAAGCAAGTCCGGACGCGAGAACCTGAACTTGTAGCGCTAGGACTCGAAAGGCTCGGTGTTCCACGGTTCCATAAAACTCAGGCCCCAGGATTACTAGAGGGAGGAGATTTTGTGTTCCCTGATCAAGATACGGTCTTCATCGGTTATAATCCTCGCTCTAACGAAGAAGGAGGGATGAAGGTAGGTCACGATCTTCTGGATAAGCAGGTAATGAACACTGTGGTTCTAGTTCCACTCCCATCATGGAGGGTTCATCTTGATGGCGGGCTTATGTTTGTTAATGAAAATTTAATTCTTGTTTATCCTCCAGCAGTACAAACTTTTCCAGCTCGTGTTATACACAAAAACGAACCCCCGCTACTGATCCCGTTAATGGATTTCATTGAAGAAAAGTATGATCCTGACAAAATTATTGTCTCAGATAACGAGGTTTACGGTTTCGGGGCAAATGTAGTATGCATTAACGGCAGGAAATGTGTTATCTATGAGTGGAATGAAAGAATAATCGCAGAGATGGAGGAAAGAGGGGTGGAGGCTCTGAGAATCCCTGGTAGTGAATTGGCCCGAGGTGGAGGAGGTCCCCATTGTATGACGCTCCCTCTTCTCCGTAAATAAGATACAAATGGAATGAACTATAATGACTGCTAAGTTAACGGTATGTCTCACTTTTGATTTCGATGCTGAAAGCGTTCAAATACGACAGCTAGAAGAGCCAGGTCGAGTTTCGAAAGGAAGATTCGCAGTTAGGAGAGGCGTACCACGGATCCTTTCGCTTTTAAGGCAACATCAAATTCACGGAACCTTTTTTACCTGTGGCTGGGTTGCAGAGAACTATCCAGATCTTACCAAGCAAATTATCGCGGGGGGTCATGAGGTTGCAGCTCATGGGTACCTCCATGAATATTTAGACACTTTATCCATTGAGGAAGAGAGAAACGTCCATGACCGGACTGAAAAAGCATTGGAATCTGTGGGCCAACGAGTTAGAGGTTTCCGAGCTCCCTACTGGAGGTTATCCCAGAATACTTTAGGCCTTCTAGCGGAGCGAAACTACCTTTATGATTCCAGTCTGTTCGACGATGACCGTCCATATACTTTTCAACCCTCGAATTCACCAAAAACTCTGATAGAATTCCCCGTGGAATGGTTTATGGATGATTGGATCTTATTTGAAGAGAAACAGTTTTCTCCCACTCAAGCGTTCGGCATTTGGAAGTCTCAGATTGAGGCCTATGTGGCTATGACCGATATCCACGACAATCACCGAGTTCTGACGCTAACCTGCCATCCGGCCTGTATCGGGCATGCTTATCGAATAAGAGTTCTAGAGAAAATCATTGAATATTTTAAAGAATACGATGTTCTTTTCAAAAGAATGGACAAAGTTGCAGAGATTCTAAAGGGATAGCCCAAAGAATGGAATACCCACATGCTAGTGATATCATGGAGCCCTCTGATCGCTCTTCTCGTCTCATTAAAGCACAAGAATGTTTAGTTCTTATTATAGATGTCCAGGAACCATTTTTAAAGGGTTTAACAGCAGAAGATCGTACTAAGTTTTTGAAGAAACACATCTGGTTAATCCAACTTTGTGGTGTTCTTGAAATCCCCTACATTTTGACCGCGGAAGACATTGCCAAAAATGGCTCAATCGAGACCAGCCTGGAATCTCAAGTTCAAAAAGAGGCGAAAGATCCCCAGATTTTTGACAAATTCATTTACAGCTGTTGGGGACAGACTGAAATCCGGGATACAATTAAGTCCACTGGACGCCCAGTCATTGTATTGGCTGGTCTGGAAACGGACGTTTGTATCATGCAGAGCGCTCTAGATCTACTAGATCATGGTTATAGAGTAGTAGTATTAGTCGATCTCACCTATTCCCGTAATGAATTTGAACATTCGATTGGAATACGGCGGATGGAATCCCACGGGGCGATTGTTTCGACTCTTAAATCATGGCAAGAAGAGGTAACTGGAGGTCTAAAAACTAGAATTAATCATCTGTTGACGGAAAAGGGGCTCACTGAGATTCCCCAATGATGGTTTTCCAGGTCAACTTTATCAACGTATTAATATGAAGAATAGCTAGTCCGACGTAAGAACCCTCAATGGACACTATGAGGCAATAATCATGCTCCAAAAGAAAGAAGGCGTAAGAATTGATCTTCCAGAGGAATGGGGCGGAGTCATCCCGTTGGAAGTGTTTATTGACGAAGCTAAGACTCTAGTCACAAAAGCTGAAGAATTCGGAGTCCATTTTAGATTGGTAGGGGGCCTTGCTATTCGCCTCCATGTCCAACCTCATGGCCTGGAAAACCTTTACAAGAGTTTGAAACGCTTAGGGGATGAGGCAGGGGCTGAAATAACTGACATCGACGGGGGAATTTCCTATAAACATATGAAAAAGATGGATAAGTTCATGGAGAAACTAGGATATGCTAAACGAAAGCCGACTTTATCCACAGCCGCTAGCCAGCGCCGTATCTATATCCATCCCAAGAACTGGTGGTTTATTGATTGTTTCTATGGTAAAATGAAGTTCAACCATGACATTGACCTTGACCATAAACGTCTTGCATTGGACTCGCCAACCTTACCACTTGCCGAGCTACTTTTGGGGAAAACCCAAATTGTCAAAATGAATTACAAAGATATCGCAGATACAATAATGTTGCTCATTCCTCATAAGATCGGGTTTGATAACGAGCCTGAAACGATCAACATTGAACATATGGGCGAAAAATACCTGCGAAAAGGCGCCTACGCCTGGGGTTTTTATCACACAGTCACAACAAATCTGACAAACATCAAGAACGTTCTGGATGAATTTGATGAGCTCTCAGAAGATCAACGAGGGAATGTAGCCAGGAAAATCGATAAGATGACCGAATACTTCGGTCAACTCCCAAAAAACCGCGCCTGGAGGGCACGGGCAAAAATAGGCGCCTCAAAACGGTGGTACCGCCCAGTAGAAACAACTGAAAGTGTGGGCGAATTTAGAATCTTTTCTGGAAAACATCTAATTGATAGACCCACAACCCTCAAAGATTCTAGTGAAGATAGTTAACGCGTTCGGGCATCGACACGAACGGGTTTTTCCTTTTTCGCCCTAGATAAAAATCCCAGGGATTCATCCTTTTCTTCTAGCGGTTTAAGGAAATCGATGATCTCCAGGAGTTTGGTCTTTCCGTTTTGAGTTAATCCCGCATGAAGCAAAACCTCAGAGAGATTTCGAACAATAGTTCCTGCAAAATCAAGCTTCTTGTCTGCCACTTTCTCGAAGATATCTTTTCCTATGACATATTGCCCTGGCTGACCTGGATTGATGTCATCAAATATTGTATCTGTGGATCCCACTCCACATTGAGGTGAATTCACAACACGGGCAATGTCCTGTATATCCTTCAAGTCAAAATCATCGGGATGAATGGCGTGAGCTTTGAGGGCGATCTGGAAGCCTGGTGGACATATCAAACTTTCAAAATAATTAGAGGGTAGATCCTTGATTTTGAAAGTCCAGCATAACCGAATTCCATTAACGAAGAGCTCTACTTTTTTAAATTTGGCGTCTTCAACATTGCTTTTCCGACCATGGAAGACATTATCCTCTTCATTTTTTGATAGCTCTCTGCTTGGCAGATAAAACTCTCTCCTCTTGGGGTCATACTGATTCTGCATGTTGTTGAATGTCTTGTAGGGTAAGAACCCCATCTCCTCTAGAAGTCCCTGTACCTCATGATCTACCTTTAAAGGGAGGAGAAATTCCATATCACTCATTTTTCGATAGTCCATCTTCCCCCCCAAGAAGTAGTATATCGCGCCGCCGCCCCAAAGGAAGCAAGGAATCGAATGTTCTTTACACTGGTTTAGGAATTTATAGCCAAGTTCCATTAGGGCATCGTTCTGAGCCTGCGCCAAAGATTTTTGCATAGTTTGACCTTCAGACTATTATTCGAGTTTTTAAAGAATCATTTATACGTCTTTTTTCCGGTTTCTCATGGTATTCAGAACTTCGGTGAAAATCTCATCAACCGAAATAACTGATTCAACGGTTTTTAAATTGGGGCCCAGACTGGGATAACCTAAGCTTCGACCCGCTGCATTCGTTTTATTTCCCCTTTCTCCAGTTCAACAAGGAAACCTTTGAGGATAGCCTCAGTATACTCACTTCCGGGGTTTAAACAATAAGTTCGACCGATCTTGACGCTGCCAGGTGATTCGTGGATGTGTCCATGGAGTCCCAGAAGTGGTTGGTACTTTTCAATTGCGTTTCTCACCGCTTTGCAGCCTACTGGTCCACGAACAGGTTCGCCTCCGCTATATCCAGCATACGTGAGATCGGAATTTAACAATGGAGCTTCATCAATTTTACTCTCAAAGGGCGGCGCATGGAAACAGAAGACAGAGTTTTCCAAGTTTCTAATCCTAGGAACTAGTTCCTCAATCTTGGCTTCGATTTTATCTTCACTTGTTTCTCGATATGTGTGCCAGGGGGTTGGATTGGTCCACCCGTAGGATATCATTTCATGTTGATCATCCAAATCGACTTTGGCACCTTCTCCGAAAATCACACGCGGATCTTTGATGATAATTTCGTCTATCGCAAACTTATCGTCGTTTCCAGGGCAAATGATGATTTTGGTACCATTGGGGACGCGTTTGGTTCCATCTGCCATGGTGTCGTCGATCATATCAATCCAGAGTTGTAATGAATCTGCTTCAACTTTGTCAAACAGTTTATCCAGTGCTCCTCCTTTGACCATCTTCCCTTCTTCGGTCATTGATTCAGGGGAGGATAGTTCATTTTGTTCTTCAGGTGTGATACGATAGGTATAACAACCCGCCATCCGAGCACGGAATTCAAAATCCTTGATATCTTTCTCTGTACGCATTACTACCTCCTGCTCGGCAAGTCCGTAGATAGATCCAGTCCAAGATCCATCTGGTTGCTCGACGATTGGAACAATTCTTTTTCCGGTGATATCACCGCCCATAATCAGAGTATCAACATTCAGATATTTCGCTGAATTGAGAAATTTCCGCCATACTGCTTCGGATCCATGTATATCTGTGCAATAAAAGAACCTAACCATCCTAAATTCACCCTTATAGTAATTAGATGTCGTTTTAACTAATATGATTCCACGTATATAATGTTAAACTTGATTTACGCTGCATCCATAAATCGAATTATTTATTTTTCGAAAATCATTCATAAGATGGATATAATAGATGAATAAGTTAAGTGACAGGTAGGGATTTTATTTTCAGAAAAAGATAGGTTTCAGTCTGCAGTTGCTACATTTTTCACAGGAATATTCCAGTATCCAAGGGTATGTTAGTTTCGTGCTCCAAGTTTAATACCTCCAGTACGTCGAATTATCCGGATAACCAAATCATTCCAGTAATCAGGCTCCAAGATTTCTCCCATTTGAAAGGAGGCAGTGATTTTGCATTTTGATTATGACTCGTCATTGGTCGAAAAACTTTAAATATTTCAATAAAGTAAAATATTGATGCGATATTTGGGGGAATATCGTTGAATGTCTACTTCAATGTTCCATCACGGGGAGGACTGCATTCCTACGAAAATTTTATATAACTTGCACGGTTGATAGGATGGTTGTACAGTTGTCGTCTTGCATTAACGGATTTCTCCGCAAGTCGGCAAATGTGTTAGGAAACGTATCTGAGAATCACCAATAATGAATGTTTTCGCAGCATCCATATCCTAACAATGGGATCTCACGATTTCCCATTATTGGTAGATTTCGAAGGTGAAAATACAAATGAGTGAATCAAAAACCTATGTCCGAGACGCAACAGGTCTCGTACGGGAAATAGGAGTGGTAACAGCGACCATTTTTATCCTATCTAACGTCGTCGGCGCTGGTTGGCAGAAACGAGTGTTTCAAACAACAGGATGGGCCCCGTTACATCCCTCGAAAGTGCTTTTGGTCGATCCACTGGTGGTTGCTTTTCTTCTGACAGGGATAGCTGCGATCTCGACAGTTTTCGTGTTTGCAGTAATGGCAACGGCCATGCCCCGTGCGGGCGGTGGATATGTCTACATTTCACGGGTTATCAGTCCTGGAGTCGGTTTTGTATCCGCTTGGGCTGAATTTTTGGGCATTGCCATCAGCTACGGGCTTATTGCGGTGATTGTCGTTGAGTTTACAGTCCTCTTCATGCCAGTAGCTGGCGTAACAGCGTTCGATTTCCTTGATGACCCGCTCTGGTATACCATCTTGGGTATCGTATTTACCTTCCTCTTCGCAGGAATCGCATTCTTCGGTACCTCAATGACAGGAAAGCTGTTACATGTGATGTTTTGGATACCTGCTGTTATTACAGTGGCAATCTATGCAATGCTTATTATGGGTGTGTTAAATACCGCAGCCATGGAAACAGGAATACAAAATGTGACAGGCGCTACAGCTAACCAATGGATTGCCGATGCCGTATCTCAAGGTCTCGATGTTCCCGCAAACCAAGCACCAGATTACTTCTCTGCAGTGAACACTGCTATCCTCGGAGCCTATTGGTCATGGATTGGGTACGCAGCTATTTCCTTTGCCGCAGGCGAAGTTAAGGAAGCTAATCGATCGTTACCAATTTCACATCTAGCAGCTGGCTTTCTTATCCTCGGTATCTACATGTCGATCAGCACTTTGATGTCAATGGCAGCCTCCGTAGGTACTCACGCAAGCGGATGGAAGTGGTTCCAAGCAGTATCATTCAACAATGAACAGGCCGCCAATCCTACATATACTGGCTATAACTTCATGCCATTCGTTGCTGCAGTAGCCGCTGATGGTCTTGGATTTGGATTCCTCGCCATCTTCTTTGCAATTGCAGGTGTCTTATGGCTCGCAAACGACCTCCCTCCATTCATTACCACCTCTTCAAGAATCCTCTTCGCCATGTCCTTTGATCGTGCACTACCAGAGGCCTTTGCTAAAGTCGATGAACGCTGGCATTCTCCCACCAATGCAATAACCGCCACTGCAATTATAGCTATTCTAGGTGTATTTGCCGAAGCGGGTACCTTTGGTCTAAACGGGGTTATACATATCCCTGTTTTAGCAGAGATGATAGGTAACGGGGTTGTTGCTACAGACCTCTTAGACGGCATCTTCTTCACTATGGCGTGTGTAGCTGCTATAATGCTACCGGGTCGTATGAAAGACGTTTATGAGAGAACCGCGTGGCGACCGAAAGTGTTTGGTAGAGAGGGCATTGTCGTAATCGGCTGGATCGCCCTAATATCCAATATATATCTGGATCTGGTAATATTGGGTGAGTTTGGTATCCTAGTTCCGATGGCAGGCCTAGAAGCCCTTCCACTGATCGGTGCTATGCCAATTATACCCGACACCGCGGCGATCATCCCCAGCGGAGATATCATTGCAACTCTCAACTGGGGCTTTTGGACTGTCGTAGTAATGGTAATAATTGGAGCTGTCATCTACTTCTACATGAAGAGCTATTATAGCCGACGTGGTGTAGATTTCACAACGATTTACGCCTCAATTCCACCCGAGTAAGCCGTAGTCTCTTGCTCCCCCACTCCCTTCCTTTTTTTTCCTCTTTTTTTTACCAATGATATTCTATAAATGGGGTCACTTTTTCATATACATGAGGGATCGTGTCTTCCCCAACCTTACCAATAACCGAGGAATATCTTAATTATCTTGAGTACGAGCTAATGATAAAGGGCGGAAGGTGGATAGCAAACTTCAGCGTAGCTATTCGAGATTTTCTGCTCTCTCAGGCGATCAAGGAAGTGGATCAAGAAAAACAGAGTCACAAAACGAAGTTCGATACTTTGATCTACGGTGGTGTGCGTAGCGGCGGCTTTCTGTTATCAAAAGCGTTTGCTTTCATGGCATCACCAACCTATAAAGTTGGGTGCGCAGTTATCCACATCCAAAACCCACCACGCACTAAATGGTCTGCTATTGTTCAGTATCTCAGGGAATCATACTATGTGAAGGATAGTATGGAGTTTGAATGGATGTGGATTGTCTTCTACGGCCAAGGTGAAGTGCTTCCAAGAGTAGCTGAAAACATAAAACGTCATGCTTCGAGAGAAGTAGGTTTATTATATTCTGATTTAAAAAAGAAAACCATAATCAATTCGGATTCCTTTATTTCCCGACGAGGAGCTAAACTATTTGACCCAGCAAACCTAGATAAGAATTGGTCTAGATACAAAACACTTTAATACGGAGACGATGCGGATGGCGGAAGAAAGTGACCGTATGGAAAATCTGGAAGAAAAACAACCAGAAATCTCTCCTAGTGTTCTTAAAACCCGAGGTACTTGGAACATTATCTGGATTGTTCTTACCATTCTTGCGATAGAAACGCTTGGATTTGTTTTGATCCGTGTGAATGTAGCTCAATCTGCTGGCGAAACAATCATTGTGATTGATCTTTTTACTCCAATAATTCTAATTTTTGGAGCTTTAACTCTTGGTTATCTCTATTATACGCGTTATGTGAGACGGAGTCTCACTTTGGGAGACGAGATAATCACTTTCGTTATTGGAAAAAAGACTCATGAATATCGATGGCGAGATTTCTCAATGGTTTCTTTAGCTATCTCTACTGGTACTGTTGGAGTAAAGGGCTTTCTAATTCGACTATATGAAGAGGATATTAAAGGAGAGTATATAGATTTGCCAATTTACCGTTTTTCTAAAGATATAGATGTGTTTGATCTTCGTCGGCAGATAGCCAAAAAACTCGAAACCATTCGAGCGGAGTCTAAGTCGCACCAGTAGTTATTACGATCCTTATCGCCTTCTTCGTTCCCCTGGGAATCGTGGTTTCTCTTCCTTAATAGTTGGATCTTTGGTAACACGAGGTACTTGCTGTTTCATATAAAATCCTTTCTTGCCTAGTCTTGTTATTTCTGTAACTAATTCAAGTAGTAAGCGAAGAGAAAGTGATGGTTGTGTACGTTCATTAAGCTCTGTAACGATTCGAATTGAGGGCGTCGCAAGAGGATAGAGAGAGACTCGTACAAGATTCTCTCGGATAGAATAAATGATTTTTAGCAAGTTTGGATTGCTCTCAAAGATGGTTTGAAAGAATTCTCGATCGTTTACTCTGATAATAAAGTTTTCATCGATTGTTGGATTTCGAGAACTGATATCCACCAGCATTCCGAGCATGTCTACCAACGCTTTGATACGACCTTCGTCATTACGATTCAAAATTTCGATCTGGTAGCGATGTACGATTTTATCTTGTGGGTCAGCTTCGACTAACAGGTAATCTTTTCGTCTTCGCAACAGAGAACCGATCTTACTCATAAGTAAATGTCTTTGAACCATCGTAAAATGAATTCGGAGGTTTTTCACGGCGAGATTGGGTTGGAGCTCAGTCCGATATGTACGTCCAATAGTACTGAATTCATCGAGCTGAAACTCGGTTACCCAGTTTTTCGATTTCTGCTCGATCTGGCCAATAGAGATATCCATAATTCGGAGGTTTTTTCGTTTACCTAGGACATAGATCAGTAGGCCTATGATTACCACGAGGGATGATAATGCTAGCGTAGGTAAAAAATAGAGGAAGTAGGATAGGATAACATCGAGGATCGATACCATATGAAAATCAGTCCTTTTGAAGATTATGCTATAATATAATTCGAATCTAAAGAACCTTTGGTTCAGTGGTGATTAAGAAGCCAGAAACAACACTCGCCCAATTTAGTATTCGCAATATGCACTTCTCGGATCAAAGTGTGTATCCTGCCTCCAACATGATTTGAATGGATGAACTAGCTCCAATACGACTTGCTCCCGCTTTGATCATGCTGACAGCATCTTCAAAGTGACGAATACCTCCTGCGGCCTTTATTTTTACTTTATCATTAACTGTCCTAGCTAGAAGCTTAATATCATGAACTGTGGCCCCGATAGGAGAAAAACCAGTACTAGTTTTAACAAAAGCGGCCCCTGCCTCTACTACACATATGGCTGCTTCCTTTTTCAGTACATCAGTCAGATAGGCTGTCTCAATGATTACCTTTACTGGAATGTTCGGGACACTTTCAACCACAGCAGTGATATCTTGGATGACCCTGGCCCAATCTTTGTCCAAGATTGCCCCAATATTCGCGACCATATCAATCTCTGTGGCCCCGTTCTTAACAGCTTCTCGTGCCTCATATGCCTTTTGATCTGGAGGTAAAGCCCCAAATGGAAAAGAAATACAAGCGGTTACATCAATTCCAGTGTTTTTAAGTTCGTGTGCTGTTTGTTTTACCCAAACTGGATTAACTGTCATGGAGGCAAAATTCCAGTCTTTTGTTTCCTGTGCCACCCGTATTATGTCTTTCTCACCTGTAGTTGGCCGTAGAACTGAATGATCTATGAACTTCGCAAATTCCTCTTTAGAAAAACTCATTTTGAATCACCTTAAGGTTTTTGACGTCTGAGAAACCTGAGTGTAACCCTTTAATTATCATATTCCAGACCCAATTAGGCAAGGGCCTTACCGCTTTATGCCCGTTTTATCATGGCATCTGGATTCAACAACGCTCAAATTCAATAGAATTGAGCAATTATGATCTAAGAGATTTCAGAGAGATTTTATTGAATAATCAATCCATACTGATTATTGGCGTACTCTCAATGTTTACCATCGTGTTTGTATTTTATGAATTTCGTCTTCCCATAGATTCCTCAACTACAGGCAGCTATTCCTTAGAGAACGCTTTTCCCAATCTAACTTTCAAAAACCCAGTTGGCATCTACTCCCCTGGAAATTCAAGTAGCAGATTGTTTGTGGTGGAGCAAGCGGGAAACATCTTTTCATTTGAAAATACTCCAGGGGTGGTTACCAAGGAGCCGTTTCTTGACGTTACCGAAAAAGTTCTATACGGAGGGGAACAGGGTCTCCTGGGACTAGCATTTCATCCAAACTATTTCGAAAATGGATATTTCTATATTAACTATATGGCGAGTAATCCTCGCAGAACGGTTATCTCGCGCTTCACGGTCGATTTAAACAACCCGCTATCTGTAGATATTACAAGTGAAGAAATTACTATCGAGATCGATCAGCCCTATGCAAATCATAATGGAGGTCAAATAGCCTTTAATCCAGCCGATGGATTCCTATACATAGGTCTTGGCGATGGCGGAAGCGGAGGAGACCCTTTAAACCATGGACAAAACCGGGCCACGTTATTAGGAAGCATGCTAAGAATCGATGTCAATCATCAGAAAAATGGCCTCCCTTATGACATTCCTGCTGATAACCCATTTATCGGAAATACCCAAGGGTACAGAGAGGAGATTTATGCTTGGGGTTTCAGAAATCCTTGGCGATTTAGCTTTGATCAGAGCGGTACCGTCTGGGTCGGAGATGTTGGCCAAAACACTAGAGAAGAAATCAGTCTTATCACAAAAAAAGGTCAAAACTTCGGTTGGAGCATCATGGAAGGATTTTCTTGCTACAATCCAGCAAGCGGCTGTAATCAGACTGGTTTAACCTTGCCAATCTGGGACTATGGCCGATCTGAAGGAACAACCATCATTGGGGGATTTGTCTATACTGGGAATTCACTCTCTGAAATCGTTGGAAAATATGTTTATGGAGATTACGGGTCAGGAAAAATCTGGGCGCTGGAATATGATGGAATAAACGCCGTAAATACCCTTCTAATTGATTCCAATTTGGATATTCTTTCATTTGGAATAGATAATGCAAAGGAAATCTATGTTTGTTCTTCTGATGGTCGAATCTATAAGTTAACGGCCCCTAAGAACTCTTCAGCTACCATTCTTACTACAACAACTAGTATGCCAAATATTACCAGTTTTTTATCTTTCATGATAGTCCCCGTTCTGGTAATTTTAACTATCAGGAAACAAAAGAGAAAAAAACAGGTTTAAGTGGATCCCTCTATCAGGCTGCGGCGCGCGAGTTTCGGAGTGAGGTCTGGGCGGCTGCAAGTCGTGCAACCGGAACCCGAAAAGGCGAACAAGAGACATAATCCATTCCGAGTTTATAACAAAAATCAATACTCTTGGGATCTCCCCCTTGTTCCCCGCATATGCCAATCTTGATCAAAGGGTTGACTTCTCTAGCTTCTTTGACACATAATTCCATTAGACGCCCCACGCCCTTGAAATCAATTTCTATGAATGGATCTGTATCGAGAAGTCTTTTTTCAATATAAAGAGGAAGGAACTTGGCGACATCGTCACGCGAGAAGCCTAAGGTCATTTGGTGAAGATCGTTTGTACCAAATGAAAGAAATTCAGCTCCCCGTGTTGCAATACGAGCGGCAGTGAGAGCCGCCCTGGGAGTTTCAATCATTGTACCAAGTTTATAAGGAATGACCACTCCTTTCTGTTCAAATACTTCTTTGATTGTTTTGTCAATGATTTCTCTGACAAAAGTAAATTCACGACCTGTAATAAGCAAAGGTACCATGATTTCGGGTAGAACATCCATTCCTTCTTGTTTAACATTTATCGCTCCCTCGATAATTGCCTTGGCCTGCATCACGATGATTTCGGGGTAAACAATAGAAAGCCTAACTCCTCGAAATCCCATCATTGGATTTGCTTCTTCGAACTCTCGAAGCCGAGGGAGCAGTTTTTTGACAGCCTCTACATCGCTAGGCTGAATTTCTCCCTTCAAAAGATCTAATTCGAGTTTATTTGGATCGGGTAAAAACTCATGTAACGGGGGGTCAATAAGCCGAATGGTAACAGGTTTCCCCTCTGCTGCCCGAAAAAGGTTTTCGAAATCTGATCTTTGAAATCCAATTAGAAGGTCAAGTTTACTCTGCCGTTCTTTGAGGGTATTGGCCAGGATCATCTCACGGACTATTGGCAGCCGATTTTTTTCAAAAAACTGGTGTTCGGTTCGGGCCAATCCAATACCTTGTGCCTTGAACTTCATAGCGATTGCTGTGTCTTCAGCCTTATCAGCATTTGTCCGTACACCAATCTTGGCCCGCGAATCGGCCCAATCCAGAATCTTAACTAGTTCAGGCGGAAGATCACTAGGAATGATAATTGCTCCCTTGCCTGAATAGATCTTCCCTTCAAAGGCGTCCAATGTTATCCACTCTCCTTCCCTAATTGAATGTTCTTTGGATGCGAGTACGGGGACACCCGCTTCTTCAAAAACTGTGAGTCCGGAAAGTTCAGCTCCCACTATGCAGCGTTTACCTATCTGCCTAGATACGATCGCTGCGTGACTTGTAATCCCACCACGAATGGTCAGGATACCGTCACTAGCCACCATACCATGAAAATCTTCAGGACTAGTCTCCTCGCGCACTAAAATGACCGAACGTGTAGGATTTTCCTTTTTATATTGCTCTGCTCGGTCACTATCAAAAATCGCGTACCCGGTAGCTGCCCCAGGTCCAGCTGCAAGACCTCTTCCTAGTAGAGTTAGTGTTTCACGTCTTTCGTCTCCATTTTCTTTCACTAACTGGAGGCCATGCTTTTCGGATATCCAATTGATCCTTGGAAACATACAATTTTCGACATCGCGTGGAGTAACGCGTAGAAGAGCATCATCCTGAGAGATAAGGCCTTCCTCCGCCATATCATGAGCGATCTTTACTGCAGCAACTCCCGTTCGCTTACCATTGCGCGTCTGGAGCAGGAAGAGTTTCCCATCCATTATTGTAAATTCAACGTCTTGCATGTCAGCATAATGCCGCTCTAACATCTTCACAGTATCGTAAAGCTGGGAATAAATTTCAGGAAATTGCCTTTGAAGGTGCCTGATTGGAACAGGTGTTCGAATTCCTGCAACAACGTCCTCGCCTTGCGCATTGACCAAGTATTCCCCATAGATTTCGTCCGAACCACTGGATGGATTTCTTGTAAATAATACTCCCGTTCCAGAATCGTCTCCTAGGTTGCCATAGACCATCATCTGAACATTAACCGCGGTTCCGAGGTCGTCTGGTATCATTTCATGTTCTCGGTAAGCAATTGCTCGAGGATTATTCCAGCTCTTGAATACGCTGGTAATAGCCAATTTGAGTTGTTCCATGGGATCCTGGGGAAAGTCAGTGCCCAAATTTTCGCGATATATCTTTTTATAAACGCCAACCAACCGTCGGAGGTGTTCAGTATCTAATTCAAAGTCATATTTAACATCATTTTCCTTTTTGATGTTCTGAAGGGCTGTATCAAAGAGCTTTCCAGGGATGTTCATTGCCACATTGCTGAACATTTGGATAAAGCGACGATATGAGTCCCAGGCAAATCGAGGATCAGTTTCATGGCTCATATTCTCCACGATAATATCATTGATCCCTAGATCGAGTATAGTATCCATCATCCCTGGCATAGAGAACTTCGCGCCACTTCTTACCGAAACCAGCAATGTTTTGCCATTTCCTCGTGTTTCAGAACCGAATTTCATTCTTACATCGTTTTCTAGAGATTTTAGAGCCTCTCTGATTTGATGTTCCAAGCCTTCGGGCCAGGAGACATTTTTCATATAGTAAATACACGCTTTGGTGGTTATGGTAAAACCAAAGGGTACGGGTACCCCTAGATTTGTCATTTCAGCTATATTAGCCCCTTTTCCCCCAAGTAAGTCCCTGAGTTCCTTATTCCCTTCTCGGAATAAATATACCCATTTCTGTACCATTTTAAAAGTCATTCCTAATATTGGGGAGCATCCTGCTGCTCATAGTTAAGCCAATTGAAACATTATTCCTTTGTAAATAAGATTTCGACCGTCTCAAAAAACTGGGTAAAGAATTATCGTAGTGAAAAAGCTCTTCAAGAGGGGTTTCATCCATATGTTGTGCTATTGAATAAACATCTGAAGAGTAGAAATTAATTTCTCCATCATCCCATGGAAGATCCATCTCCCCCAAGGTGATCGTGCTGATTGGTGTTGAAATCATGGATAAGGGGTCAGGATTACCCTTGTTTTCTTATGAATTTCGCCCTCATATGCTTTTTCACCCAGAAATCCGTGGAGGAATTATTACATCGATCATGCAAGTAATGGAAGACACATTTGGGGATCAAGTCCAATCGACACGCCACGTTAAATATGGACAATATGTGGCAATTGTTGCAGAGGGAAAACACACCTATGGTGTCTTTTTTACATACCAGACGGGGCCAGTTTATGAGAAATTTATTGTTGACTTGGTTAACAGCTTTGAAAAAAAATTTGGTGAGGCGTTAGCTGATAAATCATGGGATGGAGTTGTAGACCCCAAACAGTTCGAGTTCACAAGGGAGTGCAATCAAGCTTTTGAATCACTTATAAGACTGGATACAGAAAAACTGGAAAAATTATTGGAGATCCTTCATTCTCAGAGTGATTACTTCTTTGATGATATGCTCATCTATTCTAGACCCGAAATGAGTCAGATTTACACACATTTAACGAGTGATCGTCTAACTTCTGTGGGAGATGAAGTTGCAGCAACTATAAAGCAAGTCCTAGACCTTTCTAATCGAACACAATTTCCCATTGACAATCTTCAGCTTGGATTATCTGGAGAATTTTACGCTTTGCTATGGAATGTTTTCCCATATGCAATAGTGATTTTTGTAGAAAAGAAGGATTTAGATCTAGCTCATTTACGGATTACGGAGATTACTAAAAACTTCAAGGAAGGGTGAACGAGAATGACTGGGTCGCTTTTGGAGTTTAATTCACCTTATTACCCAAGAGAATACGTTTTTCATCCTAGTTCTGAATGCTTCAGAGATACAGGAACAAACTCCTGAAGATTCCCAGACTTGAGCAATCGTCTATTGATATGGAGAATATTTTCTGAAATTTGCGACGATTTTAATACTGGGCAGAATAGGGACATCCATAAGCATGAGTGAGATAGGGGGTTAAATGGGTATTTGGCCACCCATTTTTTGCTTGAATTATAGATTTCCCGCATTATTGCGCAAGATCGATATGTTCTGGACGTTTTCTCAAAGTAACCATTTAAAGGTCAAAACAAAGGCAAGAACCGCAGAAGCAATAGTAGAGCGTTCCAATTAGATGTCAGAAACATCAAAACCAACCCCGATCCATTGGATAGATGAATTGACAAGCAAAATAATCAACCACTGGCCTGATATCAAACAGTTTAATTGCAATTGTGGAATTTCTGTATCAGGGAGACAGCACGTTGGCCGATTACGAGGAGAGATTGTCTTAACGAACGCTGTTGTCAATGAATTGGAGCGTGCTGGCTATACTGCGAATCATTCCTTAATCCTATATACATCAGATCCGTGGAAGGGGAAACCTGCTCAAATTAATGCATTTAAAGATCCTCAGGAAGGCCAGCAATACATTAATTGGCGTCTCGTAGACGTCCCTGACCCTTCAGGAGAATATTCATCCTGGGTGGACTTTTTTTGGAAAGATTTTGGTGAACCGCTTCCTCTCTTCGGCCGAAATGTCCAAATAGTTCGAACGCATGAGCTTTACCAAGAAAAACGAATGCAAGATGCAATTCTTGAGCTGATTGAGAAAAAGGAACAAGTACGCGAGATACTCAACAAATATCGCCCGGAGAATCCGTTTCCAGAGGGATGGATTCCATTCAATCCGAGATGTTCTAACTGCAACCGAATTGGAACAACTACCGCTCTCGAAGTGAACTTTTCTTCCTATGAAGTCCGTTATTCCTGCAAAGGTTGCGATATGGAGGGATGGTCGGATATGAAGCTGGGAAAACTGAACTGGCGCCTAGAATGGGCTACGATTTGGTACTTGCTCGATGTACACTTTGAACCTTATGGGAAGGATCATGCAACAGTAGGTGGATCACGCGATAGCTGTATTGAAGTTCTTCGGAATGTTCTCGGCCGTCCAGGTCCATATGGCTATTGGAACGAATGGGTCGGATATTCCGAAGGAAAAACTGACTACGGTGATATGACGAGTTCTGGATTTATCGGCTTCACTCCCAAGGACTGGCTCAAATATGCGAGTCCAGAAGTCCTTAAGTACCTTTATCTAAAAACTCCTCCACGAAGACGAATTGTTTTAGGATTTGATAAAATTCCTTACTACATTGCGGACTATGATCGCGCTGAAAGGATCTATTCAGGACGGGAAAACTTGGACGACCCTTCAGAACGTCACACTGTTGTTAGAAGTTTCGAAATTGTATTTTACAATGAAGTTCCCGAATATCGGGAGTTTCAATTGGACTTTAATCATTCAGTAATCTTAGCACAAATTGTGGGGCCAGATGAAACTGGAGTGGACCAAGCGGTTCAAAAGCTTCTAACTGCAGAAATCTTGTCAAAACGCCCAGATCAAAACGCAAGATCCTACATCTCATCACGACTTGCTCAAGCGCGACAATGGGCTCTTGATCACGCTCCTCAATCCTTACGTTTCGAAATCACTGAGAAACCCCCCACTCGGTTATCCGAAGACCTCAATCATCGATATTATGAGCTTGTGACGGAACTAGATACAAAACTGTCTAAGATCAGGTGGACCGAGGAGGAGATCAAGAAATGCATGGTTGATATTCGTGATGGAAAAAACCTCTCCAGAAAAGAAATGCAACAATTTTTCAGAATCCTTTATCATATTTTTCTCGGAACGTCCCGAGGTCCACGGTTGGCTCCATTTCTTGCCGCGCTTGACCAAGAATGGGTGATTAAACGACTTGGGGCGTTTGAAATGCTGGTTTCATCAAGGTGATATGGTGACAAATGATCAAAATCCAGACACATTGGAAGTAAAACCAGTTACCACAAAGCCAAATCAATGGGATTTCGTTATAGCCATTACAACGGCTTCAGTTACAAATGTTTCTATTGTATTCTTCATTATTAGCATTCTCACTGTGATTTCGGCTTGGGAATGGTCAAATCGCCTTTTGTGGCCTGAACAACTGTATATAGCGGGCTTCTTAGGTGGGTTAATCGGTGGCAGCTTGGCTTATTACGAAATCAAGAAGTCTATTCAGCTTAACCACGAATTAAATGCAGGAACAGTGATTTCATCAGATCTCTTATACATTTTAGGCGTTATGGGCGTTGTTTACTTCCTAGATTTCTTGTCCGAAAGTTCAATATTGCAGGGACTCTTTTTTGCCATTGTGGTACTCTGGTTTACGGTTTTCGCTCAGAACGTCATAAAAATCATCTGGTGGGGGTACGATTTTCACCGAGTTGCATCCTAAACCCGTGCAGTATGGAATGTTCGAACGAGACTGCGGAATAATTAATCAAAACACTCTTCGTTACGCACCTAAAATCTGCAAAGCTTTTTTAGGATGAAGTCCTGAGAATATCGAACAATATTGAAAATTCTAGGCCCTATTGATGGCGTGGATTATTGAAGTTAGTGGATAAAAGTGGCACAGTTTAGAACCTTCGGCTGGATTGCTAGACAAAATCCGCACGTTCGGGTTGCGGAGAACGTCGTTACAAATGATTCAGGATTTAAGTTCCCTCAGCTTTCCGATAAAGTCCCTCAGATGAGCATCCCACTAGAAGAGCGTAAAAGGTGGTTCAAAAGAGGTGTTATTTGGCCCACAATGATCCTTGTCGAAAAAAGATATGGTGAAGCAAGTTCCCAGCGAATAGAACGTGCGTACGTGCGTGTTTATCGTCAATCAGATGGTGCCATACTTGATGTTCTGGTTGGGGATAGTCTTGATCTTGCTACTCTTCTCGCGGTAGAATTTGGAGTTCCCCTTTTCAGTGTCACTTGTAGTAGAAAGGGGATGCGTGGCGTGGCACAACGTATTCCAATTGAACTTGAATGAGAGTCGTAACCAACGAGGGAGTGTCAAGCCAGACAGTGGCGGCTTTCACTTATGGAGTACATGACAGAACTTTAAAACAGTCGAGATAGTACGAACTACACCTTCTGCATCGATATACAGCAATCGGACATGTGGTTGCTCCACGTCATCGAGTCCATGATTGTCGATAAAGAGATCCAGACCTGTTACATCGGGTTTCAGCTCGTTCGCAGAAATCCCTAAAGCTAATGTTTCATTACAGATACTACAAGGTTCGGTCCGAAGCCTTAGAATCTCATTCAAAGTTCATCAACCTCAAGATACATTCATTACCGGGATCTACGAGAATCTGCCCCTTTCATCATTAGGATCAAAAGAAGGCGGTTTTTCATCTGACTGGAGGAAATCAGCTTCAAAATCCTCCATGATGTCATCCGAGATATCTTCGACTTCTGTTTCGATTTCTTCGAGGACTTCGACTGTACCCGAGATAAATCTGCGAAACTCTCTCGCTTTTTGGAGGAAATTCTCTTTTGTTTCTCCAGTAAGGATCAGTTCTTTCAATTCAACTATACCCTCTGCGATTTCTTCTTGAAAGGTGTTGGCCACTTCTGCCCATTTTTCACGCATGAGTAACATAAGTAACAGGACCCCTTGACCCCCTCCTTGGGGAACTTGATCAAGAGTCAGGGTAGCTAGCCATTGCTGAGGTAGCGTCGATACAGGATAGGCATACACCAGCGCAGTACAACCGATTTCTTCGATCTTAAAATCAACAAATGTATTCAGATCAGTTGCTCTGAGCTGCATGATGAAATCAACAGAGTTATTCGCTTTATCTGATAATTCTTTCAAATATTGATAGAAGTTTCCAATCATGCTAGGTTCCCAAGCAAGGATACTCACAATTCCCTCACGCTGGCCAAACGCACCCACAAAGCCAAACATTGCTTCTTCTCCTATATAAGCCAAGCGCTCGCTCCGGCCTAGAGCAACATCGAAACGTTCTCGACGCACAGCACGAATACGACGACGCTGAACGGCTTTTATCAGTGTAAAAAAGGCAACAAAGAGCGTTACAACCACCGCCTCCGTCGCAATTAGTCCCATTAATGTCGTGACAAAAATTGGGGTTACATAAACCCTACTAGCACTAAATGCATCATTATCAATGTTATCCACTACATAGACTCTGTACTCGATTCTTTCGCTTCCGACCACATCAGTTTGGAGTGTGAGATAGAACAAAAGTCCATCATCAGTCTTTAGGGCCATCCTATCCCAACCACTCTCTGTCTTTTTGTCAAGGAATACGGATTTTACTCCACTGCCTCGATCCTGAACTGTAATCCCTATCCAAAGGACACTAGGATACGGGTACTCTTCAATGATGCTATTTACCTTTGGGGCTATTATGTCTGGTACTGTATAAACTTCTGTTTTGTTAACAACGTTACTGACGGGTTCTCCAAGATCACTTACTTCCACTGTAAATAAATAGTCCAGATCATCGAGATATCGCAAAATAAATGGAGAAGATCCCAGTGTATAGACGTCCAGAGTAGAATTGTAAATTAACGGGAGTATATCAACCAAAGTTGACGTAATTCCATCAGAATTTACAGATCTAACGATCAATTTTACCCCATTTTGATTGATTTCCCCGTAGGCGTCTGTTGTGTTAACTACGACAAATGTGCGCCCTTCCGTTGATTCACTTGGAAGAATGGAGATACTATGAATAATTGGGGCAACAAAATCGGTTTTCGCAGTGATCATAAAATTTTCAAACGTGTTCAAATTCCCCGCTGTATCATTTAACTCTATTTGGAATTTTAGTTCATCTCCAAAGCCAACATTTAATTTAATGAAGTATTCGGAGCCATTTTGGATCATGAGCGCGCTCTTAATCTCTCCCCCAACCTGGTAGGTAATTTTCACCTTTGAGGTGGCGTCTCCAAAATCCGATGTGTTTACACGAATGAGAACCGTACCATTCCCCATTTCACGAATAAAATAAGGATCAGCCTCATCCATGGAACTGATGATTTCAGGAGCCGCATCATCCTGAATGGTCTTACTTAGAATTTTCGTTACATAAGAATTGTTCGCTTCATCGAACATGACGAAATAGAAGTCAATAACATCCCCAAAAGCAACATTCAACAGCTCAGTCCAATGAGTCTCGTTATATCCCGCATTATTGATCTTGGAAGGAGGAACGTAGGTAAGACTGAGGTTAACATTTGTGTCGATTTGAGTTCCTGTCCGATTATAGATAACTGTAACATTCTTAACATAGCTAGCCCACGTACCCTCGCTGAAATTCGCCCAGAATTTGTTTTCTGTAACGATATCAGCTTTGGAGAGTCCATAACTCGTAGGCACTGGTCCTTGAACATCAGTCACATTATTCAACCCCATAATCAAGATGTCATCAAACCAAACATCAAAATATTCATTATAATACTCTCGTGTATTGAGATATGCTCCCAGTTCAAGTGTGAAATTCGTAGCGGGAACCTGAGGGACCGAAAAACTTCGACTAAAGCTAAACCACTGTTCGTCGAGAGTAACTTCAGGGCCCACCCTATAAAAAACGGTTCCATTAGGATTCTTGTTCGAAACGGGCCCCTCCAACCAAAATGACTTATTCTCATCATCCGAATTGCGGACTCGAGCTCTAATTTCTTGAAAATCGTATGTTCCGTCCAATACTACTCCATTGGAGAGTACTGTGTAGTTATCGAACGCGCCATCTGGAGCATCAAAGCGCCATTTAAAACTTACATTAATCAGGTCATATGCGGCGGGAATAGGGAAGCCTATTTCCCATCCTGCGGAAAGTCCACCTGTTATTTCTGGAAAAGATGAGTCATTAACTGGTTCAACATTCCCTATTCTGACAAACAACGAATTATTCACATTCGCTGGATTGGTAACTATAAATCCATCTTGGTAAATAGAAGGTGTCGAGACGGCCCATGGATCGGAACCTAGCACGTCATCCCAGATGTTTTCTACAAATTGGATGACTCCATTATTCTTGGTTCCTGTTTCATTCAGCAAAACAGTCGTGTCTATTTGTTGAATTGCGTATTGTGGATTGAGATTCGAGTCAAGAACGTTGTTCGAAGACTTTGTAGCTTCAGGATCACCTCTCAGCTTAAAGATTGTGATTTTGCTGCTGTCTAGCACACCAAGAGATGTGGGATTCTGGTTTGTTCCCCCTAATGATGATAAAGTTATCATCGTCACAAGGCCTATAACAATAAGTTGGGAAAAATTCCGTTTTTTCATCTTTTACTCGACCTCAAGGTTTTCTTCGTAATTAACATCTTTGTATATTTTATTAAATGAAATCATAATTCGTGATACAAATTCTCGCAACTGATGTGCTCTAGATGCGATTTTGGATGGATCCTCTTTGTTTTCTATCATCTCACGGATTTCACGTAGTTTTTCCACCAATTCATCCTGGAATGTCAACAGGTTATCTCCCCACTCCTTCCGAAGTAATAATACGATTGTTAAATTCTCTTTTCCCCCACGCGCTTGAGGGTTGTCGACCGCAAACGAGTACCCCAATGCGGTACAATCATAGCTTCCTGTGGAAAAATCGAAGGTTCCACTCCGCTCTTCCTCCTCTAAACCAACAAATTCCAAGGTAGAAAAGGATTTGTCAGATAAATCTAACATTACCTGTTCCTGGTCTTCTAAAAGCGGAGGTTCCCAAATAACGGGTACAGGTCCTTGAACTTGATCAAAAAAGTTCACTGTTACTCCTAAAGCGTATTCATCCATGAGAGTTAGAATCGTTTGATGTGAAATCCTTTCACTATCTCTAATTATCCTAGTCACATCATACCCTTCCGTTCTCGATGTGATTCGGATCCCTACAACGATAGCTATTATTAGTAAAACTGCTCCGGCAATTAAAATAACGGGTTCTAATATCAGAGGTCCCAAGGAAAGCTTGTACCGATCCTCTTCATAGAATTTCTGGTTTCCAGCACCATCTATTGCGCGTATTATCACCTTGTAATCTTTGGGCAAGATAACATTACCAAGGTCTAAATCCAACGGTATAATTACGGAATAGAACTGCCCTGTTTGGGAAATTGATGCAGCAAATCCGCCTGAGGTTCTTAGAGGATTCAACTCGTACCATTCTTCATGACCATCAATTCGTGCTGAAACTGAGGCTATTCCAGACCCTGTCTCAAATATTTCAACAGTTATGTTAAGCTTACGGTCTTCAGTTCTTCCCAAAATCGGCTCTCCAATTCTGGGGGGAGCTTTGTCTACCACCGTGAGAGTAATCTCTGAACTGTTGGTATTGCCCGCAATATCAGTAACCCATACACGTAAATCATAAATAAGACCAGGAGTCAGAGTGATGTTCCAAACGTAGTCAAGTGGATTTCGTTTTCGTACATTAATCGGACCATCTGGTTGCATTGTATAATTGGTTTCAATTTCCCCACTTTCATCTGTGACGGTAAGAATCACGGAAGTTAAGTTGAGGCCTGACCAATTAAAATCTTGTACATGAACATGTACACGTATGGCTCCATCATCTACGTCCAAGTACGTGTAATTGATCAAATCATGCTCGAGGAGATGGAATTTGGGAGTAACTCCATCCCTGTTCATCCTAATGGAAAACTCATTTGTTTCACGCCGAAGAGCGGGACTAAGTTCCCCAACGCCTGGAAGTATTAATGATCCATCGTCCCAAACCTCGATAGTGAATCTAAGTGTCTCATTCCATCCAAATTGGAAGTAACTCTCATTAAAGATTCCGGTAAAATTCTGATTGAAGCTGTACCGAAAGCCATACCGCCATACCCCCTCGGAAATTTTTCCGCTAGTGAATATCGATTGGTCGGGAACTTGCCTATTGACAGAAGGACGTCTGTCCCAGAGGCTCGCATTTACTATTCCACTTCCCTTCCAGCCTTCCCCATCATCGGTGAAGTCCACAACGATTAGAACTGTCCCATTAGCCAAATCTATGATTCGAAAATCTAGTACTCGAGGAGGTTGATCATCAATCCACACGATGACTAGATTTCCGTCCGCGGCTTCATCCATATCACGATCTAACCACCTGTAACGGGTTTCAAATCCTGTAATTCCGGTACTAGGATCGAATAATCCAGTTACATTATACGATCTTTTCGCTGGCCCCATGCTAAAATCACGAAAGTTGACCCAAGAAATGCCGCTCCGTAAGGTACCATTTGTCAAGAGTAGATCATAAGTAACCGAACTAAGATTCACTAATTGGGTATCATACACTAGATACGTGAATTCAATGCTCACATCTGCCCATTCTCCGTGCCTGTGAACTAGATCCGTCACAAATGTGATTACGATTTTATCCCACGAAATTATTACCTCGGTAAATCCTCCCGTATACACCGTAGTGACCCCCCAGTCTTCAACTGAGGCACTCGTTATTTCCATGACACTGAATGTAACGGGTAAGCGGGCATCACTTAAGTCACCACGCCAGATGGCTACTCCATCTGAATTAAAATCTAATGGATAGCTATCCACTCGATCAAAATCGTATAAGAGGGCTAGCCCTTGGAATGGTGCCCCATCGTAAGAATGACTCCCATATATATAGAGAGTAGCATTAGTTCCAAAATTCGCAAAGAAGCTCGTTTGTTCTTGGAAGTTCTGAACAGCTGGAGACATTGATGAATTATATGAATTAGAATATGTAAAGTAGATTTCATCCCAAATCAGATCTATAAACACATTGTTTCCGGCAGTTGTGTTTGTAAAACGCGATATTCCGAAGAGGGGATCGTCAATACGGATGATCCGATACCGATAACTGCCAGTGTCAATTTGGATGAGACCAGACCAAATACCTTGTCCAGCCACTAATGTTAGGTCACGTTCGATTCCAAGCCAATCACTGCCAACAAGGAACCCATTGAAAACAGAACTATCATGGGCCCAATACGCGTTCAAGGTGATACTCGTCTGAATGCTCGTGCCTAGCCGTTCATCAGCTTCGGTTGGAATGAGATCAACGATCAAATACGTCCAGGTAACATCTAAATTAAATGTTCGGGAGATTGTTGTTTCATTTACAAATAGCGTTCCTTGAGGATCCATGATTGATCCATTGGCAATCATACATTCAAATAATATGACTTCAGGAAAAGGATGTGTATAATTAATGAAGAATTTTCCATCTAGAAGATCACCAGCGTTACCATCTGTCAGGTTTTGCCATAGCTGGCCTGAAAAACGATAGGAAATTTGAGAGGATAGTGCAGGTGAGTTATCTGATGCGTAAAAAACAGACAATTGTAAGCCCCACCACGAATTCGTGTCAACGCCCAGGGCCTTTTGATTGAAATTGCTGTTCGATCCAGTATCTCCCAAATTATCGATGTAGGTGTACTGATAGGTCAGTTGATCCCAATATATCGTAATGTTCGACGGAGTTTGCTCTTGAGAGGTCCTATGTCCACGAACGTAGAACAGCAACGGATATCCAAAACTCGGGGTGATAACACTGGCAGTCAAAGTGACGGTGCCATTCGCCGTTATTGTAATTTGCGTAGTGTTTATCGCAAAAGGGTCACCCGCCTGGTTCGGATCTTGATAGCTAAGCAACTGACCAACTACTTTTTGGCCATCTGCTAGTAATCCAGTACCATTATCTATTACTTCATACGTAACATTAATCTCTTCATTTGGATTCACACGAATCTCGATCAACCCTGCATTATCTGTGAGATTATCATAATCCAGTGGGTTATTGGATCCAATTTTGATTGTTTTATACTTTACAATGAGAACAGTACCTTTAGAATCGATGAAGGCCGTTGCCGCGGCGGATATCCCGTCATTAGAAGTGACTGTGAACTTCAATGTATTATTACCGTCAGGATACTTTTCGAAGGTGGCAATATCTTTTGTCAAGTTCACCTCAAATTTGAATATTCCCGCTGATGTCGAACTATTATCGACAAACCCATTTGAAGATAGATAGAGCAGATTAATCTGATCTCCAGCTTCTGATATTAAAGTGACATTAGGGTTAATATTCAGACCAAATGTATCGAAAACCTTTGGGAGAACTTGAATAGCGTTTGTACTCGTTCCATCGAATACTGTTACTTGAAGAGTAACATTGAAGTGTTGATCCTCCCCAAATTTATTGTTAAACTCGCTGTATGGCAAACCTCCCTTTGTTATTCCCGTCACCAGCACTCTCAGATCTTTCATTGGAAGAGGAATGAAATCACTGCTAATATGACCCAAAATATCTGTGAAAATGGTCAAATTATACTCTCCAAAGGTCAAACCGGATAGAACTGTACTATTTAGGATGAAATTCAAGGAATAATTATTCGTCAAAGGGCTTACCCTGAAATACCAGTTAGACCAAGTGGTAATTCGAAATGTGTTTGTGGTATTTGATATGGTCAGATTCTTAAGAGCAGAGGACGGGTTTCCCGGAGAATTGATGATTGTAAAGTTTAAGGTAAATTGCATCTCGGTAGCATTGATTTCCATCGCTTCCGGACTAATCTTATCGATCCCTACGTGGCCATCGCTCGAACCTCCCACATGAAATCGCGGTGGGGATTTAGGACCAACGTTGGCAGTTTGAGACTCATAGACTTCACTATTATCGTAAATGCCCGTAGTCTCAGGCATTGCCGATTTCGAATACTTTTCTTCTTCAAAAGAGGGATTGGCCAGGTTATAAGGCATTAATGACATTAATCTGAAATCCCTTTGAGATCTGAAATCCTCAGATTCATGATAAGAAGGAGCAACGTCCATGAACGTGTTCGATAGTCCCACATAAAACGAAATCGTGATTATACCAATTAATACGAGAGAAAGAATTTTGTTGACCAGTAAGGAGTTTATCATCTGATTTATTCCTTTTCTCATCATCATTCAACAAACTCCTTCTTGTATTTTCTGCGGAATACCAGCATCGCTCTCGTCAGGAAGTCTCGAGTTTTTTCCATCTCTTTCTGGACGATTTTGGTATCAACCCCTTCCTTCATGAGGTTGCTAATTCGCTGCATATTTTCCAATAATTCATTCAAGAATCGATTTAAATTCTCTAGGGTACCCCAAGGAGGCCGAATTACGAAGCAGATCGCCAGGTTCTCCTGTCCACCACGTGCCTCAGGATTTTCGATCGCAAAAGCATATCCAAAGACGGTACATTTCTCACCACTTATGTGATAGCGGAAGGTGGCGTGTTTATCTTCATTAGGATTTGCCACAAATCCGAGCGTTGAAAAAGAGCGATCAGCTAACGATACAATCATCATCTCCGATGACCATAATCGATCTGGGTAGACAATGATTGGTTGAGGCCCTTTCACCTGATCAAAGAAGCTGGCTGTTAAACCAATTGAGATCTTGTCATTTTCTTCCCATACCTCCGTATCGGAAACTTTGGTAATGTCCTGTAGAACCTTCTTCTTGTCAAAGCCACTTATCGTACGGAAACGCTGAATTGCCACGAAGGCGAAACCTAGAATAAATACAGCCATGATCATCAGAACAAGTGGTTCTTCAATCAACTGAAAAACGCCCGGTACAATACTATCAATTGGACGGGTATCCTGTGGGTAAATGCTCTCCCACCATGCCATGATTTGTGAATCGGTGATCGTACGCTGATTTCCTTCCGAATCTTTCAAAAGTAAAGAAAACCTTGGGAACTGGGTATTAATTAGATCAGGTTGAATGGTGAACCTTCGGGAAAACGTTCGTTGATCCCTATAGGCAGCGGCCAAAATTGAGGAACCTTCTCCAGCTAAATTACCAGAAACCTCGGTCAATTCAATACTACCAACAGTTCCTGCTATCTCGTAAAGCAGAATAGCATTTTCAATCTCTGAGCCGTTATCAACCACCTGAATCCGTATAAAGAATTCACCAAACTTATCCTGTTCAAAGGTGAATGTTTCTCGCGTTATTGGCTGCAATACTTGCGGGCCAGCTCTATCTAGAACTTGAATCAGGCCTTCCTTAAAGGCTGAGTTGCCTGCACGATCGAAAATGACAATTCTATATTCTTTGTTTGCACCAACTGCGAACATTTTGGGAATTGAAAAGGTTCCATTGTTATCACTATCCAATAGACTAAGATTCATTAATACTGGAGCCGACCAGTTTAAAGTTCCCAAGGTACGGAATATTATTGAGGCATTCAGTAGGCCCGCCCATTCATCATAACTAAAGGCTTCAATCGTGACACTGCCATCGCTCTCATTTGAATAAGTAACCTTTACGTTCGAGATCTCAGGGGGATCGAGATCAGCAATAAGTCTTACACGGAAAGCCTTAAACTCGAGATTTCCGTTTTTATCCGTTATAAACAGTCTATAGGTGATTGTGCTATTCCATTCAAAGTCTTCGCCAGAGCTTTCAGTTGTTACATTGCCAAAGAATATTACACCTGAACTCATGTTTCCATAGTCTCTTAATCGCCATATTGTCCCAGGCGGTTGTGAACCAATAATCAATTGAACTGTCACATTCTCAATTCCGCTCCCGAAATAAATTTCTGGGAGATCGTCACTAGCAATTACAAGAAAACCAAGCGTCCCGTTGCCAAAATCAATTAATTTCTGTTCCACAAGACGGGGTTTCTGGTTATCAATCCAAGTTACAACATTGGAGGGAAATGGGGCTTTTGTAATTGAATTAAAAGCGCCGGTCAGATTTGTACGTGAATCGTATGCGAAGCTTATCATGTAAATATGACTTCGCGGATGCATTTCATGGTCACTAAAGGATAGAACGGATCTGTTCTCGGGTGAGTACAGTTGTCCGTCCTTATAAACTGTATAAACAAAGTTAGAAGTATTTACGGCTGCCAGGGTGCTTTCATAGTAAGCTTTCAGAATCATATTCAAAGAATCGCCTGGGTTGTAAGAGGAAGCATGCTCAAATTGCATAATAATGCGATCCCATCTTAAAATCATGAACTTACTACCAGTTCCACTACCGTAGATCACTCGATAACCCAAGCCAGGGCGCGTTCCATTAAGACCCCAGTTGTAGTCAGCAGTTACGTTGATTAGCAAAAAGAGAGTTGTTCCCGGGCCGCTTTGTTCAGCAGGTTTTAGTTTAATTACAACACTATCATTCCAATTCCGAGCAAAGGTAAATTCCGAAACAATTGGGGTGTAGATATTACGATGCCTCGTTAAGATAGTTCCGTTAAATGGTGTTTTATCATAGGCATAATATGCTTTTACCTGAATAATGGCACTGGTATTGACGTTGAACCGTAAATCCGCTCCCCATGGCTCCGCAAAGGAAAACTCAAAAATAACTTGATCCCAGATCATTTCCGTATAGGCATCTGAAGATCCTGATATCGCATCCTCAAATAGAAAAATCCCATATCGAGAGTCCACAAACGCTGAAATATTATATTTAACTAATTCAACAATTCCTTGGGAAAGTAGGCCTGTGAAAGTCGCCCTGTTGTTTATCCAGTTAGCTTCAGAACGATTTTGATCCAGCGTATTGTCTAGGAGAAAAACTCTGATTTGGTCATCAAGTACCCAGGAACTATCGTGGGCATACGCAACATCGGCATAGATTGTGCCCGTCGTGAGCTTAGGAATTCGTCCGTCTTCGGAGGTCAGAGTAACTATTAATTTTGTCCAAATCAGCGTGTCTTGGAATATGGCCGCAGACGTGTTATTGACCAATGAGAACACTGGACCCGAATACGGCGGATAGGAGGAATAATATCGATACAGCACACCTGATTCAATTTCAGTTTTAGGACGTACCGTTAAATCAACTTTGGCCAGATCAAAGAACTGAAGGTCAATCTGAAGTTGTCCGTCTCCAAATGGAAAGACATTTTGCGTATCATTGATTATCATTAGTCCAATGATCTGAGTTCCATTATTGATGGAGAAGAATCTCGATCCCGTTCCGTCTAGATGATCAATAGTAGCCAATCCCCCGACAATTGGGTAAAGCAAATCAGTACCATTGGCTAGATGTTCGATGAGACTACCGTCAACTAGAGTCCATCCGATCCCTATGAATTCCGAAACACTCAAGTTGAGCTGGAGTTGACTATTACCAGCCCCTTTACCAGACTGGTCAAAGAGGGCAGTATAAATTAAGGTATAATTGCCACCAACATTCAGGACACTATTGTTATCCGTAGAGGCAGAATAATCGTCAATGGTCACATTTGATGCGACCATTCTATCCCACTCCACGTAGAACCGCCATGGTTGGAACTGTAATTGTTTCTCACGATTACCCTCGGCATAGGCGATGAAAGCCTGACGATACGGCTGACTAGAGGTCAGGTTGAGAGTAACGTGCCCAGATCTCAAGATTGGGAGAGGGTTGGGTTGGGAGGTATTCCACGGGGTTTCCCAGTATACATAGATAGGATCAGTAAGAGTAAGACCGGTATCCAGAGCGAAAATGCGGAAATGGACATGTAGAACCTGATCCAACGACAAACGGAAAGTGATATCTGATGTCGCATTGGATGAATCGAACGTAAAGTTGCCAAAGGGCGTAGTAATCCATTGTAAGCCCAGTAGGTTAACGAAATCCTTGCTTTCTAATCCTGTGTTGAACTCCGACGCGTGATGCCCTTCATGATCCGTAAGTTCAAAAGTAACTTTGATTCGACCAAGGCTCAGTTTACTAGCTTCGAGGGCTTGCAGGGTGAACTTAATGAGATACTCACTATACATTGTTGTATTTTCCGTTGATATCCAGCTATCCAGAAATCCTATTGTTGCGTTTTGGTTGGGATCCCCGACATTTTCCATGAATAAACTGGCAAAGTTGGGCATCTTTAGCCCTGTGACGTTTTGGAACCCGAATCCCCTGTCTTCTTTGACACGAACAACCATATCAAAGCGTGTAAGCTCATCAGGATCAAAGATATTGAGACCACCCTCAGTAAGAAGACTTTCTATCAATACAACCAAATCATGCCCAATGAGGATTATAGATCCCCAATCTGATAGCCCTGTACTCGTATTTATACGGAAACTAAGGATGTTGTTTCCAATCCAAGAGAATGTTGTATTGGTATCAAAGAGAGTGAAGTTGAAAGAATAATCGCTACCACCACTCCCAGACAAGAAATTCGAAGTTTGGGAGAGAAGACTTACTCCCCGAATTCTGAAATCAAGAAGATCATTGATATCACGACTCGTAACTGGTTGAGGGCCATTACCATCCCCTTTATCTTCAGTAATGTTGAAATAGACCAAAGATGAGAAATCTGAATCAATTTCAAATATCCTAAACGAATCTGGGGCGGGCAGCGCCACAGTAATGTCTATGTCATGGTAATTTACTATATTGCTGCTAGTATTTGAATCAATGACGTAATAATACTCTCCAAGGTTGTACCGCCAGCTAAAGGATATGCTGTGTAAGCCTGGAGTCAAACCAGATGGAAGACGAATCGGAACATTCCAATTGCCTGTTCCAGTACCAACAGGGGAAATTCCACCTTCCAATGTGGCGGAACCTCCATTGACGAGGAAAGTTAGATCTCCTGAAAACGGATCCAGAGGTTGATAATCCTTACGGAATTGCAGAACCAAATTCATAATGTCGGGGTTATCCGTTTCCGTAATATCCAGGTCGTCATTAATGTACCAGATCTCCAAATCATGGTAGGACACAACGTTTGAGACATTGTGACCGATTCTGACATCAATGGAGGGGGTAGTGATATTCCATTCCACACGGAGGTTCTTAAGATAGGTTTCCCCTATGGTTAGGTGCTCTAACACCTCTGGAGTGCTGGAACTATTGGGCAGAAT
The DNA here is from genome assembly GCA_048881705.1 of Candidatus Heimdallarchaeota archaeon. Taxonomy (GTDB): domain Archaea; phylum Asgardarchaeota; class Heimdallarchaeia; order Hodarchaeales; family Hodarchaeaceae; genus Hodarchaeum. The sequence continues at coordinate 5,373 of JBHLSH010000019.1, read as the reverse complement.
GACAGTAAATTGAAGTTGAGGGCCAGGAAGCCAAACCAAGGATCCTGGCTTAATAGCCAAGGAGGTATCGTTTATCCACGCTTTAAATTGGGTAAGATCGATGAAACGATCGATCACAGTGGTGCCACTCCCAGCTAAAATGCCATCATATTCGAAATCGATGGTAATCTTCCAGTCTAGGGGATTTGGATCATCGATCTCTACTCGTTTTGGGATGTTATGGGAGAAAGCAAGGAATTTCAGTGTATGGAACGTGATAGTGACATTATAGGTATCTTTATTGTTGACGTTGTCAAAAACTGTCACATTTAATACCATATTTTGACCCGCGGGAATGATTCCATCTAAGGCTGATGTATTATCGAGAGACCAACTGGCAAACCCACTAGAGATTATTGTGGGGAAGTGAGAGCCGTTGTAGTCTAAAAATGTGATCTTCTGAACCCCAGAGCTAGCATCTGAGGCCTGACCTGACAAAGAAATGATAGGTCCATTCTGGTCTAACAGCGTCGAATCAACTGTTGAAGGCTTTGTATTATCAAATCGGATCGTTATACTGGTCTGCGCAAAATTGGCGACATTATCATAGGCGGTAAGGGTTATTACAATATTGCCGTCGCCATCATCAGTCAGGCCTGTTATTATCTCATCGCCATCTGCACCAGCGTTAATACTCAAATTGTCATCCAAATCATTGGTGCTATCCCAATCAATAAAAACGGTAAATACCCCACTTCCTTGGCGGGAACCACTCAATGGATCCGTCGGTGTTGAACTGACAGAGAATCCGCCAGAAAGAACACCTTGGTCATACCAATTTCCCGTGTTATCCAATTCATTCGCATCGGGATCATATAATGGATTCGTGACATCGGCAAAACTGATCGTTGGAATTGTAATATCATTGATCACTTCGAGAGGGATCTGATACGTGTTTCCCACCCGGTCATATACCGTAAAGAACAAATCCCCTGTTGTGCTGTCAGTGGAACTGAGATTATAGGTCACAGAATACGTAGAGGTACCAGAAGTGATATTCCCTGGGGATTCATCCCCTATGGTTGGGAATGTGATCACCGCCAAACCCGCTGCGAGTGATCCTCCTTGATCGATTCCGTTAATATCGATGCCAACGGAAACGGGAACCCCACCCATGAGATCTGAATACCATAACTTCGCGACCCCCGAAGTGTACAAGTATTGCGAACTTTCTGTAATCGCGCTAATGACCGATTGATCAGGGGCCTGATTATCCCGAACAATTTCTAGCGTGATGAGAGCGATATTCCCCACATTGTCAAAGCTCCTGAAAGTAAATGTCCCATTATCCCCGCTGGTGTTAGAAACAACATAAGACTGGTTGTATACTGTCGTATTAAACGCACTGCCGACATTGAACAGCGATGGGAATTCCGTTACCTGAAGGCCGGAGGACCCATCAGAGGTCGTCACATTAATATAGACTGTAACGTCGGTTGACATCTTATTACTATAATAGAGAACCTGCGTGCCATTTAGTGGGTAATAGGCAAAATCTGAGGATTCCCGTACCGCGGTGTTTAAGAGGGAAATTTTCGGCGCCAAATTGTCCTCGATGGCAGGGAGATTAATATTGATGGCATTCCCGACCATATCATAAACAGTTATCGTAATTTGACCCCCTGTAACAGACTCTAGGTTATCCACAGTATAGGTAAGTTCAAATCCTGCAGAATATACTGTATCACTGGGAGTATTGCCAAATTCTGTTTCTCCCGTGGCATTTTTAAGGCCTGAAACTGAGTCACTTGTTGAAATGATAATAATAAACGGATCATTCATGGTTTGGTCATTGGAGTAATAGAACGTGGCCCCATCGTAATACAAATGCTCAGATGTTTCAACAAGGTTCACAATCGATGGTAATGTCGGACTCGTGTCATCTAAAATGGTACTCAATGCGATGCTAACACTGTTGCCGACCATATCGTAAACAGTAATTGTAATTTGGTTGCCGTTAGCGGTTTCTCCGTTATCTATCGTGTAAGTAAGCTCATATCCTCCTGAATAAACCAGATCCACCACATTCGTCTCTCCAAATTCCAGTTCGCCTGTCGCGTTTTGAAGTCCTGCGATGGCATCGCTGGTGGAAAATCGGATCGTGAACTGATCACTCATCGCCTGATCTGAGGAATAGTACAGATTAGGAGTATTATAATGGATATATTCCGAGGATTCCACAATATTCGTAATTGTAGGCAGGGTTGGGGCAGTATTATCTAATGTACAGGTTAAACTCACAGTGACGCTGTTTCCTACTCCATCGAAGACTGTAATTCCAACCGCTCCTCCACTGGCACTTTCGGCTTGACTCACAGTGTAGGTTAGGTTGTACCCAGAAGCGTATGTCAAGTCGTTCGGAGTGTCTCCTCCAAAATCGGTCTCTCCTGTCGCATTCAAAAGCCCCGCTCCACTATCACTCGTGATAAACTGAATGGTAAAACTATCACTCATGGGTTGATCATTGGAGTAATAAAGAATGGGTGAATTATAGTGTAAATACTCCGAAGATTCCCACACATTCGTAATTGAAGGAGCGGATGGTGCAGTATTATCCAATGTCACTGTAAGAGTAAGACTGGCGTTATTACCTACATTATCATATACCGTGAGAGTTAAGGTCCCATCAGATGCCGTCGTTGTTTCTCCACTGGCGATCGAGTAAGTTAAATCGAATGTCCCGGAGGCATTTGAGAAGCTGCTTCGGGACTCCCCGAAGTCGAAACTGCCCGTGACGTTTTGAATTCCACTCAGATATTCCAGTGCGGACAGCTTGATAGTAAACGGATCATTCATCGATTGGTCATTAGAGAAGAAAAGCTCACCATTTCCACTATTGTTATAATAAATATATTCACTGCTCTCAAGAATGGAATTGATTGAGAGCCCTGTTGGCACAATGTTATCAAGAACGGCATCTAGATTTATAGATATGAAATTACCAACATTGTCATACACGGTGACTGAGATTTGATTGCCAATTGCGGTTTCCCCGTTATCCACCGTGTAGGTAAGCTCATACCCCCCTGAATAAACCAGATCCACCACATTGGTCTCTCCGAATTCCAGTTCGCCTGTCGCGTTTTGGAGTCCAGAAATGGTATCGCTTGTTGTTAACTGGATAGTAAAAGGTTCACTCATCAGAGGCGCAGTATTAGCATAATAAAGAATGGCACCATCATAATAGAGAAAATCAGAGGATTCAATTATATTCGATATGGTTGGAGTGGTTGGTACTAGGTTGTCAAGCGTACAAACCAAGGCGACAGTAATGAAGTTTCCAACTAAGTCGTACACAGTTATATTGACCTCACTGTCGGCACTAGCGTTGTCACCTTGGCTTATATCATATGTGATTTCATAACTACCAGCATAACTATTATCCCCTGGAGTTTCCCCGCCAAAATCAAGACTTCCCGTCGCGTTTTTCAGGCCGACAATTCCATCACTCGTTGTAAGTTGAATTGTGAAGGTATGACCCATAGGTTGATCATTTGAGTAATAAAGTATGGGAGCAATGTAAGCTATGTATTCTGAAGTTTCCAAAACTCCTGTAATCGTGGGAACAGTCGGAGCGCCATTATCCAAGACACAACTCATAACGGTTGTTATGGAATTCCCCACCATGTCATAAACCGTAATCACAATTTGGTTATCACCACCTGCGGTTTCTGATTGGTCAATTGTATAAGTTAATTCATAACCAGCGGTATAGGTGGTGTCGACTCGATTAACTTCGCCAAAATCAGAACTACCGGTAGCATTCTGCAAATCTGCTAGTGCATCGTCCGTGGTAAATTGGATGGTGAAGCTATCGCTCATAGACTGGTCATTGGAATAATAAAGGATGGAGGAACCATCGAAGTATATGAATTCTGAAGTTTCGGAGATCCCAGTAATAATAGGAATCGATGGGGCCGTATTATCAGGGATAACCTTGAAGGTGGCATTGATGTAGTTTCCCACGAAATCGTAAACACTGATGTTTATATTATTTCCACCTGCGGTTTCGCCTCCACTGATTGTATATGAGATCTCATACATGGCTGAGTAAATAACATCAAATGGAATTTCACCGCCGAATTCCGGTGTTCCCGTAGCATTTTGTAAACCTGCACCCAGTCCATCACTCGTGGTAAACTGAATGGTGAAGAGATCGGCCATCAATTGATCGTTGGAGTAGAAGAGATGAGTTCCATTGTAATGAATGTTTTCGGAGCTTTCAACAACACCAGTAAAAACAGGAAGAGAGGGAGCGGCATTATCAATTGTTGAAGCTAACGGTTTTGCTATGCTATTGCCCACCAGGTCATAAACAGTTACAATTACCTGATTATCCCCTCCTGCCGTCTCCGATTGGCTAACTGTATAACTAATATCGTATCTTCCAGAGTATACCGTATCGGTAGGAATCTCACCACCGAAATCGGCACTACCAGTGGCATTTGCGAGGCCTGCACCACCTACGTCAGTAGTTGTGAGTCGGATCGTAAATATGGCGCTCATGATTTGGTCGTTCGAATAATACAGGGTAGTAGAACCTGAATTAAAGAACAGATATTCCGAATTCTCTACCACGGTTGTAATGATTGGTAAGGTTGGAGCAGAAGTGTCTCTTATAACTTCAACTATCGCAATGGAACTGCTGTTTCGGCCCGACGCATCAATTGCATAAGCTCGAATCCATGCCCTATCAGTGGTTGATTGATCTACAGAAAAGGTTCCAGTATAGGTGTTTGTTTGCGCTGGAATCCCTTCAAAAGCTTGGAAGTCAACATACCCATTGGTCATTCCACTTCCACTATCAGCGGCGTTAACTGTTACGTCAAAGCCAGCGGCATTTGAAGGCCCCATTTGGTTACTGAAATAGACAGTCCCATTGCCGGCCAACACATCTGGGTGAATTGTCCATGTGAGATTAAGTTCAGTTACGGAAGCAAGCGTCAGGGTAGGATCCTCCTCATCCACAAAGAGGAAAGCTTGTGTCCAGCTGCTATTCCAGCCAGTTTCATCCTGAGCTCGAATAAAGATACTCCGATTACCTGTATTGCCAATATCAAAGTTTACAACCGAATTCAATTTGTAATATTGTTGTGTGTCAGTGGTGTTTTGATACCAGGTTATTCCAGAGCCGTTTGTGAACATAATCCCTCCAAGGTTTTGATCACTGTAAATGTAAATTCTGGTAACTCTAGCAGTTGAATTAAAAACAAAGCTCATGTTAAAATCTGTACCATCCCAATCGTATAACGAGGGATCCGAGACAGCTTCATTTCCTAAGACAATTACTTTCATTAATTGTGGGCCATTTTTAACTAATCTGAAATTCAATCC
>JBHLSH010000018.1:0-49125 GCA_048881705.1 Candidatus Heimdallarchaeota archaeon | reverse complement strand
GTTATGAGGGGGAACGAGCTCTTATAGAGTTATTACGTCATTTTATGCAGTACGGACTTTCTAAACAGGGATTAAAGCAAATCTGCGGAATTTCTTTCTTAGAGAATGGAGTGTTTAAACGCACTGCAGATTGGCCTCCAATGATAGGGGAAGAACTTGACCAATTGCCATACCCAGCTTATCACTTAGTTCCAGATATGTCCAAATATCATTTCCAAATGATGAGTGATAATCCCTATGTCATTTTGGAAGGCTCCCGAGGCTGCAACCAGCAATGTACCTTCTGTTCCCAGAATGTCTTTTATCGTCACCAATGGCACACTAAATCTCCCCAACGTATTGTAGATGAGATGGAGTGGCTTTATAACACGTATAACAGTCGGTTCTTCTGGTTTACAGATGATAATTTTTGTATGGGCCGCCCCAAATTAATAGATGCCTTGTGCAGGGAGTTGATGGAGAGAGGCCTCACGGGCGACACGATCGAGTGGTTTGCCCAGTTACGTGTTGATAGCATCTTAAGAGTGGATTCAGGCTTGCAAACCATGAACCATGCGGGTAACTATTGGCAACTGGTTGGCGCAGAATCTCCTTTCAAAGATGTACTCGATTATTACAAAAAAGGGATTGATGGGCAACAAACGGTTAAAGCCATTCGTTTTCTAAAGAAATATAATATTTTGGCTCAATTAATGTTAATCATTGGCCACGAGCAGGAAACTCGTGAGACTATTCAACAGACCATGCGTTGGGCCACCGATGTGGTCAAGCCGGACTTTATTATCACGATGGTTTTGACTCCTTACCCTGGGACTCCGTTGTACGACGAATTACAAGCAAAGAACCGAATCGTTGATTCAAATTGGACTAATTATGATATGATCCACGCAGTAGCCGATATGGAATATTTAACCGCTGTAGAACTGCAGAGGGAATTGTACAAAGCCTATAGGCATGTATATGACAACTGGGGACGGCGTTTAACTGGAATATTTTCAAAGAACAAGTATAAACGGCGAATCTACTGGCGTTATATGAGGGCCGGCGTTGTCGGTCAGCTGCAAAAGCTGATTTCCCGTTGATGAACCCAAATTCAAGGGACCTTTTTCCTGTGCCTCTTCTTGAATGCATATGCTGTGCCAACGGAAACCATGATTACGAGGAGTCCCCAACTGGGACTAGTGATTGGTATTGTCGATGTGGTTGTACTTGAAGGAGGAGTCGTGGGCCCAGTCGTTGGGGAAGTAGGTGGTGTCGTTGGGGGAGTGGTTGGAGGAGGGGTTGGAGGAGTATACGTGGTGATGTTAGGTGGCCATCCACCTTCCCAATCGATAGCAAAATGCCATTTTTCATTCCGTTCAAGTCTAATTTCCTGACCAGGTATTCGAGATTGTATCCTGTATGGCCCAGAACCGATCCATGTTGTCCCTACACCTAGCTCAAATGTAGAGTAATCTCCGCCTGCGTTTGGTTCCCAGATGTGCTGGGGAACAATATACATAATCCCGTCAATGATTGCGATAAAATCAAAATAACTTGATTTATTGACATAAAATGCGATAGTATGACTGTCTGGTATCTCAATCTTGTAAATATTTTTCCTTTCTGCGAAATCATTTACTGTTTGAGGGATTACTTCTTGAAGGGTGAAATTAATGTCATATGCGGTCACCGGTTTCCCATCATGCCATGCAACATTGGGATAAAGGTAGAAGGTGTATTTTTCGCCATCTTGAATATCCCCTAGGGCAGTTGTGTCTTCAATATCCCAATCATACGCTAGTCTTGGAATTGGATCCCAGGTGTAAGGATCCACATCGCAGAGGCCTTCGAAAATCTGTTGATTGATGTTGGCTTCGTACTGACTCTTCTGCATCCAGGGATTTGTTGTATCCATTTGACCTCCATTCGATAGCTTGAGGACACCACCGTAGGTCAGGTTTTTCAGATGTGCTTGAGTTGGATTGTATATATTGTCTACATGGGTTCTTCCTCCAGCTACAAAGACGAGCGGAAACTCAAATTTATCTGTCCGCCAAGCATCAATCAGTACGTCGTTATAACAGACGATCTGGGGTTGTTCATAGGCAAGCATCGCGTTAGCTTGCTTGGCATATTGCTTGGCTTCCGCAGCGGTTTTAGAAGCCATCATTTGGTCAAGGATGCCATCAATCGTTGAGTTACTAAACCTAGTTCCGAAGTTGGAGTTACCAGGGGTGCCAAATCGGAATCTATCGTAGAGCGTTTTTGCTGGATTGACGAACGGGAGTCCTTCTGTCCAGATAGCGACGTGATAAAAACCCTGCATAACCTGGTCAAGGATCCACGTTAAATCTTTCTCTGTGACCGTAGATCGGATTCCCATTTCAGCGAGACCGTCTCTAGCAACATTGGCCGCTACGATCGCGGGTTGGAAATTCAAAGAGGGCCAGATATCTATTACCACAGCTGGATCATTATCATCCAAGTCATACCCAGCGTCCCAGACACCATTTTTGTTCATATCATACTCGCGCCAGCCATCACCATCTAAGTCTTTGAAATGATTTCTTTCTAGGGAGGCATTCCCAGAGGCAATGTCCTTCCCATAAAAGTGCGTGGATAATGAACTTTCGACCTCCCACTCCGTCGCGACGGTCGAGAAATAGCTGTCTAAAGGTTGGCCTCTTCCTCCAATAGCATCGTTATTAATCTTGTATTTATCCATACCGAAAGCCATCGCCCTACGGAATCCGGTTATGTTTAAGGGAAACCTTGCATTGTTCAGTGTAAGAACCCGATACCGATTTGTTAGGTGAATTTGGACGTCAACATTAGGATTGAGGAGAAGTTGGTTAAGGTATGCATCCTGAATGCGTTCCGTATGGGCATCTATGATTCCATTTTCGAGATCCAGCATGGTCTGGGCAGTTTGACCAGATCCATAGACACGCCACCAAACCTCATCAAGGTACCCACCATGATGTGTATAACTAGAAACCCAGTTTGGTGGGTCACTTTGGGCGAGAAATACAGGATTACTGACGGTACTAGAACTCATTGCTATAAACAGTATGAAATTAACCAATACAGTTACCATTTTTGCTTTTCTCACTAGAAATCTCCTCATTCTCCTTTATGGACATAGAACGATTCCAAGGAGTTCAGTATTTCCTCCGATTTTCCTTAAGAATAACATAGAGTGAAGCCATCGAAACTACTATGGTTAATATTTCCCAACTCGGGCTGATAACGGAGATTGTTGTAGTGGTTGTTGTAGCGGTTGTTGTAGTGGCTGTAGTCGTTGTTGTGGTAGTTTTGCTTCTGTACCAATCGAGAGAAAAATGCCAATTTTCACTCCGCTCTAGTTTGATTAATTCACCAGGTACACGAGATTTAACCTTGTATGGCCCTGATCCAACCCATGTCGTACCAGTTACGGGTTCGAATGTTGCGTAGTTACCCGCTGCGTTGGGTTCCCAAATATGCTTAGGAAAAATATAGCCCATCCCAAAAGTGATGTCAACGAATTCGAAATAGGTCGATCTATTGACGTACAATACGTAGGTATTGGCGTCTGGGATTTCTACCTTCTTGATGTCCTGTCTCTCATTAAATTCACCAAGAGTCTGGGGAATAATCTCAAACATAGTGAAGTTAAGATCGTGAGCTGTTACTGGGACGCCATCGTGCCAGGTGGCATTTGGGTATAGGTGGTAGGTGTATTTGGCTCCATCAGTGATGGCGCCTTCTACCCAGGGGTCAATTTCCCAGGCATATGCTAATCGTGGAATTGCATCCAAGGTATTCGGATCAATATCTAATACACCCTCGTAAATTTTGTTATTGATGTTTGCTTCGTGCCTACTTTTTTGCATGGCAGGATTGATAGTACTCATAGAACCCCCATTCGACATTTTGAGGATACCACCATAAGATCCATTCAGCAGACGAGCGTGAGTGACCGAATAGTGATTATCGCTGCTAACTCTTCCAGCAGAAGCGAATGTTAGTGGGAAGTCAAATTTGTCAGTTCGCCAGGCATCCGTGAGGACATCATTATAGCAAACTATGTACGGCTGCTCATATGCTAATAACACCGCAGCTTGTTTAGCAGATGTTTTAACGTCATTTACGGTTTTTGAATCTACCATGGCTTGCAGGATCGAATCGATTGTCGTGTTTTGGAATCTTGCCCCATATTGCATGTTGTCTGGGCTCGAGCTGTGAAATTCGTCATAAAGAACTTTGGTCGGGTTCAGTGTGGGCAAGCCAGTCGTAAAGACCGCTACCCAAAAAGTACCGTCAATCAAGGAGTCCAGGATGTCGGTAAACGGCTTTTCTGTCACAGTTGTGCGGATACCCATCAGGGCAAGTCCATCTTGAGCCACAGTAGCGGCCACAATAGCTGGTTGGAATCCAACAGAGGGCCACATGTCAATAACCAAGGCGGAGTCATTATCGTCTAGGTCGCCAGCGGTCCAAGTTCCACTGTTATCGGCATCCCATTCACGCCAGCCATCATTATCTAGGTCTCGAAAACCAGCAGCTTCGAGCGAGGCGTTCCCAGCGGCTACGTCTACGTCATAGAAGTGTGTGGTTAGGGTGCTCTCAGCTTCCCATTCAGTCATAGCTAGCGAAATATAGCTGTCCAAGGGTTGTCCTGAACCTCCAATGGCTTGATCATTAATCTTGTATTTATCCATTCCAAAGGCGATCGCACGTCGGAACCCTGTGATGTTCAAGGGAAATTTAACGTTATTTAAATAGAGAACACGGTATCGATTGGCCAAGGTAACTTGCACCTGGATATCGGGGTTTCTCAAAAGCTGTGCGAGGTAGGGGGTCTGAACTGGTTCCGTGTGAGCGTCGATCTCGCCAGATTCGAGGGCTAACATGGCTTGCGCAGTCTCACTACTGCCATAGACACGCCACCAGACTTCATCCACGTAACCTCCATGATGGGTATAATTCGAAGCCCACATAGGAGAATCTCCTTGGTTGGTAGATCCAGTAATGTTGATTATGCCCATTGTGATTACAATTACTGGTAATATTCCCACCCAATTGATCATCTTTATAATTCTCATAAGTAATCTCCTAATCTTATCTCTTATACTGAGTGAGAACAATATTAGAGGTTATTATCACGCTAAGATAGCAGAGATGATTCCCAGTGTCCACTCAAAGTCCGGAAAACTCCGCATTGTTGTACAATCTTCCACCTCAAGATTGGTCATGGGGGTAAATTTACCTATAAAAATGTACTTATTATGAGAATTGGTTTTAACCTGGAAGAGGGGTACTTCCTTCCCATTGATACCCATATTGTTGCATGTTAAGTGATAGAATTGTTGAAATAAATAGCATTTCTCCTAGTTTACAACATTCTGATGAGGTTTGACTATGGTGAAAAGTAATAACGAAAGTAATCTGAATGAACAAACCTTTCTAGAAACCATTTTTACCCATCGAACAATACGTCGCTTCCAGAGAGGAGCCACAATACCTTCTGATCACCAGGAAACAATTGAACGTGCCGCGCAGCGAGCAGCAAGCAGTTGCTCTGGACAGATGTATTCCTTCGTTGAAATTACTGATGTAAAAATACGAACCGCATTATATGAGGTCTGTGGAAATCAGACCATGATCAGGGATGCTTCGATATTTTATGTGGTTGCAGCGGATCTAAAGCGATTGGATACATTAGTAGCGGCGGCAGGGGGACAGTGCCAACTCGGGCCAATTAGTGGATCATTGATCGCTTCCTGTGACGCCTCGTTTGCAGCTCAGAACCTGGTTCTTGCAGCTGAGGCCTTAGGATATGGAACCGCATACATAGGGACGTGTGGGGACAGGTGTCGAGAGGTTAGCCAGCTTCTTGAGCTTCCTGAGCGAGTGATCCCTCTTTATGGGTTGGCCATAGGTGTTCCCGAAGAAAATCCTCCTCTTAGGCCCAGATTGAGTAATCCTGCGGTTTTTCATCGAAATAAGTATGAATTACTCTCTGATCAGCAATTGGAATCAGAAATCCAGCATATGTCAACAGAATTGGAGAATGAAGGGTACTATCGAAAATATACGAGTCGAAAACCGGACTATACCTGGAAAGATCATCTTCGTCAGAAATTTGGAGGGATGTGGTTGCAAGACGTTGAAACACAGAGAGCGGAAGTCGTGAAATCCCGGATGCAAACTTCCGATTAATGGACTGCAAAAAGTCAATCCATAAGTCGATACTTGAGAAAATTTGTCTTTAATGTTAACCCAATCAAACTTGGAATCTACGCTAGCTTGGTGGCAAATCCTTTCTTCGGTGCTTCTTCCTAAATACATATAGCGTAATAATCAATAGCGCTAATATTAAAAGTTCCCAAATTGCTCCTATCACGGCTGTTGGTGGTGTGGGCGTTGTTTTGTACCAATCAATGGCAAAATGCCATCCCGCGTTCCTTTCAAGTTTGATTATTTCGCCAGGTACCCGTGACACCGCTTTGAATGGCCCAGAACCAACCCAAGTTGTGCGGACCGCGGGCTCAAATGCGGAATAGTTCCCCGCGGCGCCTGGCCTCCAAATATGTTCGGGCACAACATAACCTATGCCAAAGGAAATGTCGAGAAATTCGAAGAAATTGGATTTATTGACATAAATCACGTATGTATGGTTGTTTGGAACTTCTACCTTTTGAATGTCGGCTCTTTCTGCAAATTCCGCAAGTGTCTTGGGAACAACTTCCATAAGGGTAAAGTTGACGTCATAGGCCGTTACTGGTTTGCCATCATGCCAAGTGGCATTCGGGTACAGGTAATAGGAGTATTTAGCACCGTCTGTTACGGGACCTTCAGACCATGCTTCGATCTCCCACGCATATGCCAGCCGAGGAATCACGTCCAAGTTGACGGGATCGATATCTAAAACGCGTTCAAAGACCTTATTGTTAACGTTGGCTTCGGATTGACTTCGTTCCATGGCGGGATTTGCTCTGTCCATCGAACCCATGTTGGAAATCTTGAGAATTCCACCGAAATACCCATTCAGCAAACGAGCTTGGGTCACAGAATAATGGTTGGCGCTACTGACTCGTCCAGCCGTTGCAAAGTTCAGTGAGAAATCAAACTTATCGGTTCGCCAGACCTCTGTTATTACGTCATTGTAACAGACGATAAAGGGCTGTTCATAGGCTAATAACTTGGCAGCTTGCTTCGCATATCTCTTAACGTCATCTACTGTCTTTGAATCCACCATGGCTTGGAGAATAGGATCGATTTCCGCATTTTCGTACCTGGTACCAAATTCTAGATTATATGGACTTTGACTATGAAATTCATCCCAAAGGACTTGTATCGGGTTCAATCTGGGCCAATCTATGGCGACGGTCACTATCTCAAACGAACCATCCATCAACGCCTCATGGATATTTACAGAGTCAGTTTCTGTCACCGTGGAACGAATACCCATCATAGTCAGACCGTCCTGGGCCACAGTTGCCGCAATGATGTCGGGCTGAGACCCAACGGAGGACCTCATGTCAATAACCAAGGTTGGGTCGTTGTCCTCTAAATCGATGTCGCTATCCCATATCCCATTCCTATTTACGTCGTATTCTCTCCAGCCATCGCCATCTAGGTCTTTAAAGCCCGCATCTTCTAGCGAGGTATTTCCCGCCAAAACATCGACATTATAGAGTCGTTCTGAAAGGGAACTTTCGACCTCCCAGTCGGTCATAACGACCGGGATATGGCTATCCATCGGTTCCCCAGCACCGCCAATGGCTTCATCATTAATCCTATGTTTGTCCATGCCATACGCAATTGCTCGACGAAACCCTGTAATGTTTAGGGGGAACTTCCCATTGTTCAGATAGAGCACTCGGTAACGATTGGCGAGGATAACCTGAACCTGGACATCTGCGGGACTAATCGGAAACCCCATTTGAAGCTGCATTTGTACTCGTCCCGTATGTGCGTCAATCTCACCTGAGATGACAGCTTCCGTGGCCTGTAAATCTCCATCGCTAGGATACACACGCCACCAGAGTTCATCTATATATCCTCCATGATGAGTATAATCAGAAGCCCACATAGCGAATTGTGGAGGGGTCCCGCTAGGGTTGAGAGACCTAGAATTAGCAACAACAACCAGTAAAAAAAGGCCCACGGTAGCTATCAATTTTGATTTTCTTATAACATATCCCCTACTCTAGATTGTCTTTCACCCAACTATTTTAGGCCAAGAGCCATATCACAGTTTGCCTCTATGGAAATTCGGTTATAAAAATGTAATCTAGGAACCATTTCTTGGCTGACATTCTTGACAATACCTAAACAGTTCTCCTAATTAAACCTGGAAAGATTGTTTTCGTCAGACATTTGGTGGTGTTTACCTTCAAACTGCACAGGAGTAGAGTGCGGAAGCTTTGAAATTCGGGATGCAAAATATAGATTAGGCGTGGTTTTGAATTCGGGATTTAACTCGAAAGTATATTCTTGAAGAAAAGATGATTTACCCTGCCTAATGATAGACTTTCTAGTCAAATTCTACCACCTGGGTCTGCTGAGATTTTTATAATTATTGCAGCTATTCTAGTTGTGATTTTTGTCCTCAGTGGATTAAGAGTTGTTAAGGAATGGGAGCGTGCGCCCGTGTTTCGGTTCGGACGATTTATTGGGCTTAAAGGACCAGGAATATTCTGGATTTTACCAGGAATTGACAATATCCAAGGGATGATAAGATTGCCAGACAGCTGTCCTGTGTGCAGAAATTTACTAGAATATACGGCCGTTCCAGCGAGTGAGAATAGAATCGAGATAGGTTGTCCATCAGGACACCACCATATTATTAAATACGAGACTCACAATGGATCAGTCAGTATTGAGCAATTTTAATTGAACAGAGAAGAAATGAGGTTTTTTGATGAAAATTGGTGAGAAAGAAACAATTCTTCAGGGGACAAAAGGGCCGATCCGAGTTGAGCGAATAAAGGGGGGAATCCCCCACATTGATGCTGACCACGAGCTTGATCTTCACTACGGACTTGGGTATCTTCATGGAACAGATCGACAATTGTATATGTGGCTCCTAAAGCTAATCGGTACGGGAACTGCCTCGGAAAAGCTCCGAGCAGATGAGGATTTAATCGAGGCAGACAGGTTTCTCCGCTGGATTAATCTTGCTGGGGGGCTGGAAAGAGAACGCTCGCAGCTTTCACCTGATGATACTAACGCCCTAGAGGCTTATTGCAAAGGAATAAACGATGCAACGGAGGGAAGAAGGCCGTTTGAGTTTAGGTTGGTGGGATATAAACCTGATCGTTGGACAATTCAGGATTCAATGCTATTAGGCCGAATGGTGGGTTATATCGGACTTACACAGTCACAGGGAGAGGTTGGTAAGTTTATCATCCAGATGATACAAAATGAGATCGATTCGGCGAAGATAAAGGAATTGTTTCCGGCCATTTCAGAAGAAATCTCGCCTGATCTCGTTTCAATCCTTAAAAAGACCAAGATTACCTATCCAATAATAAACCAACATCTCAAAGCCCTCTCAATACTTCCGTCCGCCGCTTCTAGCAATAATTGGGCCCTTTCCCCATCGAAAACCGCTTCCGGAAAGGCCATGTTATGCGGTGATCCTCATCTTGAGCTTAGATTACCCTCTGTTTGGTATACTACCATTTTAAAGTCGAACGATTACTTTGCAATGGGAGCAAGCCTACCTGGTGTACCGGGCATTATTTGTGGCCGAACTCCTTGGGTCGCATGGTCACCAACCTATGCTCCTATGAACATGATTGACTATTTCATAGAGGAAGTCAAAGACGGAAAATATCGTCGTGGAAATACTTGGGTTCCTTTCACTATCCGTGAGGAGACAATTCGCCCAAAGAAGAAATCCCCTATTACCTTTAAGATATATGAGAATAACCAAGGCATTATTGAGGGCGAACCAATTGAGGACGGCTATTATCTCAACTATGCTTGGGCGAGTCGAGTAGGAACTATTGTAGAGTCCATCACAAACCTTTTGAAACTCCAAAAGGCTCAGAATGTAAAAGAGGCAATGGATTGTTTCACTGGGTTCAAATTCTCACCATTTTATTGGGTAATGGCAGATCGTTCAGGAAACATCGGGTTTCAAACAAGCGGGTTATTTCCACAAAAGGCTGAAAACTCCTCAGGACTACTTCCCTATTATGGATGGGAAGAACATCACCATTGGAGAGGGATAATCGATCCACGGAAATATCCCCGAACGTATAATCCTGAAGAAGGATTTTTCACCACAGCGAATCAATCTTTGAATCATCTAGGAGTACCAATCACAACCAACTCCCAATCAAGTTATCGCGCTGATCGAATTACTTCCCTATTATCTCAGGACAAAAAGTTTACCGTTCCTGATATGAAAAAAATGCACTACGATTATTACTCCCTCCAAGCTGAAAAATTCATGGAAATAATTCAACCTCTCCTTCCTGCAACCGGAAATGGAGAGATTTTAAGGGAGTGGGATTTATGTTATGACCCTGCTTCTCTAGGAGCAACCTTGTTTGAACAAATTTACCACGAATTGCTTATGCTCGTGTTTGGAGATAACGGGTTGGGAATGAACACTGTACAATCGATTATTGATGAAGTTCTGCTTGCGGAATTCCATGGACACTTTGATGCGGTTCTATTGAAAAAAGAGTCCATTTGGTTTGGTGGAAGGAGCCAAGAGAATATTTACAGAGCAGCGATTGAACGAGGGTTACAAGGAGAGGCAAAACCTTATGGAAAAACGCATAAGATCGTAGCCACCAACATGTTCTTTGGAGGGCAACTGCCTAGATTTCTAGGTTTCGATTATGGACCCTTTGAATTACCCGGAGGTCGCGCCACTATCCATCAAGGACAGATATTTAAGTCTGCTGGGCGTGATACGAATTTCATCCCGACTTATCGAATGATTTGTGATTTTAGCTCGGAAACACTCCTGATGAATATTGCAGGAGGTCCAAGCGATCGGAGATTCGGCAGATACTACAAAACATTGATCAAGGAATGGTTAAGAGGGGAATATACCGAATTAAAACCTTGAATTGGACTGAATGGAAGCGTAGCCATTCATTATGAATTTCCATTTTTAACCACTCTAATGACTTTTTCCAAACATTTCACGCCTTAATCAAGTCTCAAACCTGTGATCATCGACTTTTTACGTATTTTCTTATAATTTGAGGATAATGATCGAGTTTAAACCCATTTGGAAATACTTTGTTTCATAGAAGTACTCTATACAAAGCTATTTATAGGTGTGAAGTAAACTACTATTTGACCAAAAATGAACAATCAAATTGATTTAAAGAAAATTGAACAAAGCACTTACAACGAACTAATGATTGATGGGATTACAGAAATTCTGGCCGGGATCTTGCTACTCGCGACTCCCTTGTTTTTTCGTCTTCCCTTCATTGTTGTATTTGTACCGTTTTTGATTTTTTATGGGCGTTACGGTCTAGATTTCATACGCGAACGAACCACATATCCGAGAATTGGTCGGGTAGTATTAATTCGTGAAGAGGAAAAAGAAGGCTATAGCACCAAAAAAGCTCTTCTGACATTTCTCATATTGATAGCAGGCGCCATATTGATTACATTTTTGGTCATGATCATGGTTGAGAAGGAAACTTCTGACATGCAATTAATCGTAGAATATGGTGCTCTGTTCTTTGGACTTGTGATGTTTGGTCCCAGTCTCTATCTTGTAGAAAACACTGGACAGACTCGATATTACCTTCTCGGAATTATTGCAACACTTCTCGGTTTTCTTTTTTCAATTTTCAAGTTTATTGAAGGATACGATAATATAATTCTGTACTTCGTCACCTTAGGGGTCATAGCCCTTTTGGTTGGGATCATTAGGTACTTTCTGTTTATCCGTCGATATCCAGTTGTCACAACAGAGGGGGAAGAAGACTGAACGATCAACAAATCAGTTCAGAAGATTTCCGGTTTGCAACGAACTTTGATAAGCTCATCCATGAACCCTCCCGTCTGATTATTATTTCACATCTCTATGTGGTGAAAAACGCTGATCTAATCTTTTTTAAACGAAAAACGAATTTAACTTGGGGGAACCTGTCATCGCATGCCTCAAGGCTAGAGGATGCAGGATATATTAAGATCAGTAAAGAATTTCGTGGTAAAAAGCCCGTTACAATTCTGGAAATAACTTCAAAAGGTCGACAGGTTTTTGAAGCATATAAAAATGCCATGAAAGAAATATTGGGTACCTAGTTCCGATAATCAAACCGTAGAAGGTTCATGAGAAAATCCGCTTGATTTCCTCTAAATGTTGATCCCTCTGTGCATCAACGACTAAGAAAAAGCTGACCTCCTGTGTTTGTCCAGGGGCAAGAGACCAAAAGGTTGCTATTCCTCCAGCACTCCACATCTTACCTGCATCAACTGGAAATATTTTCGAGAACGATGATGTCGGGATTATGGTAAGTTTGTGTCCTTCGATCTCAAATGTGAGATATGGCAAATCAGAAGACCCAGTTCCTATTATCGGAATCGGATTTTCACGTGAAAAATGGAAAGGTGGGGTGTTACCCATCGGTAAGGTAACCATTAATGTTTCAGGTTTACCTGCTAATCCTACGGTGATGAGACTAAAGCAAAGAAATTGAAAATATGTTGAAGACCGGTTTTGGATTACAGTTCTTACTCGAAGCAATCCCAAATCCCCGCCAAGAAGCTCATAACCGATGTTCATCACAAGGCCCTTGAGCGATTTTAATTCGTGAATCTTAACAGAGTATTCGACCCCAGACCAATGATCAGAAATTTTGGGTCGAGAAGTATAGGTTTCGTCCAAATTCTTCATATCTGAGAGATTGTCTTCAGACGTTTGTAAAAATGTAACAATGCCAGCGGGATCTCTTGTGAATATAATTGAGGGACTAACAGTCGGAAAATTTGATATTAGCAGAGGAACTCCCTTGTAATTAAGTTGGGTAACGCAAGCACCGAAATCCTTGGATGAAATCACTTCTAGGCTATTATTTTTTACAGATACACGTTCCTTCTTTTCAATGACAGGTAGATCAGTAATCTCCGGCGGATTCTTGCCGTCAAAGATAATGAAAGATCTTTTTTCCGTCCGCTGAAAGAAAGGTGTTGTAATCTCAAATTCAAGATTGTAGATCCCATCCGTAACCTCCGATGGAATCTTTAAGATAAGTTCAACGCTATGGGGATTCAAAAGATTCAAACTTTTAATTGCAAATTGAGTGGAGGCCGCTTCCCATCCACTAGGGAGTTTAACTGTTAACTGTCCATCCAAGGGTAGACTTCTGGTTGATGATAACGTTAGATCGATTTTAACTTCCTTTTCTCCAATGACTAATTGATCAGCTGGAATTTCCAGTGCCAAAAATGGTTTGGTTGTAAAGATTCCTTCCAGAAGGGATATTCTTTCCTGTTTTACAAGATAATAGGCGAGGGAACGTATTTCCTCAACATCAATTCCGCGGCCACATCCCAGCCAACTTCTCGGGCCCACACTCGATTTCAATGGAGGAATGGAAATCTTTTTTTCCAATGTCACCAATTTACTCCTACTTGGATCAGCTAGAACATTAGGGGTCTCAAAAATGTGGTAGAAACCATTTTCTCCTGATCGGATAAAGATCCATGGCTCGTATCGATCAGTTCCTTCCGGCAGGTCTCCTCTACCTGCAGGCCAGTAGAAGTTTGGTCCTGAAACTCCTGTACCATCGAAAACGAGATACGTGAGACCTAGAGGAAGTTGAATCCCTTCAATGAAATTAGGATGGATTAAGATTGTTACAGAATCCTCTGTTAGATCCAGGTTCTCGATTTCTTCCCAACAGCATACGTGGGTTTCTCCCGGACTGAGTTCGAAGATCCGGTGAAATACTAGGTTTGGATTTGTTTGGCTTTTCTTTGTCAAACGGACTAGCTTGGAGTGCGTTTGATCAATCATTTTACAAGAAAACTCTTTTTGGTCAAATTCTGAGAATCCAAAGGGAGGACCATAATCAAAGGTTCCTAAACCGATTCCCATACTTGTCAGATCTGTAGATCTAAGCTTTAAGGTTGCACCCTCAAGGTTGATAATGCATCGCACATACTGATTTTGAAGAATTACCTGCTTTCGATCCTGAACCAGGCTCGCCGCAAGCATTGGTTTATCTGCAAGAAACAACGGAATCTCATAAACGCGACTAGAGCACTCTTCCAAGCGTGCCTGACAGTATAAAGTTATGCTTGACGTTGGATCCGTGATGGGAGGAGTAGAAATCTGAAATGAGACGCCAGCATTTTCTTCCGGAGCTAGTGTTATGGGAATGACCGATGGTGTAATTTCAACGTTTGAATTCGTCCAAAGAATTAGATTTCCGGTAGACGCTTTAGTAGCTCGGTTTTGTAGTTTTAGGTGAATATCTTGATCTCCCGTAGGAATCCACCAAGAAGTTTCGGCCATTGAAATCTCAACCTGTTGGCGTGCTCGCATTCCTGCTTCAAGAGTGAATGCCAAGCCATTGATCATAAGTTTTCCTTTAATTGAGGGAGTTTTACGATTAATATTCGAATCTAAGGTGGAATCATTTATAGTATACGTCTTCTCCAGAGTTACCGTTTTCCCTGGAGGAACTACGATGGTTTCCTGAAGGCTTGTTATTTGTACTTCCTTGGAACCCTCAAAAGAAACTGCAATCTGCAGATCAGAAGACATTTCCTCATTCGTAATGTTGAGGGATAAGTTTTCTGCCGTTCCTGTGAATACTTCATGTCGGTTTTGTTGCAATATACAGCTGATTTTCTTCCCGTCGATTTCACGAGTGATTCCTGCAATAGAACGACTGTATCGATCAACTATCACTTCGAGGACATCGTTTCCCTCTTCAAAACGATAGACAAACCCCTTCAGATCGTTTCCATAAGTTGTATCATCAGGTGCCTGGTGGATCTCTCGCACTTGGTTTAGGTACCACTGTGGGTGTTTCTCAAAAAACGGTTTACAGAATGCGTTTTGAAGGATACTCGGGACATAGTTTTGCATGTAGACATTGGTGTCTGGAACCCATTGAAGCCCGATTTTTTTATATAACGGAACTGCCTTCATATTGGATGGCCAAGTATGAAGATCCTGTCTTTGATGACCATTTTCCACAGCAAACTCTACGGCGGCCAATAAAAGGTGTTTTCCATATTTCTGTCCCAATACATCGGGATGGGCCCCCAATATCCCAATATACGATACGCCAGGTTCCTCCATCCGTTTATGAACGGAACAAAATCCAACCAATCGTTCTTGGTCAAAAGCAACCAAAGTTTCCAGCGCGCTTCTCTTTTCAACAAATTCCCGAGCGCGCGGTGCGTCATATTTCAGACCTTGAGTAAATGAGCCCGGCCAAAGATCATCAATTTCATTAAAAAATGTTGCGAGTTTTCCAGAATCCGTTTCAAGATTAATAGGTCTTATCTTGCCTTTAAATGCATCTAAACTTGCGATTTCTGTTCGATCCCATAATTGTGAAGAAGTCATACAAATGCTCACCTTTCGAAGTTCGGTTATCCAAATTAATGCTGAATGTTGATCATCATATAGAAAAATGCTGGAGAATACTATTGGTTCCTTAGTATTCTGCCAGATTACCCACTTGCTTGGCCTTGAACACCGTGCGCTTAAAGAACCAAATTCCCAGCAAAGGTAGGATAATAGCGAACCCTACTACTAGAATAAACTCGAGTTCATAGGGAAGTAGTTCAGGCGGGACACCGATCATTGTTGAACGAAAGAGATCCACGCAGTAGGATAATGGAATTAGCCTTGAAACCACTAATATAATGTCAGGAAGGGCTGAAAACGGGAAGAACATGGCACAAAATATCATCAAAATGAATTGGAGGAAATTGGTTAATACATTCATTGACTCTTTGTAGCGCAGCGCTAGACTCGCAAACCCAAAGGAGAATCCAAAGCAAACAAACAGACTTAATAATAGAATGAACAGCCCAAGTGTTGCATTTAGCAAGGGAAGTTTCCCAAAAATAAGTGACATGAATATGAATGCCCACACTACATTTAATGAAGTCCAAACCATGTTCGAAAAGATTCGGGAAACAAGAGTGGAAAAGTAACTAATCGGCGTCATAAAGAGACTTTCAAGGGTTCCTTGATATTGCTCCTCTCTTAATGAGTTACCGATGTCCCAAAGGGCAGTGGAGAGAAAAATGAAAAGCACAAAGGAATAAAACATCAGTCCGACACTGTATTCTGCCTTATCGGCCGGTGTAAGGATTAAGGCCGCTCCCGTAAAAATAAACATTATTAGAAAAATTTGAAGAAATGAGAGGGCGAAATTGAGTTTGTAGCGAGTTAGAACGATAAATTCTTTACGAACCATGGCCCAAAACTGCCTCCACCATGATCCAGATTCAATTTGTCGGTTTGGAGAAGTTGCATATCCCATTTTTGTGTCCTCCTAAAATTGTCCGATCCCTTCACCACGTTTACTACGTGATTCGGTTCTATCGAAGATCCTATAGCCAAGTGATACACAGATCAAAGCAAATATGAACAAAACCGCGACATCCAGGTATAAACTGCCAAAAAACCAGTCCAGTCCTGTAAGTGTCGCCTGTACAGTGTAATTTAGATAATAACCCGGAAAAATCAAGGCTAACATCTGAATGAACACAGGTAAGACAGTTATGGGAATAAATGTTCCCATTAAAATTCCCAGAAACCATTGAATGGTGTTAAATAGGCTGTTCGCTTGTTTTACTTTCAACGTAACGGCACCCATTATAAAAGATAGCCCGAATATAGGGATCAATCCGAACATCAGGATGAGGTAGGCCAGTATGAATGCCAGAAAGCCTTCCTGGATTGGATTGACAGAATACAATAAACACCCCAAAAAATAGCCAGCAAGGAATGTAAAGGTGGTACGTGCCTGAATGTAGAGCACAATTCCGCCAAAAACGCTGAGCCTATTGGCTGGTGTCATAAATACGGGTTCTAACGTACCTAACTGCTGCTCGCGTCGAATATAAAATCCAAGTAACCAAAAGCTTGCCAAGACGGATGCAAAAACATTCGCTCCAATTATCATAAAGGCTACATAGTTCGCGCTTGTGAGTCCTGTATTCTCTCGAAAGTTCGCTGAGGCGGCCTCAATGGATCCTGCCATGGCCTGTCCAAGAAGGATAGGCATAGTTGCAAAGAAGAGGGGCAAGAGAATATCCATGAGGAGGCTCCCTTTGTATCGTGAAATCGTTTTGAGTCTCATGATGAAAGTATTCCATGCGACATCCCAATGGTTACGAAAGGACGTTCTTGGTACAACAACGGTCATTGATTGGATTTCCTCCTAAGAGGTCGGTCTAGAAACTGTTCCCTCTCTTGTGTCATCCATCAGGGAACGTCCCGTTTTCGAAAGGAATACATCTTCCAATGTAGTCTCAAGTCGTGAGAGGTCCCGGATAACAGCACCATTTTTACTCAAAACCGTAATAATGTCTGGGAGAGCTAGGCGGCTATCCTTACAAACTACATTGAGATAGGGTGTCTCTTTGGTGGATCCGTTGGCTCCATTACGCTTTGTGAGAATATTTGCAGTTAGAACATTTGGCAAGGCACTCACCGCTGAAATGGCTACCTCAGGAATAGTGCCTTCTATACTCAAACTATCCGTTTCCTTAAGGTTCTCCTTCAATGTTTCAGGGTCGTCAATAGCGATAATCTGGCCTTTATCGATGATTCCAATTCGATGACAAAGTTCATCTGCTTCTTGCATAATGTGAGTACAATACACAATCGTCTTTCCACGATCTTCATTATGCTCTCTAACTACTTGTCGAAGTCTCCTTGCCTCCTTAACATCAAGAGTATTGGTTGGCTCATCTAACATCAGAAGTGGCGCATCATTGATCAAAGATCGTGCAAACACCATTTTCATTTTCTGTCCCGATGATAAGGTTTCGACCGTCCGATCCACGAACTCTTCCAGTTCCAAGAGATCAACCAATGACTTAATTCGCTCCCTTCGCGTCTTCTTCGGGACATGATATAGTGACCCGAAATATGCCAGATTCTCTCGGCCTGTCAGTTTCCAATATAATCCACGCTCCCCCATGAGCATAGCACCTATTGATGCTTTAATTCCTTTATCTTCCTCCAGTGAGAACCCGTTAACTTTTGCAGTCCCGGACGTTGGAAGAAGCAAGGTAGTGAGGATCTTGATCAATGTGGTTTTGCCTGCGCCGTTTGGACCGAGAAGTCCAAAAATCTCTCCCTTCTCGACGTGGAAAGAAACTCCTCTTAGGGCTTCCACTACCTTTTTCTCGCTTTTTATCAGTCCAAGACGCTTTTTTGAGATGTAATTTTTTGTTAAATTATCAACCTCGATCATATAGCTGTTTGACACTTGATTCCATCCTTTAAATTCATTAGATTTGCACTATACCTGATTTCATTCATCCGAAGCTTATTACAGCCTGGTGTATGCATCATGCTCAATCACCCGATTCCAACGTTCCTTTTGACCTGTTGGGTTCAGGGGTCACCAAGCGCGGTTATTGTAAATAAATTACAATCTCTTTATAAGGCTGGGTGTTGTGGCAATACTGAGCGTATGGTTAATTTGGACTGGATTGGATCAAGGATTGCTCCATATTGGGTAAAAAACATCCATAAACAGATTTAAACTGAGTCTGAATCACTCTTCAAAGTTTGTTAAAGGGATTGGAGACCTAATTTTGAGATTTTGGGCTTCGCGGGTAAGATCCTCCTCCTCCCGGCTTAATTCCTTCGCACGGGCCGTTGCTTTATCCAGCGCCGCTTCCTAACTGCCACTCGGGTGCGAGCAAAAGGGACCGTGAGATGTCTGCAAATAAGCCATTGAGTTGAAAATGGTCGTATCGATGTCCCAGACTGATGCTATTCTCAAGTCTATCAAAGATGAACAGCATATAATTAAGGATGCACAGGAGGGCCCCCGCAAAACACGCCACACTCCCACGCCAGTAGTCTCCAGGGGTCATTTCTCCCTCAATCCGTACCTGCCAATTAATTCATCGATTTTATCAAGCACCGTCTTGAAGCCCTGCTCACCAGCCCAGGTATGACAGTCATCTAAGATCAATTTCAATCTCTGCCGAAAATCGGCACGACCCGGTAGAAATTCCAGTTTAACGATCCAGAGATCGTCTGGAATATGCCCGTACGGGGGAGGTTCGAACAAAAACAAGAGAATTTTGAGGGCCTTGGGATCCACGGCGACTCGAGCATAAAAAGCCTCGTAACCCAGCAGGATTTCCCAATCCCTTGCTATTTTGACATCCTCCCACAATGGATTGAGATTAAAGCCTTTTCCGTTCATTTCCTCGTAGGAGTAACGGATCCAGGCGTCCGCCGTTATTCCATCGTCTTCTAATATACGCCAAAACTCCGAAAAATCGCGATCCTCATATTTATAGGGATCTTGTCGGAACTCGGGCCTTGTCAGAAACGCTTCGAGTTCCACTACCGTCTTTATGTCACTAAGGGTCTTTTTTCCATCCGACATCCGTTCTCCTTCCAATTTCTTAGACCAGATCTCTGACTTAATTCGATTTACCCTCCTTTTATACCTTCCGCAACCCGTGATCCAACTAATCACCCCTTCAATGCTTGAGCTTTCGGATAATAAAGCTGGATTGAAGTAATTATGATCAGACAAAGGAAGAGTCACGTTCTGAAAGTTTTTCGGTGATCAAAAGCCACCACTGTCTACTTTGAACAGAACATCCAGACAGATAAAAGTAGGGAAATGAGTTGCGATATCTTCAAAATTCTATAAGGCGAATTTTAATGCAGATTGTAATCTTTGATGTGTCGTGATTGCTGGATACTATTTTCGGGAATACTTGGCCTCTCTGCTAATGAAGAACGAGTTTTTTAATGCTTACTTTGGATGGGTTATGTTGGGTAGGACCTAGTTTGACGCCAGAATGGATCATACAAGCCAATAAACCAAAATTAAACACGATTTAGTTCAACAGCCCAGTTTATAAGGTAGATTTTAGCGGCAAATATGAACGTGAACCTTCTGGAATCATCAAATAAAACAAACCCGGGCACGTCCAGCCCAATGTGCTGTAAATCGAATCTAGAGGAAGGCCTTCTTCCCAATATTATTGAAAAAAGGAATCTAAGATCATAATACGTGCGGTTTTTGCCTAAACTCAGTATTCCCGTTGTTAGAGACTTCTTTTTCGGAAATAAATATGCTCATTTCCCCGTTTTGATCAATTGCAAGCTTAGCATCTGCTTTCGTTGTGGTTTCTCAGGATTTATCACGCAAGAGTTAGGGACGTTTCGAGTTTCGTCACCGATATGAAGTCAGGTAAGGCCTTTTGGCCGTGGGACATCAACTCTTCGACCACTTCCAGCTATTTGATTTCAAGGGATTAAAACGGATCCCCCTTTTTATCCAATCTCACCCCTCTGATTCAGCCATTCCTGGCTACGATGCGTATTTTTTTGCATTAAAAGACAGGATTGAACCCAAGAACACGGGAGAGCTGAAGAAAGCCGCCTAACCCTGTTATTTCCTTGGAAATCTTCGTCAACCTTCCTCTTATCGCATTTGTCACCGAAAATGCCAGTCTATGGGTAAAACTATGTATATATATAGGCCCTATATTATATATTGGCCCTATAAGAGTGCAGACAGTCATGGGATTGTTCACCTTAATCTTTGAAATGGCAGGATTTCTGCTTTTTACGTTCAGTATCGTATATTTGGGACTTAACAAAAAGGATTACCGAGCTGTCGCCCAGATCCTTATTGGGAGTCTTTTTGGAATAAGTTTAGAATTCATGAACGTCTTACTTTACGAAGTTTACACTTATTCAACTCAGTTTCTGATTCAAGCTGGTACTGCCCCCGACAATGTCCCGATCAGTGCAGGGCTATACTGGGGTTTAATTCTCTACTCCTGTATGCAAGTTTCTGATCGAATTGGATTACCAGAATGGTCAAGACCCTCTTTAGATGGCATTTTGGCGTTAACTATCGATATGTCGTTGGATACCATTGCAATTCGAGTAGATGGCGGTTTTTGGAACTGGTTAACGGTTCCTTTTGAATCGCTTCCTACGTCGAATGGGTTTTTCGGGGTCACCTATGGGAATTTCACGGGATGGCTTATTGTTGTATTCACTTTTTCTGCGTTATTGCGAGCAGAGAAGAATATTCTTGATGCTGAATATCACGTATCTAGAAAAGTCACGTTTTTCTATTATCTCAGTCTCCCTATTGTTGCTTTAATTCCCCTTTTCGTTGGATCACTTCTCACACCACCACCACTAAATTTCCTAACCGACACACCCATTCTTTCAACGCCTGACACCCTACCGACTCAGGCCGTAATGATGCTTAACTTAAGTTACTTCTTAGCTATTGCGATTGGAGTTCAGGTCATAGCCCTCATCAAGGCGCGTCCTAAATTTGAAAAGGACGTTGCATTGGTCCCACTGATCGTCTTTATGTATTTTCATATCGCATTTTTATCATTTTATTTGTTTTCTGGAGCTTTCCTCGAGGCTCCGTTGATTTTGTTCATTGCCCTTCCGCTGTTTGCCTTCGATGTGCTAATTCATTGGAGTATTTTAGATCGGTCCAAACTCAAGCAGTATTTCCAAGCTAAGATTAGTCCTTCTCCTATGTAATGGATGTAAGGATCTCAGATTTAATTAGCAATTTACAGTAAGTAGTCATTCAGCAAAATGATGGATAAGTTAGAAATCGCCCCACAAAAACCTAGAACACAAAAGCGGAAGCAATTAACCAATTCATTTTATGTTGAGAATTTTGGCCATTTTTAGACTGGTCTCGTTTGGAAGTTGACTTTCAGAGAGAACGAATAAAAGAAAACCGTAAAGATCTCGCAAATCTATATTTAGCTTAACAAGCATCTTCTCATTTTCTTCCAGGGAAATCCATTTCTTGATCGATGAATGCAGTTCATTTCTTCGCTCACGAAGCTGGTTCATGAGTTCCTTGTGATCGGTAAGAGATGCACTTGGATCCATTTCAGCAAGTAAAGCCAGAAACTTACCAGTCTTATCATCTTCCAAGAATTCCTCTTTTCCTGAATCCGCTAGCGCGAAGAAGAGCTTGGCCTTTCTTCCAAAGAAAGAAGTTGTAGTTCTTCCGATTTTAATCGACGCAATTGGTTCAATGAACCCCTTCTCTTCAAGAAGTCCTAGATGGAAATAGACATTCGAGAGTGTGATTTTTTTCTTTATTTGGCTTCGTATTAGTGCAAGCATTTCTTTTGCGGTAAATGCATGTCGTACCACAGTTGTTTCCGTAACTGGATCGAATTCTTCGCTTCCCAAGCGCATTAGGTCCATAATCGCAGATCGAACCTCAGATTTTGTGATTAGATCAAACGCGGAAAAATCTGTAATATCCTCAATCGCTGGAATCACGGCCCAGTGATTCAGGATTCTGTCTCTGGCTGGTGATTTAAGGATATTTTGGGGTATCAAAGGCAATAATTTTCCTGTTTCTGGAGATGAACCAAGGTTGACGTGATCCATGTTCACTAACATTGCCACATAAGATAGCTTAAAAATCACTCGATTCAGTGCGCGACTAAATCGTTATTTGGAGAATAATACAGTGAGTACAAACGGCTCCATCAATGAACCCGAAAATCAAGAGCCCCAATACAATTTTAGGGGCTATATATTCTTCTTGGTTGGACAAATGGTCTCATTGCTGGGTTCAAGTGTCGTCCAGTTCGCTATAATCTGGTGGATTACCCTTGAAACAAATAGTGAGGCCTTTTTGGCATTAGCAGCCTTGGCCGGATTTGGGCCCACGATTGTACTAACGCCTATCGCTGGGGTATTCGTGGATAGATGGAGTCGTAAAAAGGTTATTGCTACTGTTGATTTTATTCAAGCCTTGGTTACCGTAGTTTTAATCTACTTGTTTATGGTGGGACAGGCCGATGTTTGGATCGTTTTAGCTGTCACCGCCATTCGAGCGGTGTTCCAAGCGTTTCATGGGCCAGCCGTTCAGGCAATTACTCCCCTTCTCGTTCCAAAGGATAAGCTCAGCAGGTTAAATGGGATCCAATACCTTGCAAATGGTTTAATCTATCTAATCGGGCCTGTAGTTGGAGCGCTGCTCCTTGAATATTGGCTATTATATGAGGTTCTCTGGCTAGATGCTATTACTTTTGTCTTTGCAGTTGTCCCAACAATCATAATTAGCATTCCTTCAGTCATAGATTCGGCTAAGAAGGAAAAAACGCCTTTTCGTGCTGAATTATCTGAAGGTATGGATTTCATAAGGAAGAAAAGAGGTTTATTGGCATTACTATCCGTATTTACAGCAGCAAACTTTTTCGTAACCCCCCTGTTTATTCTTCTTCCTCTTTACGTAACAAAGGTTCATTTGGGAGGTCCAGGAGACCTCGCATTAATGATGGCTGCCCAGCAGGCAGGATTGATCTTGGGAGCTTTGCTGATGTCTAGTTGGAAAGGATTTTCAAATAACGCATATGGTGTTGGAGTTGGGATCTTTTCTATGTACATTGGGCTATTCATAATTGCGCTTACACCTTTCCAGCTTTTTTTGGTGGCATATATCGGAATGTTTATTGGAGGTTTTATGCTCCCAGTCGCAAATGTTTCTTCTCAGACTATATGGCAGAGTGTTGTTCCTCCAGAAAAGTTGGGCCGTGTCTTTTCAGTTAGAATAACAATTGCCCAAATAACTGCCCCTCTTGCAATGATTGTAACTGGTGCTATTGCGGGAGCCATTGGAATTATAAACTTTTTTCTTCTCTCAGGTGGAATTGGGATGTTCTTCTTAGGATATTCGTGGTTCTTTACGGGTTTTACTAGGGTAGAGGCTACAATTCAGGAGGAAGAAATTCAAGGCGTACAGACCATTCCAAGCGTCGAACCGATCACTGAACCTTCAAGCGATTTACCGTGAATTGCAAATATTTCATTCACGTTCAATGATTTTCCTACTCTCCAATCTTCGTTGCTAGTGTGACCGCGGCCAATTCCGATGTTTTCAATTGGTTTTGAGCATTTGTGCTTTGGTGTTCCTAACGATCTCTTTTTGTTAAATCTGAGAATAATTACGGTTAGATACTCTGTGACCAGGTAAAGATAGTTTTAATGGTGTCTTATAATGAACCAACCAGTACTCGTCAGTTTTGTAAGAACCCCCATGGGGAAACTCCTAAAAGCATTCGCTAATTATCCTGCAACTAAACTTGGGGCCGTGGCAATAAAAGAGGCTGTTAAAAGAATTGATCTAGCACCAGAGCTCATTGAACATGTTTTGATGGGCCAAGTCATCACTGCGGGCTGCGCCCAGAACCCTGCGAGACAAGCCGCTATATATGCTGGGCTTCCTGTGTCAATCGGAGCTGTAACCGTGAATAAGGTTTGTGGTTCGAGTTTGATGGCAGTAGTATGGGCGGCACAGACTATCAAAGCTGGCGATTATAAGACAGTAGTTGCAGGAGGAATGGAGAACATGTCCATGGCCCCATATCTAATACCAAAAGCACGGGGGGGTTATCGGTATGGAAATGCAGAATTGATCGATTCCATGCATCATGACGGATTATATGATATTTATAACGATTTTGCGATGGGAATGACTGGAGAAATAATTGCAGATCGTTTTGATATTTCTCGAGAAGAAATGGATAAATTTGCGTACCGTAGCCACAATTTAGCAGCAGGAGCCATGGAGAATGGAACATTCACCGAAGAAATAGTGCCCGTCGAAGTACCAACTCAAAAGGGAACCCGAACAATCTCTCAAGATGAGGGACCCAGGAAGGATACTAGCATAGAGGCATTAACGAAACTTAAACCGGTGTTCAAAAAAGATGGACGGGTTACAGCTGGCAATGCCTCTCCAATTTCCGATGGGGCCAGCGCAACCATTGTGATGGATGAGGATTTTGCCAAAGATAATGGAATTCCGATTCTCGCGCGAATAGTTGATTATGGAACATCTGCTACGAAACCAGAATGGGTCATGGAAGCACCCATAGAGGGAGTTAAAAACCTGCTCAATAAATCAGGGCTTTCTATTAAAGATCTAGATCTTGTAGAACACAACGAAGCCTTTGCATCTGCGAGTTGTGCAGTTCAAAACGAATTGAAAATCCCAGATGAGATATTCAATATAAAAGGTGGAGCTGTGGCATTAGGACATCCCTTAGGAGCATCTGGAGCTCGCATACTAACCACCCTCTATTACGGCCTCGTGAATAGACAGAAAAAAAGAGGTTTGGCCACGATCTGTCTAGGTGGCGGTGAATCGGTCAGTATGATAATTGAACGGCCATAAATTAAAAAATCAGGCAAAATCTGAAGCATAGGAATGTGCTAATTCGAAATATCTTACCGACTTCTGGAGCTGCTTCTGTTTTTCCTCCTCATTCGGTTCATTGGTTGCCTGAAATCCATAAACTTTGCCCCGAACATAAGCTCTATAGGATTTAAAGAATGCAATGTTTTCCTCAAGCATTTCATCCCCACTGTGCTCGATGTATGCGTTTACAAATGTTTTGGAGAGGGCAGGTTCATCCCAGTAGTCGATATCCATAGCAAGAAATCCAACATCCTCAGCAACGTCCCCGTACCGTAATAAGGGATTGAATTCGATACAATCAAAGATTCTTACTTCCTCTTCGGGTAATAGGAATATATTATGGCTTTGAAGATCACCATGGTTGTCAGTAATTCGACCCTCATTGATACGTTCCTGGAAAAGGCCCCGATTACCCAACATGAATCCTTCAACTTTTCGCCGAAAATCAGGATCTATTTTGCGAAACTGCGAGGTAGTCCGAAAATTCTCATCCCATTTTTCTTCTATGAATTTTAGATGACCCCACTCTGGAACTTTCTCAGCATTATTATGAAACTCCGCTAAACTAAGTGCGATTTTACGGATAACACTCGCGGTTACTTTTTTTTCTGCCAAGAGGTTACTCATAAGGCGCTCTTCGGGAAGCTGTTTCATTAGGACACCGTACTCAATAATCTCTCCTTTTCCATTAATGATTCCATTCTCATCAATAGTAAAGGTCCCTAAATAGATGTCGGGCGAAAAACGTGAATTTAGCTCAACTTCCTTTTCACAGAACTTTTTCCTCAGTTCTAAAGTAGAAAAATCCAGAATATCTCCAAATTTCACTTCTTTCTTAATTTTATAGGCGTAATCCCCAGTTAAAAAAACCCAGGATACATGAGTTTCCCGTACCACGATTTCCTCTTTTATTGAATGCGGATATGCTTCCGGAGAAGTAAGTAAGTCAGGATTAAAGGCTTTCAAGTCGCTTTTTCACTTCCTCTAAGACTGGGATGGGATCGAGTTCGGTGTTCACCGTGATATGGTCGTGCTCGAGAGGTTCAAATTGCTCTTTTATCTTGAGATAGATTCGGAAATCAGCATCACTCGCTGATTCCCCCTGTCGTATCCTTTTTTCTAGCCTTGCTCTTACTATCTCTTCAGAACATCTCGTTTCGATAAGTATAATATCTTGATTCAATCGCTCACAGATACTGAAAAATCGTTTTCGTTTTTCCTGTGTATAAAAAGTTCCATCGATGATGAGGACATGGTTTAAACCGAGTAAGAGTTCCCCGATAAAATATAGGATCTGATATATTAAATCCTTACTGGCGGTAGAGTAAATGCCTTCATTGTATTCGACGGGATCAGCACGAACGGTCGTTGGTTGAAATATATTTCTTCTAATACTATCTGTACTTAAGTAGATGACATCCGCCGGTAGAAAAGTTTGGAGCTCACGAGCAAAGGTAGTTTTCCCTGTTCCAGGGAGTCCGACTATTAATATAAGCGGCAAATGCGTTCCTCTTTGGTATCAAAAGAAAAAAGGCCCCTGAAACTCAGGTGCCGCCGCTATCGAAACTCCAAACTATAAAGTTTTGGAAATCTATGAATTCTAATCCCCGTGCCCAGAATTCATTACGAAAGGCAACTTTAAGCCGATTTATTATAATAGGTCGTTTTTCATCAAGTTCCTCAATCGCTAGGTCCTTGAGCATGGAATTAATGGTTTGCTGAATAATGAAATTTAACAATGTGTTTACCACGGGTACTTCCAGCTCTCCTTCTGTGACTTCACGTAATCGTTCAAGATCTATAACATGATAGGATAAGGACCCCGTAAATTCTAATTCGTAACCCCTGCTAGACAATAAAGTATAGCTTATGGGGAGGTTATAGATTGCGTGCGGTATGATGCCGTTCATTCTACTTCAACTAAGACTTTTTTACTGCTCGGTAACGAATTAGATTGGTCAACGTAGTCATGTTCCATCACTGTCAATGTTTCCCACAGTGGGAACAGAATAAGCATGTCTTCTTTCACTTCAGTGGTTCTACTACTGAAGGTGGTTGTATCTTTATCAAGTTTCTGGAGAGGATTCTCAGCTGGTAACTAAATCAACAAACTCACAACGGTCGACATCAACTAGACCTTTATCTGTCAGTCTTAAATGGGGAATAACAGGAAGAGAAAGGAAGGAGTGCGCCATAAGGGGATTTTTATGTTTGGTATGTGTATTAGAAAGCATTTGCTTTAATTTACGGCTCACATGCTGGTATGACTCGATGCTTACGAATCCCACGAAAGGCAAACTTAGGGTTTTTTCAGATCCGCCGGTTATGAGCACATATCCACCATCGATTTCGTTGATTTTCTTTATAGCCCGTATCAATGTAAAACAATCGGTTCCATCCATAATGACAACCTTTGTTTACTCTATAGGCATTAAAAAGGTTGGTTCAAGATGAAAGTGGAATTCGATCAATCCAGGCGAGACATATTTAGAAGAGGCATCTAAGATGCGTTTAACAGGTAATTTCGGAGATTCTAATCCACCAGGTGGAGTGATATTGACGATGCGGTCCGAATATACGGACATATCAGCTTGATAGAGTTCTCGTGTTATCACACTTACAATGACACCATTAATTATCGCAAGATCGGCTGGAATCTCTCCCCGGGCACAAGAGATTAGTTCTACAAGCTTAGATTGGGATAAATCCAGGTTACCAACGCGTCCAATCCTGATGGGATCTGATGCCTCAATCTATGAAAACATTTTCTCGGTAATGCGTGCCATTTCTTCTGCTGTTAGTGATTTTCTTTTCTTTATGTGAACCCTAGTCAGGTTTTCGTGTTTTTCCAGGTCAAAATACTCTTCATAGTTCTCGATGAGTGCCTGTTTGGCCATAAGTGGAAGTGTTAGTCTTAAAAACGCCTTATTCCTTTCGGAGGTTTGGTTCATATTATAATTAACAATGGAAATGAGCTCTTCCGTACGAGTGATGAGTCGTTTGAAGTCACTCCCTATTATATTGATCACGGCCTCATCACTATCCAGATCCCTTCGTCTATCGAATAATCCATTCATTGTGTCTGTCATGGGTTTTAACACATTATCAATGAAGGTGGCCAACGAATTTTCCAGCTGTTCTTCAAAATCGATGTTTAACAAGCCTTCCAATGCTACGATATAATCTCTTCTCATTGGTTTCAGTTCAGCGACATTAGGGTATAATTCTCTCCTACTTCCCCTTATAGAAATGGGATATCGATCCCCCCTCCAAAATTCACCGAATCCAACCTCAGGAGGGTCATTACTAATGAGTGTGTAACCCCCAATCTTCAGAGCTAACATTTCCAAAAATTCAATCGTGATTAAGGGCATTAATTCAAGTGGAAACTCCTCTTGTCCCTCTCCTGGATCTATCCGTTTATGGACATCTTTTATGGGATTATTGAATGTAAGTATGTCATAATGACGAGCTGTTCCTTCTTTTTCCATTAAAACGGTTATTTTCTCTGGAGTAACATGAACCTGCTTGAGAGTTTCTAACCCTTCAATGGAAAGCTCCAATTCCTTTGTACCATCAATTTTAATTGGCGGAAATAGTGTCAAAAACATGATTATGCACCTATCAAGTGTTCAATGATTGGTAAATGAGGCTCCAGCTGAAATAACTCTTCTTATAGTGAATGAACTATGATGAGACTGAGACCTAGTGTTAGCTTAATTAGCCTTTTCAAGCGGGGTCGAGGTAGTAAGTGGTTACAAATCCGACACAAAAGATCACATTCGTGGTTACAAACCTGGAATTTGCTAAATGGGCCCGTTAAAAGTATAGGCCTGTAACTCCAACGATCGTTGATTTTTCACCTGGTTACCTTCTACCGAGGAAGGTATTGGTCGAAGTCATAAACGACCAATCGTCATTAAGAAAGGACGTTGAAAACTTTCACGTCTTCAAGCCAAGTAGAAGGTAATTGGGAAAAAGGGGATAGAAGGACGTTCGATTTCTGTCCTATTCCTTTTTAAAGCTGGGGAATCTGTTCGAGAGACTTGATAATCTCCGTTTTGTCAATTTGAAATATGGGGAGCTCTTGAGCCAAGAATTCCTTGTAGCCCAATAAATCCAGCAAACCATGACCAGATAAGTTAAAAACAATCGTTACCTCGTTATCAGTAATTTCTCGGGCATGATCAATAGCGGATGCAACAGCATGAGCTGATTCTGGAGCAGGAACTATCCCTTCGCTTTTCGTAAACAATTGTGCAGCTTCAAAGACCTTCATCTGATCATAAGCTTCAGCCTCGATTTGATGGTGTTCCAGGAGGTGAGTAACCAACGGCGCACATCCATGATAGCGAAGGCCTCCAGCGTGTACAGGAGCTGGAATGAACTTGTGCCCAAGCGTATGCATGTACATCAGAGGGGTCATTTGGCCCGTATCTCCAAAATCATACGAGATATGTCCTTGTGTAAGCTTGGGAGCTGCAGTTGACTCTACCGCAATAGACCGAAGTTCAGGATTTTTACCACGTAGTTTATCACGGATAAACGGAAAAGCAAAACCACCGAAGTTCGAACCCCCTCCGAGACAGCCGATCAGGATATCTGCGGTCTCATCTATCTGTGCCAGCTGTTGACGTGCCTCTTGGCCAATGATTGTTTGATGAAGGAGAACATGGTTAAGAACGGAGCCAAGAGAATATTTGGTATTTTCGCTTCTTACTGTTCTTTCAATTGACTCCGAAATAGCCGTACCTAGGGATCCAGGGTGGTTGGGCTGCTCTGATAGAATCCTTTTTCCGACATCAGTATACATAGAGGGCGATGGATGGACCGTGGCACCATATAACTCCATAAGTGTTCGTCGGAAGGGCTTTTGTTCATAAGATATCTTTACCATGAACACTTCAATATCCAAATCGAAAAATGCACCAGCGTAGGCAAGTGCCGTGCCCCACTGTCCTGCTCCCGTCTCTGTTACAAGTTTTTCGGTACCTTCCCTGGCATTATAATAGGCTTGAGCGATTGCAGTGTTGGGTTTGTGGGAACCAGGGGGATTTACACCTTCATATTTGTAGAAAATCTTCGCTGATGTCTTCAGTGCCTTCTCTAACCGAGCTGCACGAAACAATGGCGTCGGGCGATATCTTCGATAAATTTCAAGAACTTCTTCAGGAATTGGAATCAGAGGATCCATTGACACCTCCTGCT
Source organism: Candidatus Heimdallarchaeota archaeon (assembly GCA_048881705.1). Classification (GTDB taxonomy): domain Archaea; phylum Asgardarchaeota; class Heimdallarchaeia; order Hodarchaeales; family Hodarchaeaceae; genus Hodarchaeum. The sequence goes on along the minus strand of JBHLSH010000018.1, from coordinate 18,508 downwards.
TAATAAGTTCCATGGGGAATAGGGGAGCGAGATCCTTAGGCCCTACTGGTTGTCTTGTGGCTGGGTGCAACGGTGGGTTCATTACCGGTTTGCCAGGTATTTGTGGAAAATCTGCAAGGATATTGAGAAAATTTCTCGGGATATCCTCGATATTCAGATCGATTCGTTGGAAATTATTCATTTTTTTCACCTTTGTTATGTTCTATTGTATTTTTTCAGTTTTCTTAGATGACAGATCTATTGAGTTCGAAATAGTATAACGCTATGACCCTAGTTGATAGTATAACGTTTGTAAAATTAATTACCCAGCTAAACATCAAAGAAAAATGGATATTTGCTGTGTAAGGGCCCTATCTCCCGTGCCACCAGCGCCCAGGGGGGACAAGATCGGTCGGCGCTAAACAAAACGAGTTAAGAAAGGATGTTTTCGAATAGAAATTGTGATTAGTACGCTCCGGAGTGTATTTTTTTATTGGGATAAAACCCTGTCGAATTTCCTCCGACAAACAAGCAAAGAAAGCCAAAACAGCCGGGGTGGCTGGTGATTTTCCTTCAGTTGTCGAAGCTATCGCCAGTCCCGAAACATACCAACCACGCTACTACTTCAAACAGAAAATTGATCTGCGATCGATTTGTTGTTTAACGATTCTTATATGCGTTATTATGGGTGAAATGGAACTGAACGCCGGGTTTAGTCATTATCGGGAGATAATAGGTCGGCAAGACCGCTTGTTTTAAGCCAGTTCTGATCTTCCTTCGCCATTCGGGAAAATAAGTTATTTTTGGTATCAACATCCCTTTTTGATTGAACTTCGGGCCTAATCTTGATAAGATTTCGAATCTCAGACGTTATCTCATGCAACGACAATTCTAGCATACGCTCCGTAAACCAAGGTTCGAGACTTTTGGCTCGTTTTCTCCGTAGCCATCGAAAATTTGCATCAAAGCAGATCGTTATACCATAATCCGATGGATTACGCTGAATCCGCCCGTGGGCCTGTTGAATGGAGACTAGGACACTATTCTCTATAAAACTAGGATATTTCTTCGCCTTATACTGAATGATGGGATCTGCCATCATTGGAAAAGGTAATTTGGGAATGAGGCAAAAACGCGCCAAATCATCGTCAAGTGAAATTCCTTCCCAAGTGGATGGTGAAATCAGGACATCTCCTCTTTGCTGGGATATAAAATGCTTGACTGCTTCATCTGACTTACCAGCGGTATGCGAAATCACCGTTAGTTTTTCAGCACGAGCGAGTTTTTCCATGTGAGATGCCAGTTCGAAACTAGATGCCAAAATAAGGCCACGGAGTTTTTCCTGGTGGGCTAGTCTGAAAAACGGGGTGGTTTGATCTGCAAGAGCTCTAAAAGAGTCCATTTTCTTTTCTTTGGAGGCAGTGGACAGCCTATGCGCCTCTTTCAGTAAAACAAATGGATGATTCTCCTTTTTGAACGCAGAAGATTCCCTGATGAAACAACAGTGGTCCGTATTCAATCCCAAAAGTTTGGCCAAATATTCACCATCCCCAATTGTAGCAGACAAGAAAAGATTCTTACTTCCTTTAAATAACTTGGAAAAAATGAATGAAATATCAAATGGCTGAGCAATAAAACGTAAGGAATTGGGTTGAGCCGAACCTGGGATTCTTTGGAAGATGAAGCGCAGATCTGAGCCCTGAGGGTTTTCGATTAATTCATTAATCGAGTAGATCAGTTCAGTGATCCGCCCGAGTTCTCTAAGTGATTCGGGTTCCTGGACTCCAGATTGAGCATCAAGCGTTACTGCAGCTTCCTTCTCACGCTGTTCCAGAACCTCTTGAAGGTCTCGAAGAAAGTTCAATCCCTCTTTAAGCGGGAGGAAAACATACTTATTTTTGGTTAGCCTGTTTTTTTCCCATGCTCGAAATTGATCAATAAGACCTTGGTCACGGCATACATTTAGTAACAATGACCTTTTGATCTCTACTCGAACCAAAGATTCGAGATTTAGGAGATTATGCGCCTCATCAAAGATCCGGAAGGCAGCTTTTGCCTCACCAAGATCAACGTACTTGAACACCCACCAATTAAGGATTCGTACCTTGGCCTTTCGGATTTGACGGCGTGCTTCCAGCAAGTCACAGCGGGATCGTTCCCGACACGTTTTCGCATATTCATAATCGAAAGCACAGGGGGCAAAATTTGCACCAGATTTGACAATAGGACAATAATACGCGCTCCTTCCTTTTAAAACCGCAACACTAAAAGCGTGACGTTTTCCATATTGTTTTACGATATTAAGCCAAAAGTCTTGGTGGGTCCGACGGGAGACCAAAATGTCAATTTTTTCTGAATTACCTGTGTTTTTCAAATAATCTGACAAGAGACAGGCTGCCAAGTCAGTTTTGCCCGACCCCGTTGGAAGGGCACAAAAAAACGAATGAAACTGCTTCCATTTCTGTTGGATCTTATCATACGTTCGCTGTTGCTGCGGCCTGACGGATGGATGGATTATGAGCTCTGAAATAGGAGTGTATTGGTTCATTCTGATCCCCGGGTCAATTATCCGTCCCCCGAAGCCTATCCTTCAAACGATTAAATAATGATTTTCTTCGTTCTAGTTCTTCAATTTTCTCTGTAACCGCTTCATCCCGATAGTGTATAGCTTTCAGATGAGATAACGCTTCCTTTTTCTCTCCTTGTTCCAGAAAATATTCTGCCAATATTTTATTTGTCTCAAGATCATTAGGATTTAATTTTTGACTATGCTTTAGTTTGTTTAGCGCCTCTTCCTTGTCCCCTCTTCTGAAGAGAATAAGTCCTAAGTATCTAAATGCCTGTGGAAACTCAGGTTTAATTTTTATGGCTTCTTCGAAACGCTGAGTAGCACCTTCCAAGTCATCTTGGTTATACAAGATTCTACCAGTGTTAAAAAGTGCCCATTCATTTTCTTCTACCATATTACTTAAATCATAATAGTCTAGGGCGGTGAGTTCCTCTCCCATTGCATGATAGTAGTTACCAAGACGGACAAGTAACCGTTGATCAAGTATTTCCTCCACAGATTGTAAATTGGATCGGACTTCCGCTAAGCGGTTTTCAAATTTTTCAATCAGAAATGCTACCTGTTCTCGTTCTTGCGTGGTAAATTCATCGAATATAGATTCACCTTGTAACTCCTGAGTTAACCCCATGCGGTCAAAAGTGCCCGAAAGACTTGATTGGAGTCGATATAATTCTTGGTATTCCTGCATTACCATCTATTCGTCAGGCTACACGATTTTATTTAAAGTCTTAGGAAATTAGTTCTCAATAATGAGTATTGAAGCGGGATACTCTCCTGCTAGCAGAGTTATAAACGGAAGAAATAGATATAATAATTTTGGGTCTCAAGCCTAATTGAGCAAACATTCGGACGCAACGCGTGAGTTTCTTCCTCTCGGTATTAGTGCGTCTAGGAAAAGGTTTGAATTCCATGGTTACCGCTATTGTGCTGTTGTGTGTAATCCCAGGGGAAGAATACCGCGTTCAAGAAGAGCTCGGTAGGTTGGGAGAAGTCGAGAAGGCGTCTATCACTTTTGGTGAATATGATCTCTTTTTAGAGGTACAAGTTCCAAAGATAAAACAACTAGGACCGCTTATTAGTCGGAAAATCAGACAAATTGAGGGAGTACAGAAAACTGTAACGCTAATTCAGATTAATCAGAACTTTGGAGAAGAAAATTCTTCAATATGAGTTTGAAACGGATTTCCAATCCTTTTTGGCGTGAAACACTTCAGATAGTCTGATGAACACATTCCTTCATGTTAAAGGGAAATATTCACTTACCCTGGTACTCCTAGCTTATCTTTACTGACATTAATATTGTCACAAAACCACTAATGGCCCTAAATTTATTGATTGCTGTAAAATTCGATTTTTCTATATCCTTGAACTAGATCTTCTTTTTTACGATGGCTGGAATAACCCACTGGTTTGATATATAGCGTTGAAGGGGATTTAGGCTATCATGGGTTCTAAAATCATTGGAAAAATATTTTATATGAAAAGTGATTTATATAAATTGATACTAATAATCATCAGAATTGGTGTTTAGTGACCTTGGGGTTCTTTTCGAGATGGGACCTTCTACAAAAACAGTGATATCAGTGGGGGGAGATGTGCTCGCCTTTGAGTCAACCAATGGCCACGAAGAGGGTAAAACTGACACAACTTTCTGTCCTATTTCAGGGACTAACGGGCTCGCTCTTCGGAAAATAACAATGACGAACCACGTACATCCTGCATATTGGGTACATCTTACCGAAGAAGGGTTTTACTTTTGTAGCGAGCGGGGCTGCCCTGTAGTCTATTTTAATAACATGACTAAAAGTTACTTCGGCCGATCAGATCTGCGCGTTGCTGTAATGCAAAAAATGGAAATCCGAACAGAAGGACGTCCAATGTGCTATTGCACGGGCGTCCTAGAAGAGCAGATTCTTTATGAGCTTCTTATAAAGAAGTGCTGTGACTCTTTACAGGATATCAAGGAGTATACTGGGGCCAATAAGGGGAAAGATTGCAAAATCACTAATCCAGCAGGCAGATGTTGTGGGAAATGGATCAAAGAAGTAATCGATTGGGCCAAAAATTCCCAGCTTGGTTTGCCACCCACTCTATTGAACGAAGCCAACACGCATTCTAGTGCGATAAATGAAAGTTTAAATACGGACAACGGGTAGAAGACTGCAGGAAATTTAACCCTTTAACTGTTAATTCAATTGAAGCGGTGATCAGATCCTATTAACTTTGCTATAGGGCCCTAATATACGACACATATATTAACCTAACCAGTTTGAACTTCCCCGACCAAGGTGAAAATACCTCGTGTTCTTCACCTTAAGGAAAATCTAGGTTAGATCTCTTGCAGAACCAAGGTCCTCCAAAAAGCTGATTGTAATCGGAAGTGTTGATGTTTGAGGCGCTACAGAATAGGATTATCCGTATTAATGGTATTCCTATTATTCTACGGTCTAGTTATCCCCTATGCTGTAAACTTAGTAGGATTGCTTTCCCCGACTCGAGCAAATGTATCACAGCTTGTAATTTACACTTATGAGAGTTTGTTCGATGATCCTGAATATGACCTCATTGGGAACTTTTCTGAGGTTTCAGGGATACCTCGAAACGATATCCAAATTACTAGATTAGGAGATGGCAATGATATTGTGACGCGACTGCTTGCAGAGCAACCCCAACCTCAAGCAGATGTAGTTATTGGTATCGATAATGCATTAATTCATCTTATTGAAAACAAGAGCCTGCTGCTCGAAAAGTATACTCCCCCGAATATCAACCAGCTCGATTCAAACCTAATTTTGAACCTAGATCCTGAAAAGTATCTCCTTCCGTATGATTATGGGATTATTGCGCTCTATTACTGGAATACCCTCATTAATGCCTCCTCACATCCGGAACTTGTCAACCTTACCTTGAACTCGCTTTTAGATTCCGATTTACTCTCTATGCTAATTGTTGAAAACCCAAAGTTTAGCAGTCCTGGATTAGGATTTCTGCTATGGACAATCGCCGTGTATGGTGACCCTATGGTAGATTTTGATGGAATGTTAAAACAGGACTGGAGAACATGGTGGCGTAGCGCCAGTGATAGTCTTTTGATAACCAAATCCTGGGGAGACGCCTTTGGGATCTTCTTTGAACCTGAGGAAAACAGATCAATAATGGTTTCTTACGGGACGTCTCCAGCTTATGGGTATTGCCAATGGGGAGACAACACAACTTCTGCCCTCGTAACACACGAGAATGGAATGTCTAACGCATGGTTACAAATTGAAGGAATTGGGCTTGTGAAAAACAGTCCCCATCCCGAGAACGGGAAAGCCTTTATCGACTGGTTCTTGGGAGCCAATCTTCAATCGGAACTCCCAGAACATCAATGGATGTATCCTGCAAATACAGAAGCAAAACTTTCCTCCTGTTTCCAAGAATCTACAATTGCGCCAGACACTGTAAATCGACTGAATGATCTGATTCCTCCAACCATGTTAAAACAGTATCTATCGTATTGGCAAGACGAATGGGAAAAGGCAATCGTAAAAACGACTCCTGGATTTGATACGCCCACTACCTTGATTATCGTGGTCTTTTTCGCGATCCCTATAATCATCCAGAGAAAAAGCAAGAAAGACCTGTAACCTTGCATTTGCTGCAGGAATTGGGTAATCAATCAATGGCCTTCGATAAACAGAGGACGGAGCAACTTCTAATCTTATTTCTTCCAGTGATTTTTCTAATACTCTTTTTTGTTCTCCCCTTGTTACGTATCCTTGTTCTAGCTCTCACTAATGGGTCGCAAAGCGAATATTTCATCACTTTTCAAAACATAGTTGAAGTTTTATCACACCCGTTAAATCAATACTTCCTTTATTGGGATTTTCAGCAGGCAATTATCACCACAGGATTGTGTATTATTCTTGGTCTCCCAGGAAGCTATATTTTCACAAAATATCAATTTCCAGGGAAGAATATTCTCCGCAATCTCCTCACCATCCCATTTATTCTCCCACCCATTGTGGTTCTGATCGGTTTCATTGAGGTGTTTGGCCACGGGAGTCCAATTAACCGAATGTGGAGTGCCCTGACGGGCTCAATCTTGATTGAGATTTACAATAGCTATGAAGGTATCCTTTTGGCCCATATTTTTTACAATATTCCCGTGATTATAAGGTTGACTGAGATAGGATGGAAAAATATCGATCCTGATCTTGTAGCTGTTGCGAAAAGTATGAAAGCATCAAAATTTCAAATTCTATGGCGAATTCAAATTCCCCATCTCCTACCAATTACTGCAGCTGCAGCCCTGTTGGTATTCATTTATGCATTCAATAGCTTTGCCATGGTTTTAGTCTTGGGTGGCGTGCAGTATCAAACGCTGGAGGTACGGATCTTTTGGTTGGCAAAACAAACCAATTTTTCAGCGGCCGCCGCTTTAACTCTCGTCCAACTCTCTCTTAACCTAGTAATGATTGTGTGCTACCTTTATTTCACGAAAAAGTATGAAATACCGATTTCCGCGCAATATTCCAGATATGAAAAACCTCTTCTGTCCCGTTCCTTAAGCCTTGACAAAGTTATTCCGTTGATCGGGGTTGGAGCGTACTTCTTTCTGATTGGAATGGTTTGCTTATATCCGATTCTTGGTGTGTTTTTAGTCTCGTTGTTTCCCAATGACCAGTCTTTCTCGTTAGAGTCTTTTATACGCCTATTAGATCCTGGAATTCGAAGCTATATAGGACTTCTTCCACTAGATATGGTAATGAATACCCTATTCTTTGGATTAGTGGTGATGATCTTGGCCACCCTGCTAGCTCTACTTTTCAGTACGGGTATCGGTTACAGAACGACATATAAGACATCCACTAATCGTTCCTTGGCAACAACGTTTGGCGAGATAGTCGTGGTACTACCATTGGCTGTTTCCTCAATTACTTTGGCATTTTCACTCCTAACTTTGTACCAAAACTCACCATTATACCGTGACTTCATTAATCTAGCAATAATTATAGCTCATACACTCGTTGCTTTTCCTTTTGCCTATCGCATAATTGCGGCAACACAGGCCAACATCGATCCCTCTACAATTGGCGTTGCCCGAAGTTTAGGCTCGTCTCGCTTTAATACGTGGCTCAGAATTCAGATTCCGCTGTTATTAACAGGAATTGTGGCGGCTGGACTCTTTAGCTTTGCAATTTCTTTAGGGGAATTCGGAGCAACAACATTTTTGGCACGTGCCAATTTTGCCACAATACCAGTAGGAATATATCGGCTGATTAATACGCGAAATGTGGCTCCAGCGGCAGCCTTTTCCACTGTTCTCATCCTTCTTTCAACCATTAGCTTCATTATCATTGAGAAACTAGGACGCCTTGACTTTCGATTCTAGCGCCGAAACATAACCAGGTGGTAAGAACTGGCCTTCCTAGAAGTAGAGAATCTATATTTCAAGTATAACAGGATTTGGGTACTCAATGGAATTTCTTTGGAAGGGAGTGAAGGTGAACTTTTAGCTCTTGTCGGACCATCGGGCTGCGGAAAAACTACATTGCTCAGAATCCTTGTAGGCATTCTAACACCTCAAAGAGGGACCATTCGAGTAAACAAGGTCGATTTGCTAAACTTACCGATCGAAAAAAGGAAGATTGGATACGTTCCCCAGAATCAAGCGCTTTTCCCCCACCTCACAGTGTACGGGAACCTATCGTTCGGTCTGCATGGACACACGAAGGAAGAAGTCCATACAAGAGTTTTGGAGTTAGCTCGTCTTGGGGGACTATTAGAACTCCTTGAAAGACGACCTTATGAGTTATCTGGAGGACAATCTCAACGAGTGGCCTTATTACGGGCTTTAGCTCCGTCACCCAACCTGATATTGTTGGATGAGCCTCTAAGCAACGTTGATTCACATTTACGTGAACAATTAGCAATGTACATACGTAAACTTCAAAAAAACGAAGCTATCACCACCTTATTTGTAACACATGACCTACAGGAAGCCAAAATGCTTGCTGATAGACTGGTAATAATGGATGAGGGTAAAACTCTTCAGGTTGGCTCCCCTAAAACAGTAAACTTGCATCCAAAGTCATTAAAGGTAGCCATGACCTTGGGACTGAAAAATATTCTATTAATAAACACGGTTAGCCTTGATAAAGAGAAATCTGAACATATCATCCACACAGATCTCGGAGAAATTCGTATTCCCGAATCTAGGATACAAATACCACCCCAAGCGAGAGGTATCCATCTCGACCCCTTACACCTTTCCGTCGCCAAAGCACAGTTTGACGACACTCTCCCCCCGAACTCACTCTACGGCGAAATAATAGCGATTGTCCCAGAACCCATGATTCATAAGTCTGTTGTGCTGATTAGTGTTACAGCTAGCACCTCCTCCCCTATATTGCCTGCACGAAATCAACAAACCATGATTCGAACCTACGGTCCAATTGAAGAAGATTTTTTCCATCTAGAAGATAAGGTGACTGTTAAGATTGACCCAGGTGCAGTCAGGTTTTATTCATGATAAACCACTCAGTCTATCCCGAGCGATTCGAACTGGGCTCGAGCCTGATAAAGAAATTTACCTCCCCTCTTCAAATTTAGGGAGTACCAAATACCCGACATCACTTTTAGCAGGATTGAGGTGGCTTGAATCGCATCGTCTTCAATTAAAAATCCGGTTTTTTCCTGATAATCTTCTATGATGTTTCTCTTGGTTTCTCGAGTCATATCATTCTGCGTGATTAAATAGGTGATATCGATAAGGGGAGAACCCAGGGCCGCATATTCCCAATCAATCAATATGACATGTTTTTTGGTCACTAAAACATTGGAAAAAACTAAATCTCCATGGAGAAGTACTTGATTCTCTTTAAGACGATCAATACTGTATGTTTTCACGGAATATTCGAGGATTCTCTCAATTTCCTTCGGGGGAGGGAGATCATCTGACAGTTTTTCACGATGGTAACTTGACTTGTATGCCTTAAGGTAACCTGATATGATTTGAGAATAATCTAAACATGCGAGATGCCGCATTTTTGCTGCTTCTAAAGATATGTTTACCGAATGAATAGCTGCTAGTGCATCTACAACACGGGTGGGATTTCCCTGGATCATATCGGACGTCAAAAGGTTCCCCTCTATCCATTTTCGAACCAGGAAGAATTGGTCATCTTGTACAATCCATTGTAGAATTTTTGGAGCATGTGGATTGCCTTTCAAGATATTTAATGCTTCTTTTTCTCTAAAAAACCGTTCTCTAGCGGGATCAGTGGCTTCCTGATGAGGTAGGTATCTTTTAATAACTATAGCCCGATCTATGAGATAATTTCTGTTGTTTAATCCGGTTTCTATTAAACTAAGCGAGGAAAAATGCTCAGGCAAGAGACCTTTCGGAATATCCTTTATTATGGGATCCGTTTCCATATATTTGCATCTCGGGGAAAAAACTATTAATAGGCGGCGTCATTCATAGCTCGATTCTATAATTGACCTTTAAGCGCTACTTATTGAGGGTGATAGATGAGATTTGTATGTGAATTAGTGCCCGTAGCGTTCTTAACACCCTTTCGTCGGGCCCTTGCGCGTGAACTCTCCAGTCTAGGATATGTCCAAACGAGAATTGCAGAAATTCTAGGGGTTTCACAACCTGTGGTTTCATCATACCTATCAACAGACTCTCCCAGTCCAGCGATTTTCAAACAGGCTATTGAAGAATTGGTAGAGAACTTAGTGGTGGATATCAAAGCAGAAACTCTCACTCCGCTCGAACTCATGACTACTACCTGTGAAGTCTGTCAAAAAATGCGCAGTGCAGGACCGCTTTGTGATGTTCATAGAAAACAGGGAAATCTTGATTTTCCTGTAGGGTGTGACCTCTGTTTTCCCTCCCAAGAACTTTCACTAACCTTCAGTAAAAATCTACAGGCCACTATCGAATTATATGAAGCAGCACAGCTGCTCATTGGCGCTGGAAGAAAATTCGGGGACCTTATCCCTGAAATTGGATGTCAATTTATCTATACTGTCAATAAGGAAAGCATTGGGTTTCCAGGTCGAATTGTAAGGGTAAAACGCCAAGGTAGAATTGTTTCCCCTCCCGAGATTGGTCAAGGGCCTACTCTTGCCAAGATTCTACTCTTTTTTCAAAAACATGGCTCATCATTTCAGAGTTTAATCTCCTTAAGATCAAAAGGTAAAATATTGGACAAGGTTTCAGACATGGTGATCGAACGTACGGTTGAAGGAGATAAAGATTGGGACGGGACGTTAGGTCGAATCCCCAAAGAAGAAGTCCCAGCTATTCACGGTATTGCCGACACAGGGGGGATCGGTCTTGAACCCATATTGTATTTATTTGGTCAAACACCAGCAAAATTAGCTTCCTTGATCTTTGAACGGTTTTGCAAGGATTAGGGGTATGGGTTTGATTGAAGTTCTGCTTGTATCGTGTTTGATAAAGCCGGGCCCCGAAAGAGCAAGAATTATCTCTGCTTTCAACCTGTGCGGTTGTCCTTGATCAACCTCCGGCTTTTCTAGATGAGATCGTCTATAAGGGAGCTATTCTCCCATCTGAAACTCCCGCTTGTATTTAGAAAGTGCTAAAAATATAGAGATCGCTAATTCTCCTCAATTGATTCTAAAGAAACGTTTGATAGAGGGTCGTGTCAAAAGCTTTCACCTGCTAAATCCGCCTTCAAGGTGTAAATCCGTGCGAATTACGTTGTCAGGAACTTGTCTATGTTCCTTGCAGCTTGTGTTCAATGGTAATCCAAGACATTCCGCTGCTTGACGTTTTCTTGAGGTTAAATTTATGCGAAAATCAGTTAAAAAGACTCATTCTTATCTTTTCAAAGGCCTGGTGATTTTCTCCCTTGTTCTTCTCTTAGGCTCGTTTAGCGCTCTCGAACCAGCCAATTCAATACATCCTGTAACCAACATCTTTGGTTTTGGTACCAAGGGCACTATAGGTAATGGAATCGATAATCGAACTTTCATTTCCGAAACGGGGAGGCAAATTCATGAAATCACTAGTTCGACTCCAGCCTATAAGATTCGACTTATTTTTCCCGTTCCTCAAGAATCAGCGGATTTCCTGACGCTTCGTGCCAAGATTCGTTATACCGAGGAGTTTACAAACCTAATTCGCTGGAACCAAAATAGAAACGTCAGTGTTTGTATTTTTCCGTTTGAATCAGCAATTATAGACGGCAAAAACCAGTCGGTTCAGGTATTAGATGCCATGGAATTATATTGGGGAACAACCATCAAATTCTCGCTTAATACTACTGCGTTAGAAGGACTAGATTATTTTGAAATTGCGTTTTTCATGTGGAACAGAACTAGTGTATTAACAGGGCTCCAGTTCGACCAGATTACGTTCAAAAACACCCCTGTCGCCCTCTCAGATTCAGGCCCATTTTCCATAGCTCTCCTATCTACCTTGTTTATCGGTTTGTGGATTGCGTTTCCCAACAAGTTCTCCCCGATTGTAGTTTTTTTCGTAATGATTGCCCTAGTTATCGTTCCACTCACATTAACACTTCAAACAATTCGTTTTCTGGATGGTATAGAGAAAAATGAAACCGGGGTCTCTAGATTTACCTTTTTCGGACGCGTTTACGAACAGAGAGACCTCGGAAATGGGTTATTTTCACTTCGAATGGTCAAAGATCTCTCTCGGGCGTTTGAACTACAGGCCCTATCAGGAACAGGCGATAGCGACATCTACCCTTCGATCGGTAAGGACGAGACTTCCGTGTGGAAATCTCAAGAAAGCGAAGCTATGTTTTCTCAACCGACTGTCGATTCTTTAGTCCCGTCAGATTCATCTCTGAGGTATGGTTCGGAAGTTACTGGCTTCCTTCCGCGCTACAAGTTCAGTGATATTGGTGGTAATCCAGGATGGTGGAATACCAGTTACAAGTATGTTAGACAAGTAAATCTCACCGCCAACTCCGCACTGGGCACGAATTACACAGTCCAGGCAGATTTCGATACATCCACTCCTGTAACCGCCTCAAAAATGCGAGCTGATGGGAACGATCTTCGTGTTGCTTATTATAATCAAACAGATTCGACCTGGTACGAACTGAATCGTGTTATCCTCAATAATAACTCCCAAAAATCTGCGGTTTTCTTTCGTCTTCAAAAAGCAGTTTCAGCTAGTAGTTCAGACAATAACTACGCGATTTTCTACGGTGTCCAGGGAAACCCTGGAATTCCACCTAACTCTACGAGCAAGGTTTTTCTCGATTATGATGACTTTTCTAGTAAGAATTTGAACAATTATAACCTAGCTGCGAATTGGGTGGTAGCTCTAGACACTTCTAAACCAACAAATATGGGATGGTGGATCACTGAAGACATAGCACTTCATTCTGGTGCCATAAACGATTATTTAAACAGATCCAATCTTCTGACGACCAATAATGAAATCATTGTATTAGGAAAGTTAACAACTAGCGCTGGAACGAAGGCATCGATTCATCTTAGGTCTGATGCCTCCCCATCCGACGACCTCAGGGTAACGCACGTGTCCTCCTCTCCCTATCTACGACTTGAGCGCTATAATGGTACAATTTACACACTTAGTTCTGCAACAGGAAGCTTTTCAACCACTACTTGGTATCTATACAAATTCAGTTTCGTAGGAGATACCATGAAAGCCCGTGTTTGGAAAGTGGGTCGGGATGAGCCGTCAACTTGGAACGTAACTTATACAGCGAACTCTGGAGATAATTTTCCATCTAGTGGGCATCTCATGTTCAAATCCAACGGAGGAATGCGAATCGGCATGTGGGCCCTCAGAGCAGGGGTGAGTACTGATCCAACTGTAACTGTAGATCAGGAGCAGCAAGAATTGGTTAAAATCACGGATATTCAGATCCAGAATACCGAATATAATGGGTCTCGTTACTGGGACAATAATGATGGTTCTCCCGATGATTTCATTCGGATTAAAATCACGGCAGTTTGGAATGTGACAGGTGATCCATATCTGGGGGAACTTTCCGTAGGCCACAGCCTAAATCCCACCTACTTCGGTAGTACCACAGGGAATGTCGGAGGTACCACCACAATAGAGCCGGAGGAAGATCCAGTTGGTTCGGTGATTACATTTGATGGCATTACTGTTGGCGCAGCCATTGTAGGCCCCAATAATCCGTTTGGAACCGATGTCTATTTAGATCCCGCCCTAACTTTTCCGGATATTGGTTGGGATGACGCCAACCCTACTGGGGGAAGCTGGACGACAGATTTTGATATAACTGATAATACTGGAGACGGATTTGCTCCTTATGGAGGGGGTTTTGGGGTTTATGATGCATTCTACGATGATGCCGCATACACCGCCGACGCATCTGGTTGGAGCGACGGAACGGGTGCAGGAATCCTCCAATATTATATCAAAAGTTCAACGGGCAACGTTGGTTCTGCTGACGCAGATGGCGTAGATGTGAGTACCACATTTCCAGGAGAGGGTGTTCAGAGCATTCAATATGCTATCCAAGATCGGGTTGGAAACTGGGCCAATGGTAGTGCAGGTATTAACGTTTATTATTCAACTGCGGCTCCCAGTGGGTTCACAATAGATGTTAACGGGACTGGGAGCTGGAGTCTTTCCACTCCATCATATGCGTGGATTTCTAATCCTACCGCGATTACCTCCGGAACCCTCTACCTTGGTCAAGCCGGGGATTCCATCTGGAACATCACCATCAATGAAGGTTCTTGGAATGCTGGTGGAGCCTGGCAAGTCATTTTCGAATCGGGCTGGGGGGGAACAGAAGTCAGTGATACGGCCGCACCTTATTATTCTGCGAATTATCATTCAAATACCAATGCCGAAGCGGATATCAACACATTCATCGTCAATCGTAACGGAGTCGCCACAACCATTACGATTCGGACTCTTTCGGACACATCTGCTCCGGAAATGGCCTCTATCTCCGTCACTGGTGACTCTCTGATACCTGGTTATTCTGATTGGGATCAGGACGGAGCAGGATTCAGTATCGATCGGGCTCCAATTACAGAAAAAGGTGATTTTGGCCTTGCCATAAATGCATCTAATTCGGAGACTTTTGCAAATTACCGTTATATGGGAGGTACTTCTCCTAGTACAGCAATCACGGTCACTCATCTTTGGATTCGAACCACAGGATCTGGTACCGCGGCTGTGGCCCTGTATACAGGAGGAACATTGTCCAATCCGACTACGGCTACAAAACAAGCCGAGGCGTTTAATGTGGTGGTGTCGGCAGGGTGGAATCGTATTGATATCCCTGACACTCTAGTTTCTGCAGATACCATTGTCTGGATGAGCGTGGCATTAGATACCGGGCTTTATTATGCAACTTCAGGGAATAACTTGAAGGGAGATTGGCAAGAATCACGAGGCCGATGGGGGCAATCAGGTGGCGCCGATCCAACTCTGGCATCGCCCACTAATCCCGGATCGGGAAGTTTTGCTCCTGCCTGGTACAACATGTATATGGAATATAACGGTGGAGCAGGAGGAAACCAAGCTGTTTATGACGTCGATAATAGTAATCCGAGCTTCGATCTATCCAGTAATGATCCGTATACTTATCCCGTCGATATCGGCGCCGATGGGACTTATACTTTTTATGCAGTCGCAGTCGATCGAGTAGGAAACAAGGGGATCGTTCGCTCTGATCTTGGGTTTGTTGATGAGACCGCCCCAATCCTTGGAACAACCTCATTCACCGATGCAGATTATACCAATGCTACGCATGATTATTATGATCAAGGAATTCGTGCTTCTGCCACCTATCGGATTCCTTTTACTGAAACAAATGTGTTTAATATTACTGTTGTAAATATGATTAATGCTGCAGATCGTGCCTCCGATGCAGTGGCAGGGCAAACGAGTCCGTTCGATTCAACCATCAGTTTGTCCAATCTGTTTAGCGATGGGGAGTATACGATTACAATCACAATTACTGACAAGGTTGGTCGAACAGACACTACTGTTACTGGCGGGCCGACCTCAATTTTCCTAGATAATACGGATCCCGTTCTGACCGATGCGCTCTCCAGTTTCGAGGAAACCTCTGGCGAGATTACTAAAGTCTATGGACTTCCTGTCTCCAACCTATTTTATTTTGCCAATTCGTTTACTGGTGGAGCGATTATCGGGCTTTACGCCACGGGCACCGATAGCGGTTCAGGCGTTCGGGGTATCGATTTTGGGGTCTTCGGGGCAGATAATCCCGCGGAAGATACAGTCTCACCCTATCGGGGCCAGTATACCATCAATAATGACGATGTTTCAGGTACTATCACGGTTACGATCTATGACAAAGTGGGCAATTCCGCTTCTGCCGCTATAACGGCAACTGAAGATGCGGTTAATCCTATTATCAGCCTTACTGGTGATGATAGTGCCGCTGAAAGTAGCATCTACCTGTATTCGGCCTATGGTGATAATACACAGGGAGTCTATGGCTCTTTGATGGGTACAACCCAGGGCTATACCATTAGTGGGACAGCGTCTGATGCCACTGCTGGCCTACTTGCACTGAGTGATAACACCACTTTCGGTGATAATCCCAGTAATACAGGTTCTCTGAGCAGCTGGCAGTTTATTTACACGATCGATGCCGCGGATAATGGCGATATAGTTGTTGTCTATACTGCAACGGATAACGTGGCCAATAACAATACTGTAACCTATACTTTTTTCGAGGATAACTCTAATCCGATGATAACTGATCCAATGTCTCTCTATCAGGAATCTGGGGATACAGGAGAAGTTTATGGAGATATCGGTACCGATATATTCTATTTCTCAAATTCATTCAGTACTTCTGCCACTGTAACGTTTACTGCAACTGGACTCGAGGCTGGCAAGGCAGGGGTACGGGGGATCGATTTTGGATCATTTGGTTCTGATGATCCTGGGGAGGATACTAGTGCTCCCTTTACTGGCCAATATACGATAGATGGTACGGACATTTCGGGATCTATAACAGTTACGATTTACGACAACGTTGGAAACAGCGGTTCTGATACCATTACCTGCACGGAAGACACCTCGTCCCCCACGATTACTATCACAGGTGAAACAGAAAGCAGCTCCTATCTTTACGCGGGTTATGGTACCATCAAGGAAGGCGTTTACGGATCTGGCATGGGATCGTTACAAAGCTATACGATTAGCGGCACTGCGTCTGATGCGGATGCAGGACTCCTTTCAATCACAGATGATCAATCCTTCGGGAATAATCCTTCCAATAGTGGTACGAATAGCAGTTGGTCCTTTGTGTACCAGATAGATGCTGCCGATAGTGGAAATGTCGTTGTTACTTATACTGCGACTGATCTGGTTGGAAATATTGCAACTGATGCCTACACATTTAATGAAGATAATACCAATCCCTCCATTAGTGTCACCCAAGCGGCAAGCGCCACTAATGAATCCTCAATCTACCTTTATTATGATAACGTGTCCGCGTTCGGGTATTACTCCCCTAATATGCTTGGAGTTTTACAGGCGTTCAATGTGGGAGGAACCGCCTCTGATGCGCTGGCAGGCCTAGCCTCTGTTACAGATGACACCACTTTTGGTAATAATCCTGCAAGAAGTGGATCCTTAACCAGCTGGTCGTTTGGTTACCAGATCGACGACGGAGACAGTGTTTATGGCACCTTTACCGTTACCTATACAGCTACAGACAACGTAGGGAACACTTTCACAGATTCATTTCAATTCCTATTTGATAACACCAATCCCACTGTTTCCGTGGACACAGCATACATTCTCGATGGGGGTTCCCCGTACCTGCATTGGGATGGAGTAGGAAGTAAGATCTGGTATGGTGATGATATGCCCAGTGGGCAATCGCTTACCGTAGGAATCGATGCGGCAGATGCTTCATCGGGCTTGGACTATGCCATAGCCGCAAATCAGTTCGGAGGTACCGCAGCTCAACGAACCGATGATACAGAAGACACCAACGGAGGGCGTACGTACGATGTACCTGTTGTTGATATCGACGCAACAGACACCTGGACGGGAAGCTTTGGGATTACTGTTTATGATAATGTCGGAAATAATTTGCAAACCACAGTTGATTTCAGTCGGGACACAGGCATTCCCTCTATCAGCGTGACAGGGGAAATCGAAAGCAGCGTTTACCTTTACGCTGGATACGGAACGACCAAACAGGGAGTTTACTCAGGTTCTGGGATGGGCTCTATTCAGGGCTTCACTATTAGTGGAACCGCCTCTGATGCTTCCGCAGGGCTCTATTCCATAACTGATAATTCCGCGTTTGGTAATGATCCAATTAACACAGGAACGAATGCAAGCTGGTCATTTCTATATCAGATAGATAGTGGAGATAACGGGGATGTAACCATTGCTTATACTGCGACTGATTTGGTGGGAAACACGGCCGGTGATACATATACATTTTTCGAGGATGGTACCAATCCAACCTTAACCGATAATATGTCCGCTTATGCCGAATTTGTTGACACAACCGAGGTTTACGGGGTCACTGGAACTGATACATTCTATTTCTCAAACTCCTTTTCGTCTTCAGCCACCGTTGAGTTTACGGCCACGGGTTTCGACACTGGATATGCAGGAGTTCGAGGTATCGATTTTGGAACCTTTGGCGGCGACAATCCTGTCGAAGATACAAGTGCACCTTACATTGGTCAGTACACCATTAGCAATGTGGACAGCTCAGGTTCTATTACTGTAACAATTTATGATAATGTCGGAAATAATGATTCCGGGGCTATCACCTGTATCGAGGATGCTACCAATCCCTCGCTCTCTGATCCGATGTCCGCATATAGCGAAGATTCGGGTGATATAGCTGATGTCTACGGAGTGATTGGGGCAAACACATTCTATTTCTCCAATACTATTCCGACGTCAGCAGTAGTAACCTTTACCGCAACAGGATCAGATACAGGAGGGGC
>JBHLSH010000017.1:0-51621 GCA_048881705.1 Candidatus Heimdallarchaeota archaeon | reverse complement strand
GTTAAGATTTTTGCAGATTTAATTGGAGTAAAAAATCCGATAGAGCGGGCAATTCAACTTGAAAAGATTGGAGTGGACATTGTCGGTTTGCATATTGGAATAGATCAGCAATTAAGATCTGATTTCGATAAAATCCCTTTTCCAACATTAAAAAAACTAAAAGAATCCGTTTCAATCCCAATTGCGGTTGCTGGAGGACTTAAAGCCGAGACCATCCCAGAAGCTATAGATGCGGGAGCAGATGTCCTGATAGTAGGAGGAGCAATAACCCGATCTGCCGATCCGCTCGAGGCTACTAAACGACTAAAGGAGATTATTGGGTCTCATATATAGGCTTTTATATTCCAGGAGGACCGTAATTATCATCCGCGTCACACTTACTTTCTTTGCCTCATTGCAGGACATTTTTCCTGAAAATATTGATCTCCAAATTCCGGAACCGGCTCCGATTATACAGATATTTCCTTTGTTTAACACGAAAATGGGCCAAGGAGCTGATACAATTTTTTTAGAAGGAAACTCGTTAAAACCAGATTTTATTGTTTTAATGGATGGTCGAAATATCCATGCCCTTAAGGGAATATTCACCACAATCACTCACTCCTGTGAGATCTCATTTTTCCCTCCAATCGGCGGCGGTTTGCCTATTCCATAGATATGTTACCTTCGTGAATAATACTCTTCTGCTGCTCGCCTAGCTTTGGTCTGATCGACTGGAACGAACTTTTGGGCCCAGAAAGTGTCTATCGCAAATGCAGCTATCGCGGAAAGAAAAAAAATCACAACCAAAATATCTATAGGGTTTTGATTCAAAATATCCAATAGGAGTTTCGAGAAAAGCAATATTAGGGAATATCCAAATGATATAAAGATATAGCTCATGGAATCAATATATAGCCAGTTTTTAATCCATTCAACGCCCGTAAATTCAATATAAGATCCTACAAAGCAGCCAATGAATAGGAGAGCAAGATTATTTGAAATGGCAAATGCTAGGAAGGTGAAAAATGCTCGGGCAAATAAAAAATATTGAGTTCGTCTCGTTTCCCCATACTTCCATTCCAAAACGACCATGGGAACCATGAAAAGAATCCCAGGTAACCAAAACAAACTCGGATATACCGGTAAAGCCGTGCTAATGTTATAAGTAAAAATCGAAATCATTCCCCACGAAAATCCTACGTAGTATGAGTAGCCGAACTTGGGATCCCACGGATGGTATTTCCACTTCTTTGATGATACTCCCCAGTAATCCGTGATATAACCGATGCTCAGTCCAAAGAAGAAAAATATCCAATCATCAATTTCAGGTTGAACGATGATTCCATAGACGATCATGTAAGCGATTCCAAGAAAAAGGCAAATCCAGTCGTTTCGAGTTTTGTTATTTAGCCAAAGAACAAATGGCACTCCGAGAATAAAGAAAAGAAGGTTTATCAACGGAAGAACCGTATCAATGAAGGAGAACAGGGCCATTACGAAGTCCTCTTGATTGGTAACACAAAGAATAGCGGTTTAATATTAATCGAACATCTCAAGGGACACAAACTAATGTGTTTTCAATGATAGCTAGAATTTCGTGGAAACAATATCTACGAGGACATTTCCTTTATCGCAATATTGGAATTCGGATGATTGCTTTTGAAATTCAAAACAAGGAAACCTTGGAATCCTTATCGTACGGGGCAAGAAAAGTCAAGAAAAACGTTGAACTCTTTTGTGCAGCGACCTTCGTAGAGAAGGGTTTATGTTAATTCGGAAGATCGCTCTAATTGGCTTGGAATCACCCAATTCATTCTTTTAGCCGAACCAACTTCTGATAACTGGTGAAATCCGTATGGTTAAAGTCATTGATGAAAACGAGTTTGTTAGTATAATCAAACAGAACATACAGGTTGATGCGCCCCGTCCTTTAGTTGTTGATTGTTTTACGGATTGGTGTGCTCCGTGTCGTGTTAGTGCACCAATTTTTGAAAAGCTGAGCAAGAAATATACCGATGCTGATTTTGTAAAAATTAATGTAGATCACAATCCTAACGTTGGCCAGATGTTGAACGTACGGGGAGTTCCCACTTTCGCCATTCTCAGGGGAAATAAGCTTATATCGAGAATCGTTGGAGCCAACATGCGAAAAGTTGAAAGCGAAATTCAACGGGCCATCAAGACCTAGGAATGTTCATTCCTATTCCACACCGGATAAGGAAGGGAAATAAAGGAAGATCTTCAAATCAGGCTATATATCGTGCCTTGTTCGGAGTTCGGGAGTCCGAGAAGTATGATCCCTTTTTGGGTTAAATCCACCAAAAAGAATAAGATATATTTTGGTGGTAATCATGAAAACAGATAGAGACTAGGATCGTTTTGGCTTGCGGCGTAAAGACTACTACGATGTATTGGGAGTACCAAGAAATGCCTCCGAGAAAGAAATCAAGAAAGCCTACAGAAAGCTGGCTCTAAAATTCCACCCCGATCGCGCTAAAGAAACTGGCATTGATCCTAAAGAGGCTGAAGAAAAGTTTAAGGAAATTGGCGAGGCGTATACTGTCCTTTCGGATAAGGATAAACGCCGAAACTACGATAATTTTGGCCATTCAGCGTTCGGTCAAGGAACAGGTGGTATGGGAATCGATCCTATGGAGATTTTCAGGCAGTTTTTTGGAGGATTTGGAGGTGAAGATATTTTTGGATCATTTTCCAGACAAGGATCGCCTTTTGGAAGTTCTACAAGGTTTGAATCTCGTAATGTACCTAAAAGAGGAACAGACGTAAAGATTCCTCTTAGAATAAGGCTATCAGAATTGAAAGATACCTCGAAGTCCAAAATAAGCCGCATAATCAGCCTAACTCGAAAATATCAGGACGGTTCTTCTAAGAAAGAGCGTATCAGGATTCCAATACCTAAGGATGTTAAAAATGGTCAAACACTTCGTATACCTGGGAAAGGAAATCAAGGGAAATATGGTGGGCCAGCTGGAGATTTACTAACCACAATTGAAGTCAATGACGATATCATAACCATTCCTATTTCTATATTTCTAGCTTTAAAAGGAACCAACGAAATAACGATAAAAACACCACAAGGAAATAGTTTATCTGGTAGTATTAAACCCAACACCCCTGATGGAGCAGTGTTAAGCTTTATAGACCCCATTGGTGGCGATCATGTAATGATTAGAATCCGTCATGTTTTTCCCAGAAAGATAACGCCAGAGCATGAAGATCTTCTATCTAAACTTTATGAATTAGAAAAAACAAAACAATAACTGAGTCTGTATCTCTGAGTCCATAGAAATCTATTCATCAAGGTGCCTTGTATCAAGTCCTATTCTACCGTTTATTATTTTCGTAATTGGCCATCGAAGAATTATTTGGAGAACGGATATGACGTCTAGCCCAGATTACGATTATGATTTCCGAATGGGTAACCAAACTCCAAGATAAGGATTATTTTGCCGTTATGAGTCAGGCGTCTTTAACAAATGTATTTATAGAGTCGAAAGTCTAGATCTTCATGTTATCTGGTTTGAGAATGAAACAGATGCAATCGTTCTCAAAGCTTTGTCTTATTTTCAGGAGATAATATTCATGCTTAGACTCATATTTAAAGATGGAGAGTTTACGGAGGTTAGAGAACGATCTGGCGATGCGATTCTCCACCTTGATGAAGTAACTCAATCTGCAAAACTCGAATACTCTGAAGGGACTGGTTTGGTTTTACGCCGTACAGCACGCCGTCAAGCTGAAAATATTTGTAAGTCCGGATACCAGCTCAAGAATGGTCTACGGATCGGCGCTGGTTTCGATCTAGTGGTGGAAGAAGACGAAATAGATGGTCGCTTATTACAAACCGGCCATGATTATCGTTAAATATACAGTAAATCATCCAATTAATGGTAGTTTTCCATGGTAACCATTGGAACCAAAATCGTAATGTGCGGAGATTATGCTGTCGGAAAAACTACCTTTGTTCAGCTATTTTTGGGGGGTACGGTCCTTACTGGATACAGAGCCACCGTTGGTGTAGACATTGGCAAGAAAGATCTCAAGGTAAACAGTCACAATCTGATCATGCAGATCTGGGACCTGTCAGGGCAACAGGCCTTTAGCACTATTAGAAAGCAATTTTATGCCAGGGCTGACGGGGCTGTACTTGTATACGATTGCTCACGGCGAGAAACCTTCGAGAATGTTCCGAGGTGGATGAATGAAGTGATTGAGAAGACCGGTTCTATTCCATGCGTCCTGGTTGCAAATAAAATAGATTTACGAAACACAATACCAGATCCAGTAACTACCTCAGAAGGAATGAAAATGTCAGAAACTCTATTGAAACATAGTGGAAATATAGCCCCTCTAATTGAGGCAAGTGCCCTTTATTTGGAGAATAATTTGGAACCGTTTCAAGAAATCGGAAGAAAGATTGTGGAACGCAAAGAGCAACATTACCAAATTAGATAAAGATGAACTATTCCAAAATCATGAAAACAACTAGATCAATCTTATGAGTGGGTGTTAATATGAGAATATTACTCCTCTCAGACATTCATGGAAATTTAACTGCCCTTTCCACTGTTGTTAAGCATATAAAGACTCAAGGATTAAATATTAATCTGGTACTGATTGCTGGTGATATGCCCATTACCACCCCAATCTCATTGATGTTGGAATTCATGATAAAACACCCATCAAAGGTTTTATCTAAAACTGAATATACTAAATGGGTATACAAAGGAAAAGGGAGATCTAAATTTCTTTCAAAACAAAAGCAATCTATCAACAGAATTCTAAGGCTTTTGGGAACTCTGAAGATTCCAATAGTATATATCCCTGGAAATGTTGATTGTATCGAGGTAAGAGAAACAATCCTGCAACATTCCGAGGCCGAAACGTATTTCTTAGACTGCGCAAAGCTTGTTCTAAATGATATTGAATTCATTGGAGTAGGTGGTTCTGAATTAGATAGTTCACGATCTACTACGCCTCTCTGTGATCGTGAATATCACCCCATTGAGTATAAGGACAGAATAAATCCACTACTCAGCAGCAGAAGGGATTCCGATTCCTTAGACGCAAAAAATACTCGCATTCTGATCACTCATGAACCTCCTGCCTTCAAAGTCCAAGAGGGGGCAAAAGTTGACCAAGGCGGATCCTCAACGGTTACCGAGCTGATAAACCTTTTTAAACCGGATATCGCCGTTTTTGGACATTATCACGAAATTCCCTTGGTTAAAAAAACCAGAAAGTGCATTTATGTTAATCCAGGTCCAGCGGCCCGCTATAACTATGCCCTCCTTGATTTGTCTGGGGGTAAACCTGGTGTAACTATCGATAGATTGTCCCCCCTACGTCGGGATATAATAAATTTCGTTTATTCTATATCATCTTACCGTAGATATGCTGGTGTTCCCGCAGAAAGTGTTATATTCAAGTAAGAGTAATTTGACCAACGGGAGAAAAAAAGAACTACGCCAAAAGTAAACATCGTGACTTCATTGTACCGTGTATTCTCTCCCTACTATCAGATTATCTAATATTTCAAGAGAATTTAGATCATACACGTACTACCGTTTCGAGACGAATTCCTCGACGGTCGATTGTCATAGGAACTGAGATCGGAAGCAGTGTGGATTTCCATGATTTTCTTACTGCAAAATTTATTTGAATTTTACCGCCCCCTACTCGGCCGAAAGAGACCTCGAATACGAAATCTGCAAGATGGGAAGATAATACCTCAATGGGAGGTTCATGCATATTCTTGACCATTAGCACGAAATGAACCCCAGATCGTCCCCTTACTATATGCTTCAGAGTCTCAATGGCAATGCTCACTGATTCTATGGAGTTACTTCTGATCAATGAAGACATAGAGTGAATACAAGTACAAATACTATCATATTTGAGAACTTCTGGAACAAATTGCCTGCTAAAATATCTCAACGAGTCTTGGGCGTACTCCTTACCAAAATTGGCGCCCGGAAGATTATGTAATCCTATAACAGCACTTTCAGCCGCAATTCTGGCCGTGAAAGCGTCCATAAATTGCCAGCTACCGTCCTTGATGTAATTCTCAAGGCTAAAATTGTAAACCTGCATCTCTTCAACTATATCTTCAGGTTTCTTTTCGTAGCTAAGGTAGATGACCTTTTCAGTTGACCCTCGCTGAAGAATTCGATAGAGGATTTGAGTCGTAAATTCTACGAATTTGGTACCAGGTTGTCCTAGAACAAGAATTACGCTTTTGTCCGGTAGACCAGGATTTTCCTCGCCCCCTAAAAAAATATCCAAGCTACGAAGACCTGTTTGAAATTGGTGACCTGAAGACATGATCTTTCCCATATGATGGTGAATTCTTAAGTTATATACTTGACTATCTTCAGTCTATGAAGTTCAATAAACCTTATTAAAAAAGTCTCTTAGAAAGCTAACGAGCGGAGTTCATGCACGAGATTGACCCAGTAGCGTTACCATTTGAGTTCAAGGGTTATGGTAAGAATCAGTCCATAGGATGTCTACTCATACATTCTTTTACGACGAGTCCATCTGAGGTCAGGCCACTTGGAGCTTATTTACGCAATAAAGGGTACTCTGGTATTGCACCGCTTCTTCCGGGACACGGTTCTCACCCAGAGGATTTACGGCATACCACATGGCTTGATTGGTATGCCGATGCAAGAGCGGGATTTGTCTATTTACGAGAAAATTACGACCGCTGCATAATTATAGGAGTTGGCCTTGGCTCTATTCTAGCAGTAATGCTCGCTGCATCCCCAGAACGTGAAAATATTCATGGTTTGATTCTGATTACGCCAAGTCATCACGCCCCCTCGGCCATGGTAAAAACAATACTGCCATTCATTAAATATTTCAAAAAAGATTTCCAAACAGTCTCTGACCTTGGTTCTTTAGATTCTTTGGACGAGGATGGGCAATTTTTCTATACAAAGCGACCGACTGAGGCGTTAATCGAACTTTACCGGATCATCGGATTTACAAACCAGCGTCTGTCTCTCATATCTCAACCCACCTTAATTATTCATCATAAAGACGATTATACTTCGTCAGATTTTATTTTTGATAAACTAGTCAATGCACCGCTAAAGGAACGTTATACCCACGAAAAAGGAGCACGTTGGTTTTTTTATACCGAAGAAGCTGAAGAAGCGTTCGCAAAAATAGATGAATTCGTTCAGATGAATTGTTTAGATGACCTTCCTCAAACAGAAGGAAAGTGAACTTTTACTGGTTTTTTGGCCCTTGATGCGCCTTTATCTGTATTTACGGGGGAATATCCGGAGAATGATGTCGAAAATCGGAATGAAAATACGAATTAGAATGGAATAGGGAATTATGGGAAAAAATCTCGGAAAATATGGAGCCCATATTTTTCCTGGATTCAACAACTTGTAGGGGTCATGCTGTTTTTTTAATATTCTAAACCTCTCCAATTTAGGCCCTAGAATACTCTTTGAATAGGGAGAATACCATAGACCTGTACTGTAACCAAACCCACCATATTGTCGGGCGATCCTAAGGATAAGGTAGGGGCGAAGTGACCGAAAAAGAAATGAAATTGATCTTATTCCAAATCGAGAATCTTTTCGAATATCATCGGGAAACCAGACAAGTATGGTGGTAATGCCCCCTTTATTTGTAATAAACTCCTTTGTATAGTTATATTCATCAAATTTAAAGTTTAACGTTTGTAATACGCGTTCTAGCTCCCTTGTTGGAATATTAATCTCTGCTATTATTAGAGAGGGGCCTCTTCGTTTCATTCGCAATGTATAGAACCTCTCTTTCCAAAGTGTATCTCCCCAATCATCTGAAAGTAGTGTAAGACCATGTTCTCGGATGATCTCCTCGAATAAGTCAGGAACCCAATCCTCCTCCCTAAATGATATTGACAAAACTCCCCCGCTCAGGGGGAGGGAAGATTCCAGCGATATGATATTCGGACGTGAAGTTGGTTTCCTGAGATTTCTGCGATCCACAAATCGTAAAAAATAGGGAATTAGTTCTTGTAAAGGTTGAGCAGCTCTGAATAGCGATTTCTCTTGATCTGCCGTCACGGCTAGATGTTTCATCTGAGTTTTGGAGATTACACGGAGCTTGATGCGAGTAATGACGCCCAAAGTTCCATAGCTCCCGATGAAATCCGCTGTGTTCTCAAAAGTTCGTTCAGTACCCCCCATATCAACAAGCGTGACAGAAAAAACGTGTTCTTCAAGACTCCCGTATTTGCTACTACCTATCCCGTATCCTCCTTGGGATATCCAACCTCCAACTGTTGAAGATAAGCTTGAAGAAGGGTAGCAGGGTAATGTTAGGCCTTCTTCCTCCAAGTATTTTAATAACTTGAACCAAATAACACCCGATTCCACAACAACTGTTTTTTCCTCCCTATTCAACCCAATAATCTTGTTAAAATCCCTAAGGTTAACTATAATTCCCGATTCGATAGGAATAACTCCACCATAGCCACTTGTACCTGCAGCCCGAGGAATTAGTGGGATTTTATTCTTAACACAGAGCTTGAGAATCTCACACAATTCTTCTAAGTTCCTTGGTTGCACAATAGCTCTGGCATTATAATTAAAAGCGAGATTGCTTATTCTCGGAAGATCTCCAGCATCACGTCCATATAATAGGAGTTCGAATCTGTCTAAGAAGACCTGAATTCCCTTCTCCTTTAGTGAAATCAGCTCTATCAAAATCTGATTCTTTTCCTTTCGATAAAGTGCATAATATGTGCCTATAACTATCAAACCTAGAAACAACGTCACCAGTGAGACTAATGTGTAACTAGGATCTAATACCACTTGAGTCGAAACACCTGGAACGAGCCAGAAGAGTCCCAAAAATAATAATCCCCAGAGAATAAGTCCTGTCAAGACTCTGTCAAATGACCGCATTCGGAACTCAACTAACCAAATATCAATGAAACAATGTAGGATACAGATTTTTCAAAGGATTTAAAGAGATACCTTTTACTATAGATGCGAAATCCGATAAAGAATTTTGGGATTTATCTCGACTTCGGTTCTGGAGGTTAGTAAATCTGTTGTTAATCTCTAAGAATAATCCCTGTTATGATTGATATGAAATAGTATTCGCAAGGGACTGGTATGGTTTTATCGTATTTCAATCTGACTCACGGTTCAACCAGTGATGCTTGAAATTAATTTAGGGAAACGGCCTTGAGGATTTGAATAATGCTAGAAATCGTTAAAATGCAGAGGTACAATTCTGTCAGTTCGTATCATAGGTGATTGGATTACTTATCCACTGTCCCTAACAGATAGATACATGGGTCACGGAGAAAATTCACATCAATCCGTGATATTGGAGTTTGGTGACTACCTGAATGGAATGGAAACGGAGTGTGTGATTCTCTTATTAATTCATTGCCAGTTTTCTGTTAATCGCGCTCTTTCTATCTTTGGTAGATTACTAAACTCCCAATTAGGAGTAAATGAAAAATGAAGAACGTTAAACGAAGGATTTCCTTTATAGGATTTGTAGCATTTCTAGTTTTATTTGCTTTTCCAGTAGCGGGGGGAAATCCTTTCCGAAATGTTTCCAGTACAGCAGGTGGATATTCCACGTGGGACTCTGATATGATAAACATAGAAGCCGTTGACGAGACTGGCGCTGGAGTTTATGTTGCTGTACTTGATACTGGATTAGCTCCCAATTGGAGAGACTATTTTCCAGAAAACAGGATTGCCACGGATCTTGGAATTGGATTCTATGAAGAGCTTCATTGGGATCCCAAAATTAAAGATTTCTTGGAAACAGGAAATATGCACACAACAAATTTCATTGGAAGTGTTTCCTCTACACATGGTACACATGTAACAAGTACCATTCTCGGATATTTCTACAGAGCAAACTTCGATGCAGCCAGTGGCTATCCTTTACCCGCATTCATGGTTAGAGGAATAGCACCAGAGGTAACAGTAATTCCAGTTAAGGTTCTAGCCGATTATCAACTACCTGCGTATACTGATGAATTCGGTGATTTTCATACCGCTGAAACCGTGAATTTTGGTACAACTAATATGGTTGCAGCAGGTATTGATTACATTTCAGACCTTGCAGAATCAAATCCTGGAAATAAATATGTTATATCCATGAGTTTAGGTGGATCCTCGCTTGAACCAGAAGAAAAAGCAGCCATTGACAGAGCAATATCACTGGGAGTCATAGTAGTGGCGGCGGCTGGGAATGAAGGTACTGATGGAATGAGTTTTCCAGGTGCCTATGCACCAGTGATCTCGGTAGGAGCCTCAGGTTGGACAAAAGAGTGGTTATTGCCTAGTGGGGATCCTTTCTACCGAATGTGGTGGTTACAAAGTGATTTATTACCTTGGGTAGATATTTCCGAACCAACACCTACCGATGAAGTCTATGTGACCGATTTCAGCAGTCGGGAGCTACCTGGTCAAGAGTTAGACGTCTTGGCGCCTGGAAGCTGGGTTCGGGGTCCTTTTCCTGGATTTCCCGGATATAGCCATATTCCATGGTGGTCTTCTGGAATAGGGGATTTGGCCGGATGGAACCCGGGCAACTTCTATTATTTGGGTGGTACCAGTATGGCGACTCCGCACGTTTCCGCGGTTGCGGCAATGATGCTAGAAAGGAATCCGACGCTATTTCAAGGGGATATCGAAAGTATTTTGAAAGGAACAGCACTTCCAATTCCCCCAGGATTTGCTAATGTCTTCTTGGTTGGGCCTCAAGCTTGGGGTGCCGACGCGACGGGATCTGGATTAGTACAAGCAGATGCTGCGATTGCTGCGGCATAGTTGAATCCCCTCCCCTTTTTCCTTTTTTTTTCGTCAAATTTGGTCAAATCACAGCATTTAAACCAGTTCTGAGGAACTAGGCAGCCCTTTACCAGGTTGGAAAAGTTAAAAACTGAAAAACGAGATCTCTGGGTTGTGAATTTTTACAAAAATAATGAAAACCTCGTTATTCTGCTACTAATGGTAATAACTCTCTTTTCTGTTTTCCAAACTTCAGATGAGATAATAAAATCGGATTTTGGATTTAAAAAGGGGATTAAGTATCCTAAGAGTATCATGGATCATGATCCGATTCTAATTGACGGGAATGAAGATCTGGCCTCTTTTACAAAAATAGAAGGATTAATGGGAAACGGGAGTCTTTCTTCACCTTATATTATCCAGAATTTCTTCATTAGTCCCGTGAATTCGAACGGTATAGAGGTACGATCAACGAATGCGTATCTTATTATTAAAAAATGCACTATTAAAGGTAATGGAGGAGGAGATCGATTATCCTTA
The DNA here is from genome assembly GCA_048881705.1 of Candidatus Heimdallarchaeota archaeon. GTDB lineage: Archaea > Asgardarchaeota > Heimdallarchaeia > Hodarchaeales > Hodarchaeaceae > Hodarchaeum. The sequence goes on along the minus strand of JBHLSH010000017.1, from coordinate 40,309 downwards.
AACAATTCTGGGATTTTCTTATACAATTCCACAAATGTGAATGTGGTAAATAATTCTCTTATCAACAATCAAAATGGAATCCATCTGATTTCTTCAAACAACAATACTCTTAAACGTAATTCTGTAGTTTATAATAATCATCATGGGATTTATCTATTTTCTTCCAGCAATAACAGCATTTCGTGGAATAATGCAAGCGGTAATCATTACTACGGAATCCACCTGGCTTCCTCAAGTAACAAAAACCTGATCTCTTATAACAATGCAAGTTACCACAAGGATTATGGCATATATTTGTACAAATCAAGCAATTACAACATTCTTACGGGAAATACAGCAAGTTGGAATGAGGATCACGGAATCCATTTGAGATCTTCGAGTTACAATTCACTTGACAAGAATGTCGCAAATCATAATGAGAATAATGGAATCTACTTGATTTCAAGTCACAATAACACTCTTACGCGAAATTCAGTTGGTTTTAGTCAAGATCATGGAATTCGCTTATCCTATTCCGATAATAACTCTATTTCCCAAAGTAAGGTTGATTATAATGAATTTGGAGTACTCCTGTTTTGGAGCGAGTGGAATATTCTATTTCAGAATACCGTGAACTACAACAACGATTCTGGAATCTGGCTTCTATATTGGTCCAATAACAACCTTTTAACACGGAATATTGTCAACCGCAACTTTAAATCTGGATTTAGTGCACATTCTTCATGCAATAATACTCTTTCTGGTAATATTGTCACTAATAACCAAGATTACGGAATCCAGTTAACATTTGACAGCAGGGTCAATTTAATTTATCAAAATGAGATTTATGGAAATATTAACGGGCAAGCATTTGAAGATGAAAGTTCCAATGAAAACCTGTGGGATAACGGTACAATAGGTAATTTTTGGGGTTCTTATTACCTTAATGGCTATCCCTCAGCCAAAAATGATGGATTTATTTGGAATACTCCCTGCGAGATTGATGGTCCCGGAGATGGAATCGATCATTTTCCTCTTGTAGATCCCAGGACATCTACAACCTACACCGCGACGACCTCAGCTTGGACGTTACTGATGATTTCACTGTCAATAATTGCAATAATAGCTTTTAGAAAATTACGACTTAGAACTTCCTACTAGTCTGCCCCCTGGAATCCTGAGTAATGATGACTGAAACACCAAACGAATGCAAGCCATGATTAGATAAATGGACATAAAAACCATTAACAAATCACGCCCATTGATTTATCCTGTTTAAATCAGGAAAGACCCAAAGACTTGGGAATGTTCTTTGACCTATTTCAATTCATTTAGATATATTTTACTGGATTTCGATGGTACTTGCATTGATTCGATGCCATTCCTAGAAAATAACGCTGTTCAGCTGTTAACACAATATCTTGGCATGTCAGCAGAACAGGCCGCTTTTCATTATCGGAAAACAACCGGACTTCCCTTTGTTCAACAGATGGAGATAATTTCTCCGAACTCGTCTAGTGGAAACTCAAAAATTGTCGAGAAATTCGAAAAAATGAAAATCGATAGAATTTACGAGCAGCATCCTTTCCAAGAGACCCCTTTTGTCCTGGAAGAACTAAACACGCGTGGCTACTGTGTAGGAATTTCAAGCGGTACCTATGAGGAGATTATTAGGGACTATTTGGATCTAAAAGGGTTGTCCCATTTCATACACGATATTCTCGGGTGGAGGCCAGGTTTTGAAAAAGGTAAAGATCATTTTGAATATATCATGAACCAATATAATCTAAAACCTGATCAGCTGATCTTTGTGGGGGATAGTTTAAATGATGCGAAGCGAAGTTTATCCAACGACATCTATTTTATTGCTCGAAAAGGGATGTTTCGCGCGGAGGACTTTGAAAGGGTGATTCCAAATGTATTGGTGGTTGATTCCCTCTCGGAACTATTGGATCTTCTGCCTCCCATAAATTTGGGTGAGTAGTCGAATGTATCTACACACGAAATTCTTAGCTGGACTGGGGTTCTTAATATCTGTAGGTATCGGCTCATTCATACTGGGGCCCTTTTTCTTGCCGCAGTTTGGTAGAGGCGAATTCTACGTTCTTCTAGGAGTATCAATAATCGGAGTTGGGATTTTTTATAGCTATCTTTTGTTTGCATCCGAGAGAATTAGAGGATTTCAAGCCGAATACGAAACCAAACCAGACCTAACGGAATTTCGAGTCGTAAAGACCTATAATAGGCCAAATCCAAGTCTAGAGGAGATACCTGAGATAGCATACTGTGGAAGTTGTGGGAACCAGGTACATAAACCCTTCCGTTGTAATCTGTGTGGGCAGTATCTATGTGGAAAACATTATCTTAAAGGCGACCATATCTGTATTAATGAGGAATAAAGGAATGGAGAAAAAACCTGACTGGCAAGAAGAGCTAGATGCCAATTATGCCCGAAAATCGATCTTAGATCGACTTCACCTCTCTCTAGGCGAGATATCTGAACTCGGGATTGGATGGATTATCAGCTGTGCCGTAATCGTCTATATTTATTATGCCGATTCAATCTTAATAGAAGGAAGAATCTCAGATGAGCTTATTCTATTCTTTTTTGTATTTGGATTTAGTTTTTTCACGCACGAGCTTGCTCATAAATTCACTGCCATTCGGTACGGCGCCAGAGCGTATTATAGGTTGGCAAAAGAAGCGCTTATGATGACTCTTATTTCCATAATAATACGTTTTCCTATACTAGCAACAGGAGCGGTATTTTGGTGGGGGGAAGCCACTGCCTCGACGGGCCTAAGAGGACGAGTATCATTGGCTGGACCCATCTCAAATATCATTTTAGCTGGTTTTTTTATGCTAATGCAGGGATTGGGTTGGTTTTTGATTGAATCGACCCCTGAGGTAGCGATAATGATTATTATTATCGGTAGTATGGGAGTCGGCTTGAACATCTTCCTTGCCCTGTTTAATTTACTCCCTATAGGTGTTCTTGACGGAGCAAAAGTATTGGATTGGGAACCTAGAATTTGGACCGCCGTATTTGGACTTTGTATTTCACTTCTGATACTCGATGCTGTTCTGCCTCTTTTTATTAATTAACTTCAGGCTTTTGATTAGTGTCTGAGGCTCCTGTAGGATAACTTATCTTTGCTGATCTATTGTCTGCTTTGAAGGTCAATTTTGGAAGACCATGGATATCTTTGATTGATTTCGTTAAGTAACCTTGCTACTTTACGTTCTTCAAAGGTATCTTGATAGTAAAGGCACAACACCCGACCGCCACGAGTTCGTTTCATACGTTGATACATGGTTTTCACCGTATTGACAACATCATACACGATTAAGAGATCAGCTTGCGGAAGATCGATATCTCTCTCACCAACACTGGTCATAACCAGTACAGCGTTACTAGAATCCCCCTTAAACTCATTAAGTACTGCTTCTTTTCGGGGAGTTTCACCAGTAACAAGAAACGGAGTAATCCCTATTCTCCCGATTTCTTCTTGGAGAAGGTGGGCGGTATCTAGATAAGAGCATAGAATCACCGTTTTTGAATTTTTGGGTCGTTTTTTAATTAATTCTAAAACCGATAAAACCTTCTGGCTCATTCGGGGAAGTGCCTCTATTTGGCTTTTCGTAATACCAAATTGTTTCAAACGGAACAAGAATTTTCGATACTTCGCTGGTTGCATGGCCGTGCAATACTTCCGAGTTAGAAGAAGGCCCATTAGCTTTTTGCTGTCCCTCGCTTCAAGCATGGATGCCACTCGAGCAAATTGTCTTTCGGGGATGCTATCAAGCAAACCTGGTCGTTCTTCTAACGTTTCTTCAATAGCATCTTCACGTAATCCCTTTATGGCATCATTAATCAGATTTAAAATATCTTTTAGGTTAGAATCAGGTTGAATGGGATACATTTCTATATCCGTGTATTGAATGTATTCCTCCATATCTGTTTCTTCTAGAATAGTTTCCATTCGTAGGATATATAGATCAGGAATACGTTTATCTAATGTAATTGCTTCATGGTGAATTTCAAGTTGTTCCTTTACTGGATCATAAAGAACATGAGTGTCCCTAATCGTTCCTGTCATACCTAATATCCAACTCCCGTTACTGATAAAGTGGGGTAATAACGAATTATAAGGAAATATTAAAAGCCTTGAATCTCCCTGACGTCGCACTATTTTGTCTATCTCGTTGATGATAATTATTTCAAAACTTGGTTTTTCTTTATCTGGAATCTTTTCAAACGCATTTGCAAATGTCTGTGGAGTTGCAGCAATTATCCGTGACTTGCGATTCATTATAATCTTTTTTCGTAACCAGCCAGGCGTTCGAGAAGATATGTAATGAAATTCATCTTCAGCAAAACCTCCATATTCTTCAATAAAGTAATGGATCGTCTCGGAGAAGCTGGTTGTTGAATGAAGTAGCAGGAGAGCACGTTGAGATGGAAGGGTTTCCTTTAATAAAAGATAGGTCAGGACACGTTTCCCCAATCCCGTATCTACCTCAGCGATGGTATGACGTTTGGGATCATGGTTATAATTTTCCCAAAGTCGCAGTAGAATCTGGCTTTGGTAACTTCGTTCTTGGATTACACTCTTTCGATTCGACACTTTGCTATGAATTAGTTCTGATAAGAAATTAAAAAGATGTAAGTTAGATAGCAATTCTGAAGTTTTTTTACCTATTTCCAAAGAAGGTTTTATCCGAATTTACCTGGTATTTCCGACATTTCGTAATCTAAATTGCTGTTGGAACGCCAGAGAAGAGATCAGCTATGATAGATATTAGGCGAGCAGGCGTTGAAGATATTTCAGAGCTCGTAGAGCTTCGTGTTCTACTGTTTTACGAAATGAACGTAGTTCCATCCAGAAAGAATGAGCAGTTACTCAGGGAATCATTGGAATCATTCTTTCGCACGAATATTCCATCGGGAGAATTTCTTTCTTGGGTTGCAGTTTCAGGTAAACTGATTATTGCATCCAGTGGTTTGGTCTTCCTCCAAAAACCTCCTTCTCCACAGAATCTTACTGGAAGAGAAGCATATGTTATGAACATGTATACTCGCAAGGAGTGGCGAAACCAAGGGCTCGCTATGAAGTTACTTGAAAAAATTCATGACTTTCTCAAAAAACAACAGGTTGATTTGACATCTTTACATTCTACAGAAGTAGCTCGCCCAGTCTATGAAAAAATGGGCTATTCCGCCATGAATAACGAAATGATACATGTTTTGCGACCTCCAAGTACAACCGAATAACCACAATAGATTGCAGTGATCTACATGGTTTCACAGAACAGGTTATCTGGATATTTCGTGGCTGTGTTAGCTGGGTTTATGTTTGGGTCGATTCCGATATTCTCAGCTCTATTACGGGACATAGGAGCCTCCAGTGTAGAACAGACCTTCATACGATTATTTATTGGAGGAATTTGGGGCGGGGGGTTCCTTCTGTTTTTTCTGGTTCGCAATCATGACATGGTTCTTGCCAGTCTACAACGTCAAGTTCCCTATATTATCCAAGGTTTTCTATTCACCCTTAGTATTGTGGCCTATCTTAGTGCCATTGCCTTACAAACGCCAATCGGGGAGGCTGCTCTCCTTGTACAAGTCCATCCATTTGTTACCCTGTTGTTTGGAGCCTTGCTATTGAAAGAAAGGATGACGAGATCAAAACTCCTTGCTCTTGGGTTGGCATTCATAGGAATTATAGTTTTAACCCGTCCTTGGGAGTGGGACTCGTTTCTTTCCTCAATTGGAGGCGATTTATTGGCGGTCTTCAATGGATCGATGTACGCGCTATACCTTCTTGTGGGTGCTTATTCGAGCGAATCACGTCGAAATATACCTCCTGCTCTCTCGATATCATGGGTTCTTGTATGGGGTTTTTTAACAAGCCTCCCTCTCCTTATTTTACTCTCCTTTCTTCCCTTACCGCCAGAATTGAGCACATTTTCCATTGACACTTTATTAACAATAGATTTTCTTGTTCTCGGCCTAGGGCTCGCTTTCTTCGGGTCTATTCTTCCCTATGGATTGATCATGTTGAGTAACACATTTAATGTCGAAGCCTCTCGGCAATCAATCCTTCTTCTCGGGGAACCGATCAGTGCCATCCTTCTCGGTTTGATCGTTTTATCAGAACCCATTACGCCATGGTACCTCGTCGGAGGCTTTGCTCTCATTTGTTCGATCATACTAGTGACTCTTTCGGTAGAAGAACCCATAAGGATGGGGAGTTAGGCCCCTTTCTCTTGTTAGATCTTCCGAATCTGATCTTGTAACCAATAATCCTCGTACTTTTCCAAATTTCCCGCTCGTAACTCATCTTTGGTCCTTTGCCGACCCGGAACCAGGAAGTATTGGCCTTGTGCGGCCTTAACAATCTTTTTGGTGTATCCTGTCACCAAATCATCACTTTCTAAACGGTCTAATGGAAACCAAGCCACTTCCGTTATTTCTACTCCATCGTTTGCGTGCGGAGGACGGTCGAGAGTATCAACGAGCTCACAAAGAAAGATGCAGTATAAATCGGTCAATCCATCCCCCGTCCGTACCATGCTCCTTACGCTTAAGATTCCGACCGGTTCGACATCCATTCCTGTTTCTTCTTCAATCTCGCGTTTAACCGCTTCGCCGAGGGTTTCTCCAGGATCAACCATCCCCCCTGGAATCAACCATTTCCCTTGGGCTGGCCCGTAAGTTAACTTTACAAGCAATACATTGCCATCATGCATAACAACGCCCCCCACTCCTATGAAATGAGCAGCCATTTGATTAGGATATGACACCAAGACAATCTCCAAACTTGACGAGGATCTGTGCTCTTAGAATCTAGATTAATAGAAGGCACTTTTCCTTCGATTATTATAATATTAAACAGGTGTCGATTTATGTGCCGTTACGGGGATAGTGATAGATAATAATTAAGCAAAGAGAATGCGGATTTATTATGCAGAAACAGATCATTTTTTCGGAAAGGTTCTGTAAGGACTATTCGGGAGATCCCGCTTCCGAACCTGGCCGGATGGAGGCAATAATAGCAGAAATGGAAGATTTCGAGCTACTATCGCCAGACCCTGCATCTGAGGAAGATATTTTGCTTGTCCACACCCCCGTTCATCTTCAAAGAGTTAAAAGAAACCCCAAGGTTTTTCCGGTTGCACTTCTGAGTGTTGGTGGAGCCATAAAGGCCGCAGATTCCGCACTTGCTTCCAGACCCATGTTTGCTGTCATACGTCCCCCTGGTCACCACGCAAGCCCGGAAGGATATTGGGGGTTTTGTTATTTCAATAATGTGGCCATAGCCATTCGGAAAATGCTGGCTACAAACAAGATCGATCACGGAGTGGTGATAGATTTCGATTACCACTTTGGAGACGGTACAGATAACACCTTTAACCAGAGTTCCCAAGTTCAGTATTATTGGGTACGAGGCCATACTCGAGAGGAATTTATCGGTAATATTGGGGCTTTTTTAACTGAATTGTCTGATTTCGATCTGCTAGGGGTATCTGCTGGCTTTGATCGGCACATTGATGACTGGGGAGGCTTGTTAACAACAGATGATTATTATAAAATGGGAAAAAAGCTCAAAGAGCATGCAAAATACAGATTTGCAGTTCTCGAGGGAGGCTATAATCACGATGTTCTTGGGAAGAACGTGCGTTCGTTCATTGAGGGGTTTTACTGAAGATACTTGAAACGTAATGTAGTGAAGGCTATATAAATTGACTCAGAGCAAAATTCTAAAGAAAAAAAGAAGAAGGGATGGTTGAGACTTATCCCTATATTGCGAATTCTCTCTTTTGGAATACCAGAAGCGCACTTGCCAGTCCAGCGATGCCGACTCCGATGACAACAACCAGGTCTGTCATCGGAAGAGATCCACTTTCTAGAAGTGCATCCACTTTAAAGTAGTGGAAAAGGGAAAAGAATCGAATTCCGATGCTTCCGTTGGGATCCAATAGTCCACCTATACTATCTAAGAAATATTGCCCTCCAATGACTAGTCCAGCTACACTAAGGCTTCTGTTTGACTCCAAAAATATCGTCGATACCAGTAACGATATCGATCCCAAGGCAAAAAGGACTAAGAAGGTTCCAATGGCGTAGTTGATGACTAGATTCGGGTCAATTTCATATAGTTGCGTATCTGTCACCTGGGTATTTGGATTGGTGAAAGAGAATCCATCGGGAAAGATCGTACTCATAACCACGGTAGATCCGAACATCATGCCGATGATTGAAAGAGGAATCAGGAGACTGTACGTCAGAAATACGCCGTATTTTTCCAACAGATACCTCCATCTCGGAATGGGATAGCTTAGCATAATGTCGAGCGTTTTTTTGTCAACTTCGGCAGATAACAATCTGGCAGGTACGAGAATGGCCACGAATAGGACAACCAAGTTCAAAGTCCCCCCAGCATACATAAACAACGTTGCCTGCCATGTGAACCCAAGCTGTTCCAGACCTAGATCGCCAATTATTGCCTTCATGATTGGTTGATTCAAGGTGCTTATCCGGTCAAGGATAATATCGATCATGGAGGGAAATCCAAAGGCAATTACCCCAACAAATCCTGTGACAATGAGTGGGGGGACCATCCCCGTAATCCAAGATTTTCGTAGATTCTTCAAATATACGTACACCATTTTTGATCACCTATTCATAATATTGGAGGAAAATCTCTTCCAATGAAGCATCCTCGCAAGTAAAGCGTTTTACATCGTAGTTGGCAAAGAATTTGATCAGTTCGTTTACATCCTCCTTGATTTGCAAGATAAATGTATCCTTCTTCTTTTCAACTGAAATAACGGTGTTTAATCGCATCATCTCTTCTTCAGTTGGAATGGAGGCCCCATTGAATTTCACTGTCACTTTCTGCAGGAATTTGGTTCTGAGATCTTCCACTGCCTCAACCAGAATTATTTTCCCCTCCTTGATGATCCCGATTCGATCGCATACTGCCTGAACCTCTGCAAGGTCATGAGAACTCAAAAAGATAGTAAAACCTTCTTCTCGAAGTTTCCTGAGTACGTTGTGAAAATTCGCCGTCATCAATGGATCCAGGCCGCTTGTTGGCTCGTCGAGGATCAAGAGGTCAGGTTTGGATGCTATCGCTGCCAATAGGCCAGCCTGTTGGCGATTACCGGTCGATAATGATTTGATTTTTTTGTTCAGTTTCACTCGGAAGTTGGCTCGCAATTCTTTGAGAAAATCTGGATCTATCGGCCGAAATTTGCTGAAATATTGCAAAAGTTCCTCTCCGGTAAAATTCTCAAATAAGGCCATATCCCCGGGAACATATCCGATGTGTTTTCGAATTGCCAGTCTATCTTGGTGATGATCAAGACCGAAAATGGTAACCGTACCCCCTTTTTGGATTTTTAAGTAATCCAAAATTGCTCGCATCGTGGTGGTCTTCCCGGCACCATTCGGTCCTAGAAATCCGAAGATTTCCCCTTTTTTCACAGTGAAACTAACAGCTCGGGCACCTAAAACCTTTTGGCCAGCCAACCTACGGCTTCCCAGATTTATCTCACGACCGTAGACTTTGGTTAAGTTGGAAACTTCCAAAATGGTCTCATTTTCCGATTTACTCATTTGTTGTTCATTCTCCTTGCTAATTGTATTTTGCATAATTGTTGCTTGTAACCTTTTTTAATATCTTAATTGCGTCAATTTCGCAATTTGCGGACAGTATATATACATTTCGGCAGCGGCGTACGCAAGCGAAAATTCGGAAAAATGTTTCCTGGTTTTTCAGGAAGATTAAAAGTCATTTTTTCCTACTCTATACTGAATCAACCGTTTAATACTACTATCGTATATTTCACGTCGTCTCAGGTGAATAATGGATTGATGAAGGGGTATTATCTTAATAACTTATCCTGAAGTAGACATGGCAAAAAGAGAAACGATTAATTAGATTATTGAGTAGACTAGCCACGGGAGCCATGCACGGATGAATATCCAAATGAAGAACCAGACGAATGATTGTGCAACAAACGCAATAGGAATAGCAAGAAAAAGAATTCCTCCTATAATCCAGATTGGAGTATACCATTTAAATCCTGGTTCAAGAACCGCCTGAGAGGGATCAGTAGGATCATAGTAAACTTTTACTATCTTTCCGACTGGGTATCGGGCAATCTTTTTGGTAGCAAACCTTCTCCAGTTAGCGGCAGTAATAAGACTTAATGAGACTTTGTTTGAATGATACTCCGAGTCCATTACAAAATAGGAGTAATTTATCGTCGGTTTGTACATTAGGACCCCGTCATCCCGATATTGATCTATATAAGAGATTTTGATCGTTCCCTCCGCAGTCGGCCAGCTGAAGCTAGAATACCGTTTCTTTAAATGTTTATAGCCCGAAAGTACAATCCAAAAGAGACTTGCGAGGGGAAGATTGATCAGAAGAAATATAATTATTATAAGTCTAATGATTACGGGGTACTTTGTCAATCGAACTACAAAATTATTACTTTCCTTATTTGACAAATCCTTACACCTATTTCAATCAACTACTGGGCACTAGTCTTTTGAAATCCTGGGCATGCATTTCCTATGTAAACATGCAGGCTCCGTCGAAAATAAACAGCATATTTAACTTTGTCCAATTAGGATATGATTTCCTTAATTCTTTTATATTCTAGAATAGGAACCTAGTCTCGCTTTAAAGGAATTCATTGGAAAGTACCTGTAATATTATGGTTGATAGAGGTCTTACAACAATTTTCGGAATTTTACCGGAAAAACTAATTTCTTATATTCCTCAAGAAAACATTGAATCGCCCTAATTTCATCAATCCACGACTACGTGATATTTTATGGAGAAAACTGAGAACAGCAAATCGTTATTTCAGCTGAAAATAGACTATTTACAGTTTATGGTGCAACTCCTCGATTGGCACGATCCAAATATTATCTTAATAATCTACGCGCTCTTGATGGAGCGAAAAAAGATTACTCAGAAGGAATTAATGGATCTTACGGGACTGAGCAGATCTACGATTTCTGAAACTCTCTCGCTCTTAATAAATGATCCGCGTGGCATACCCGTGCTTAAAACCAGGAAACGGGGGGATAGTAGAAATTATTACTATTTACCTCTTAAATTCCCAGATTATATCAAAAGAATGTTTGGGGGGGCATTAAAAGCAATTGCATTCAACCTTGATTTTGTACCTGCTTTATTGAAAAGATGCAAGGCCTTAACACCTCAAAATGAAAAAGTAATTCATACAAAAGATTTCATGGCCTTTTTCTACAAGTATAATTATTACATTCGGGTCGTGATGAATCCCTATGAGGCTTGCCTGGAGGCGTATTTTGAAAACCCTGAAAATCCCCCAAGTTTAAAGGAATTTATATCTGAATCAGATCTGACACTAGATATTACGAGGCAACTTCAATATGAAAAGGCCCCAATTCCCGAAAATGATAACCTAGATCAGATTAAACGCGATTTCATGGAGGAAATGTTGAAGCTCGGACAAGGAAGCGGTACTGGAACAAATAAAGACCTTGCATATACGTTTTTCATGCTGTTCATGGATAAGGATCCTATCACCCAAGAAGAAATACGGCACGTGACGGGATCTCGCCGTGCTGCCATTTCAGAAGCTTTGACTCTGCTGGCTAGGCAGAAATTCGTTACCATTGTGAAAAAACCGAATGATCGCAAGAAGTATTACACTCCTAGTTCCTCTCTTCAATCATTTATGAGTACTCGAATACAACTCTCACGCCATAAGATCAATCAGATCAAGCTAATTATGAATAGTAGGTTTATCCCAGAGCTCGAACAAATACATGCAGATCCAGATGAAAAGAAATTTATGAGAGAGTTCTTTGAAGACACCGCTTACTATTTTGGAATCTTAGCGAATTATATGAGTGATGTATTTAACTTCATCGTTGCGCAGTTGAGCTGAGATTCCTTTGGAAATGCTAGAGGTATTAATAGAAGAGGTAAATCCCCTTTAATTATCTCTAAGAAAAGGTTTGAGAAGAATGAGTGAGTTTACATTTACAAGTGGAGAAACATCGTCCATAAGTATGTCTTACCTGAAGAAATTTAACATTGCGATGGCTATATTGCATTTAATACAAAGTGTTCTAGTTTTCGGCCTTAGTTTGATCATAGATGAAATTAAAAACTTCAGTGTGGACATTTATATATCAAAACTAGTGATTAAAGAATTGACGGGAACAAAACCGATTTTTGGACCTGAACCTGAAGTTTTTTTTGCGTTCGAGAACGTAGCTGGGATATTATTAGCGAGCTTCCTTTTTATGTCCGCAGTTGCCCATTTTCTGATTGCTTATCCATTAAACAATTCTTATGTCGAGAATCTAAAAAACAAAATGAATCCAGTCCGTTGGTGGGAATATGCTTTTAGTTCTTCAGTCATGATCATCTTCATTTCCTTAGCATTTGGTATTCTGGATTTCTGGGTTATTGCATTAATATTTGTATTGAATTTCCTAATGAACATGTTTGGATTGTTGATGGAAAAATACAATCAATACACAGCACAAACGAGCTGGCTTCCCTATTGGCTTGGCTGGATCGCAGGGATCATGCCCTGGATTGTCATTCTCGGAACATTCCTCAGTTTCGATCTAGGTGTAGATCAAGCCATTCCTACATTTATCTATGTGGCTGTTGTAATGTATTTCATCTTCTTCAATAGTTTCGCCCTTAACATGTTTCTTCAGTACAAACGCATAGGGCCTTGGAAAGATTATCTCTATGGAGAACGAGGTTATCAGCTCTTGAGCTTGGTTGCAAAATCTGCGCTAGCTTGGCTTGTTTTTATGGGGCTAATCTTCGCTTAGCGCCTCATTCCCCTTTTCCTCTATTTTTTCTCAGGGCAAGTTTAGATCTAGAAAGCATTTCCGCTGTTCAGCGAGAATTCCTTTGATAACTTCCTGAGTTATCAATCGCGAGGTTTCAAGGGCATTGGGCAATGTATAATAGGGAGTCAGATCAAGTGGAGGGCCGAAATAAATCCGTACAGGAGTATGGAGGTTCAAACGGAAAAATTTTCCCACAGGGATGATCCTATTTGTACCATAAACATATATAGGGACAACTTTGGTTTTCTGACCAGCCAACTTAGCTATCCAGCCAGCCCCTACCTTAACGCGATCCATTTGAAATTTGCCCGTTCTTGATCTCCTCCCTTCAGGATAAATGCCCACGGTTTCATTATTTTTTAATAATGTGAGAGTTTTGCGAATAAACCGAGCTCTCTCTTTGGATCCCCGTCCAACAGGGAAGGCTAGTTCGTATTTTGTCCACCGAAACATAATTTTTCGCATGAAATCGGCAGCACCAGTGAACCGAATGGCTCGTTTCACAGGAAAGGCTGCTACTGCTGTATAAATCGAATCCATATGAGATATATGGTTAGAGACAAGTAGTGTGGGTATGCCCTCATCAGGTAGATTCTCCTTTCCATATACTTTGAAAGGAATAAGCCAAAAAATCATCCGAGCTAGATGAAGTAAGAAGTAGTGAACCAATCGTCTCCAAACACCGAGTTTTTTTTCGATCATATACGGTTCCAACAGCGTTTCCTCCGGTTCCATGAATACCAAGCTGACACTATTTATTGGAGAAAAACAATGGAACTGTTCAAAAAGGAAGTTTAGGGATTAAAACAGGCGTCTTTCTTTTATACTCCTCATATTCTTTCATCCCGCCCCATTTTGCCTCTGCATAATTTTCTAGTAATGGAATCCCACTCACTTTAGTCAAAAGAAGCGTTACAAAAACGGGAGAGATTAGAGTGAGGAAACGCCAGCCAGCAAGGGTAGGGAGTGCAATTATCGCGATACCAATCCAGAGAATGATTTCACCGAAATAATTAGGATGTCTGGAAAGTGACCATAATCCTGTTGTAATGAATTTTCCCTTATTTTCTGCGATAGACCTCCATTTGGTCTTTTGGAAATCAGCAATAGTTTCAAATCCAAACCCTATGATCCAAATGAGAACACCCAAGATACCAAAAACACCAAAATCTACTCCTTGTGCCGTTGTGATTGCTGCTAAGGCAGCAGCAACAGTGAAACTTACCCAGAGTCCTTGAATCGTCCAAGTTACTAGAAATCGTGATGCAGAGTGCTTAAGCGTCGCAAATCGGCGATCTTCTCCAGCTCTTAAGACACGAATAAAGAGAAATGCCCCTAAACGAAGTGCCCAAATTATAACAAGAACCATCAAAACTATGGCCCGATTATTGGGAGGACTCAGTAGTACAGCAAAAACCACAACAAAAATATAAGTGAGCGAACCAGTTAAATCGAAAAATTTCTCCGTTCGCTTAATATATGCAGGAACAAATGCAATCCATTGAATGAGAAAAGTAATAAGCACTCCAAGAGCAAATATTGGTATTCCGCCAAAAACTGTTGTTCCCCCATCACTTCCCGCGAGTGCGAGAACCAAAGCAATGATTACCACAATAAAAACAGCAATGAGTGATCTAATATCGGTTTTATCCATAAGTCAAACCTTTTTTCAAAAATTGTCTATTTTCTGCGCATTTTATTCTTCCTAGAATATGCAATGATCGTAGTCTCATGTTAAATTGCGATCTTCGATCACCGTCTGTTAGAGAACCTATTCGTTTCTGGCTTTTTTAACTTCATTATGGAGCACCCATAATCTAGGCCCCGTGTTCTTTTGGCCGTTTCAACCTTCTGTCCGTTTCACGGATTAGCCCCATCTCAACTAGGTTATCGAGGTACTGGTTTATTATGTCTTGGTCATTTGAAACAAATGAGACCCGTCCCATTAAACGCATCACAGCGAATGTGTCAGGTATCCATGTAAATCGGATCATCTTCTCCTCCTCAAATTCAATCAGTGCCGATGCTTTGACCTCAAATGGGCCAAGTGCAACGTTCAAGAAAGTTGAACCTTTCAAAAGTCCCCACAGGCACGCTGCATTCCCCTCGCAGACTATCTTGCTAGTTGCAAAGATAATATCATTGGATCCTCCAAAATTAGCTTCCAAGACCGCGATTACATCATTTATTCCTTTTACATCATGAAAGTTCCCAGTAGATGTCATAAACACACCGAAGGTGACATCTGGATGAAGTAACAGTTTTCCCCGCTCAAAATCTCGTTCGTTCATGCATTCAACTAGATCCCTTACAAGCAGTTTGTGGCGATTAGTCATCGTGCGCTAAAACCCAGCGGAAATAATAGTGGGTGGTTTTAAAGTTTTGGTTGCATGCCAATAGGAGAGTGTTTGGGGATTCTGGAAAATTGGAAACTAGGCTAAATGACTAAAAGATTCCAAAACGGATCAAAATTGCTCAATAGTAATGGGTTGCTTTTCTGTTCTAAAAACACGATCCATTTCCTCTATGTATTGTGAATTTGAGGCATGGATAAAGCCATAGGAATGCAATGTCTTGAATGAAGTTACTCCAAGCACCATAGACGTTAACATGGCCACATCTGTAATAAGTTCCACATCGAAATTTTCGTTTTCAGAGAGAATGGATACATGTCCATCTTTAAAGGATAAGACAAAGGGATCTGAGTTCTCTGGAAGAAATGTGTCAGAAATCGAAATCCTTACGCGAATGGTTTCTCCACCGAAGTTTCGATCCTTGAGCCTTTCAAAGAACTTTTTGAGATTAAGAATGCGGTACATGACTCCTACTCCCTGTAAATTGGAGGCCTGAGCTGTTAAGAACATCGAAGGATTTTCCAATCTGGAATCAGTTAGAACAAGATGAAATGAATCCTCAGGGGTGTTGAAAACGATCTGATCGATCTGATCATCTTGTTTCCTTAGAAATGTAAGTAAAGCACGCAATGCTTGCGGGGTAGAATAGATAAATTCCATTATTTCGATTGCATTCTGAACAAAATTATCTGGGTTTAGTTTCTTAAATGAAAAATTGATATATCCCTCAATCCTCCCATTTCGCTGATAACCAACAACGAGCTTATCTCTAAACAGCTTATTGAATTGGGCTTCTTCTCGGTGGATCATTCCATGGGTATTAGACGCAATTGCATTGAAAAATCCGCATAATTCGGGGATATCCTTGTTTTCGAGATAAGATACCGGTTCTTGGGACGACAATCGGATTTGAGTGGGTCGAAACCTATACTGATTCATTTTCTTTCCGATAGCATAACCCATCTTTTCATAGAAGTCCGAGCGGAACGGCCAGAGACAGGTTAATACAAAACCACGATCCAAATAGTATTGATGGAAGAATTCAATTAATCGCTTTGCTGTATGTTCTTTTTTCCTTAATAGATCAACACACACCAAGCCAACTCCACCAACGTCGATTGAAATATTAAAAAGAGACATTTTGTAATCATAAAGGATCATACCCCCAATCAAGGCGTCATTTTTGAAATATCCCCAGTAATTGATCTTCATATTCTCCTCTTGGACCGTCTGCATCCGGTCTATCCAAGATGCCTTATCTTCTTGGGAAAATCTTTCTGGTAACATACCTGGATATGCTCTGATCACAATTTCCGCGAAATTCTTGAAATCAGAGCTTCTGAGCTTTTTTACGCCTGTGAATGGAATTCTAACCACATCCTGGATTCTGCAGAATCGGTTAATGTCCAAGAAAGGGGTATCTTAAATTGATTCTATGACCGATCAAGGCAATCGTTTGAAGGGGTCATTCTATGCAGAAGGAGCGACACCTCTAAGGGGATCTGCATTGACTTTTTGCCAAAAGATGAGGACGGAACATAAAATGAATACAGCTGCAACTGGTCCCCATAATAAAAATCCTAATGAGTATTGATGACCTTGCCAATCGGTAAAAAGTGGCAAACTTTGCAATAAAACACCTACAATCAAGTATCCTATAAATTGAAAGAAATTGAGTGGTATTGACTCAAATCCATAGTACATACCGCCGCGAGATTCCCCCGTCCTTCTTTCATCTTCTTCCACAATATCAGCCACTATTGCATAAGGTAGAAGGTAGAATCCAGCTACTCCCACCCCAGCGAAAACAACAAATACCAAGGCTTGTACATAAATAGGAATAATTTCAGATACAAATTGAATTTGACCAACAAGGGACGCAAAGGGCGCAAAAATAATCATCCAGACGGTTGAATAGATGAAACTTCTGGTTTTGCCTTCCCTGTTTCCGTATTTTCCCCACCAATAAAAACCTGCAAAAATGGTTAATAACAACGTCAGTCCAAATATTATATATTCCAACGTGCCAAAGCGGAGAGCTTTATCGATCCAGGACAATATTATCCCCATTATTATACTCAATCCCACTGAGAGGAGTCCCCTGGAGATGGTCCACCATAGATAATTTCTGTTGCCAAAAATCACATTCAATTCCTCTCGAATAGACGGTTGAGGTATAAAAACTTCCTTAGCCCGAATGTTGATCAGAGAGGGTATGAAAAAGACTACAACCGCAAACGCAAAAACTCCAATAAGTGTAGTAATTACGAGTCCATTGGATAAGAATGGAAGTATACCGTTAGGTGCCGTTAAGTTAATGCTTTCCGAGGATCCACCTAACAATGCTGGTAGAAGAAAAGAAGAACCAGCTCCTATAACAAATGCAATTAGATTGACCGTATTCTGGTAACCCGATACTTCAAGGCGCTCTTTCTCGGTAGTAATCTCTGGCATCCATGCTTGGAAGGGGGTTAATAGAAATCCATATAATCCTTGATATAGCGTATTAAAGGTAAGGAGGTATCCAAAGATTACCATAGGATCGCTCCCAGGGGGAAGAAAAAGATGAGGGGAATATAATAGGAAAAACGATATCGCCAATAACGGGGCTCCGATGAGAATGAAAGGGCGACGCCGACCCCAGCTTCGACTGTAGGTTCTATCTGATAGGTATCCCGCACCATAGCTAGTGAATGCAATTACAATTTTACCGATTGCAACACCGAAGAAAGCGAGGAAAGGGTCTTCTTCGAGGCCAAAAAAGGCGAAATAAACATATCCAGTAAAGAGATCGGCCATATTAATAGTAATGGATGATCCAAGGCGACCGATCCCGTAACTGGATTTCTCTTTGAAGGTAAGCATCATGATCCCATTGGGTGGATAATTTTCAGTTTCACTATAGGTACCCTTTAAACAGTTAGGTTTGAATCGATAACCTGCGAATTCTTGATGAAGGGGACAAAATATGATTACACGAGAATTAACGGGAAAATCGCGGACCTAGCAAAACTATGATTATGTTAAAAGTTCCAGACTTCTTTGGATGACCAAATACTCCTCTAATTCAATCCCGTATAGGTCTGCAATCCCTAGATCAATTTGTTTTTCAATATCTACCAATTCCTCTGAGCCTATTTGAGCCAGACGATGAGCTTCTAATGAAAGACGAGCTAGTTTCATCTGCAATTGACTGGAAGGATTAAATTTGAATATTCTCATAGTTTTATCAACCAAACGAGGAGTCCCAAAGCTTTTTGTACCTCGAGCAATTGCGCCTAGTAGCAAATTGGCAACCGTAGAATTGAGTATAGCGCAAATATAATGCGCTTCGAATTCGTCTTCGACTGGAATAAATGCTAGGACATGTTCCGGGAGAACTAATTTATTTCCTAGGTACATATCATGAATTCGAGATATAACGCAAGCCTTTAGTTTTTTTCCCATCTGGCTCCAAACTACTTTGAACCTAGAGTATGTGTATTCTCCAACAGCGTACATTGAGTAAAAAGGGCCCCGTTCTATCAATTGTCTGACTACCTTAGACTTCCGGGATTGGAGTTCTGCCTTAAATGTCGTTAGATATGCGTAGGTAAGGGGAAAATTAGTCCTAACCCAATCCTCACCATATCCTTTTCGTTTAATAGGATCCTGCATTTGTAATGCATAATTGTACTTATTTATTCGCCATTTCTCCACATTTCTGGATTTCAGTAATGGATACACAAAAAAGTCTTCAACTTGGGTGAACACTTTCGGGACTTTCTTCTTCATTCCTTTGGTTACGTTATGGATCGCCAAAACTCTGGACGTTTCTTGGTTAATATTTAGGCTTGCCAAATCATTTCTGATCGGTATTGAACTAACGGTGGTTTTTAAAACCTTGAGGGGTTCAACCCAGAAAACACCATTTAATCCTCCGCTGTTTATTCCCTCTTTTGAGGAGTAATCGCTCCGCCCGTAAATTTTCTTGATTATTTGAAGAATTTCAATTGGAACTGTAATCCAAGGTGACAGTAAATTCGTTGAAATTGAAGGAATAGCCACCAAACGTATTGGGTATATTGCACGGCTTACGTTTGACCAAGAGGATTTTTTATTGAATTTGGTCTTTCTCTTCCAGATCACGTAATCCACAGGGTATGATGTTTCTTTATCACCCTCGAGCAACAATAATGTGGTCTTACTATGCGTCTCTTCAAAAGGTCGTATTTCTGAAAAATCGTGAACCTCAATTACGCGAAATGCCCTTTTTTTTAAACTAAATTTACGGAATCCCTCTCCGGCTCCAATGGTCTTGAAAACAGATCGAGTTAGAATGAAGCTCAACATTCCTGACTGTTTCAAATACCTATCCAAGCAAGTGTAAGTGAATAGTACAGAAAAATCTTTCTTACCTCCTCCGTGCTGAGTATCGTATCCTTTTAATGTAAAAAGACCATATTTATCCCAAAGCGGTTTTATTCTCTTTCGATATTCTTCGGGCAAATTTTCCCATAAAAGCCAAGGCGGATTACCTATTAGGTAATCGAATTCTCCCAACGATGCCAAAATCTCTGATCTTTCAAACGATACTGCATCTGTTAAGTAAATTGGCACCTCTATTTCATTTTCAGCGGGAATCAAGTCCAATATAGAGAGCAAATAGTTTGTTCTTGCTGCTAGTACCGCAAGTGGATTGAGATCTACACCTACTATGTTTTCTAATATTGCTGACCTCAATTGATTTTCTAGACCATGTTTCTTAGCATAAAACCTAATTCTAGCTAATACCTCAAGGAGAAAGCTTCCAGAACCGCATGAAGGATCGATTACTCGAAGCTGGATGGGTTTAATAGGATCAGCCTCACTGGATACAAAATCTTGAAAAGCCTCCAAATTATATCCTATCTTATCCAAAAGGAACTGAACAAGCCAACGAGGAGTATAAAACTCTCCCAATTTACTACGAACTGATTTGGGTATAAGTTCTAGATAAATTGGTTTGAAACAATCTTTTATCCATGTTGATGTGTAATCCAAATTCAGATTGTATTCCGCAATTCTGGAAGCTATGGAAAAAACTACTTCGGCCAATTCTCCAGTCCATTCTGCCAGATACCATGAGAAGTTACTTCCTTCACAAAGATTCTTTACTCGAATGACGCGTTGGAAGAATTTTCCATTTTCTATTTCCTCTATATAATTTTTAAGCTTAAGAGGATCTTCCGAATAGACTTTCATAAGCAATTTCATGTAGGAACTCTGATTCTGATCGTTAATGTGGTGGTGAACAACTTCAGCAGCAATTAATTTAACCAATAGGCTGAAATACGTTTGAATTCCGAATAATACAAAGTTCACATTTTCTTCAGATATTGTGTAATGTCTTGCCAGTTCTGATTGGATATCGCTATCAAGTTGATATGCCCGCAAAAGGACTTGATTACCCTCTTCAGCCCTTGATTTCAAACTTCCTTGATCTGTTTTAATAAGGAACTCATGGAACCTTAGAACAGTGTTTTTTGCCAATGTGCTCTTTGAACCAAAATCGCTCAAAAGATTGGATTCATTTAACGTCTTCTGAGAGAGCTCCATGAATCTTACATCCTATTCTTTTAGCCTCTACCTTTGATCGAAGAGTTGATCAAAAAGTTCGTCAATTTCAGTGTTTTCTTCATTCATGGCACTTGAGGAGGGTGTCATACGGATTTTCGTGACCAAATTCGTAATTTTGTCGTGAACTTTGACCTCTGCTGGTTTTTCCCAATTGATCAACCTGATCGGAATCTCCGATAACGGTTTCTCTGAAAATTCCAGCACGCCTCCTCGTCTTAATCCCTCGTTTTCCAGGTACTGAAAAATCCGGCTGGAGCTAAGGTAAGCCAGTATGTATTCGTCCGATTCCTTTACCCATTCATGCTTTATGATTACAGTGGTATCTTGAGCTGCATAGTAACCGCGGTCATCGTAAGCAAAACGGATGAATCCTCTTTTGTCGATTCGTTCCTTGCAGGGCACAAAGATTTTCTTTAAGTTCCCTTCGATTAGATTTTTATTCCGAGGGAATGCCCATGTCCACCACGGTAGAGGATAGGGGGTCCATCGATTTTCGAGCTGAGCCTTGAAAGGAATTAGCATTTGGAAGATATTAGGAAGGTGGCGCTGCAATTCCAGTTCATCCGAAAACGAATGTGGTTCAATAAAAATATAATCCGTTGGCCTACCTACCAGGAAACGGTTTAGAGATCTGGCTTTTATGACTTTTATTATATAATTCTTCTCCTGAGGTAGTAAATGAGTATTACGATCCCTAAGAAAGGCCTTATCTAGTCCCGATACCATTCCATTCCCTATCTCCGCAATATCCCCCAATCTAACAGGGCGTTTAGGTAAATATTCAAGAACGGAACTAGTTGAGTTTGAAACGAAAGAATCAAGCCGTTTTATTGCCCGTTGGGAGAGATAAGTTCTATTATTAAATTGGGTATCCATTAAATCATTTTCGTTCAAAGAAAACCGAATAATATCGTCCTTGGTATACAGTTGAGTCAGTGGGAATTTTATACTCCTCTCCCCTTGCTTACATTGGACTAAAGGGGAATATGTGCATGACTCGTTTATCTGGGCGACGAGTCTCTTGATATCCAAGGGATAAAATGTCCATTTGATGGGATCATCTGGTGCCGCAACCCAACATGCTTTCATCTCTTCATCTTCAAGTGTTTCTTCCAATGAAATCGTATTAAGTTGAAGCAGGAGTCTGTTCACACGATCAAGCTCCATTGGAGTCAAACGCCCTTTTTTCTTAAATTGAACATGTTTAATGAATTTATTCTCTGCATTTTTGACGAACTTGAATATGATTAGATTAAGAGAAGCACGCGGAAATACTGTTTTTTCGTTGAAATCAACCACCAGTTCAAGTTGCCCCTGAGACAATAAATACTCGCGTAAAGGAGATGAATGAATTGTTTGCTGCCAGAATTTCGGTGTTATAAAGATTAATTCACCATTTTCTTCCAAATGATCCACAGATTTAAAGATAAAGGGTTGAAGCAAGTCTGTAAGACCATTCATCCGTTTACCCCAGAATGATCTTTCTAACAGCCTTTTTCTCTTATCTCGTGACTGATGTTTCCATCTTACATAGGGTGGATTCCCTATAACAATGGAAAACTTGTGGATCAAAGGATAGTCAAAAAAATCCTGGTAAATAATGGGACAATCCGACTTGTTTGGTAAGGTAGAGTCGATTTCTATCCCCGTAATTTCAGCTTCTGTAAAACGTTTAGAAATTAATTGAAGAAAAATCCCTGTTCCTGCCGCTGGTTCAATAATTGACCTTGGGGATAAACGCGAAATAAGATTTGTCATGAACTCGGCTACATAACGAGGTGTAAAATATTGACCCAGGCTTTTATTCTTGGTTTCCTTCTGGGGCAAAGTGTATCTTCCCTGACATTCTACTCTTATAGGGCTAGAACCTGATTAATACGTGGAGGAATCATCGTGATCCTTTTCCAAGATTTTCCTTGATCTTCCGTTCCGTAAAGTTGATTGTTCTCAATTACGACCAAACCTCTCGTGGATCCGATTCGACACAATTGAAATGTATCGATGTTCTTCTCTATGTCTCTTGGAAGTCCCGCGGCCAGTTGCCACGTATCACCAGAGGTGTCGGTCCAATATAATTGTGCATTCCGTCCATACGATCCACGTGCAACCGATACAACGTAAAAATCATCGTTTGGGTAACAAATTGTTGCTCGCTGGTAGTTTATTGGCATCTCCTTCCATTTTCTGACAAAAGATTCTCCATAATCAAAGCTAACATGAAAACCCCAAGCAGTGGCAGCGAAAACAACCTCTTCGCGGATTGGATGAGTCGCCACCTGATGAACATCTTTTTCTAACCCATTCTGAAGGTTCTGCCATGTCTGACCTGAATCAAACGACCTGGCAATCCAACCTACGTGAATGTTAGCATAAATATTGGCATTTCCAGAAGTTACAATTGACCTAGTATCGGGCGGACCTCCCCAAGGGGTATTCCAGGTCGACCTCTCTTTAATGTCATCAAAACTGGAAATAAAGTTCAATTTTTCATTTTCAATCCATGCCAATCTGGCGCCAGCAGTTCCAACTAGTAATCGGTTCTTACTGAGCCATTTAATGCACCGTAGCTTTGTGTTACATGTAAGAATCGGTTCCCAGCCTCTTTCGAAATCACCCACCCAAACTTCGTTTCCTTCAACAATAAGAGCGATCTGCCTTCCATTCACATCTCCATGGATGAAAGACTTGCCACTCCATGTGACGGAGTATGTACCATCGTTGTTAGGAGCATAAAGCCCCTTCTTTGTTAATAAAATGTATCTAATCAGAATTTCGCCTCGAAAACTTCTATTCAAATAGCAAGTTCATGCGGTTCTATTAAGAACATTATTGAGCGATAAGGTTCACTAGAATAAGTCAAAAACTTTGAATTCATTCAGATTGATAGCTTTTGTGAAGAAACAACGAACGAAACATGTAACCTGGATTAAATGCGGCAGGTATTTCTATCTTATCACCAAACATTTCTGCAGACCAGAGAGAATTGCTTTAAACAGCTGTAATCCAGACTGTGTAACCTAAATGGCTTCTCGGCTGGAACAAGGAGAAAAATACCAAACTTGCGCTTCTAACCAAATTCTTGATTTTTCGGGTAAAAAAGAAAAGAGGCCAGGGATCAGGAAAGGATCCCTTCGCGATCGAACACTTTTGAGGCGATGAAGAGGCAGATCACTATAACAATTACCAAATACCCCAGATGAAATAGAAGATCTGTCGCAATGCTACCTGTCAAAGCACGCGAGCCATATGTTTGGGGATAAAGACCCTTCGACAGAATCGCCATTGCATGAGTCCATGGAATAATGTAAAGGAATATACCTGCACCACCAAACGATTCTTCCGGCAACGCTCCGAATAAACCAGTCATTCCAACAACGAGGCTCGGGAGTAGCATTATGAGATTATAAAGCGACTCGGAAGATCGGACATCTTTCGTAAGGCTCGCTACGGATATCCCAATGCCAATTGATACAAATGCTGAAAGAAACATGGTTAACGCCACCAATATAAAGAGATTTAATCCAAGTTCTATTGAAAAAACAGAGGAATAGCTATCGCCGATCTGATCTCCTGTGGATTGCGAACCCAGCAAGAACGCAAACATGGCCAATCCGATTATATTCATTAGCGAAAAAATACCCACTAGAACCATGCCTGCTACCAGCTTACCTACTAAAATGTTGAATCGAGCGATTGGCAACGCAAGTAAGGATTCTAAGGTCTTCTTTTCGCGTTCGCCTGCAAATGATGTTGCTACAAATGGCGCAGGGGCCATCACTGCAATAATCACTGAAAACAACCCTATAAAACCGGTTCCAAATCCAGAAGCAGCGGATTCCTCCCCCTCGAATACGATTGTGGTTTGCTTGACCTGAACTACTTTTTCGACATTGACGATGGTAAATGGCTCAGAGGAAGCAACAGATATAACTGCGGCATTTAGTAACGAAGAACCCAAAATACCCCCGGGAAAGGAGTACATTTCAATCGTTGGAACGGGGCCAGGAAAACTGGCGTAAGCTTGCGTGAATCCCGAGGGGATAATAATCATGGGCGTCATAGCCTTTGCTTTTGTAGAATCGTTTAGTAAACCTCTTAGCTCTGAATATGTGTGTGTAATGCTCGTATAGGATGAAACATCGATGGCGGCACCGAATAGTAGGGATCCGTTACGCTGTGTTTCATTGACCAGAGCGCTAATGAATTCATTCCCAAGAAAATGAGACCCATTTCCTTCGTCAAAGTTTACAGCAAAGATGGTTTCTCCCTCCTGAGAATCCGTAAGTGAGAATCCGATAAGTATCTGGACTCCCCCTTGAAGACCCCACATTGCTAAGGGCATCAGTATGAAGGTAAGAACAATATACCGGGTTCTGCTTGCAATTCGTAATTCCTGCTTAGTTAATGAATAGATTTGTTTAAGAGGATTCATCCTTGTTATCACCTTCCAAGAATTCGTCGCAGTCCACTCTTCTTCTTTTGTACTGCTTTGTCTTCCTCCAATATCCCCTCACCTGTTGTTAGCCCTATAAATACATCTTCCAATCCAACTTTTTGAAACTGGGTCTCGAGTTCATCGGGCCGCCCCACGGCTTTTAGCTTACCTTTATCCATAATTCCAACTCGATCACAAAGCTCATCAACTTCGCTTAAATCGTGTGTAGTAAGAATTATGGTCTTATGCAATTCCTTAGAGAGTCGTTTAATTAGATTTCTTACCGTGCGAGCCCCAAGAATATCAATCCCCGTCGTTGGTTCATCAAGAAATAATAAATCAGGATCCATGACCATTGAACGAGCAACGAGGACCTTTCGTTTCATCCCTCCAGAGAATTTTTTGGTGACATCATTCTGTCGGCTTTCCAATCCAATTAAGGATATTAGCTCCTTGGTTCTTTGGCTAACCTCTCTATCTGGCATGTTCCCGTAAATCCTCCCGTAATAGAGAATATTTTCCTTTGCAGTCAGGTTCTCATAAACTTCTGCTTCCTGAGGGAGCAGGCTAGCGCGTTTTCGAATAGCCATGACATCTTTTTCTACATCAAGACCGAAAATCCGTGCCTGCCCGCTGGTTGGCTTCAAAAGTCCAATTAATATCCGAATAAGGGTTGTTTTCCCTGCACCATTCGGACCCAGCAAACCAAAGACCTCCCCCTTTTGGATCCTTACCGAAACATCATTTAGAGCAGTTATATTATTGAATCGTTTGGTTAACCCTGTTGTTTCCACAATACTCAATGATTCTTCACCTATCAAAGTTTCAGAGTTATTTCGTCGTTAAAATCGTAACCAGAAGTCTAATTGAAGAATAAAGATCTTATTAATGGCGATTTGACTGCGGATCTGCCCTTTTTAAAGGCATAGATAGTGGAAATGTGATCTTGCGGTCGAAAAAAAAACAATCAATCTCATTTCATTCCATGCAAAACTAATCCAAAAAGAAAATATTAACATAGGAAATTCCTTGGTTGCTCATAATATGCCCTTAATTTCACTATTTTTGAACCATTCACTTGGAAAACTCCATCTTAAAGTACCTAATAGGCCCGCTCGCGATAAATCCTATGCCTTTTTCCTACATGGGGCAAGTAGGAAAACCCAAGATACGGGCTTTTGGGACCCACTTCTAACGCGTATTTTGGACTACTGTAACCCGATTCTGATGGATCGATTGGGCCATGGCAAATCGAAGCTTTCAATTTCTCGTACCAAGGTCTCCCATCAGCATCATCTAGACACATCAGCCCATTCCATACAGGCTGTGATAGAACGGTTTGGTATAAAGGAGCTAATCCTGATTGGAAGATCATACGGAGGTCGAATCGCTCTAGAACTGATTCAACGATTACCAAGTGCAGTTTCAGGGTTAGGCTTGATTGCGCCTTCAGGAGGGGATAAGAACAGATTGTTGATTCGCGGGTGGAATAAACCTCTTAACATTCTCTGGGATGTTATGGATCCAGTGATCCCTTTTTCGGGTCATTCCGTATTTATAGACGAAGTTCCACACTTAAGGTTGTACACTATTGGAAAATCATCTTTGGCCAAAAAATTTACAGCTAGAGAGAATCGAAATATACTCCCAACCCATACACCAGAACTACATGAACCAAAGCTGTTTAACGATTTTCTAAGGAGCCTATGTAAGTCCTAATCCTTTCCCTTTTACACTAGGACTCAGATTTGGGATAATGCTTGATCTAAATCAGCAATCAAGTCATTTACTGATTCAATTCCAACGCTTAATCTTACGAGTCCATCTGAGATCCCCCGGGAATGACGAACCTCAGGAGGTACCGACGCATGAGTCATTGTTGCAGGATGAGTGATCATTGACTCAACAGCGCCCAAGGATTCAGCCAATGCCCAGAGTTTTACTCCATTCATAAGCTTCGTACCCGCGTCTAGTCCTCCTTTTAGTTCAAATGAGAGCATACCTCCGAATCCCGACATTTGTGATTTCGCGATCTTATGATTTTGGTGTGAGGAGATACCAGGATAATTGACTTGGGACACTTTGGGATGATCTAGGAGATATTGAACGATTTTTTGGGCATTAAAATCGTGTTGGGCCATACGAAGATGGAGGGTTTTAACCCCCATTATTGTTAACCAACAATCGAATGGCCCTGGAACTGCGCCGACGGCATTCTGTATAAACTTTAGATCTTGATAAACAGTATTTACCAATTCTGTTTTTCCAGAAACTGAACTCCCAGAAGCGTCGACCACAGCCTGTTCTTCATAATACCACCGCGAGGGATCGTCACGTACCGCGATGAAACCTCCTACCAATAGGTTGTGTCCTGAAAGAAACTTGGTGGTGGAATGGAGACTAATGTCAGCTCCGTATTTGAAAGGTTTTAGAAAATACGGGGTCATGAAAGTGTTGTCAATTGCTGTTAAGATTTTTTCATGGGCTTCTCTAGCCTTATTTTCCTCCGCAGCAATCTTAGAAATAGCTTCTACATCTGCTATCTTTAATAACGGATTAGTGGGTGTTTCCAGCCATATTAATCGGGTATTTGCCCGAATTGCTTCTTCCACATTCTCTGCATTTCTCATATCCACATATGTGAAATCCAGATTGAATTTCTTGTAATTTTGTTCAAATAAACGATAGACCCCGCCATAAGCATCATCAAAAACAACGACATGGTCACCAGATTTTAATCGAGCTCTAATCACGGCATCCACCGCGGCCATGCCAGTAGAAAAAGCCACACCAAAAGAAGAACCTTCTAAATCTGCTAGTAGGCTCTCCAAAACCGTCCGAGTCGGATTAGATGTCCGTGAATAGTCATAACCCAAGTTGACTCCCAATTTAGGAAGTACATATGTAGACGTTTGGTAGATTGGCGGCGTTATAGCCCCGGTCGTTGGATCAGGTATGTAACCTGCGTGTACTGCTCTCGTTGCGAATTCCTTCTCAGTCATTTTTGTGCCTCCAAATCATGATTATTGATTTACTTTCGTCAAATAAACTGTAATTTAAATTGATTTACTAATCCGAGTTCTTTCTTATTCCAGAAGTCCATTCTGGCGCATCCAATCATCATCGAATAGTTTACTAAGGTAATTCCTCCCAGTATCAGGGAAAAGAACAACAATAACCGCGTTATTATCTAGACTGCGAGCGACCTGGATTGCTGCAAATGCCGCGGATCCTGAGGAACTACCAACCAACATGGCTTCTTTTCGGGCCAAATCCCTTGCTGTCGTATAGGCATCCTTGTCTCCAACACGGACAACTTCATCAATTATATTGAGATCAATGGTTTCTGGTATAAAGTCTTCTCCAATGCCCTCAGTCTTGTAAACTCTCGCACCTTCACCTTCTATGCCATAAAATTGATCATAGTAAATCGACCCCTCTGGATCGACCCCAATGACCTTTATCTTGGGATTTTTTTCCTTTAAAAACCGTCCAACTCCCGTTATGGTCCCTCCTGTACCCATTCCACATACAAAGTGTGTAATTTCTGGGCAATCGTCCCAAATTTCGGGTCCAGTTGTTTTATAGTGGGCGTGGATGTTCATAGGATTATAATACTGGTTCGGTGAGTAAGCATTGGGAGTTTCCTTAACGATCTTTTCCGCTACCGAGTAGTAGCTCTCTGGATCTTCGGGAGCCACGTCGGTTCGTGTTCGCACAACTTCTCCTCCAAAAGCACCAAGCAGCTGTTCTTTTTCCTTACTCATCTTATCAGGCATGGTAAAGACCATTTTATAGCCCTTGAGAACTCCCACCATTGCTAGGCCGACACCGGTATTGCCAGAAGTCGGTTCGACAATGGTTCCTCCATTCTGGATTAGACCTCTGTTTTTAGCATCTTCCAGCATAGTTATCCCTATTCGATCCTTCACACTTCCTCCAGGATTCAAGAATTCAGCTTTAACCAAGACCAGGGGCCCATCTTTAGGAATGATTTTATTCAATCGTATCAGGGGTGTTCTTCCCATTGCTTCCAATATAGTTCTGTAGAATTTCATATAACCAGCCTTTATTAAACATCAAAGATCCGTCAAAGCCAAAAATTATCTCAGACTCTTTGGGAAAATGAGTTCCAGTCTTTTTCATAATAATTTACTATATGATTTCCTCAATAAGACCCAGAGGGTTCTAGGACTCTTGGTGGTTTTCAGAATTACCAAGAAACGCTTTCAAAGACTTCCTTCTACTTGTTGCGCGCTTAAATGGACGATTGCTTACTAGCATTTCCGGATTACTTTCAATTGTGTTATTCATATCGTTGTATGTATTATATTGAAGAATGTGATAACCAGTGAAAAGCTTGTGTATTCTTGGATCATCTCGATTAGAAAGAACCCAGTGACATTGGATTTGATTCAGATGGAATTTCAACAGTTCCCAGTCCACGATGTTGTACAACTTCCCGTAGAGATTTCCGCTTTTGGCAACATCAATATAAGGAGGATCCAGATAACAAAAGGAGGAACGGGAGTATAAGTCACCAGTTAAGGCCATTAAAACCTTAGAAAAGTCCCAATTAGTAATGCGAACTTCTTTCTCCTGAAAGATCTTATGAATAAATCCCCAAACGAGCGGTTTACTCTGGTACCAATTCCTATGCGCTTTTTCTCTGCTATATCCTCCACCCGCACCGTTTGGCGAGCAATTGAGAATAATAAGACGTCTTACTGCCCGATCTAAGACTGTATTTGGAGATAAAGACTTCCACTCATAATACTCGTCTCTTTCGATAGGTTCGATCGATTTGATCTGTTCTATCAGTTTTGATAATAGATCGGGATCCTGAATACTCTTTAATATTGAAAAAATTTCAGGATCTTTATCATTTAGCCATACTCTTGAAACTCGTGGGCATAAAACGAGGAAAAAGTTGGCCAAGCCTGCAAAGGGTTCAATAAGAAAGCGAATTCTATCTGGAACCGATAAAAAGAGCGTAGAATGTTTGCGTCTATCACTCTTCCCCCCAGGATAACTTGCGATAGTTTTCCGCGAGGTAAGAAATAATGACTGATCCATTAGCGCTTTTCTGTTATTTAAATCTGCACTTTGCTCCATTTTATGCCCCTATTAGTTGATATAGCGAATTCTTGGCTAGATTTTAAAACGATCTTGCTAGAGGTCTTATGAAATGAGTGAATTTATACCTGGCCTTTTGCTTGCGCAACGATTCTTTTCCCATGTGGTACTTCCACTTATTCAAACAAATTTTCCTCTCTTGAAGTTCGATGCAGCGCTTCTTGGTCCTGGCTCGGAAGTTTTGGGTTATGACGACGAAGTCTCTACTGATCATCACTGGGGCCCCCGGGCGATTCTTTTTTTAACAGAAGAAGATCTTTTAAAAGATGGCCCCGCAATTAAGGACCTCTTGGGGCAAAAGCTTCCTTATACGTTTTCGGGGTATTCCACCAACTGGTCAGAACCTGATCCTAATGATTCGATGAATCAGTTTTTGGTACAAGAAAGTACCAGGCCTATTAATCACAGAGTGGAATTATTTACAGTACGATCGTATCTGAGAGAATTTTTGGGAGTTAGTAAAATGAAAATTTCCCAATACGAATGGCTTACGCTATCAGAACAGCGGCTCTTGGAATTTACGTCTGGAAAGGTTTTTCACAATACACTAGGAAAACTGGAGCCAGTACGTGCAAGGATGGCTTATTTTCCGGAAAATGTATGGCGATTTAAGCTCTTAGCAGATTGGGAACATATTGGACAGGAAATCGCATTTGTGGGGAGATCAGCTATGTGTGGGGATGAATTAGGCTCCATGCTTGAAGCAGGAAGACTAGTTCGGTATATAATGCGGATCGGATATATTTTATCAAAGAAATATACACCTTATCCTAAATGGTTTGGAACAGGGTTTTCTAGACTCTCGATAGCTCGAGATTTATATTCCGTGCTTTTAAGCATAACGAAAGAAGACTCCTGGAGACAAAGGGAAAATTTGCTATGCCGGGCATATTTGATCTTGATAAAAAAAATGATGGAATTGAAAATAGTTCCGAAATTAAGCATTAAACCAGTTTCGTATCATAATAGGGATCAAATCGTAATAAACGCAGAAAAAGTATGCAATGAAATTAAGACAACGATCAAGGAGCCTCTTGCCAGTCTAGAGTA
Organism: Candidatus Heimdallarchaeota archaeon; assembly: GCA_048881705.1. Classification (GTDB taxonomy): domain Archaea; phylum Asgardarchaeota; class Heimdallarchaeia; order Hodarchaeales; family Hodarchaeaceae; genus Hodarchaeum. The sequence goes on along the minus strand of JBHLSH010000017.1, from coordinate 8,868 downwards.
TCCACTAGGGTCTGTTGACCATTTTATTGATCAAACTGATATCCTAACAAACGCAAAACTATCAAGAAAATCAATCACCTTTTATGATAAAGAATAAACTGGGAATCCTCCTAGGATTTCTGTTTAACACGTCTAGAACTTCAGATAATTGAAGAATTCTATTGGATTATCAATCTAAGATTTTTATATTAGGAACAATAAAGAACTCCTGATGATTTGCTCCTTAATTCGATCAAATCATTCGAGTTTTCGGCACGAATCTAGTTTTCGGTTCCCCATTCTCCATTTCAACACTCTAGAAGGGACAAAATGTGACTATTACTATTTCTTCCATTCCCGAATCAGAATTGAAAGTGAAATTTGATTCGGAAGACCAGTTAGGTTTCGGTCGTGTGTTTACAGACCGGATGTTTTACATGAGATATGAAAATGAAAGATGGACTGCCCCTGAGATTCGTAAGTATGGTCCAATCAATCTTGATCCTTCTGCCATATGTCTACATTATGGTCAGACAATTTTCGAAGGCCAGAAAGCTTATAGAACTCCTGATGGCCACATTAACCTTTTCAGACCCGAGAAGAATGTCAAACGCTTTAATAATTCTGCTCGGAGGATGATGATGCCCGAGGTCGAGCCGGATACCTATCTCGAAGGATTAAAGGAACTGATCAGACTAGAAAAAGATTGGGCCCCCAAAAAAATCGGTTCATCCCTGTACATACGTCCTACCATGATAGGAACGGAACGGGGACTTGGCGTAAGACCTTCAAATGAATATACTTTCTACATCATACTCTCCCCTTCCGGAGCCTATTTTCCAGAGGGATTCACACCTATTAAAATATTTGTTTCTGAACATTATATCAGAGCCGCTCCAGGAGGTACCGGAACCGCAAAAACAGGAGGAAATTATGCCGCTAGTCTTTTGGTTGGGGAAGAAGCAACTCGTAAAGGATACAGCCAAGTCCTTTGGTTGGATGCTATTCACAAGGAATACGTGGAAGAAGTGGGAGCTATGAACATATTTTTTGTATACGAAGATGTAATCTATACAGCTCCTTTATCTTCTGGCACTGTATTGCCTGGGGTTACCAGAGAAAGTACAATCCAACTTGCTCGAGATTTGGGTTATACAGTACAAGAGGAAGCGCTATCTATCAAGACTATTACAGAGGGCACGTTAAATGGAAGACTTACTGAGGTTTTTGGTAGTGGTACCGCAGCTTCGATAGCCCCAGTGGGCTGTCTTCATTATTCTGGTAAGGATTTTATTGTAAACGATATGCAAGTAGGCCCGGTCTCAGAACAACTGCATGATAAGGTTATAGGAATACAATATGGTTTAATTGATGATCCGTACGGTTGGATTGTAAGGGTCGTTTAGTCTCTCCAGTCACATCCATTACGCTAACCGCATATGCGCATATTTTCGCCCCAGTCGTCTGCATCACCAAACTGTCTACCATTCCCAAGGACAATCCTTTTCAATCAACAGCTTTTCTGTTTCAATATGGCCCCGGAACTGTTTTATGATAGCGACCACATAAAATTATATTCGGGAGATGCCTTCGAATGTATGGATTTAATACCGGAGAATCTTGTTCAGTGTTGTATCACGAGTCCCACTTATTGGGGCAAGAGATCGTTTTCTTCCGACCAGCGTGAATTCGGGAGTGAAAGTCTAGAAAAATATATTCAGCGTAATGTAGACATTTATTCAGCAATACTTGACAAACTCCGTGAGGATGGATCCCTTTTCTTCATTATGCAAGATAGTTACATGGGCAGCGGAATCTCTAGATCGCATCATAATTATTGGGAGAACAATTTATTTCCCGAATTTCGACGGGATGGACTTGATTCAAGAAAACAAGGAAATACCAGTTCGGTTACAGCACGACATAAGATCATCCGTAATAAGTCTTTATGTGGTATCCCGTTCAGAATTGCGGTTGATCTGGTAATGCAACGGTATATCTGGCGTGAATTAATAATTTGGGAAAAACCAAATCCGATGCCCGAAAATGTAAAGGATCGCGTTAGGCAAAGTTCTGAATACATTCTCCACTTTACTAAGAAGGGAAAATATAAGTTTGATCCAGAGCCAATGATGGTTCCTGGAAAATCGGGCCGATTACGAATGGATGATCAAGTATGGATATTTGCTCCCGAACCTAAAAGGGGCCATACAGCCACATTTCCAAGTAAAATTGTCAAAAGGTTATTATTGGCAACGACTGAGCCGGGCGATACTGTGTTCGATCCTTTTTTAGGATCTGGAACGATGATGGATGTTTGCCTTGAAACCCAAAGAAAATTCATCGGTTGTGATTTAAACAGATCTTTTGTGGAAGAAGCCGCCGATAGAGCGAAATCTGTATCATTTCCAAAAAAAAGGACTCTAATTGAATTCATGGCAAAAAATGAGTGATCGGGTCTGACTTATACAGTTATTTAGGCATAAATTATAAGGGCCAAAATATAGAGGGAAACCATCGGAGTAAAACGGCTTGCCAGCGGACATGTAAGGAAAATCGGTCATATTCGCACAAATAAGGCTTTTATATGTAAGTCCGAAGGAAGCAGTTCCCATTAAAGAATCACGGAAAAAAGGCTACTCATACCTTTCTAAGAGGCAATTTGATAATTTAAACGAGAATCCGATAAAAGGGTTTAACGAATAGATCCCAAAGAACATCAAGGAGTCGTTTCCCCGTGTCCGATAGATCCTCAGATGTGAAGCAAGTATTTATTGTACCTCATACGCATTGGGATCGAGAATGGTACCTACCTTTTCAAGAGTTCCGATTCAAGCTGGTTAATCTTATTGATACCCTGTTAGATATCCTAGATTCAGAATCATACTGTTTTACTCTAGACGGTCAAACAATTATCCTTGAGGATTATTTTGATATACGGCCTGGAAATCAGGAACGATTAGTTTCGCATATTAAAACATCTAGAATTCAAGTTGGGCCCTGGTACGTGTTGCCAGATATTTGGTTGGCGGGAGAAGAGAGTTTAATACGTAACCTAGAGTATAGTTTCGATTTAGCTTCCTCTTTGGACATTCCTTTGATGTCCATTGCGTATCTACCTGACATGTTTGGGCATTCTAAAACAATCCCTCAAATTATTGGAGATTTAACCGATTTCGATTCTGCGATAGTTTGGCGTGGGGTTCCGCCTGAAATAACCACTGTACCCTTCTATTGGAAAAGCGACCTATCCGCGAAAAAATCCATTTTGGCAGTCTATTTACCATTTGGTTATGGTAATGCGGCGGGATTATCAGAAGATGCTCATTTTCTAGAAAAAGAAATCATTGATAACGTGAATCAGCTTGAACCATTTTCTCCGCTTCCTGTGTATCTCCTCCAACATGGAACTGACCACCAATTTCCTAGAGCATATATTGTGAAAGCAATCCAAGATCAGGCCATACCAGGTTACGAGTTAAAGGTCGCTACTTTGGATCATTTTATGGCAGAGCTCCAGCGCCAAATCACTAGCTCTGGGTATGAAGTTCCTCAGTATACAGGAGAATTTCGTTCCTCTGCAAGAGCGAATCTACTTCAGGATACCTATTCCACCAGAATTTGGATTAAAATTTGGAACCAGCGGATTGAAGACCATTTAGTTCATTATGCAGAGCCCTTAAGCGCGTACCTGTGGTATTATTTTAAGAGAGAATATCCAGCGGGATTTCTCAAAGAAGCATGGAAGTGGCACCTAAGGAATCAGCCTCACGATTCGATTTGCGGATGTTCCGTGGATCAAATCCATGAAGAAATGAGGACCAGGTTTTATTGGGCTGAATCGCTTGCCAAAACTATCGTTGAAGAGGCCATGGATGCTGTGGAGAAACAATCCTATTCTACAGAAGTTCAAGCTAGTTGGCTAATCTTTAATCCTTCGAACTGTGACTATATCCCTGTTCCCGTTTACGTCTCTACAACAGGCGAAGAACTGTTGACTGCAGTTGAAACTGATAAGGGAGAAGTATTTTCAACTCAGGAAGTTCGCCAGCAATCAGATATAGTTTGGGAAATGTCTGTGGGGGTCTGGCGCTTCCGAGCCCTACTCCAGATGTTGCCCGGTAGAAAGATACTGAATTATTATGTTAATGATATAAGGTATTATAAAGGAGAAGACCCACAGGTCTGTGAAATTCGTATTATAGTCGGTAATTCGCCAATTGGTGATTTAGATCCAAAAAAATTGAAGACACATGCCCAAAAACTTCTGGATTCAAAAGAATACGATTTTTTTCATATTCTGGTATCCAAGGAACGCCAGACATCTTATTTAGTAACTCTACCACTTAAGGCATGGGGGTTTACAGAAATCTATCCTTCTTTGGTTCTCCCACAAAGCCAAAATGTAGAACTTTTTGCGGGAAAAGATAAGATCAGCAATTCGTTTTTTACCCTAAAATTCCAAAAAAGAGGAACATTTGATGTTCTAGATCACGCCACTAATGCCATTTATGAGAATCTGCATGTGTTTGAAGATTGGGGAGATCGCGGTGATGAATATACCTTTGGTCGTCTGGCACCTGAATATGCTCGGCCAATGAATGCCAAACGAACACTCCTTGTATCTGGGCCTCTTATGGTGGAACTCAGACAGAATCTTGATCTAGAAATCTATATGGAAGTAAATGACTCTCGGGATTCAAGGACTGGCAAAGTCCGTCTACCAGTCATCACACACCTCAGGATATATAGAGATATCCCTCGTATTGACATCAAAACGACCATAAGGAACATTTCCAAGGATCATCGATTACGTGTTTGCTTTGATCTGCCTTTCAAAACAAACAGAACCATAACAAGCACTCATTTCGGATATATAAAGCGTAGAAGCGATCCTGAAAAACTAGAACAGTTTATGGAGCAACCCTCAGGTATACAACCACAAAAAAGGTTCATCCGGGTTGAAGATGATGATTCTGAGGCTGCATTAACGTTGATAAACAAAGGATTGCCAGAAGTCGAACTTGAGGCGGGAACCAGACTTGCGCTCACATTGATCCGTTCAATTGGATGGCTATCTCGTTCTGATTTTCCTGAACGTCCAAACCATGCTGGGCCGTATATTCCAACTCCAGGAGCTCAGGAACTTGGTACAGAGTTTCATTTTGAATATAGTTTATTTTTTCATTCCAAGAGTGAGCCGATTTCAAAAAGTGCAGACCATGCTGAAATGTTTTCCCTCCCTACAAAGTCTAAAAAGCTTAATACACCCCTCGGAGGAGAGAAATTAACTCAACCTTTAATTGAAATTGATCATCCTAATATTCGAATCAGTTCACTTCGTGTTCGACAAGAGGCCTTATATGTGACGATCTACAACCTAAGTGGCGAATCTACAAATGCCAAGGTTACGATTGCGTCAAATTTACATCATTTAGAAGTTCTCAGCATTTATGGAAAAGTTAGATCAAGGTATGAGTCAGAAGGAACCTCGATAAACATTGATTTTGACCCATTTGAAATCAAGCTATGTAGGGTTACGGAGTGATTGTTCGATTTATAAACAATTAATTACTTTTTATCACTCATGAGAGCATCAATCTGCTCTATATAGCGTTTTGTAGAAGAGGAGTGATCCAAATCCTCTTTTTGAGGAATTTGTCCTTTCATCCTCCGATAACGAATCACAAAGCTAATTCCCATCAGTATTATCATACCTGTAAGAATTGGGATAATAAAGTGGGGAGGAAGATTCGGTAAAACGAACAATACAAACAGGAATGTTATTAGGGAAACGAACATCACAGCTAATTGATATAGGGCGCTATTGCGATCCAAAATTCTCAATTATCAGTTTTCTAGGTTCTCCCTATAATGTTTAACTTCACTCCCTAGTCCTTTAAATTCTTCTTCCATTCTTCTACCACTTCATTCGCTTCCATGGCGTAGCTCACTGCTTTTTTTTCTTCGGACCCAGAATCATACACTTGATAATAGGAGCAATTCCGGCTCTTACTCCATATGATCAATATAGGAATACTATTTGGAATTCTAACAAGGTTACAATTGCTGATACTGCCTACAAAAGCATTAAATGTTTCTAAATCCACATCGGACTCAAAATTCATTGTTTTAATGTTCTTAAAATCGATTCTCATTTTTAAATCGATTAGATCTTGCCGGGAAACAGAAATCTCTTCTTGGTTGCTTATTGCAAGTCGAGGTCTCGTTTGTTGAATCAAATTTTCCAAGTTCCTGGTAGAAAAATCCTGTAATTCTCCTTCACGACTTGAGTCTATAAAATCTTTCATGAGAGAAGAAAGGACTTTCCCAGGGGCCATCTGGAGTTTATTGGATAAATTAAAAAAATCATTGTACGTTTTTTCATCGATTGAAGATAGGAGTAGGTTCAGGTTTCCGAAATCGTGAGTAGCATTCCGATCGAATTGGGGTAGAATTTCCTTTAAATCTGCCAAATCAGTCATTAGAATTTCCCGTTCAAGTAGGAGCTTGTCAATCAGAACTTCCATATCCTTTTGGACCATCTCATCCAAGATCATTTTTTTTCTATATTGTTCAATGTCAGAAACAAGCGCAGACTGTATCTGAGAGGCGTTCAAAACCCTGGAATTAGAAATCACGGTTTCCATCTCAATACAAGTTAATCTAGGTTGTCATTATCTCGTAATTCAGTTGAACCTACCTCATACATTTCAATATTACCACAAAAACTTATTTTAGACAATAGGAGAAGCTTGGGTAGAATTCCTGGAAGTTGTACCTCTTTACAATGACTAATATTGCGAATGTATCTCATAAATAGGTTTTTTGTTACATCAGGACCAATTTTTAACGAACCAATATGTGCAAAGGAAATCTGGGAGTTGGCATCTACTAAATCCTTTGCGTTTATTTCTAGCTTTTTATGATGTGAAACGGCAACTTTCTCTAAACCGATGAGCGTTCTGGAAGACAAAGGGGATTTAAGATCAGGGTCAGTGAAGGTTTCATCAAGGTTAACTACAATATCTCGCATCATTTTTGTTATTGCATCGCCTATGGTCATATCAAGCATTTTAATTTTATTAGAGAAGGTTTCATAAACATCCGAGTCGACTCCTCTAATCGTAACATTTTTCAGAACCCTTCCATCTTCAGTCTGATCTGGTTCGTAATCTTCATAGGACATGGTCATCAATCCATTAAGGTGTTAAGCTTTGACAATCATGTTTGACATGCAATACAAGCTTTATATGTATTACTATATCTGCAGCTTTGCAACTCGCTTTTTGAAATACCAAGGAAACCCAAGTTTCTCTATTGGTGGTTCGAATTTTCCTTGATCTCGATCCTGTATCTGCGAAAATGTTAAAATAGAGGTAAAATCGGGTACAAAAGAATAGTTTGACTTGATCGGTAGTTTTATCCATATTTTTTCCCCATTCCCACCACTAAGCGTTCTTGTGTGACCAGGTATAAGTTTGAACCTACAAGACTCCAGTACCAAAGGTAGATAACCACCCTAGGAAAAATCACGATACGAGAGCCCATGTGCCCAAATATACTTCTATCAAACGATGATGGCATATACGCTCCTGGAATTCGTGCGTTAGCCATAGCGATGGATAAGCGAAACTGGGACGTGACCATTGTGGCTCCCAGGTTACAACGATCAGGGGAAGGCAAGGCAATAACATTTGACATCCCCATTCGTGTGGAAGAGATATCTTTGTCGTATCGTAGCGGAAGCACGGGTTGGCGAACGACGGGAACGCCAGCTGATGCCGTTATCTTTGGTGCATATGCACGACAAGAGCAGAATTTTCCTCCCTTTGACCTAGTTGTCAGCGGTATTAATGCGGGGGAAAATTGTTCAGTACATTCCGTTTTAACCTCTGGAACTTGTGCAGTAGCCTTTGAAAGTGCCCTTCTAGGTCTTCCCGCCATTGCTTTCTCCATTGATGTTAGCGAAGAATTATTCTTCAATGAGAATGCTTCGATTCCCGGATTGGAAGTGGCGGCCGAGACGGCTTGCACCATCATTGAAAAGGTGTTAGAAGAAGGAGGGCTTCCAGAAGGTGTCGCATTTTTAAATGTAAACTTTCCTGCCACCATTACTCCTGACACTCCAGTAGAAATTTGCAAGATGGCATTAACCAAGTATAGAGATTTTACTATAAAACGGGAAGATCCTCGAGGGATTCCCTATTACTGGATATGGGGAGACACCATAACTGTTCCAGAGGATACTGACGTTTTCGCAGTTTTAACGAAAAAAATCACGAGCGTAACCCCTATTACATTGGATTTGGATGCTAGAAATGCTCCCAAAATAAAAACTGAATTAGAATATTTGATAAACCTTTGAACGCGTGTAGAAATCTCATCTATAGATACAGCTAAACTTGATAGGTCGTTTGATGTCATTCTATCTGTTAGAATTTAGAATGACCCAGACCTCTCATTTAGTCGAAGCTAGAAAGGTAATCTTTAAAACCTTAAATTAGCGGCCTTTTGTTATCGCATAATAAGGCAACAAATAATTGTAAGACAAAAAAGGTGGAACATGTGGGTTTTTTGGATAACTTGACGTGGAAGGAATACTTCCTTATCGGTGGCCTTCTGATAATTTGGGCCCTTGTAGCCTGGGCGTCTTTAGATGCTTTTTCAACCAATAATATCGTTAATGTCGGCTTCTTCGGCATAATTGGGATTGTTGCCACTGGTGCCCTCCTGATTTTAATCGCCGTTATAGAGAAAATCTTTTAGGCACAATAAATAAACTCATGCTGCCTTTTTTATTCGAATCTTTTCCTGAGACGCAAGGAACGTTAATTGATGCAGTCTCTGGTAAATAAAATACTTCAAGGGGACAAGAGAGCGGTTGCA
>JBHLSH010000016.1:42902-52820 GCA_048881705.1 Candidatus Heimdallarchaeota archaeon | reverse complement strand
GCTTTATCCCGACACTGATTAACGCACAAATCCAATTGGTTTTCCCAGCAGAATTTGGAGGAGGAACGGGATGTGTAGACGCAAAAACGGAATAGCTTTCTGAGGGGAGTAAGAAGCTCCATGAGTTCCAGATAGTAGAGATTAATACGGAAGAATGTGTCTGACTCGGAGATACGATTATAATCTTCCCCCCGAACACACGTGATATGATGATGTGGATTTTCACTTATAACGAGGTATGAGAACGCTTTGGGGTGAACACCTCTTCTATTAAACAATGGCTGGTGAAGCCAGATTTCTTTTTCTTCTGCTTTAAACGCTTCCTCAGTAGTCGGATAACATTGATACTCTAGAAATACTGATTGAGACATCATAACGCGTTTCCTATGTTCTTTGTCCCTAGATTTACGTAAATGCTGTGTAATACGTTTTTGGAGATTTGAAGATGCACCAGTGTATAAAATTTGATTATTGTCGGATAGAAAACGGTAAACACCAGGTTTAGATGGAATATTCCTGTAACAACGGGATTCTAAGGGGAGACGTGTGAAACCAGATGACATCAGAGGGAGACTCACCAAAGGTGGCGATTAGATTTTCCGATTAAAAACGAAAATTCGTAATGTTTATTTACTCGAGCTAGGGAGGGAGATAAGAAAGGTTTAATAACGATTCCTATGAGAATTAAAACAGGCGAGAAAACCATATTACCTAGAAATGCCCCGAGAATTCAAAACAAGCAATAAGAGGAACAGAAATGTCTGAAGATGAGAAACAAAAGATACCTGATGACCTAAAGAAAGAACTCTTGAAAAAAACTGGAGAAGACGGCTACCACTCAATTGAAGACGCCAAAGCTAAGCTTGAAGGAAAAATCCCAACGAAAAAAAAGGAAGAATAATCGCTATCGAATATACATGATCGCTGTTTTGCCGAATCATACTATTTCTCTTTGAAGGGGAGACCCCATTTTTTTTGCAGGGCCGTTCCTCAAGAAGGTAATTCGACATTTGGGGAGATAACAATCCCTTTTCCGGTGATCGAGAAGGGAAATATCCCTCTTTTGTGATTCACTCCTCGCATTTTCACCACTTCAATTCCTCGTTGTCTTTTTGCTCCTTCACGTTCGTTATATAGGCGGATAATACCAGAGGCCAAGAATTCTTCTACGGTATAGTCAGCTGTGCCAGTACGTTCAGCAATAGCCAAGGTAGTCACGCCAAATTTGCCAATAATTTCGAATAATCTAAGGACATTGTATCTAATTTCGCGAATGTTATCAAAAAGCAATGAAATGATTGTTAGGGGATCAATAACCATTCTCTGCGCATTAATAGATTTTATTGGTTCTCGCATCTTTAAAATTAATTCAGGGAGATCCAAAGTACCTTTAGAGGGGGGCAGTTCCAATTTTCCTTGACCGAGCGCATGACTATAACTAAAATCTAGGAATCGGAAGTTTCCGTCATCCTCATATTTCTTGAGGTCATAACCGAACGCTTTCTGTGTTAAATACAATTCCTTCTTTGATTCGTTGAATGAAACATATATCCCATTTTCTCCTTGTTGGATTCCTTTGACGAGGAAACCTACTGAAAGACAGGTTTTCCCGGCCCCAGGTTCGCCCGATAGAATTATGATCCAGCCCTTCGGAATCCCGCCCTTGAGGAGTTTGTCTAAGCCTTCTAATCCTGTTTGGACGATTTCCATTTTTCATTCCTCGTAATTTTGAGAGCGGGGCTTCAATAATTGGATTTCATGCATTTCGGTTTACTGTTGCAATATAATTACACAGGTAGCTTAAAAACCCTCCCAAATTGATCAAAATCACCCTGTTTATCTAATCAAGGCTATCTGAATATCCATTGCATTGGTTCCAGTTGGACCAGTTTGTATTAGACATCCCCCGATCCTTTGGAATAGTTTTGTGGTATCATTCTGCTCTTGATAGCGGGAAATATTAATTCCTCTTTTGATACATGTTTTTATGCTAGATTGATCGAGAATTACACCCGAAAACCCTGAATTTCCATCGATTCCGTCAGTTCCGCACGATAAAAATGTAAAATCTAGATTCTTCGGCATAATGTCGTCTAAAAAAGACGCGGCAAGTTCCTGATTTCTTCCACCTGTTCCTTTTCCTGTAACCGTAACTGTAGATTCTCCTCCGGAAACCATAAGTATGGGTGGAGATAATGAACTAGCTATCCCTTGATATATCCGCGCTAACATTTTTCCAAGGTCACGAGCATCGCCTTCAAGATGATTGGTGAGAAAAAGTGAATTGAATCCTAACTCTGCCCCTTTTTCTTTCACAGCTTGGCAAGCAATGTTACCTGATCCCAATAAGTAGTGGGGAGGGTTTTTTTCATACGTTGATTTTGATTCTGGTTTATAAGAAGATTTAGAATCAAGAGATTCCTTCAGAACAGCTTTCACACTGGGTGGGAGGGATGTAGGATGTTCCCACAATCCGTGCCGCTGAAGAATTTTAATGGCGTCAATGGGCGAAGATAAGGATTTGAAAAAAGGCCCAGAAGCAATAGTTCCGAAGTCATCTCCGATAACATCCGAAATTGCAAGCACCAAAGTGGGTGCTTTTGTCATTTCAGCCATTTTTCCGCCTTTTACGAGAGAAACCTCCTTTCTAATCACGTTCATTTCATGAATCGACATACCAGATTCAACTAAAAGCAAATACAGTTCCCTTAGGTCGCCTATAGAAATCGGAGGTTTTGGAAGAACCAACATGGACGAGCCACCCCCCGAAACAAGCGATAAGATAACATCAGACTCAGGAATCGCCTTTAAAACTTTTAATAACTTCTTTGTGGCTTTTAAATTGGCCTCGGATGGTAAGGGATGTGTAGTTGGGATACACTCAATCCTAGATAAATTAAGGTTCGTTTCCAGACCATACGGGACCAGAATAATGCCTTCCAATTTTGATTCACAAGCTATAGCTTCCATCCCCTCCGCCATCTTACCTGCTGCTTTCCCTAGACCTAAAACCCAAATCCGTCTGTCCCCGAGAGGAATTATATCATCCAATATCCGAAGTTCAGACAAGGTTTCATTTATGGAAACGGAGTTTTTTATGAGATAAAACGGATCAATTGAATTCAAAGCTAATTCAAATAAATCTAGAATTGTCTCACGTCGTTTTTGATGCGAAAAATTGTGGGTATATCTAATTAGGGAATTCTTATTCATTATTCGGGGGCCCATAGCCGCCTCCGCCGGGGGTTTTGATTATTAAGGTTTCACCAGCATTGAAATTGAGGGTCACTCGGCCAGGAAGCACAATTTCCTGTCCATCGATGGTTCGTTTAATATTTACTCCGTTAATCCCGTTTTCTCCGCCGTGTAATCCATATGGAGCGAACTTACGGCGTTCTGTTTGAAGTGAAACAACACAATTAGTCAAACAGAGGATCTCACGGATGATTCCCATCCCCCCATACGCTTTTCCCGCTCCCCCCGATCCGTCTCTGAATCCATAGGATAAAACGCGGAGGGGAAACATCATTTCCAATGATGCTATAGGAGTATTTCGGGTATTTGTCATATGGGAATGGATTCCCGATTCCCCCGAGATAAGAAATGCCGCACCAGTACCCCCCCCCAGTGTTTCGTAATATGCGAAGGGGGAACCATCAGGTCGTTTTCCACCTATACTTATATTGTTCATTGTACCTTGGGAAGCCGCAGGAATTGTATCTTGAATTTGCGCAAGGGCTCCCAATAGGACATCCACTACTCTTTGAGAGGTTTCCACATTTCCGGATGATACTGCAGCTGGAAATTTCGGATCCAACAAAGAACCACTAGGAATCTGAATTACTAAATTACGAAATAAACCGGCATTTGTCATTATGCTAGGATCCGTAAGACAACGAAAAACGTAGAAGACACAGGAATAGGTAACACTCTTTGGAGCATTAACATTCCCCTCTTGCTGAGCATCTGTTCCCTGGAAGGATACATGAATTTTTTCACCCTTCTTTGAAATGGAAACTCGGATCTTGATTGGTGTCTCCGTAATACCGTTAGAGTCCAAAAAATCCTCAAATGATATTGGGGCGCTACCTATCTGAATCTTGGCGATTTGCTCACTAAATGCCTTTTCTGATAAATTTAGCAATTCTTCACAGGCAGCATTTAGAAATTTCCATCCATATAGAGTTGTGAGTTCTTCCAATCGGTTTTTGCCGCGTAAAAGGGCTGCCCTCTGCGCCCGGAAATCCCCAATTCGTTCATCAGGAACTCTTACATTTCCCAATATAAGCTTGAAAACTGATTCGTTTTCTTTGTCTCTCTCATACAATTTCAATGGTGGGATTATCAAGCCCTCTTCGAACAATTCGTACGATACTCCAGGCATGGAACCAGGTGTCGCTCCTCCAATATCGGCATGGTGAGCACGATTTGCAACAAAGAAGATGATCTTATCTTTGAGGTAAACAGGCATAAAAAAGGTTACATCAGGTAGATGAGTACCGCCTCGATATGGTGAATTGTATATGATAATATCTCCAGGTTGAAATTCTTCAATGGAAAACTCTTCTAAGATTTCATGGGCGGCAGAAAACATAGCTCCTAAATGAACTGGAATATGTTCTGCTTGAGCAATCATTTCACCTGTAGCTAGGTAAATGCAACAAGAAAAATCCAGACGTTCTTTACAATTAGCACTAAAAGATGAACGTTGTAATACAATTCCCATTTCCTCAGCAATGTTTTCTAAGGCTCTTTGGATTATGCTAAGAGAAACTGGATCAATATCCATTAAATTCAATTCCTTTTTGAGCGAGTTAATAGCATATGGCCATCAGATTTCACAATAGCCTGCCATCCCAGATCAACCAGTATTGTCGTATCATCTTGTTCAATAATACAGGGGCCTTTCAGTATATTATTTGCTTTCAATCGAGATTTCTGATATACAGGGGAAGTACGCCAGTTATTATCCAAGTAAACGGACCTAGAACCCGTGTCCATATCTAGATTGTGCGGATTACCAGATTTCAGTCGTGGCATCTGAAACTTTGGTAGGGGAACCATTGCTGAAATCCGTAGGTTTACGATCTCTTTTGGATCACTTGGAGTAGCGTAACCATATGTTTTTTCATGGATTTTATCAAATGCATCTGAGATTGCCTCTATCTGCCCATAATATGGAACAGTAAGTTCATAGGATTGGCCGACTAATCTAATTTCAAGATTTCGTGCGACAAGAATGTCTTTTTCCTCAAATCCGTCTTCAATACATAATTGAACACCCTGTTTTACCAAATCTGCAAAGGCCGTCTCAAGCTGCCCAGTCTTTAATTCATAAAGTGGCCTTAGATAAGACCTAGTCAAGTCATGCCTAATATCAGCTGTTAAGAGTCCGTATGCAGACCAGACGCCTGGAAATGGAGGAATAACAATCGATTTCATTGATAACCGTTCAGCTAAAGCACAAGCAGCGAGGGGACCTGCTCCTCCAAAGGCGATCAAATCGAAGTTTCGGCAATCCAGACCTCGTTCAGTGGATACCTTTCTCAGTGCTAATTCAACGTTATTCTCGAAAATTCTTATGATAGCGCTTGCACACTCCTCGGTTGTGATATCCATCTTTCGTGCAAGTTCTGATATTGCGTTTTTTGCCAAATCTGGGTAAATCTTAATTTTTCCCCCGCAGAAAGACTCTGCATTTATTAATCCGAGAACAACATATGCGTCTGTTACCGTTGGATGAACTCCACCTTTATTATAACAAACTGGGCCTGGATCTGCACCGGCACTTTCAGGACCCACATTTAAGAGACCAAATCGGTATTTAGCTATGGAACCCCCACCTGCTCCAATCGTCTGGACGTCAATGGTTGGAATCTTTAAGGGAAATCCTTCTATTTCGGCTTCGGTCGTTATTGTCATTTTACCTTCGACTATGCTTGCAACATCAGTGCTCGTACCGCCAATATCCAGCGATAAAGCATGAGTTAAACCCAGTTCAGTGCACGAAAATAAACCACCTAAAGCTCCGGCCGCTAAACCAGAAAGAACTGTATCGATCGAACGATCACTTGCATTTTCTATTTTAGTAACACCTCCAGTAGATAAAAGTACTAAAGGTGATACTTGGGAAGTAAACTGTTTGACCTCTGTTAGAAAGGCAGAAAAGTATTTTTTCATTAATGGCGCCACGTATGCGTCTATTACGGTTGCAGCTGTTCTTCCATATTCTCTGAACACAGGCAGGACGTGGCTGGATAACGAAACATTTAATGACGGGAAATTTCGTATCAGTGACTTAGCAAGTTGTTTTTCATGGATTGGGTTGAAAAATGAAAATAATAGAACGATCGCGATGCTTTCAATCACATGTCTATCCAGAAGTTCTATAAGGTTACCAATCGTTTCGGAGGAAAGGGGACGTAGCACTTGACCGTTAGGATCGATGCGTTCATCTATTTCAAATCGAAGTTCTCTTGGAACTAGAGCTGGTGTTCGATGCGGAAAAAGAGAATATATGTCTAATCTATTCTGTCTCCCAATTTCCAAAACATCTTTAAATCCCTTGGTAGTAATCAGGCAAGTTTTTGCCCCTTTTTGTTCAATTATTGCATTGTTCGCCAGTGTAGTTCCATGGACTAGTAAGTCGAGGTGCTCGGCTCCTAATTGAGATAACCCAGTTTTTATAGCCCTAGAATGGTCTTTGGGTGTTGTAGAGGTTTTTATAACCTTGATGTTAGATTCAGTGTCAACTAATATCAGATCAGTGAACGTTCCACCGATATCAATCCCAAGACATTTCATTCCGATTCGGAACCTTTAATATTTCTTTTTTCATCATTATATTTGCAAAATACGATATTCGCTAATGGGTTTCATATTTTTTATAGCGATTCATAGTGCTTTGCTAGGAATTAGGTCGGATCTCAAACTGAAGCTTATATCTTTAAGAGAATAATTCATATTGATCAATATTATTATGGACTTCTTCCATGGAATCTGTTGTCCCTAGTCATGAACATACCTCATTTCGAATGTACAGGCTTTATCTCTCTGAAATTAAATACTCTATTTCGGGTTCTGATAGGTTTTTTTTTCTTGGTTGAGATATAAATAGTCTCTATACGAATTAGAATTTCAAAAGAGTAACTGTCAGTCATGGAGTGAATAGAAATGTAGTACCTATATGCCAGAGGATATTATATCTAGGAAAAGCAACTCTATTTGCAGGGCAATCAATATCGAATAATTCCAATGATAAATTCGATGAATCTGTGAAAAACAAGCCCAAGGGTTTAAAAACCAAATACACCGAAAAGGAATCTAATATCGCTGTTTGTTTACAGGCGGTGACAAAGGCTGGCAAAAACTAGCGTTATCAGCATTCGTATATCAGACAATACAAAGAAGATGCTTGAAAAATACGCCCAAATCTTACAATTGAAGGTATCTGTGCTCGCAGCAAAGATTTTAGAGGAAAAAACTGAGGATTGGAGCAAGGAGTACGCCGAGCGGATTTATTCAGAGCTGGGTTTATCAAAAGAAGAGAATTCGTCCTAACCAAGGTGATCGGGCTATGGGATTTTATGAATTTCTTATTATTTCGCTCCCCCTTCTGATCCTCGCTGGATTAGCATCGCTCAATTGGTATTTCTTTCTCAAAAACTATCTACGTGAAGGGGAAGAAACTTTACTACATTCTGCCTTGGTTTTTGTCCTTGTAACTTCTGCATTTTTGATAATCGCCATTGCTGGCCTTTTAACCCCAGAGGATCCTATAATCTGGTTTATGGTGGCGCATTTCATTGCATGGTTAATCTTTCTAGAAATCGCCAGTGCATACTTTTCTACCTTTATAAATCGCTCTAGATCAGTAGAAAGGTATGTTTTGCCAATACTGGGAGCGGGAGCAGGTTTGGCCCTTTTTGGCGTATTTAATCCAGATTTTTATGTTCTAGCGGGAGGGATCACAGCGATCGATACCATTGTTTATGCAATTGGAATATTTTCCCTTCTTTTTGTACTTCTGAATGCCTATAACAGGATAAGCTCAGCACTTGGGCAGTATGAAGCTGATGAGGAACTTCTTCTGGTTTCCACTACAAGAGAGTTACTATACGGCGCAATAGCATTAACCTATACATTCATATCCGTTGGAGCCTGGCTGATATTTAAAACCCCTTCTCAAATCTCGTTAATTGTCTCAACCTGGGATCCATATGATTGGATCGTTTATCTAAATATCCCTATCTATTTTATCGTTTTCATGGGTGCATTAGTACGGTTTTCCAAACTTAAATTTGAGAATGTCAACATTGCTGACCTTTTCAACATCCTGGATTCTCCACAGGACTAATAATTGCTTTGAAATGACAGAATGAATTTGCTGACGCATTTCCATATACTTTGCATTGGCGACTCTCATACAGCTGGATTTCCTGAGTATGATCCGTCCTATGGAGGCAATCCTGAGAGTACATATGAGTTCTGGCTGCATAGTAACCTGATTCAGAGATTTCCAACAATTAAATTCATTATTGAGAATCAAGGGATGTGCGGCCTCCTAGTAAACCAAATTTTTTCTGTTTTAAAGGCCAACTTGAGGCGAAATCGGCCAAACTTGGTGATCGTATGGGCAGGAGCTAACGATCTGGCTAGCATGATAGATGCCGTATCGATATGGAATAGTCTCTTGGAAATTTTCAAACTGTCGAAAGCAAATCAGATTCCGTTCTGTGTGGTTACTATACCACCCATGGCTTTCAAGAACCTTATATCTCCCATAAAGCTGTTGAACCAAAAGATTAGAGAAAACGCGGACGGAAATTACCTTTGTGCCGATGTGTATTATCCTTTGGTAAGTAATGATCGACTCGATCCGAAGTTTACCATAGGAGACGGTGTACATCTTTCTATCCAAGGCTATAGGTTGGTAGGTGGCGTTATCTATGATGTTATTAAATCTAAGGTCTCAATGTTTGTAAAGGATAATTAAAAAACCTTTTTACCATAGATAAGCACGACCCAAAGGGAAACAACGGAATTCAGATAATGCTAAAATTATAATAACGATTCTTGCTGCTTTACTTACAACCTCTGAATTGTTTCTCCCGATATGAAGATTTTGCCCTTTTCTGCTTCTCCCCTAATAACGTCTTCGACGAGCTCGAAATCCAGTCCCCTATTCTGGGCAAGCTTTTTTAGTTCATTAAGGGTTATGGGCGAGCTTCCAATTGAATTTACAAATTCTTGAACAGTGGTTTTATCTTCAAATATTGATTTCATGCCAGATTCGATTTCTTTTATCTCTTCATCCGTGAGAACGGCTTTCTTCCTTGCACCGTTCGCCATCTGCTGAAAATCCTCCATTGGATCATCTGAACTTATTCGAAAGAAGCAGGCAATATGATAGAGGTTTTTTCCCAATATTGTTCGGCCATCAGGTAACTGTACCTCTCCTTCTCGTCGTACAACACGTACTATTCCTTTTTCTATCTTGGATCTACATTCATGGCATTTTCCCCTACCACTTTTGGATATCTCAAAATAGGGAGGACGTGGTTTTAACTCTCCCTGATCCTGATATTTTGAAATATCTTCAAGGTCAATTAAGGCTTGTTTTTTATCTGCAGCACTTAACTCAGATAAGGGGATTATCTGAGTTATAAGTGCATCTAAATATTTTCTTGTTTGACCAGGGAGAAGACACCTTGGGTGGTAATACTGATAAGTCTGTATTTCCTGGCCGTTTCCTCGCGAAAAAGTTGAAGGAATTCCAATCCTTACTGCTCCCTTTTCTATTTTCTCTCTGCATCCTCTGCATCCCGCCCGACCAGATTTTGAATATTCCGCTAATGGAGAACGTCCTGCTTCATCAGGCATATCAATCCCCCATCTTTTCCCAAATATAAGGATTTT
>JBHLSH010000016.1:0-42892 GCA_048881705.1 Candidatus Heimdallarchaeota archaeon | reverse complement strand
ATGAAAATTTCCCGAATTATAAGTACGAGGAGAAGGGATTTTTTTCTTTTAGGAAAGTAGAATTATTCGGGAGGTTTCGAGATTGTTTTCTGCGTCTTCTGGCTTTTTAGGGAATAGCTGGATGGAAGAAATGAATTTTTCTAGGTTATTGGAGATAAATGTCAGCAATTCGGACTTTAGGGTATCAAAGGTATGCATCTCTGGAATTTTATATGTAAAAAAAACAAAAATCTTGTCAAAACACTTGAAATGCCATATCACGCTAGACGATAGCTGTTTGGACCCAATTAGGGTCTCAGATTTAAATTTCGAACCTACATACTGTCTTTTGATATAATGAGAGATGGCCATCAAAAGGGGATCAGCTATATCAACTTCAGGCTTTTTGGATGTTGAAAAAAGGAATTTACCTTCATTATTATAGACCAATATAAACGATACTACATCCGCAAGGTCCCTCTTGATTCGATCCAAAACTCGCCAGTAAATCGCTACATCTTCGCTCAAAGGAGCTACGACAGATTTCTCAAAATTAACCTCCAAATTACCAAAAAGAAGTTCTCGTACGTCTTCATTTAGTGGAGAAATCTGCTTTAACAGCGAAGTGGGCAGCTGTTGAAAATCTGGGGATGTTGAAAGGCTGATTAATGATATTCCCTGTTTAGTTCTTGCATAATCCAAATACAATGGTTTCTTATCCTCCTTACTGCCAGTAACCTTGAAAATTACGGGTTTTACAATTTCCTTAAGCTGCATAATTGCTTCTATCAATCCCGACATCAGGAGGATATTTTCATTAGACGACGAAATCTCTAAATCCAGATCCTCAATTCCACCATTCCACTCATTTATGTGTATACCTCGAGTAAATATTGGTAAGCCGCCCTCATCGGAAAGAATAACCAAGATGCTGTTTCCTCTTAAGGATGAGGTGGCACGAAGGATTTCCGTTTTTTCCTCGTGGAACCATTCTCCAATGGAAACGATTCTGTCTTCCACTTACCTTTCAACCTCCTTTCCATTTCGAGGCATTGTAAGGAGACTTAGGTTCTAATATTTTAAAAAATCTTCTAGAAAAAACCTTCTTGCTTCACTTAACCCAGAAGTTCTCAGCATCAGAAGCCCTAGTTTTATCAGAACATTAGTTTTGCTGTTTTATTACATGAATCCTCTTTCTAGAAGCTGGTTCCAGGTGATTTGGTCGAATAGATATAAAAATTCTTGGAATGTGATCATTGGACGGTGATATCTGATTACGTCATCCAGAGCTATTCGGGGGCACGCTGTGTTTACCCAAGCATCAATCCAGGTAAAATTGGCCAGATACAAGGGTGTTATTGTTTTTCCAACTAATTCAACAAATTTAAGTCCCGCTTCACTTAGTATCCTGGAGGCACGTTTATGAGGATTTGGTTGCCATTGGCCATGTTTAAGACTGCTTACTATTCCCCAAGTTGTCGCCTTTCGTGCCTTTTCAATTACCGCAAATCTCTTTTTGATCAACGTATCCCTTTCTGAGATTGTGTACAATGATAAATTACCAGTGATGGGATCAATCTGAAGAATCGGCCGAGATGTTAAGAACAATAATCCTCGTGTATGGAAATTCCCAGGGTGAAGACTTACAATGCCATCAATATCGTTAGCTCCGAATTCGGTCTTGGATTTACCAATATAACAACCCAAAATTTGCCCGCCATGCTGAGAAATGGCAGATTCGATTTGATGTGCTTCAAGCTGATCTTTCATGTTATGTAAATACATCATATGCTGAGCGGTAGCAGTTAGTCCTACCTTTTTCCAATCTAGCTCCTTTATCTTCTTAATTATTTCTGGTAAATCAATGTGATAATTCCCAATGAGAGCAGGAACCAATACCACATCTATCATGCCTTCAGCACTGTGTACTCGCTGTTCAAAACCAAATGAAGTGTGGCCATAATGGATTAACGCATCTACCTTCAGCCCAATCGCAGTATCAACTGCAAGATCACAAACTCCATATGATGGCTCACCTTCCACGAATACGGTAACGTTCAATGCCTTTAACGCCGTGAGAACTTCTTGGAGAGGATGGTTCAACATCCCCTCGGGCATCTGGACAAGGACTCTATTCCATCCCTTTTTTTGAATAGTCTTCGTTAATGAAGGAATGGCCAGGTCATAATCGATTTTCACTTTGCTTTCATCCGTTATTCCGTCTAAATACAACCGAGAAGGAAAAAAATTATAAGAGTGCTTTAGTGAAACCGGAAATCGTGTTGGATAGCTTACTTGAATCAGCTGGAATTATCTCAGAAGGTCGACGGATAAAGCTACTTTGTGCCCCAGACTACATTTTCTTTCGAACGCACAGCCATATGCTCTATCGAGAGTTTAGTGGTATCCCCAAATACTCAATTATTACCCGAAAAATTACCGAGAAAAGCTACAATTGGAAAACGACCCCGAAAGAATGCTCTTTAAAATCCCTCTATCTCATTGACGGGTCCACAGGTCTTAAAACAGCCCCTTTTTTCTTTCAATTGGCAAGCCATCTAAGAATTTCAATTGTTGGATCGAACATCAACTTTTTTGTCCTTCCTCGCCTAAGATTCGAAACTTCTTCAAATCCTGAACTAGACTTCAAACCCTATCAGCCATATTATCTTATCAGTAGTAGTATTCATAGGCATAAACCGAGAGATGATAGGGGATTGGAAACAAAAGCAATTATTCTTCCCCCCTCGTTTCAGCTGTCCTTGGAAGAAGAGAACTCGGTTCCGCCTAAAAACGCAATAGCTATCGGGGCAACAGGTAACGTTAGCGACTTCTTTCCGACATCATTTGATATCTTAAGAGTAAACCTAGGTGATTTGATTGAATACGATCAACACCTCGATTTAGGTGCGAATCTAAGGGAACAGATATTATCCAAGCTCGAGCTTCTAATCTCTGCCTTTAATATTCCCTGCGTGCTCGTTTCAGTTTATAAAATTGCAAAGTTCTTGAATTCTCAGGGCGGTAAAAGCTCCGTTGCTTCGCAAATGGCTAAAATTCAAGAAATATGCAATTCATGGGGATTTTCAGAAGTCGGTCTTGTAAATAATGAAAAACGAAGGATTTGGGATTTGATTTCTCTACATACTCTCCCCGAAGTATATGACAAGTTTGCTTACCTAGTTTTCTTCAATCCCTCGAAATAAGTGATCAATAATCAGGGCCGGGGATTTGGAATTGTTTTTCAAAAATCACGAAAGCCATTTATCCTGGACTACCAAAACCCGATGCTTCTATCCGACAATAATACCTAAGCACAGTACCTTTTTAAAAAGGTATGAAAAAGTAAGGAGAGAATAAACAATAAGTATAAATAAACCGATAGATACAAAGAAAGCAGGAGGTGACGTAGGATACATTTTCGACACCGGTATCCTACGTTAGGCTTGTATTAAATCAATTCGAGAGATTTATTATCGGACGAAGGATGTTTGTAAATGAGCGATGAACCCCTGGATATTGATGAGATTATTCCTACCATAGAGAGAGTTAAGTCTACTCTTATGCTACAAAACGAGAAACTTGTAAACATGAGAAAGGAACTAGAAACGAAGGAAACAGAAATTGAGATTAAAGAAAAAGAAATCGAAGCACGAGCAAAGGCGCTCGAGGAAGCTCATCTACATCGCCAACAACTTGAATTTGACTATATGAATCTTGAAAACGAGCTCAAAAAGATCTCTGAACTATATCAGGAAATGACCGGTAAAGAGGAGGCATCACTCGATGTTAAGCAATTACTCGGTATCTATATTGCCCTCTTAGAAAAAGTTTTCGCGGGTCAACCCCATGCGAAAATCCTTTACCTACTTCACGGTGATAAATCAGAAATGACGCGTGAAGAGCTGACCAAAGCGAGTGGAGTCTCCGCAGCTGTGGTACTACACTCAATCCATGAACTTAATCGGGCTGAGCTTGTTACATGGGATGAAGAAGCTGGCATTGTGAAGTTATCAAACCGCATTTTTGAATAGCCTTTCTCGACGCAGATTCGTTCGGTTTTAGTGGCTTCAGGTGCTACGTCGATATTATCCCACGTCTTATCTTGTTCATACTTCTATATACCTGGTATGCTGGCTGGTAATATGCAAACTAACTGTATTGAAGAGTTTTTGCTTTTCCTGGAGGTAGAGAAGAACTATTCCCCGAAAACGATTAAGGAATATTCCTATGATCTGGAGCTATTCGAGCAATCTTTATCGTCAGCAGGGGTGAAGAAGAAAATCGAAAAGGCAACGACCACAGATATTCGCCGGTTCCTGCTTTTTCTAAAGAGAGATAAGGAGTACGCTCCGCGAAGTCTGCATAGAAAGATATGCGCTCTGAAGTCGTTTTATAAATACCTGCGAAGAACAGGTTATATTACTAATAATCCCGTAGAGCAAATAGAGTCTCCAAAAATACCTAAATCTTTACCAAAGACTGTTACAGTTGAGGAGGTCTTTCGACTCCTAGCAGCTCCCGGAGGAGAACGGGATGCCTCAATCCTGTATTTAATCACAAGCGAAATTAATCTACCCCATACTAATAAGGGTTTCAACTTCCAGTTCGATCTTGCAACCGAAACAATCCTTGTAGAAAACAACGACGGCTTGGTCAATAGTTTAATTCCCATTCCTGAGCTGATTATGTCAGTTTTACAGACTAGGCCAGAGATTAAATCAATAGAGGAAAGGAGTACGATATCGCTTTTCGAGATGCTAACAAAGTTCTCCAGTCCTGTAAATCTTAGAGACAAGACTATTTTGTACCTACTTTACGGTACAGGATTACGGGTCTCAGAACTCAGCAATTTGAACATGGAACATATTGATATTGGCAATCGAGTCATCCGGGTCGAAAACGGGAAAGGGAATAAAGATCGGATAATTCCGATACCAGACCTTCTTGTGCCTATTCTTGCCGAATACGTACTTTCTTACTCAAACAAATTTGATCGTAAGGATTCAGCATTGATATTAAACCAGAAGGGGACTCGCCTAACCCCACGCTCCATTCAACGTATCGTTAAAAAGTATAAGAAGCTAGCTGGATTAGATGACAGAAAACTTACTCCTCATACTCTACGCCACGCATTTGCCACCCATCTTCTATCCAACGCGGTTGATATCCGCGTAATACAGGAACTTCTGGGTCATGCTTCACTATCAACGACCCAGCTCTACACTCATGTTTCTCTATCTCATCTAAGAAAATCCTATGATTCTGGACATCCGTTATCCACCCTTAACAGACACAAAAACTTCGCATTCGATAGTTAGTGACTTTCCGGTCAATTTCACATCCGATGTTTGCAGGTATCAATAAGAAAACTATGTAATTCTGATGAGGGCAGCTGAGGACTGATTAAAAATAGATCCCAATTTTGGGCACGAATTATTTCAATCAATTTAAAGTGAATCTTCAAGATTTAACCGTAACCAGTGGGAAATCCTTTTTCGGTTTTTCGAAATTAACAGGTAAAATGGAAATCCAATGAAACCAAAAAACCTATTCGCAAATGCCCGACCTGCTACCCCCCAAAGGCCAGGCAAAACCGCCATAGCTTCAAAAAAGGCGCGCGCATGAGTGAATCTTACCCCTTTATTTGAAATAAAATATAAAGTCTCATAATCTCGATTTGTATAGGATCCATTCATTGAAAGCTTTGGATCCTGTAATTTCCTGAACCTTATTAGAGAGAATTTGTCCTTCTCATTCAATATACCCTTGGCTAGATTACAGAATCCACAATTTCCATCCCATAAGAGCAAGCTTCTTTGATCGGAGGCAGATGTATTTATTTCATTATTTGAGCTGGAATGCATAATCTTACCTAAGTTTGATTTAAACATAACTTTAATTGATTATAATTCAGATTTGGCTTTAAATGAGATGATCCTGTTTTCGAAGTCGCTCAGTGAATCGAGAATAGATTTTTCGACAAATGCTTTGACTTCAGATCGGTTCTGGGTTTACCCCTAGGTTTCAATATCATTATTCGTTTGGAAATGAATGTAGTTGATTACGATGATATTTTGAATATCTTATAATACATAAAATCCTCATTTCCAAGAGTATGAACAAAACAGTCGCCGAACGAATGGCAAGCTAGGAATTGGAAAACATCATGCAGGAAATGATAGAGGTCGATGCAGATTATTTGATAATCGGTGCAGGACCTGGAGGTACGGCCCTAGCTGAAAGATTATCCCTCCTAGGAGCCGATAATGTAACAGTTGTTGAAAAAGGACTAATAGGTGGCATTTGTGTAAACCAAGGATGTATCCCAATTCATTTTGCCCTAAATAACCTTATTTTGAAACATCAGATCTCAGAGAGGATTCGCCGCAATAAAATGTTTGATCAAGTTCCTGCCGTTGCGATACCTCAGCTAAAATCAGCTATGGAAGGAATAGAGCGTAAAATCCGATCAGGGATTAAAAAAAATCTGGAGGATCGTGGGATAAAATTCATAGAGGGAACAGCCAAAGTTTTAACGAGAAACGAAGTAGAAATTACCAAAAACGATAGGGTAATTTTCAAATTATTCGTAAGGAACATTATTGTTGCAGCAGGAGCTGTATATGCCCCCATATCCGTACCAGGGACAAAAGAAGTGGAAAAATTTATTATTCCGGCGGAGCAAGTAATGACAATGAATCTTGATGAAATTCCAAGTGAGGTGATTGTTTTCGGAGCTGATAGTCCATGTATCGAAATAGCGGTCTTTTTTCATTTACTTGGTTCCGAAGTGACCATAGCAAGCCCAAACAATACTGTCGTCTCCTATGGAAGTAAAAAACTTAAACAGAGCGTTGAAGATTTATTGGAGGTTGAGGGAATTATCATTTATAAAAATACAAAGATAGAGCGATTTTTTGTGCATGACACTGGATTTAAGGTCGATATTCTATATCGGGATAATAAAAGGAAGCAATTATCTTCTGAGATGTTCATCAACGCCTTTCAAAAGCAACCTAATCTCGAATGGAGAGAGAAAAGTAATTTCGGAAATCCACCCGATAATATTTACTTTATAGGAGACCAAATCAGAAATGATGGGTTACCTTTCCGTTCATTCCTCTCCACATACGAAGGTAGAATCCTCGCAGACCATATCATGGAAAGCGATCACTCCATTCATGTGGATCCCGACCTTGTACTATGTGGATTAACCGCCTTAGATATCGAGGCCGCAAAGATTGGTTTAACGCAAGATGAAGCCTTAAATAGAGGGATTAAGGTCAAAATACTGGAAATACCTAATGGACAGAATGCTTATGCTCAAATTTCAGGAGGAATCAATGGATATACGATGCTAATTGTAGAAGACTCTACGGAAAGAATCATAGGCGGAGAAATCGTTGGGATCGATGCACTAAATCTGATTACCGTTATTGGAACAGCTATTGCCTGTAACGGAACATTGAAAGAGCTTAGAAAGTTTCCCGCCTTCCATCCGAGTTTGGCCGAGGGTATATTTGATTGTGCTTGGATAAAATAGACATACACTAACTTTCATCCAAATTCTCTATATTCTTGAGTTTTACCCGCTTTTGTTTTTCCCCCTGTTTTACTTTTTCTCGTAACCTTCGTTCTTCTCGTATAATCCGTTTTACTCCCTTTCCTTTTCTAGGCATATCCAGTCCGCCGTTTTCCTTGGTTTTTTCAGCTCACACTACTATGAAAATACTTCATTCGGTGATTTGATAGCATATTTGGCTTTCAGGCAGCAAAAAGTTGGGTTAATGTTTCAGAGCTGGAGTTCTTGGAGTATTCGACTAGATATGACGTCAATATTAACAAAGGTCGGATTTTGTTTTATCATAGAAAGACCCAGTTTAAAAGATTAGGGTGCAAAAATGTTGTATAAAATATGATTGGAATCCTAGGAAATTTATAATTCTTCCAATGAGGTTTAGTTCGCGCACTGCGGATCTTTCACAAGGTGTGGTTTTCCTCTGAAAAAATTAATAATGGTAGGTCCTACCTTGTAGGTCGCCTACTTGTTTGCGAAAAAATTTGCATTCTTTTCAGTAAAAGAGTGCCACTTTTCGGGAAGTTCATCTTCATGGAAGATGGCTTCGACTGGACATGCTTCAACACAGGCTTCGCAGTCAATACATTCTTCAGGGTCAATGTAGTACTGATCGGCGCCTTCTTCGATACAGTCGACTGGGCAGACTTCAAGACAATCAGCAGCTTTTTCGTCTATACAAGGTTCGGCTATCACATGAGTCATTATTCTTCAACACCTATACTAAATCCATTTTTGTTGGGTTTTTAATATATTTTTTATTGGTTTTGTCTGATAGACGGTTGTGAACTGGTTATTTTAAATATATTCTGCGAAGAATATTAAAAAAACGATAAAAGATTGAGATTGCTCTCCCTAAATCAAGTCAAAAAGCGAGGAGGACACCAGACTGGGAAGGGTATTAATTGGGCTTTGAGTGATTTCAATTTTACGCGCATTCACGTAATTTTATGGGGAAGCGGGGATATGATACAACCCTTACCATTTGCGGGTCACTCTAATGACAAGTATCTTAGTAAAATTGCTTCAAGATCTTTTTTTGATTCCTCAAATTCCTCTTTTGTGATACAAGTGGGCCCCGCCGTAAGGTTGGCTCGTAATCCTCGTAAAGCGGACGATCCTCCTGATAAAATAATCCGATGGCTATTTTTTCTTCCCAAGGTTCTCTTGCATGTGCCATGGCCGCTCCGAAGTCACTTGTATCGTACTCGTTATCCTCGATTTTAAACACCCGTTCTTTGAAGAAATCGTATGTCGCCATCTTTTGAAAAGTTACACATGGAGAGATTACATCGATGTATGAGAATCCTCGATGTTTAATCCCCTCTTCGACTAGATTGGCCAGATGCGTTCTTTCACCAGAAAAGCCTCGTGCAACAAAACTGGCTCCCGCTGCGAGGGCTACCGCAATGGGGTTTAATGGGAGTTCATGGAGTGAATAATCTCGTGGAGTCGATTTGGTAACCAATCCCTCTCTTGAAGTGGGAGAAGCCTGTCCCGTGGTCAACCCGTAGATTTCATTATTCATTACAATATAAGTTATATTAACGTTTCTTCTGCATGCATGAACAAAATGTCCCGCACCTATACCGTAACCATCCCCATCTCCTCCAGCTACAATTGTTGTAAGTTCGTGATTTGCTAATTGGATTCCCATGCCGACCGGAAGTGCACGACCATGAAGTGCGTGTACCCCGTAGCTGGAGAGAAAATGGGGAAAATTTGAACTACATCCAATACCTGATACCACAACAATGTTACGTGGGGGGATTTGGAGTTCCTTCATGGCTTCAAGTGTCCCTCTTAAAACACCATAATCACCACAGCCGGGACACCAAGTGGGTTTTACATCCGATTGAAAATCCTTTAAATCGAGATGGCTTTCTACTATTTCTACACTCATCATTATTAGAGAACCTCCTGCTTAACAAAATTAACGATCTCTTTTGGCGATAGATAATCTCCATCATACTTATTGTAACTATTGTCAATTTTAATACTTGTTTCAGCTGAGATATGCCGTTTCATCTGTCCACTATAATTGCCCTCAACCATAACAACTTTTTTAGCATTTTGAAGATAATTGCCGAACATATCTTCGTTGAAAGGAACGATGCTTCTTATATGTAGGCTATTTGCTCTAATGCCAATGGAATTTAGAATGTCGACTGCCTCTTGAATCGCCCCGGTAGATGAACCCCAACCAATGATCGTGATTTCCGAATTCGGAGGGCCATAAGTCTCTGGGGGACGTAATTCTCTGCTTAAGAATTCAAGCTTCCTGCCCCGTTTCTCCATCATCTGTTTTCTGATAACGAATTGTTCTGGGAGACCAGCTCTAACATCGGAAATTAGGTTTCCTTTTTCATCATGTTCGTCGGAGCCTGCGATAAATTCATATCCAGATTCTCCGGGTATTGATCTCGGTGAAACACCGTTTTCTGTGTCTGATTTATAACGGAGATAATCACTTAGGCCGTTCGGTGCTAAACGTTCATAAATTTCAGGTTCTAGATTAACCTCTTCAATGGTTTCATAGTGTTCTGATAAATAGAGATCTGACATTACAATGATGGGTATTTGATACTTTTCTGCAAGATTTAATGCTTCGACAATTGTATCATAGGCATCTGTAACATTTAATGGGGCAAAAATCGCCTTCGGGAAATCTCCTTGAGAGGCACCGAATACTTGGTTTAGGTCCCCTTGTTCCGTTTTGGTTGGAAGCCCCGTTGAAGGGCCCCCCCTCATACTTGTAACAACTACGAGTGGAGTTTCAATCATCCCAGCAAAACCAATGGCTTCCGTCATAAGAGCAAATCCTCCTCCTGAAGTTCCACACATTGATTTAGTGCCCGCAAAAGACGCACCTATTGCAGAATTAACTACTCCCAATTCGTCTTCCACTTGCTTTACCACCATTCCATATTCTTTCGCGTGTGCTGCCAAAAAATGCAAGATCGAAGTTGCAGGCGTCATTGGGTAAGCAGCATAATATTGTAATCCTGCTGCCATCGCTCCAAGCCCAATTGCTTGATTTCCTGAAATGAACATGCGGGGGGATCCCCCAAATTGTACTGAGTGCTGAAACGATGGCAGTCCAGAACCAAGCTGATAGCCCCGTTCAGCCGCGCCCAGGTTTATCTTGATAATCTCTTCCCCCTTTTTTTGGAATTGTTCCCGTAGTAGTTGGTTAAAATGTCCTGATTCGATATTTAGTACCCTTAATACAGCGGCAATCGCCACTGTATTCTGTAGAATGGTCATTCTCCTACCAAATTCCTTCGCTGTTTCAATCAAGGGTAATGGACATAAATTGATATCCTTGGGCAGATCCTCTGCTTTAGGTTTAACTTTCTTCTCATCATAAATCAATAAACCTCCTGGCTGCAATTCATGTCCATAGGTATTGGCCGCCAAGGTCGTTAGAGCTATTAAAATATCAATGCCTTGACCTTGGCTTTTGATAGGTCGGCTAGAAGCTCTTATATTCCAGCCTACAAGACCGCCCCTGATTACTGACTGGTAGAAATTTAGTCCGTGGACATAAAGGCCCAGTCTAGAACAAATTTTCCCAAAAGTTTCTCCTGCTGATGCTACTCCGTCTCCAGCAGCTCCACCAATTCGAACAATGAATTCATTTTTAACTGACATTATTTCAACCCTTTAATATTTGAATATTACTTCTTCGTTTTGCTGGTAATTGTCCATATACCTACATATCAGGCGGCCGCGATCATTTTTTTACGATTTCGAGACCCATTCCGCTTCTGGCGTGATATTTCGTTCTGGCGTTTTTCCCGGTCCGTCCCACCCTTTTTCGCTTACGAAGTATTTCGGACTGACTTCCATATTCTGCTCACACAAAATCTGACAGGAGAGCCTGAAATGGCCCTTAAGTCCACGATCCTCTAGTCTCGTAAGTTCAGCCTTTGTCATTTTCTCTGGCTCGCCAGAATGAATTTCTACCCGACAAGTGGTGCAACGAGCGAATCCACCGCACCTGTGCCCTATATCGATGCCTGCACGTTCAATTGCCAAAACCAATCTTTCGCTTGGCGCAGCTTCTATCGTTTTTTTCGTTCCGTCCTTAAGAATAGTTATTGTGGGCATTTTATTTCATAAAATGGTGAGTAATCCGATAATAAGTAGATGTTTCTCTGAAAATAGTATCGAATAACATCATCAACTCGGTGCCCTAAAAGAAACTGTTTCCGTTACTTTGCCGTAAATTCCAACAGTTGTGAATTTTGAGGGAGTAATCTCGATTAACACAGATTCTTTGATCTCATCCCGCGCCAGACGGCGAATTAACCTTCTAGAGAACCAGCTGTGAAGTGAAGCAAATTCATTGAACTTTTCTGTTGTTAAATTACAAATCTCTGCCGTTGCCTTGATGTAAATTACACGGGGAATCCTAAAGAGACCTGTTTTGTCTGCTATCAGCCAGACGTTTGGATTATTCCGAATATTTTGTACTTTTTTCCTTTTTTTATGCGATATAATTAATATTTTCCAATCTTCTGTTATCCCCGGCAGCACAATAGTTGTTTGAGGCATGTCCTTCCAACTTGTGGTCAAAGAATAGAAATAAACGGACTTCAATATCTTTTTGATCCGGTCCTTTTGCTTGGGTGACATTTCTTGCACAAACTACCACCTACTTTGGCTATTCAGAAAATGACTAGATCCCCATCCTTTTTATCTTTATTTCCGATTTGTATTACGCGACATTTACGCATGTTGATGGCCTCAGCTCGCATCGGATATCCTATTGCCAGAGAGAGATTAAGATTACTCCATCTAACAGGTTTTCCCTTTGATAGAAGGAAAAGGATGGGGGCCTGACATGTCCGGAAAGATCCCATAGGATTGAGCTTACACTTTTAAGTAATGATTTTCGATCGCATTGGAACAAAAAGATATCTTCTTTGAAATATGGAATTTGAGTACATATGTCCCTCTGGTTTTGGTTTAGTGTTATCGGCGAAATTGCCATTCTTCCGCTCTACGTTTTATCTTTGGAACACCAAAAACTTTCGGATAAGTTTGGAGATAATAAAGGTAAAATCATCGGGGATATGTTGGGTATAATTTCAGGATGGGGTTTTTTCCTTTTTTTGATCGGGATCTGGGTCACCCCCCAGCCAAGGTTTACGATACCGTTTCCCCTAGAATTCTCATTCATAATCCCAGTCATTGAACTGGAAATCCCCCTTATCCACTCTGCAATATCCTTGCCGTTAATTCTGGTGGTTTTATCGATTGCTTTAACTGGGGTTACTGAAATGGGTTTGAAGGTAGCAGAAACTCATAGAGCCGTAGAAATCATCGAATCGGGTATATATTCTCATATCAGGCATCCTCAATATGTTGGGGCATTCCTTGCTCACTTAGCCCTGTCAATTTTGTTCTCTTCGCTTTATTCACTGCTCATAACCCCTTTCATAGGTGCCTACCTCTATTTTCTTGTTTGGAAAGAAGAAAAGGAATTATTGAAGGAATTCGGCCGTACTTATGAGACCTACAAATCTAGGGTTCCCAGATTTTTCCCTATAACAAGAAAGAGGAAGACTTGAGATTATTGAGCATTTAGAATGACCCAGTAAGGGATTCATTATATAAATCCTTGTGAAAAGCGAAGATTCTGATTAGATTATGTTCATATTGGAATATTTCGTTTTCTTGCAATAATCCACACGGAATAGAGACCCTTTACTTTTTTCGGAGAAAAAGGGTGACCAGATTGAACATACGAGACAAACTTTTCATAAACAGCTGTGAATATCGTAAAACCGTTATTTCTTTTCTATTGTTTATTTAGCAATTTAAAAAAGGGTAAATGTTTATTAGTTGAAAACATAATGCTAGTCCAAATCAAATGAGGTTAGTTAAATTGAGAAAAGGGTATAATATCTTAACAATAGGTATATTTCTATTCTTAATTACTTTTTTCGGTTTTTCGCCGTTCACAATTGTTGGCGTGAACGAGAATACTTCCATACAAATTCGTGCCTTACCTGAAAATCAGTTCAGTGTTACTCAATTGAACTTACTCCCTGATACTACATATACTATTTATTTTTGGAACCCCGTTGAAAATCACTTTCATAACCTGATAATAGCAACTAATGGAAGAACGATTACCCCCGAAATCGCTGTTCTGGGTGCCATCAGTACGGATCTCGTCATAGGTAAAACTGATTTATCTACTGTAACCGATGAAGACTTTGGAGGACCCGATAAAGGGATGGTCGGCTCTATAACATGGACCACACCCAAAGACAACATGTACGTTAGTTTCTTTTGCTCCTGTCCTGGGCATTTTGGTGCAGGAATGAAAGGTTATTTTACTGTAGGCAATCCTATTGGCCCCCCTCCCTTTAAGGAGATGGCGACCTTAAGTGAACTCATATTTGCCATAGCTTTCGTTCTGGTAGCCGTCTTAGCTTTACCAGTGGTTGCATTAGCTATCGCTTTTCCACTGGATCGTAAATTCAGATCTATTACGTCAGTATAATAGGTTCTCTTCCCTCTTAATCAATTTTTAGTAGCATTCGAATTTGGCTCCCCCAGATTAGACGTATTAAGGCGTATTAATTGGGATAATGGATTAATCATTAAGCTCAAACTTGAAAGCGCTCTGGTCGATCCAATTAATCCACCATTTCACCTTCGAGGTCATACCCCGCTTTTTGCCACGCTTCCAAACCCCCCGCAAAACGTCGTAAGTTTTTGAATCCTGCTTTTTCCAATGAGATGTATGCGACTTGGCTCGCCGTACACTCTGGGTTGGAACAATATACCACGATTTCGTCATCTTGGCTAAGGTATTGGGGAGCATCTTCAGGATTATGTACGGAAATAGAGCCAGGGATGTGCATTGCTTTGAAATACCAATCTCCCAGGGTAAAAACAAGCTTAAATTTGTCGCCATTATCCATTTTTTTCTTTAGTTCATCGGTAGAAATTTTTTTCATTATTACGTCCTCTGATTACCACCATCTTGTGTTTCCGCTCCTTGATGGGGTATTATTATCTAACTCATTCCATATAATCTTTGATAACCATCTTATGTGAAAGGAATTCTGGACGCACGTAGGGTTATCTTCCCCTTAAAAATCTGACTTTATCTATTCTCGTAATCATTTCCTCAAACAAGAATTAGGGTCGAAACCATTCATCAAAACTCGAATCGAAATATCACAACCTGCGGATGGATAATCTACAAACGTTGGGGTTTCATCCAAACACTGGTAGGGAATATGCCTTTCGCGTTTTATTACGTCGAAAATTGGTTTTATATATGAAGGAGTATTTTTGGGCAAATTTGAATACCTAGAATTTTTCAGATTCTTGTAGATCATTCCCGAACATTAGCCAATAAACCCTCCGTATTCTCCTCGTAAGGAATATTCACACATTCACGAATAATTATTATATAAACCATTGTGAATGTGTAAAACGTAGCTTTCCAAGGAAACTCTTATAAAAGCCCAGAGAATACCGAATTTTAGTTATTACAATGAAAACACTGTAATCCTGTGTAAGCTGGTTTAATCTTCATGCGTCAACCTAATTTACCACCCAAACGGAAAAGTACCTTTTTCCTGTTTTTTATTTTTTTAGTTGTAATAATTGGAAAACCAAATTCTGCAACGCTGGCGGGCCCTAACCACGGATTTCCCCCTTTGACTGGATACGTATCTGTTCCTTACGTTATTCCAACTGAGGTTGTAATAGATGGGATTGTCTCGCAAGGTGAATATCCAGTAACCTTGGAAGATTCACACGAGCTCACAGGGATCATTGTCTCGTTTAGCCACAACGGTACTGATTTGTTTGTTGCCTTGGAAAGCCCAACAAAGGGCTGGGTCGGCATCGGATTGGGACCAAAAAGCGTTCCAATGGACGGCGCGAATATTATAATGGGATATGTATCGGATAATGGAACATTTGCGATCGAGGATCACTACGGATTGGGAACGCAACATTTTTCGGATATTGACTCTGGAGGGACGAACGATATCAAGGCAGCGGCAGGTACAGAAAACGAAACACACACGGTGATTGAGTTTGTTTTTCCTCTTTCATCAGGGGACAGTTATGACCATTCTTGGATTTTGGGCCAAGAAAACGGCTTTCATCTGGCCAATCATCCGACGGCTGATAATTTCGGCTCGTATCATCCCGACCATTCCAACCTGATCACCATTAAGCTGGAAACGTCATCTATCATAATGCCTTTGGTTACAAATCCGATTGTTTCTGTCGATGGCATTATCGGTCTAAATGAGTATGAATCATCGATGGTTGACCCATTGACTGAAATCAATGTTTACTTGGAACACAACAATACTGATATGTTTATCGGTCTGATTTCACCTCCAGGGCATAGTGGTTGGTTGGGGATAGGATTTGGACCGAAGAACGCTCATAAAAATGGATCCAATATTATTATTGGGTTTGTCAATGCTACTGGAGTTCATATGAGTGATGATTACGGGGAGCCAGGTGAACACCACCCCGATATCTCGGCCAATGGAACTTTTGACATTAAAGCTAGTGGGGGAACCGAAAATGCGACCCATACAATTATCGAATTCGTATTCCCGTTAAAGTCGGGGGACATTCCATTAGATCACGACTTTTCGATCAATTCAACGTATGGTTTCTTTCTCTCTCATAATAGGACAGCTGATGATTTTGTCAGCATGCACCCAGAGCATTCTATTACATACGATCTCTTAGTATCGCCATTTGAAACCTTAAATATTGATATGACGGTTAATGCGACAGATACTACTGGAACATCGATTCCAGCTGGAACGGAGATTCCGCAGGGAACTAGAATAATTCTTGAGGCGAGGTTCCAAGTTCTAGAGGGTGGAGATCCGAACTTGATGGATGGAAGGAGAATTAACATGTATTTAAACTTTACCTTCGGAAGAATGCTACTAGGCTCTAACATAACTAATACTGAGAGCACTGTTAAATTTGTTTACGATTTGGAAAATGTAGCTGGTCTAATCAACTTTGTAATCGAATTTCCAGGCCAAACAGTTGGAACGAAAATTCTTGCAAATCACGAAGAATATTTTACTATCAACCTGATTCCTGAAGAGCATGTCGAAGAATTCATTTGGTTTGATGATCCAAGAATCTTCGGAGCTGTATCGGCTGGAGCATTAACTCTGGTAGCAGGCGTTTTTTTGGTTTATGGATATGTACTGTATAACGCGGTTAGAATAAGATCTGGAAAGGAACAGGTGAATTAGATTAAACCATAATAGGAAATAAGGTTCATGCCGACGTCACGAAGAAGTTTTCTCAAACTATTAGGCGCAATAGGAGCGGTTGGAGGAACTCTTGCCGTTACATCTAAATTAAACTTCAACCAGCAGTCTCTAGGTCGTCAAAATGCAACTCATGCAGAGGAGATTCCTCCCCAATGGGTTATGATGATTGATTTGGAAAAATGTGATGGCTGTCAAGATAGAGAGATCAGCTCTTGTCTAGAAGCCTGCGCCATCATGCATTATGTCCCCAAACGATTCAAGGAATCAGGGGAGCCCGCGGAACCACCAGAACCCCAAGCATGGATACAGCTTTACGAAAAACAAGATAACGCTGTCGCAGGTAAATATTTCCTACCTAGACCATGCATGCATTGTGAAAGCCCCCCATGTATGTGGGTATGCCCCACTGGGGCTACATTTAGAAATGAGGAAGGACTTGTGCTAATAGATCATAGGATATGCATAGGTTGCCGGATGTGCATCGCGGCCTGTCCCTACAATGCACGATACTTCAATTGGGGTGAACCAGAGCCGTGGTTTGGCACCCGAGAAGAGGAAATTGAATATTCCAAGCAGTTGGGGGCATATTCGCCACACTATCCGCTGCCTCACGAAAGAGGAGTTGTTGAGAAATGTGATTTTTGTTCCCATTCTGCCAAGGACGGTCAGCTTCCTGCCTGCGTAGGAGCGTGTCCTGGCGGTGCGCTCTATTTTGGAAATCTAAATCACGATTTAGTAACAAATGGCACCTTTCAAACAGTTACTCTTTCAGACACGGTCAAAGAAAGAATGGGCTATCGTTTACAAGAGGAATTGGGTACAAAACCCCGTGTTTTTTACCTACCGAAACGCTGATTGAGGTATTTCCCGATGCAGACTGAAAAACGAAACACATTCCTTGATGATAACAAAAGCGCGCAAATATTACTACATCCCGTGATGAAAACGGGAAGATTATATTTCGTCACTCTCATATTGATGCTCCTAATCCTATTGTTTGCGGCCTACGCCTATCTAAATCAATTTATTAATGGTTTGATAGTTACTGGATTACGTGACAAGGTTTCTTGGGGGGTTTATATCACCAATTTTGTGTTCTTTATCGGAATCTCTCACGCGGGGACATTTATTTCTGCAGTATTGCGTGTTACGGATGCCCAATGGCGTCACCCGATAACTAGGATCGGTGAGTTGCTAACAGCTTTTGGGTTACTAATTGGAGCAGCAATGGTTTTGATTGATATTGGCCGCATTGACAGAATTCTATATGTCATAACGATTGGCAAGTTTAATTCCCCCATCCTTTGGGACTTTCTAGCGCTTTCCATGTATTTGGTAGGAAGCTTGGTTTATCTTTATATCGCCCTTATCCCAGATTTCGCCTTGATGCGTGATCATCTCAGTACGGATGCTTTTTGGCTCAAACGGTGGCTGTGGAGGTTTCTGGCTTTGGGTTGGCAAGGGACTGAAGCTCAACATAAGCGTTTAAACAGAGGAATTGGGTTCATGGCTTGGATTCTCATTCCTGTCATGGTTACAGTTCACACCGTGGTTTCTTATACAGTAGGAGGAGTCATGTTACGGCCAGGTTGGCGTAGTACAATCTTTGGACCTTATTTCGTTATTGGAGCACTATATTCTGGATCTGCAGCGTTAATTACCGCCATGTTCATCATAAGGGTCATCTATCCTGAATATAAGAAAATTCTGACAGAACGGCACTTCCGAAATATGGGTGTAATTATGGTTGTCTTAAGCCTTGGATACGCTTACTTCACGTTTTCAGAATACATTGGAGCTTTATACTCTACTCCAACCGAAGAGGCAGAGCTTCTTAATGCCCTTTTCTATGGAGATTATGCGATACTTTTCTGGTTCTCAATCGTGGGTGGGATAGTAATTCCAGGAAACATTTTCTTCTTTACAAGAGCCCGTAGTATCACTGGCATTTTCATTGCCTCGATTCTCGTCAATATAGGGATGTGGATGAAACGGTATGTGATTATCGTTCCAGCTATGGCGCGACCTTGGATAGCGGGACCTTGGGGGACCTATATCCCCACTTGGGTTGAAGCTGCCATTACTTTGGGTGCATTTACCGCATTGGTGTTTGGAATTGCAATCGCGATGAAGTTCTTCCCCATTGCTCCGCTATGGGAAATCCTCGAAGATGAAAAAAACCGCAAATTGTGGAAGGAGGCAGATTTGAGGTATCCCACATCATTTGCTGATCAAACTTTTCCGCTTTCAGAGACTCAGAAACAAAGAGAAGAGGAAATTTCCAGTGAACTGATTCTCGGCAAGAAAGAAAGAATAGAAGATGAGCGGCCGGCGGAATTCCGTTTCGAGGACGGAGCTCAATAACCGCATTACCAAAAGCTCCCAGGCTTTTTCAAATCTAACATTGAATTTAGGTACATTGATGAAAAACAGATATACCAAATGGTTTGGTGTAAGCTTCCTTATCTTGATCACCGGTACTTCAATGGTCGTGCAATTCAAGGGTTCCATCAGTTTTTCCCATTATACTGTATTGTTTTCCCCACAGGAGCTTGAACAGATCGCCATTGAAATAGCCAATGGATTGATTGGAGAGGCCATTGGGGACAGCAATTTTGTCAAATGGCCTAGGATCGCTGACGGCCCTCCACCAGGATGGCTGGGATCTTGGAATAATTTCTATTATGGATACTGGTGGGGGACCGCAGGTGTGGCGGATACCCTCATCACTCTATTTGATGCGACACAGAATCAGAGTTATCTCAAATACGCTGAGAGGGCTGGTAACTACCTTATCCAAAATGCTCAGAACCTCTCTGATAATGGAATTTACTGGTATGGTGCTGAGGATTACAGTACAACCTATATTGGGATGAAGTATGGAAATGCGGGGATTGCTCTTTTCTTCCTAGACCTTTTAAAATCTACGAACAACCAAACATATTACGAGCCATTGCGAAACTCTCTTCTTACGTTAGAGGCGGTAGCTCACAATTCCTCTGACAATGATACCTTCTGGAGTTATACCCTTTCTGGTTCCGAAGGCGTGACTGACATTACGTATGGAGTAACAGGAATAGCCAACGTATTTCTAGAAGCTGGCGTCACTTTAAATAACACCCATTGGATAGATATCGCAGTTAGTTCCGGCGAATGGCTAACGAAACTTGCTAGCAAGATTGGTACAGACGAACAACAGGAATGGAGCATTCCATGGTCTGATTTCGCTCCCTTTAACACCTCCTTTTTCACGGGATACGGAGGGGGAAACGCAGGCATTGGCTCGTTCCTATTATCTCTTTATCGTTCAACAAATGATTCAAAGTGGCTTGACGCAGCGAGCTTCATTGGAAATTGGTTACTTTCAAAACAAATCAACGGGACCTGGCTAAATGGTGGTCCAACCTATATAACCGAGTTAGATCCCAATTCAACCAGGTACCATACAATTGCTGGTATAGATAGCGGAGTTGCAGGGATAGGTCAGTTTTTACTGGAATTATACCACACCACAGCTGATATGAAATATGCAGAAGGCGCAATTGATGCAGCA
Organism: Candidatus Heimdallarchaeota archaeon; assembly: GCA_048881705.1. Classification (GTDB taxonomy): domain Archaea; phylum Asgardarchaeota; class Heimdallarchaeia; order Hodarchaeales; family Hodarchaeaceae; genus Hodarchaeum. Next base: position 22,482 of record JBHLSH010000016.1, on the reverse strand, counting down.
AGCTGGTTAATCGGACATGCCAATAATTCAGATCAAGGTCTGAAATGGGCGAAAACTACGGCTGAACCAGATTATAATACCTACTTCACGGGCTATTCATCAGGAGCGGCAGGGATTGGAAGTTTTTTTGCAGAGACTTATTCCGCATTCGGATGTGAAAAATTCAAAAACGCGATGCTAGGGGCGGCAGAGTGGTTGGTTTCGCTACGAAAAGATGGTTACCTTTTTCCAGTTGCTACGGGGACGACTCGTCACCCATTCCATCTTAAGCAATATGGTCATCACCTTGGGTACCATAGCGGAGCAGCAGGCGTGGCTTTATATTTCTTGAAGGTGGCCGAAAGTTTACAAGCAACTCCGAAATATCCCGAAATCATAAATTGTTCTGCTCTTCCCGAGTTCGGAGAAATGCTACCCCAAATATATATTGATAATCAAAGTTCAGAAACAACAGTAAATGGGCAGATTGATAACGATGAGCAATTGCTCCTCTCCTTACTTGGATTCGCTTCAGTATCGATGTTATTACTAATCCCAATACTGGCATTACGAAGGAAAGACGCCATATGAAGATAATTTGGCCAAAAAAATTGATAAAAAGCCTTATTCCTCTGGTTCTAATTGTTTATCTCTTAATCGGATCGAAAATCCTTCTGAAATCTCTGAGCTCGGAGTTTCCAGTGATTGACGGAATTATCACAGAGGAAGAATGGGAAGGTGGCGATAGACGGATTTTACAAATGGCAGATGGAACCACAATCGACGTTACCATCAAATTCAATCTGAGCCACATTTTTATTCTAATTCAGGTTAGTGATGATGATCCAAAGTTATTTGGAGAAAGCGGGGGACACGATTTCTTTGGGGTGGAATTTGATAATAATGGCGATAAAGTACCAATGGGCCTTTCGTTTTCCCCAGATGATGCCTTATTTGTGTCTTATAATCAACCTGGAGGTGAAGATTTCTTTCTTCAAGGAATGGGGAATCCTGCAGTCGCAGATATCCTTGAAAATGGAACCAATGACGGAAAAGGAAGTATAAAACTTAATCCGAGTGGTGATGGGTTAATTATGGAGGGAACCAAACCTCTTGATTCAAACGACTCTCCTGGATATGATGTTTCCTTGCATCCAGGGGACAGATTCAATCTAATGTTTGCTTACTGGGATAACCACTTTGGTCCGTTAATCCAGAGTACCTCTCACAGTGATTGGACTACTTACGAGGTGCCAGGTCAGCCTCAAGTTAATATATGGGAATCAGAATTAATACTGGAAATCGTATATAGCATAGGCATACTAGTTCTGATGCTTTTGGCCAGATTTGCGTTAAAACGACCCTAAAGCCGTAGAATAATTGATCTGATTATGTAATAGAATTCGGACTACTATTGTTCATCAATTCAAAAACAATAATGAGTCGCAGTAGCACAATATACGGAAAAACCACTTCTAATCCGCAAATCAATAATCCAGTAAGACCAACTAAACGGGTAATTTTATGTTTGCTGTACAAGGAAACTAGACCAGTAATCCCCAGGAATATTGCTCCTAGAATCAGTGTTAAAAAGAAGGATTGAACAGATTGGGAAATTCCGGGGATTTCTCTAAATATGGTTAGGCGAAGGGTCTGGGTTAGAGAAGAGGTGAGGATTTGAACCGTTAATTGCCGAGAAGATAGTAAAATACTAACCATAAAGCTCACAAGGAGCGGGATTATGAAAGCCAACACTGTTTTATAGCCCTTTCTTTGATTCCGATAATATGGTGTCACAATCGCGGTAGAAGAAAAAATAAGAATAGCGAAGAGAGCGAATAAGGTTCCTACGAATTGAAAATAAAAAATAAATTGACCAAAATAAAGGGTTTCAAGTAATTCAGCCATTACGAAACCGAGCAAACCTAGATTTGCAGTAAACACGATTAGTTTTAGATTTGCAAACTCCGAAGATTCTAATAGTTTTGGTCTAGTGCTTAGAACTAATATTAGCAAGATTGTGATTATAGAGGTCAGGAGACGAATGAAAGGAGATAGCATTCCTTCCTGGATTAGGAAAAGAGTCGTATTCACTCCATTCAAAGCGATAATGCTAAAAATCAGAAGTTCAATGTTTCTGCCAAAAAAAGGCTCATAACGAAATAAAAAGAGCAAAAGTAACGTGAGACTAGCCACGGCCAGTAAGAATTGCAAAATATCGAGAGAAGGGAGAGGAAGTTTATGCAAGTTCTTTGTATTCGTTAGAAGTACTAATATACGATCACCAAGGACGATTATCGTCGCCAAGATGATAGTAAGACGTGAATCTATCTGTAATCGTACATTGTTAATACGACTAGTTCGCATAGGTCAGTTCCGTACCTTATCTGTTAGTAAAACTTCGGAAAGCTAAGAATAAGAATGCATCGGCTCAGCGCGTACCAATTGAAATAAATCCACTGATGCTTTGGTATTTCCTACTACCAGACTCTTAACAAACGAAGGCGTTTTTCTATGTTTCTATTAGATTTTGGAATCATCTCCTTTGATTTTGGCCTAATTTTGTTACTTCTTGGTGGGATCTTTCTTTTTCTGGATTTTCTTTTTCAATTATTTCCTGGCCTAACGGAACCTTTGAAGAAAAGGGTAAAGGAACCCGCCTTTGCAAGCCTGATTATTGGTTTCATACTGTTCACGGGATCTTTCTTCTATTTCGTGGCTTTACTGCAAGTTCCGGATTATGGATTATCCTACGTTTCATCATTTGTCAATTTAAGAATGGATTTTCTTCTGCGGATCGCGGCAATTTGGTCTGGAACCGCAGGATCCTTTTTTATTTGGGCGGTTTTCAGTCTCCTATCTTATACGATATTCCGTTTTGTATTTAGAAACGATTCAGAAGAGTCCTTAATCCATCGGGCTTCACTTATGATTTCCTTCCAGATGGTAATCTTGTGGCTGTTTACTCTAATAAGCGACCCCTTTAAGCTTAATACTATTACTCCCTCAGATGGCATTGGTTTGAATCCAGTTCTCACGAATATCTGGAATATCACTCATCCTCCGATTATTCTCATGGGGTATTCATTCTGTTTGGTGCCAATGGCAATTGCTCTGGCACGTATATCATTGTTACGGGAAGATTCAAAGATTCAACGACCTTTAATCATGAAAATTGAATCTTTCGCGGAGCTTCAGATTGCTTTGGCCTGGTGGCTGCTTTCTCTTGGCGTTGCATTGGGAGCCTATTGGGCTTACACTACCCTTGGGTGGGGAGGTTTTTGGAGTTGGGATCCAGTACAGACATCGTCACTAATCCCCTGGCTGTTTATTACCATTTATTATCACGGAAGTTCAATACACAAGGAGAACCCTTTTCTAGGATATTACTTTACATGTATGTCATACGTAGGGGTACTATTGGCGACCTTGATCACACGGAGCCGTATTCTTGAGAGTGTGCACACCTTTGCGCCCGATGAAAATACATTCATAATCCTGATCGTCCTCATTGTAACATTCACTCTACCGCATATTTTTGCATATATTAATAAAGCAAATTTGGATATCAATCTCAATTTCAATGAGCTATCAATTATTTCAACCTATAAGGATACTTTTCTTAAGCTTTCATACCTGACGATTATCTTGGGAACGTATGTTATGATAACAGGGATATTTTTACCTTTTATTTATAATGTTTTGAGCGATTTCATTCCTGAACTAACCTTAATACTTGGTCCGAGCATTTCTGTTGGTCCTAGCTATTTTACAGCTATATTTGTATGTTTTGGAGTGATTCTCCTTGTCTTTTCCTTCTTCTGCAAATATTACAGTAATATCGGGCTAAAATTTAGGTTAGGTTTGTTAGTAGTGGGAGTTTTAGCTGGCATCGGTTTTTACGCCCTGAAACTAATTACTAGGAACGACGTGGCTAATTTCTTCCTACCTCTCATGCTTTTGGGCCTTTTTGGCCTGATATGGAACTTAACTGAAACTTTGTTAATTCATAGAACGGGAAATGTATTTCAGAAAACTAGCCAGTCGCTCTTACACCTTTCCTTACTTATAATCGTTTTGGGCATCGTCACTAGCGGCACACTGCGTTCAACCGATCTAATCGATGTTCAAGACGGATCAAATGTCACTGTTCTAGACACAAATTATGAAATCACCGTCTCAAACTTCAATAAGACCATTCCAAACGATAGCCCATATCTATCAATATATGAAGTCCAATATGAGCTAAAACTTGGATCTGATATCATATCAGAAGGAGTTCTGTATTATAGAATCGATACGATTTGGGGTGTTGACCAAAAGATCCAAATAATTACACAATTGCCTGATGACATTTACCTAGTTCTAGATTTTGTTTTTGAGAATGATGATACTGGAATCTTCGATAGCGCAACGATCCAGGTTAGGTACATCCCTCTTATCCACATTCTGTGGCTAGGGGTCATTTTGCTCCTTGTAAGTCTAATCCCCTTGATAGCTACAAAAACTAGGAGACTAACTAGGTCGCTTGGATGAATCTCTTCAGGCAGTATTGATTATCGTTTGATAAAAACTCCTGCTAGTTATCTCCTTCGGACGTAGATAACTATAATCACGAGATTAATCGTCAAAGCTGGTAAAATAAAACCAGGTGATAGCAGCGGCAAAATAGAAGTGGTGGAGCTAGTTAAATCGGCTGAAGGGGTGGCCCGTTTGGTATCCATGGTTCTAGTAGTACTTGTAATCGTAGTTGTTGGTGTAGTAGTGGTGGTCGTTGTCGTGTTGGTTGTAGTGGTGGTAGTAGTCGAGGTCGTGGTTGTTGGCGGGGTAGATGCTGAAACTGTAAATCCGAAACCTGCCTCCTTTTTGTGACTACCGCCGCCACCATTGTCATGAATGGCGACCGAGAAATTGTACGTGAAACCTTCTTCGAACTTAATATCGTCCTTATAGCTTCCCGTGTCCAGCCTGCGAACTTCTTCGACACTCCACATACCAGAGCTGTAGACAGCTCCTGCAAGGACGTCCCCACGGCTTCCCACTGGAACCGTTGTTAAATATCCTGGTATGGATGCGCCGATATTCGTAGTGTTGACACCATTTACCCAGGCAATGACACTACCTTGGATATCCCAGAATGGCCGATCTCTATCAGTGAATGATTCGTTTGACGATACAGTAGTTGAGTTCCCAAGGACACTTGTGATCTCTGCAGAGCTGTTCACACCAAACATTTGTACTACCACTGAATTCTCTTTATATCCGCCAAACGTTTTAGCATCGGAATGCCGGCCTAAACCATCAAAGAATCTGTCATCAGTCCAGCCCCCGGGTGCTGTTCTGGACGCCCTCCAATGCCATACGTCTCCGAGAAATCCAAGCGATGGATTGGGATTGAATGTATAATGTGCACAGTTCGGGAAATTGGATTCATTTGACCAGAAAAAGGTTATCCGATCCTCGTTTCCTCCTAAGTTCTCCCACATTTTGGTACTGTTAAATATCCAGTCGTTATAAGTATTAGATTCCGTAACGTCAGTCCACGTTGAAAACAAAAAGAGATGAGTCGAATTATGGACGGTCATGACTGTCAGGTTCATGTTAGTGCCATCAAATTTGCGAACTTCCAACTTATCCGCGTTATACCAAAAATCCTCCGCCGCTTTTCCATCCAACAGAATCTTGCTCGGAAAATAATAAGAAATTAGGTTTCTGCTTTGAGTAACGGTTGCTGTTTCCAGGGAAACAAGAAAGAAAACTAGAAAAAACGTTCCCGAAATCACCAAAATTCTAACCAAATTACCTATTTTCAACCTTCGGTACCCCTCTATTTCTTCAGTGGATTTTGGAAGTTACGATATCACTCCCCACAAAATGCACAAATCAAATATCAAGTTTTCGTCCCAATGAATTGATAAGATATTCCAATCGCTGTTAGGGATGGAAGCCCTAGATATATATCCAATAATTCTGGAAGGCCTTATACTCCCTTGTATTTCACTTTAGATGAATTAGAATAAAAAGAGTCAAAAAAAAAGAGAGGAGAAGAGAGAACAGTACTATTGTCTCTTTCTTCTAGCTATTATGACCATTGTGGCAATCGCGAGAACCGTTCCAGCAATTATAAAGCCAGGAGTGGGACCAGTGGTCGTAGTGGTTGTGGTTGTGGTTGTGGTCGTGGTGGTCGTGGTGGTTGTGGTCGTGGTCGTTGTTGTTGGTGGAGCAGAGGCTGAAACAGCAAATCCAAAACCTGACTGCCTTTTATGACTACCGCCGCCACCATTGTCATGAATGGCAACCGAAAAGTTGTAGGTCATACCTTCTTCGAACTTAATATCGTCCTTATAGTTTCCTGTATCCAGCTTGCGAACCTCTTCGACACTCCACATGCCAGAGCTATAAACAGCTTCTGCAAGGACGTTTCCACGGCTTCCAACTGGAACCGTTGTCAAGTATCCTGGAATATTTGCAGAGACGGCCGTATCGTTTACACCGTTGGTCCATGATATTACACTTCCCTGGGCATCCCAGAAGGGTCGATCTCTGTCAGTAAATGATTCGTTTGCGTATACAATAGTTGAGTTCCCGAGGACATTTGTGATCTCTCCCGAAGTGTTCACACCGAACATTTGTACTATTGCAGAGTTTTCCAGATATCCACCAGAGCTTTTGGCATCAGAATGTCTTCCGGTACCATCGAAATATTTATCGTCAACCCAACCAGCAGGAGCGGTTCGAGATGCCTTCCAATGCCATACATCGCCCTGAAAGCCAGCGGAGGCATTTGGACTGAAGACATAATGCCCACATTTAGGTGTTAATGAGGCATTTGACCAGAAATAGGTAATTCGATCCTCGTTTTGTTGTAGATTTTCCCACATCTGGGTACTGTTAAACATCCAATCGTTGCGGGTGCTCGATTCCGTAGCGTCATTCCACGTTGAGAACAGAAATACATGCGTTGCATTATGGACAGACATAACGGTTAAATTGAAAGTATTGCCAATGTTGAGTATTTCTAGCTGATCTGCGTCGGTCCAGAAAGCTTCATTTGCCATCCCATCTAGGGTAATGGTACCCGTGACCTTATACGATGTGAGAGTAGGGTTTGCCTGCTCAATGTTTGCACGGTTCTGGGTAAAAACGACGAATACTAGCGTAGAGAATGCTACAATGGCCAAAAGCTTTGTTAGGTTAGTATTTCGCAATTTAATTTCTCCATTGTTCTTATTCTTGAATTAGAAGACTTTCCTAAACTTGAAAGATATGTTTACAATATTTACATTGTAAATTTCGTCTTAGAAAGGACAAAAGTTTGTTCCAGTTCTGACTATTTTAATTTTGTTCGAAAAAAACATACAAAAGTATAAAAATTCTAAACTATTGTAAACCCGAGTTACAGATGTAAAACCCTCCCGAGAAGCACTGGGAGGTATGTCGGTTACAAAACTCACTTAATCCCAATTACTTTAACATTTAAATGCGCGAAATATTGACCAAACAGGAATTGCCAGATTTCAGACAGGATTTTTAGCAAATAGAATATTGATTCTTCCACTAGATTTAAACTACATTAACAATCGTTTCTGATATAGCATCATTCTTTTTAGATATCATGTAACAATCCTTTCTGTCTACAAATCGACAAAAGAAGTCCGGAGATCGATTATTGATTTCATTTAATATCGGAAATCGGGAAAAAACATTATTATTAGGTATCCTTATTCTTTTCATGGTAATCAACTATTACCTTGTTTATATCGTTGTAAAACCTTTTACATCTGGATTCACGGTCAGTGGACATCCGATCTTTTATATGGTTCCTTTTGCATTCTCAACATACATCTGTTTTGCCATTGTACTTCTTAGCGGGCTTTATTACATAATTAACACCTCCGTTAGGAAAAAACAAATAGGGTTCCGTTCAGACTTTTTATTGGTGGCAGCAGCTCAGACGGGCATTGTTGTGGGGGCCATTACGCTAATTACTGGTATATTATGGTCATACGCTGAATGGGGTTACTTTTGGCAATGGGAACCTCGTCAGACGGCAACTCTCATAATGTGGTTGGCATACATCGCTCTACTAATATTCCGCGGGATGCTGGAAGAACAGAACCCTCAGAGAAGAGCTTTATTGACAGCAATATTTGGAATAGTCGTATCTCCTTCAGTACTACTGTCTAATTATACAGTCGGGCCACTCCATCCAGAACCGCAGCAAACCGCCCTTGGAGAAGGAGTAGGGATGATCCTAATGTCAAATTTCCTGGTGGCTGGGATAATCACGTTGATCCTTGTATACTTGACATTTATTACCAATGAAATCGAGTTTAAGTTAAAAAATATAAGAATGTTAAAGCTAGATCAGATGTAACAAAGAAAAAGGATTGTGAGACCGTTATGGCCACCATAATTGATGATTTACTAGGTTCTGAATTAAGTTTATTGTTTTTAGTTTCAACAGCTGTCTGGATTTTAATTCTAGTGTACATATTCTATATAAACAATAGAATGAATAAGTTACAGAAAGAATTACGACTCTTCGAATCTGAAGAAAGAGCCTAATTAGGCCTCGATTCCTCTAGAATTTTAAGCGTAGACTCTTCGACTACCTGAAAACCAGCGAAATCGGGAGAAAACACGTTGATCACGGACGCTCAATCTGTAAATGTATCACACGTTTACAAGGCCTTTGGATTTTCCAATGCCCTCAAAGACGTAACATTTTCTATTACTGAGGGGGAAACGATAGGATTTTTGGGTCCCAATGGAGCAGGAAAAAGCACTCTACTTAAAATCATCTCTCTTCTTATGAGGCCTACTAATGGGCAAGTATCACTCTTCGGAAAGCGTGTTTCGGAAAACCAAGATTTGCTCAAGAGAGATATTGGTGTTTTACTTAGCACCCCATTCTTTTATGAGGATTTAAGCGGAAGAGAAAATCTAGAGTTTTTCATGAGGATGAACAAAAGAGGGATGAATCCAGATTCGATAATAGATAAACTTATTTCCGATCACAAGTTGCGATTGTATATTGATCGTCCAACTCATGAGCTTTCAACTGGTATGGCAAAAAAGCTTGAAATTTTAAGAGTAATTATTCCAACCTACCCACGTTTATTGTTATTGGATGAACCCTTTGCCGGACTAGATTTCGAGAACAGAAAAATCATGATTGATCTAATAACCAATCGACCGTCCAACAGAACTGTCATAATTTGTTCTCACGATTTTAGAACCGTAGCCAAGCTATGTGACAGAGTGATATACCTGGAAAAAGGAAAAATATCCAAGATATTAGAAAAATCTGAATTTGGTTTTTTCTTGGAGAAATCTGCTTGAGTAGAAGGGATCTAGAACGACCATACTTTCAGACATCCTCTTTCTTGCTAAGAAGGATCTGACCTTAGAGTTCCGGAAAAAGGAAACCCTATTCGCCATGGGACTATTTTCTCTTGCTTCCGTACTAATATTCTCCACACTGTTCAATCTGGCGGATATTTCTCAAGAGACCCGAGAAACGATTACTGCGGCCTCTTTATGGTTTATCATAACTTTTTCTGTCATGTTGGGAGTTACATCTATCTTTCTTCGCGAAGTGCGAAAAAGTACGGTCGATGCACTTCTTTCACTAGCTATTAAACCCCAAGCGATCTTTCTAGCTAAATTAGTCTATCTTTGTGCTATTCTCGCAATAATTGAAGTTATTACAATCGCTTTAGCGATTGTATTTATGCGGATAGGATTTTCAAACCAAGCTATGCTCTTTGGTGCAGTTTTGGTTATTGGATCCTTTGATCTTGCGATTGGAGGGTGTATTGTCTCTTTTCTAACAATATACGCAAAATCAAAGACCTTAGCTGTCCCCATTCTCTTCTTTCCAATCGTTCTACCTAGCATTTTAATTGCCACACAGGCCACCTCGAGTCTAGTCCTATATGATGATCCTGGATTCGTGATGAACAACATTCTAATTCTTTTCTTCCATGCGATCCTCCTCTTAACGCTCGCCCTGGCTATCACCGATGATCTGATCAATCAGTAACCTAATCCGTTTTCGATTGAATTGGAAGAGATATGGACTGGTTTGCGGTTTGAGGAAGGATGAGATGGTTATTAATGGTCCGGACTAACTGTTTGAATACTCCCTGGGGCACTTGGTACTAATCATATTGGCCCTAAATAGCCATAAACCAGACGTGGATATGAGTTTACCTTCAACGAGTACATTTTTTCCCGGTTCAAACCCGTTAGGTTTTCCCACATTAGTCGAATTTACGTAGATCATTAGAGATAAATTTGTAGGATCATCTGGGTCTAAAATGTAGAATCCCGTTCTATTTACATCAGCCACAGTACCAATCAGCTGGATTTTTCGATCTAAAAAGGATTCGGAGTTTGGGTGTTCCATTATTTCCCTTACTGTAAATACGGGTATAGATGACTCCGTCAATAGTAAGGAAATTGCCCCCACAGATATAGCAATTATAATACCAGAGAAAACTAATTGTGTTGTTTTAACCATTTCATCGATTCCCGTTACCAGGACTTTTTTAATTCATATAGTTTCTAATTAATGAAACGAATCCAGATATTTATTAATATCGGATTCATATATTCTATGGTTAATTATTGCCAATTCCTTCGTCGTAGTAAGGAGAACTGATTTTGGAAGTTTACAAATCATAAAATGGCAATATTTGGATTTGTGGAGCACGATGTAAAAGATGAAGTACTGGAGATAAATGGTAATTAGTGGATGAATACTTAGCAAATAATTCAGGGTTGGGTGCCCGTTCTAGAACGAATAATCATATCGATCGAATAGATAAACCGTAGGGGAAATTATTAGATAATGGAATATCCCAGGATTAACTTCGGGTGACGCTAATGTGGAAAAGAAGAAGAAAAGTTCCTAAGGGTTTTTCAAAAAAGGGACAGCTTTTCTTAGAACTCTTGTTATCACACCCATCAGATTATCCGCTCCACATTTCAAATTACCTTATCTGGTATTGTGTTAATGCCCCAGATCTGATAGACCTGATTTTTCTGAAAGATCCCTTTGATTGGATATTTAGATATGAGAACAAGTATCACTTTTCTATTAGCACCACAACCAATCTCAAACCGCTTATGGATCAGTTACCTTGGTTCAAGACAAATCTCGTCTTAATCTTCGAGAGATCGGATTTTTGGCCTGATCTTGTCGAGTTTTTTACAAATTTCCGAAGCTTAGAAGCGAATGAGCCGATAGACAGTTTTAACACTTATAATATACTTCTTTTGACTCGAAAGACATTTAACTTCCCAGTCCGAGACAACCCTGATATTATACAGCTCCCAGATCATTCTCTCCCTAAAAGGTATCGACATCTCCGAGGTGGGATTAATTTCGGAATGTGGAAGGAAAACAAAATCGTGAGCTTTGCAGCCGCACCGCACATCCTACAACGTTCCATCCATGGTTCCGACTACTCATTCGCTCTTTTACGTGGGATAGAAACTCAGATCCTGGAACGTAGGCAAGGATACGCAGAGATGACGGTTAAAACCCTTTGTAATGAACTTTTTTTTCGCTATAACGTTAAAAAAATCTTTATCTGGGTAGAGAGGAGAAACCTGCCTGCTGTTTCCATGTACAATAAGCTTGGCTTTATGCACGTTGGAGAAGTCTTCGCCACCTACTGTGATTTGAAATGACCTTAAATTGCGATATCATATGATTTCAGAGGTTTTCTTTTTTCTCGTTAAATCCAATGTTCATATCACGAAGCTCTTTGAGAACAGGTTCATAGATACTTCGCTTAACTGGTATGTGAACCCCCGTTTCGGTGATTTTTCCCTCTAAAATCAGACGGACAGCGATAGAAGCGGGGTAGCCAACAGTACGGCTCATCGAGCTGTTACCTCCTTTATCCTGATGCCCGAAGTCCACCATGCTGGCAGTTAATCTTTCTCTACCAGAAGGCAATTCATACTCGAACTCATGAATTAAGAGTAGCATGTCTCGTTCTTTTTCTTCATATTGAAGATGTCTTTCCCATTGGGCACAAAGAGCATCCAAGGGAGATATTTTGGATTCGGGTATAGGTATGTTGCTGAAAAGTCCCATCCAGTCGAACCGTTTTACAATATCGTCCTCTGGGTCTAGATCGAAATGTTTGATGAACTCTTGTTTCACACTTGAAGGATCTTTGACACCCAATAATTTTGCAGTCAAATCAGCATAGGTAAACCCATCTGGGTATTTGTTCTCTTCTATCTCCATATACCCAATTTCGGCCACCTTTTTCAACGCACGTGACCAACCCGCATTCCTAATGGTGCCACGAAAAATGGTTTGGGCTTCAGGAATTTTGTAAATATCGATATAAGGTGTTGAATCTCGATTAGGATATGCCTCGTACTCCCCTTGCAGGCCCTCTACTGGATAAGAGAAATTCTGATCAAATAGATCCTCGCCTGCCACGTCAACTGTCTTGCCCCCTTCTAAGTATTTTGCAGCGTTACGTCCTGCAAGAATTACCCCCCGAGGGCTCCAGCTCAACTTGTAACCCCAGGGATTCGTATTGGCCTCTGGAGCGGGCAGACCACCACAATAGGATTTGAATGAGAGAATTTTCCCCCCTTGATCGTGAACCCGGTCAATAATTTGTTGAGCACTCATATGATCGATACCTGGATCGACTCCGATCTCATTCAAAAATATCACCCCTGCAGTACGGGCTTCAGAGTCTAATGCTTTCATCTCTGGCGATACATATGAGGTGGTTACCATATGTTTCTTATATTTGAGACAAACCTTTGCTACCTGTACATGATAAATATAAGGCAAAAGAGATACAGCGAGATCGCATTCCTGAACTAGGGGTTCTAATTTATCGGCATCCCTCGTGATGTCAAACTTTTTAGCAACCCCATTGGGATGATCACCTACAAGAGCTTCCGCTTTTGCCAAGGTTCGACTCGCAACTGTAACGTGTAATCCATGGTCTAAAAGGTAGCGAATATGTGGGCCAGCTACCATTCCTGCTCCTAAAACTAATACATGTTTCATCTTGTTCACCTATATCCTGTATTAAAACACATCTGAAGCAAATACCAAATATCGTATATCCAATTTACTGTCATTTACGAAAATCGAACTTTCCAATATGTAAAAGAAGTTTTTTTCACTACATCATAACTATTACAGGAACATTACTTTGCTTGAGAGAGGTTTTCTTCCAAATAGGCATACCTTGGAGTTAAATGACCCTGGTGAGCAATAACGGCATCTTTGATTACCGGGGGCAAATCCAAGGTATCAAATGGTTTGGTGTAATCTGCAGAAGAGATAATGGGGATAAATGGTTTTAGAGTTTTGGAAAAATTGGTGGAAGATTCATGAGGGAGCTCACATGGAAGATTATCGACTGCCATGATTGGTATACCGTCTCCATCCAAACCCAATTTCGCTTCCCCGGAAACTGGATTGTAAACAAAAAACGGATTATCTGGCTTTGTTGTTTTTACGGTTGCCTCTATCCCTCCCTCGATGTCACAAGAAATATCACCGATTACTTGTAATTTTATATCCCGCTTAGAGGAAAACACATCCCTTAGAAAGCTTTTCGTTAATAATCTGGGGTATTTATTAGACCAATAGATACCATTTATCATGATTGACAGATATTGGAAGTATTCGTGGAACATTCCTTGATATTTCTCACTTCCATGGTCATAATAGTCTTGGAGATCAAAGGCAAAATCACCTCTAGGCATAACCATATGTTCTTCCTTGAAAACAACCTTATACAAGTGATTTGATGAAAAGTCCCCACTGGAAAAGAAATCCTGGAGATCAATAGGCTGGATTTCAATTACGGGAAAGAGATCTAGAATTGCTTGTGCCCCTTGAGACACATTTCCATATCCGGCAAATCCAATGACTAAAGGAACCAAGTCTGCATCTATCCCTTCTTCCTTAATTTCATTACCAATTTTGGAAACCGCTTTCTTTGCGGCTTCTAAACCCCCATACTCGTAGGTGTGACGTAGTTTTAGAAAAGGAGTTTCGATCCCCTTTTTTGTCTTGATCCGTTGGCCAAATCCCCATAATGTTTCGATCATGCCTGCATAACCTGCGTAATTGCCAAAATAAATAAGTCGAAAACCTCTTTCATCTACAATTTTCTCATAATCAATCAGAGTTGCATTTGTGTCGAGAATGTGCTGTAACATAGGCATATTACCTTTTTGGCCTTTAATCGTGTGTGAAAAGAAGATATAGGTTTTCTTAGGCTTTAAAAGAGAGATTGGGATTTCCTTGATCGCAAAGATGACATTTGCTTCATCAATTGCCGTTGACACTCGGGCCCCTATTCCTCCATAATCTTCATCGGTATATGCCCTTATTGTTGATGATTGGATTATGAAATCCAAATTATGTTCGCCAATTAGTGTTTTTGCGTCATTTGGGACTATAGGTGTTCTTCTTTCCCATTTGTTCTTATCTTCTCGTCTGATACCGATTATATTTGCCAATTTTCCACCACCATTTTGCTCAGCATTACGCTTTTTCCCCAGAGAGGGCAAGAAACTGCTTGGTAGGTAATAACACAAACAGAAGAAAAGTCTTAAGTGTAATGGGAAGTAAGTTTCTCTTCGCGTTCTTTTGAAACGTTATCATGTGAGGTCTTCTAAAGATGGCCAAGAAAGATCGTCCACTCGTAGTTTCAATCATTAGTGTACTGCAAATGCTAATTGGTGTACTAGCGATTTTTGTTGGAGTTCTGTATACCATCCTTATCTTTACAGTGGGCCAAGCAATCCTCGACAACCTTCCTCCGGTCTGGCAACCTTTCTTTGCTGTAATTGGCGCCGTTATACAGTTCGTTGGAATTGTTTTTATCATCGTCGGTTTGTTGTTCTTTTTATTAGGTAGGGGACTTTGGAATATGAAACAATGGGCCTGGGCGGTCGATCTGGTACTTTACTTATTGAATGGTATAACCTACCTTTTAGACATTAATTTCCTCCTAACCGCAGCTCAAGTGGGTGCATGGGGCTTCCTTTTTGGTCCAATAGTGACGCTTCTCCTTATCATCTACTTTATCATGATTAGAGACAAGTTTTAAGATGTTCTTGTAACCCAAACTGGCGGATAGAAGGACGGGTGGGGAGGCTGCTTTTGGAATCAGATTTGAGTCCCTATTTTCGGAACAAGAAAACTATAAAATCACAAACGACGATCTGAGAATCAGTGGTCTAGATGACCGAGTTTGACAAGTTTGAGAGCCAAACAGTATATTATAAAAGTTCAGAGAATATGAGCGAGGTTAAATCGGGCTCAATTTCCACGATCATAACCTCCCCTCCTTATAATCTTTCGAAAATTTATTCAGATGACAAGGGACAAGTTTATAATGACGATCAACCTTTAGAAGAATACTTTGCATTCCTAGCCCGAGTATGGAAAGAATGCTTTAGAGTCTGTACATCATCTGGGGTATTTTTCCTAAATCTATGGGATTCAGCTTCAACCCAAGGCCTTAGCGAACGAGTAGCTGAGCTTGCAGTTAAATCTGGGTTTATTCGAATTCAAACCATTATTTGGATAAAATCGATTTTCGGGAAGGGGCACTATACTCCTTCGGGAGGTAGAAAAAGGCTAAATAATGTTTTTGAGAATATTTATGTACTAGTGAAAGATAAGAGGAATTACACGTTAAATCCCAAAGCGATAGGTGTTCCATATACCGACAAATCAAACATCGGACGTTATAGTGACGGAGACCTCCGTGATGCTGGCAATGTATGGTTTATCCCCTATTCTCAAACAACTGGAGCAACAATAAAGAAGGGACATGACGCTCCCTTCCCTTTAGAAGTTCCAATAAAGTGTATTCTACTTTCTGGAGGAAAAACAGTTCTGGATCCATTTTTAGGATCGGGAACAACCTTGGCTGCGGCAGAGATCTTAGGAAAAATAGGATATGGCTATGAGAAGTTTCCTCGGAAGAATCTGATAGCAGAAAAGATCCGAAGTTCTAAATATATTCCTTCCTCGGCCATTACGATACCACACTTAGAATTAGCGGTTAAACTATTAGCAGAATTAAACAATATGACCCCTCCAGGGGAAATGTATGAGAAAATCGATTTTAGGTTCTCCAAGAAGGAAAAACAAAATATGGCGATTTTGGAAACCGTTCTTCGAGATTTGGACGTCACGCTTCCTTTGATGGATCATTACAAAAAAACAATGTCTTTGCATGAACAGCAGAGATCAAGAGACCTACAACACTTCCTTAATAAACAGGAATAATTAAACTTTGATTGGGGGATTCAGAGTGACGAAATTTCCTACACCACGGATTAGAATTCGCGATAGGATCAAATATCTAGAAAAAAATCCATATAGGGTGATTTTTTTTTCTCACGCATTCCTGTTTGCTTTTCTTTATCTTTTGGCGCTTGTTTTCTTCAATACAGATCTGATTTCCTCATTTTGGGCCCCAGGTTCTCACAATGATTCTAAACTATATATTTCAAACACCTTAAATTACCCTCCATTGTACCCACACGTTTTACTGGGTACAAGCCTCCATTACGTCCCCGGATTGGTGGTATTATCGATTTTTTTACCCTTAAAAGATGCCTTAACGATTTCGATTTTAAGTATACAGTTTTCCGCTTCTCTATTTAGCCTCTGTCTTTTATACTCTATGTATGTAAAAAAGATGAACCTAGGTTTCAATCAAGCTACCTTGCTTGTATTAACAACGGATTTGGTTCTCTTCAGTCCATACCTGCTCATACCTGCTCCCGAGATACTTTTTTTGTTCTATCAATCTTTGGCCTGGCATTTTTTGGATCGAAAAAAGTATTTTTTTGCCGGAATTACAAGTGCAATGACATTCGCTTTACGGTACAATGGAGCGTTTTTCGTCGTGGGGACCTTGATCCTAATTGTTTATTATACCAAGAAGGATTTATTATCGCCACGAGGTATCTTTTGGGGAATAATCGTATTAAGTGCAATGTTTGCAATAGGTTTTGTCTCTTATATAGCCGCTTGGGTTTACTCCGGGGATTTCTGGTTACCTCTTATACGTGAAATATCTGTATACCAGGGTTGGGAGCCCTATGCTTCCAATGGGGTTATAACGTTCCCATTTGCTTGGTTTCCAGATTATTTAATGTGGTTACTCACTTCAGGTCCGTGGTTTGAACTTTTATTGTTTGGGACTGTTCTGGTCTCGCTTGGATTGGGAATTACCTCTTTAATATCGTTCTATCAACGATTCAAAGCGAGTTCAATTTCAGAAACGAAAAACCTTTTGCCTCTTGCCGTTTTGTTTTTCTGTGGTTTCCTTGGAGTAAGTATCGTTGCATCAGGCAGAAATCTGGCAAGGTTTCTTACTTTTTCTTTTCCAACTTACCCTATTCTAGCTTTCACAATAGAAAAATACGAACTAAACGGGAGTGTTAGGGTGATATCACTGATCTTGGCAGGATTGCTTGGACTGATCTTGAATATCGGGTGGTGGATGACGTACTAGTTATGGAGGTCTTTGAGAATCAGCGATTGAATGAAAATCGCCAAGATAGGCCCAAGGATCTATCTCAATTATTCTTTATTTAAACCAAAAATGACCGCGATCAAACCAATATCTTGGCCTTGCCAGAATTTCACTTTTCAAATACTAGATTTACAAATTTCGCAGGATTAAACTGAAGTAAATGAAATAACAAAATACCTTTTGAGTGTTCTATAGGGCCGTTATAAAATCGAATCTAGCCTCGTTTTATCGTCTCAAGTAACCTAATCGAATTGCTCATCCTCATTACCCTTCTTTCCAGCCTTTGAATGATTATTCCCAGAAGTATTTCGAACTTTGGGACGGATTCTCGAGATAGCCTTTTATTATTAACTTGTGAATAGGATAGCGGGTAATCATTTTCATACCAGAAATGATACTCTCCACTCCTATATGCCACCAGAAATCCATATTTCGTTAGATCGATGTAAGGAGACCCGTGAATGTCAATCATAAGGAGACTCTTAGGCAGGCACAAGAAAGAAGAGAAAGGGGTGGAAGTAGAGAAAAAGAGTACTCGTGAAGAGCAAATCACTATTACCTTTGTAGGTGAAGCGTTTGCTGGGAAAACCACCATCTTACATCGCTTACGAACAGGGGAGTTTTTCGCAAACCAGCATCGTACCCTAGGCTTGAATGTAGACAGCTTCGTATATAGGGATGTCCGTTTCCAAGCGTTCGATCTTGCCGGCCAACAATCTTTCCGTGTGATATGGGAGAATTATCTGCGATTGTCTGATGCAGTTGTTTTTGTTATTGATACATCCAATCCGGCAAGTTTCTATTCTAGCAAAGAAGCTTTGTACGATGCCCTTGATTATATTAAGGAAAACGCCGTATTACTCATTGCCGCAAATAAGGCCGACCTTAGCGGGGTGGATCCATACGTTACATTGCTGGATAATTTTGATTTATATGAGATTCAAAACAAGGGAAAGTTCAGAGCTGTCAACATTTTTCATATGTCTGCCAAAACGGGCTCGAATGTATATCAGGCCTTCGATTGGCTGATCGAAACGCTAACGGGAGAGATTATCCTTCCTAATGTAAATATTCACAACGTTGTTGTCTATCAGACGGATTCAGGATTGATGGTGGCCAGTAGTACCTCCCTCGAAGGTCAAACAAACTATGATCCGTCTCTCTTGACAAGTATGTTTTCGGCGGTTAACATGTTTGCGCAAGCGTCACTGGGAGCTGGGATTCGCGAGATTTTGATGAAAAAAAGCGAAATCGCAGGATCTAATGAAGTATCTGATAATTTAAAACTTGTAAGAGTAGAAGAATCAGATTTCTCTGTGATACTAATTGTTGACGAGACAGATTCCATCAGGAAGAGTGTTAAGATTGGGAAAGATCTGCTAAATTGGATTCGAGTAAGGATCCCCTCTCCTTCTGATATTATGGAACTTATCGACGAGAGCGAAATACAAACTTATCTAAGCTTGAAGTATCCTTCCGACTTTGGTGTTGCAACCACTCCCTCAAGTTATTGACAACCTCGGCTTTAATGCCTGTTCATCCTAGCAAACCACGATCGGGTCTTTTTATACAGATTTTTGAATTCCACAAAGAGCCCATCATATAACTCCCTATATTCTGGATTAGGTGAAAAGGTGTCCTTGTAATGGCAGTATTGTTTGATTTCTGCTATTTCTTTAATCTCTCTCAAGGCCATCTTTGCTAGCAAGGCCGCACCGATCGCGCCAGCTTCCTGAGGTTCCTCGACACGATGGATCGTTCGATTCAGGACATCAGCGAGTATTTGACACCAGACTGCTGACTTGGCTCCACCTCCAATTATGGCCAGCGAAGTTACAGGATGATAGAGGTTCTCCACGGTTTCTAATGCCCATCGCGTATTAAAAGCAACCCCTTCAAACACGGCACGTAATATATGTCTTCGATCATGATCTAAGGAAAGATTGATAAGCCCGCCTCGAACGTTTTCATCATCCAGAGGACTACGTTCCCCCGCAAACCAGGGAATGAACATGAGATTCGTTCCTCCATCTCCTCTTGCTCCGGGTTCGCAATCCTGAACCAAATCATCAAAAATCTCATAGATCTCCTTAGATTGCCTCCGACGAAGCTCATCGGTCGAATATAGAACCTTGTTCTTTACCCATTCAAGGGCAGCCCCCGCAATCTCCTGATGGCCCGTCACCAGATAATAATCATCAGGAAAGGCGCTTCCTGCACACCCTGTGTAGTGAAAGATATCCACTTTACGTTTAGAAACATGTCCAGCGACCCAACCGCTAGTCCCGATCTGACAATGCAGCTCGCCATCCATAACTGCCCCGGAGCTCACAGCAGCTGTTGTCATATCACCCGCTCCACATATCACAGGAGTTTTTTCCGATAATCCAAGATCAGCTGCAACATTTGGGAGTATTTTATCACTAATTAGGTCTGAAGGCCTGCGAATTTCAGGTAGTTTCTTTTTATCGATCCCATAGATTTTGCATAATGTTTCGGACCATTTATTTCTAGGCTTACCTGATTTGTCCTTACGCGAATCCATCAACCACCAAACATATGCGCAGTCAGAACTTATTGCAATTTCTCCAGTTAACTTGTATATTACATAGTCCTTTACGTCAAGAAACTTGTAGGTCTGTTCATATATATCGGGGCGCTTTTCTTTTAGCCAAATAATTTTTGGGATCTGATCCTTGCCTGATAATCCAGGAGCCCCTCCAGTTATCTTCAGGAATTTTCTAAATAACCGATAAGGGTTATAGCCCATAATCCTGGGCCATGGCCATATTTTTTTTACAAATTCAGCACCCCTAGCATCTAGCCAGATCATACAATTGGTTAGCGGCGTTCCATCTTGATTGATAGGTAGGAGTCCTTGCATTTGTGCTGAGAATGTCACCGCCTTAATTTTTTCGGATCCGATTCCCGAATCATCTAATAAACGTCTCGTCGTCGCAGTTATGGTCCGCATCCAGTCCTCAGGATTATGTTCTGCGTATCCCTTCATTGGATAATAGGTTTCATATTGTTCGACCTCCGATTGGAGAAATCTTCCCTCATTAGAGACCAACACGGACTTGGTTGCGGTCGTTCCTAAATCATATGCTAGAAAAACACCATTTTCGTTCAATAATTCCTCACCGAACCTACATATAGTCGATCGCTTCCTCTAAGGAACTCTCAAAAACTTCCAAAATCCTATCGGATTCCTCTCGGTTGATAATTAAGGGTGGCTTGATTTTCACAACATTACGGAATAATTTGCCAGTGTCCGTACTAATTGGAGCCATTTGCCCAAATATCACTCCTTGGGTCATTGCTTCCTCAATGAGGTCGGTTGCGAGTCCATTCCCAGGTTCCTTAGTCTGAGGATCATTAACTAATTCAACTCCAATAAATAAGCCCGGACAGCGAACATCACCGATCACATCATATTTCTCCTGCAATTCCTTTAGACCAGAGGTTATGTATTCGCCTTGTTTTCGAACATTCTCAAGAAGATTAGCTTTTTCTACGTAATGGAGAAATACCAAACTGGAAGCAAACATTAATGGGTTTCCTCCAAAGGTACTGTGTTCCTCAGCCGCATTAAATCCTTTCAAATCGTCTCTGGCTATTGTCACTCCCATAGGGAGGCCACCACCAATTGCTTTGGTTATACAGGTAATGTCAGGAACAACTTGATACCATTCCGATGAGAACCAATAGCCAATACGTGTAAATAACTGGCTCTCATCCCATATCAAAAGAATATCATGCTTTTCAGTCCATTTCCGAAGCTCATGCATATACCTCTTTGGGGTTGGTATATGCCCTCCTGGAGCCTGCATAGGCTCCATAAGGATTCCGCATACCTTATCTTTCGATCCATACTCGATGAGATGTTTAGCCATCTCTAGACATTCCAAATGACATTTCTTTTCATCCTCCTGCCCCATTGGACATCGATAACAATAGGGATATGGCAGTTTGGAAACCCGATCAAGTCCCCATGGTCTAAATCTTGTTACCCCTGAGAAACGGGCCGATAGAGTCATGGTGGCCAGAGATGCACCATGATAACCTCTAGTATAGGTGTAAAAATGCTCCGTCCCTGGCTTATTAATCATGGCTAGTCGCAAGGCGGCTTCGATGGATGCACCACCTCCCATCGCATTCACCGCAATCTTGTTGAGATTTCTGGGAGTGATTTCAATGAACTTTTCTATAAATTTAAGCCGAGGAATTGTCGGGAAACCATACCGGACGTGAATCAACCTCTTTAACTGCGTACTAACTGCAAACGCCACATCAGGATTTGAAAATCCTATATTACATGTCCAAGCTTGGGAAGTACAGTCAAGGTATTCTTTTCCACTTCTATCCTCTAGATAGGGCCCCGTTCCAGAAACTAGCAATTGTGGATAAAAGGGGACCAGACTGTGTTTCGCAGCGTTATTGATTTCCTTTTCTGATATATCACTAATCCAGGAAAGGATTTCCTGGTCTGAGAAGAGTCGGTCTTGATCGGGCATCTATTCTCGCCTATCTCATTGAATAATGAATGGATAATCCCTAGATCTTGTCTCGGATTCTTTCCTTCATTGTGAAGGGGATATCACCGTATTCTTCAGTCAAAAGTCTCACAAATCTGATTTTATACTTATCTGATGGCAAAGAGGTTGTACGCTTGAATTTTAGGGTCGCCAAACTACCAACGACAAAGGGAGCGGGCCTCTGTTCAGAAATCTCTTGATTAAGAATCGTCGATTCTCCCAATTCAATCGTAAAGTCTTTGTACGTCTCCTTACCGATTGCCTCGCTACTCAAAACGATTTTGAGGGGTGCCACTATTGTAGCATCGCTCAAGGAATTTTTCATCTGACATTCAAAGCCATCTGGATTGTTTTTAAGGGATTTCTTGACGAAAAGTTGGCGAAGTAGGTCCTCA
>JBHLSH010000015.1:0-54762 GCA_048881705.1 Candidatus Heimdallarchaeota archaeon | reverse complement strand
ATCAGGGATGTGGTTCCGTTTTTTATCCAGCCAGCATTGGTTCCTTCTTTGGAAGAGGTAGGATTTAGTCTTAAAAACATTATAGTGTGGGATAAGAGACCACTCATTCAAAATATAGGAATCTTTGGTTGGCCCTCCAATTTTATTGTGTTGAACAGTGCTTATGAATATATTTTCGAATTTATATCTCAATAGAATCCAGAGTAGGAAATATGATAGAAAAAGAAATGGAACAGGTAGTAGGTGGGCGGAAGGGATACCTTGGCTCTATAATTTGTCGTAATAGTCCTCTGGTTTTGGTGGGAGTGGGTTGTGGAATCCTTTTCGCTTTCTAGTCTCTAATACGTATTTTCGGGCTAAACTGCCCCCTTGCTCTTCATCTTTGGTCGGATCGCCAGGGATCTTTTCCCATCTAGCAAAGACCATCTGGGAAAAAGCAAAGCCCGATGTTTCTGATCTCAGTTCAGTGGTGATACCAAAGGATTCTGTAACAGGTACTTCAGCAATGATAACATTAAGAGGGGTTCCTTCGCGCTTTTGAGTATCAATGACCCTTCCACGACGCTTTGTAAGAACTTTATACACATTACCAAGGTATTGTTCTGGAACTTGAACCTGAACCTTGTAAATTGGCTCCAGTAAAATTGGATCCGCCAATAACATCGCTCCAAAACACGCACGTCGACTTACGGGCATCACCTGGCCTGCTCCACGGTGAACCGGATCTTCGTGAAGCTTGACATCCTCGAGCATGAACTGAACACCATAGAATGGTTCCCCACAGAGAGGTCCTTCCTTTGCAGCCCATCTAAATCCTTGGACAATATAATCCTTGACCTCACGCAAATATTGTACTCCTTTTGTACTGTCAAGGTAAAAGTTTGGAGAATCTTCCTCTGGACCCATTCCCCATACTTTACGCCCAATTTTGGAATCCCAACCTGCTTCATCTCGTAAGATACGACCCATATCACGACGGTCTGTGTACTGTCCAATTGTTTTGTTTTCAATCAGTTTGATGATTTTGGGATCTAATGGAGCTGCTCTGACCCATAATCTGTTGTGCTTATTAGGTGATTTTGCCAATGCTTGCATATAGGATTCTGCCTGCACTGATTCTCGAAAAACCACAATAGGATCAGATTGAGTGACCTCAATCCTCTGTAAATCTTGAAGATCCTTGACTGCGATCTCCAGATGTAATTCTCCGGTTCCTGAAACCAAAAATTCCCCTGTTTCTTCATTGACTTTTGTACGAAGTGAGGGATCTACTAGTTCCAATAATTGTAACCCTTCTGCGAGCTTGGGAAGTTCGCTAGGCGATTTTGCCTCAATTGCAATGGTTACCACGGGCTCTACAGCATAAGAAAGCGCATTGAAAGGTTGAGCCGCCTCGTTCGTGGTTATGGTACTGCTGGCGGTCGCTCCACGAAGACCTTGTAAAGCTACAATGTTTCCAGCTGGAATAGCCTCAACTTTTTCAGGTTTAGCCCCCATTAACATAGAAACTTGTTGAATGTTCGTAACAAATGACCGCTCTTTACTTCCCAACTGATATCCTGGTAGAAGTGCTGTAATCTTTTGGCCTGCCCTAACAGTTCCAGAAAAAATACGTCCCATAGCAATGATACGTTTAGCTCGTCCTGGAATCATTTTTGAAATTGAAATCATTACAGGAGCATCTTTATCACATTCAATGAGTCCCTTAGCCTCTTTACTCGCCATATCACCTTCCCAAAAGCTTTTGAATCTATATTCCTGTGCTTTTTTTGGAGATGGACAAAACTGAACAACCATATCAAGAACTGCTTTTTCTACTGGGAGCCATTTCTCTAAAAGGGCCTTAGCTATGCGCTTTGGGCTTTCTAAGTACACGGATTCGTCTACCTTTAGAGTGAGCTGGTCAGCAACCTTTTTAAGTGCGTCTATATCCTTTGCTTCCGCTTTTTCATAGATTTCATATGCAGGTTTGAGAACTCCGTTAACAAAGTTTGTCTTCTTCCAGAGGTTCTTTATCAATGTATCAACTGGTTGGCCTGTTTTTTCATGCCATATATCGGCCAATGCAGGGATTGTAAGTCCGAATCGGTGAATGGCAGAGCCAAAAGCCACAGTCCCCTCTCGAGGATCGACATTCCAAGTTTTCTTATACTCTTGAGGAGCGTAGGTTTCAATCAGAGTATTAAATTCCTTAATAATCTTCTTAAACTGTTCATAGGCATCTTCTGGACTCATACGCATTTCAGTGATCAAACGATCGACCTTATTGATGATTAATACTGGTCGAACCCGTTCTATCAATGCCTGCCTAGTGACAACCTCGGTCTGGACCATCACACCTTCAACTGCATCTACAACCACCAAGGCTCCATCAACCACTCGCAATGCAGAGGTCACCTCACCCGAAAAGTCAACATGTCCAGGAGTATCCTGTAGGTTGATTAGATATGTTTCACCAGCAAAATCGTGAACTAGGGAAATTCCCGTAGTCTTGATGGTAATACCACGTTCTTGTTCATCCTCACGTGTGTCGGTGGCCCGAGCTTCTCCTGCAATCTTTTCCGCCAGGAGGCCACTTGCAGCTAGTAGCGAATCAGTCAAGGTACTCTTCCCATGGTCGATATGGGCGATAACTCCTAGATTTCTAACCAGGTTTTGGTTATAAAGCAGTTTTTGGGCTGCTTCAATGGTAAATTTTGGCAATAATTACACCCTATTTAAAGAAAGCATATTAAAGACGATTATTTCAGTTCTGTCTGTGCAATACATGAATTCCTATTAAAATAATCTTATCTGGTCGTTTTTAGCTACCTTTTAAAAAAAAAGTTGATAATCGTGGTCTTGGTTGTTTTTGTCAGAATAAAGGATATTATTACTATCAAAAATCCGATTTTAATGACGGATGGTATTATTGGACAAATAATTTATCCTTAAACGACCAGTAAAACCATATGCATCCTGGAGGTATCCTTGATTCTCGATAAGGACAAGATAAATCAAATTCTAATCGAATTTCAGAATATTTTAAAGAAATATCGACCGAATGCTCAGGAATTACAGCTAATCAACACCAAGATATCTCAGATGACAGCAAGAAATATCGAAAGGCAATATGCCCAAAGACCATCATCTCCAAAACAAAAGCCAGTGAAACCTCTCCAAAAATCACAAAGTCCAAAAAAATGGCATAAAATTAAGATAGATTGATGGACGCTTCCTTTCAACCGTAATACGGGTTACTCCACTGATTTTTCTGGTGTGGATTCTGTCAAATCATTCAATAAATTCACCATCGGTATGATCTTGCCTCTGTGATTTGCAAAAACAATGGATATATCCCAATTTGCCCCAAAAGTAACACCACAAAGAATGGATTGCAGACCAACCTCGTTGCATTCTTCAAACATGTTTTCCTGATTTGGCGAAAAATTATATTGAAATGAACTCCATATTTTTGACGTTGTTCGTGATTTTACTTCGATCGCAAATCCATGTAGGCGAAGTACATAGTCATCATCTTGGAAAAAGCGAGGTAGGCCTTCGTTCATATAGAACCAAGATGTGAGGAGGTCTTTTGCTGATCTTTGAAGTAACATGCTTTCATCAATGGGGCCTAAACCGAAGAAATCCATAGTTTGCTGGTACTTCCGAACAAAATTCACGGTTCGTCCCCGAATATTTGTATCGTCTAAGTATCGGAGGACAATTTTCGGGCGAAGAACGAGCAGCGGAAATTGCTGGCTCATAAAGTATCGAACAAACTCCTCTGCTATTAATCCCCTAAGAACTGAGTTTTGTCCTGTCAAGATATTGTATGAGGAAGACAGTATAATCACACCGGCATTAAAAAGAAATGCACACTAAAGAAGCATTACTGTACCATTTGAAAGGGCCACTTCCTGAGATTCAGGAGTTTTCAGGATCAAGTGACCATATTTGCCGAGTCCAATAGCAGTTCCTTCATAGTCTTGATCTCGAGTAAGAACTTGAACCTTCATACCGAGAATATTGGGAAAACCTTTCCATGCATCAAGAAGGGCCTGAACACCATGGGTCTTTAATTCATCAATACCACCCACAGTTTTCTTGATGATCTCCAGTAATAATTCATCGAGGGGGATTTCGCGTTGAAGTTCCTCTAATGTTGAAGTAACCCTATCCCGAAGTGATCGGGAATACTGATTCAAGCGAGTATTGAGGTTCAAGCCGAATCCGATAATCAGATAATTTAAGGAAAATTGTGTGACGCTACTTTCAACTATGATTCCTCCCAATTTTTTATGATTACTGGTAACTAGAAGATCATTGGGCCATTTAAGAAGCGGAGTAATTTCAAAGTTCTGCAAGGCTCGTGCGATGCCCACTGCAGCTATTATTGGCACCAATCCGATATATCGCAACTCAATTTCGGGCCTGATTGCCAAAGATGCCCATAACCCCCCACGCGGGGATTCCCAGAAATCATCCTTATAACCTTTACCGGCGGTTTGAGTTGCTGCCACGATCGCAACTCCTATTTGAGCCTGTTTTTCCACGAACTTTTTTGCTAGTCTGTTTGTAGAGCCGATCTCATCGAAATAGAAGATAGTATGACATAAATCTACTCCTGTTTTATCCGTTTTAACTGGATCAGGCAATATTACACATCTTCCGACCAAAGACCTTTGGAAACGGGCGAATCCAACCAACTACTAAATAAAAAACCGTCTAATACGATTTACAACTATAATAAGTA
Source organism: Candidatus Heimdallarchaeota archaeon (assembly GCA_048881705.1). Classification (GTDB taxonomy): domain Archaea; phylum Asgardarchaeota; class Heimdallarchaeia; order Hodarchaeales; family Hodarchaeaceae; genus Hodarchaeum. The sequence goes on along the minus strand of JBHLSH010000015.1, from coordinate 50,027 downwards.
TGCCAATCAAGGTTAACGCGAACAAGTATGCCGAAAAAAAGCGTTGAAATGGGGAAATCTCACTAATTTCTGGAGGAAAGAAGGGTTCCATAAAAAAGAATACTAGAAAACCTCCAAAAAAGAGGAATATAAAGAGTAATGTAAGCGATAAGACGCGTTGTAACGTAGGAGGTGTAGGAGATGGCTGGATCCACCAATCTTCTGAAATTGTACAGATAATCGTCGTCATTACGATGGAGCCTCCAAGGATACTTCCCGTCATCGCAATTACATGGGTACTAAATTCAAAGTTGAGGATTAATAACGCGAAAAGCGAAAGGGGGATTTGGGCGGCCAATGTTAATCCGAAGACAGCGAGGATCAGGCCAATGCCATCAAGCCGAGACCATGAAAATTGAACAAGGGAGGTCATTTTTTGCGTTACCTACCTTATCGTCGTTTAAATGTGATTTTACTTTCACGCTTGGTTTGGGTTAGTTGTTGCAAAAGCTGTTTTAGCTGGGTATCATTTATTTTCTCTGATAGCCTTCTTGTCTGGGCTAAAGTAATCAATTGGTTTTCCAGGGCTGTTGCTTCAGTAGGTCGGGCTAGTTTAATACGAGCTAACCGCTCACGAGCAGCATTCGTCAAAATCCCCTTTAGAACCATCTGACGTTGTTGTTCTATTTGGCGTTCTTGTTCTTCCTGTTGTGCTTGGGCCACCTGCTCATTCTGGAGCTGAGCTAGACGCTTCTTTCTAAGGGCCTCTAATTCAGGATCTTCTTCCGACAACTTCATACCAACCTTTCAGGTTGCCTCTCTATCTTGATTTTATTACCATAGAGAGATATTTATGTGTTTTTTTGTCATTATATGGATTATAACCTACCAAATTAAAATCTTAAGAATTGGATTAGTCAATACTTTTCGAGTTCGGGGATCTGCTTTTTCACTTGGAAAGCGATATTGTCTACAAATGACCGTCCTTCTGGAGACATGACTCGTCCCTTATAGCCCGCTCGTGTTGTGACATACCCGGCTTTTTCTAATTGATGAATTGCATGCCTAACTACTGCACCAGAGCCACTAAACGTTCTCTCCGGTTTGCTTCCCCTATTTCGCCTTGACCCGTACATCTTCCGTAAATGTAAAACACCAATGGGCTCGTGAAGGTAAATCTTCCTTAGTACCGAAGCGACGCGACTGTACCACCAGTCTCCCCTATTTTCTGGAGCATTTTGCCTTGCAACACTTAATTTAACAAACGGTGCCCATTCTGGGGGCTTGAAAACATCCTGATTTTGCTTTAATTCGGCCGACATTGCTTCAATCAGTAACTTACTAGGAATCATATTAGCTGTGACCATAATTGCTTCTCCAAATAGGATAGAATTCCCTATCTCGAATTTTAAACCCGTTAGAGGAATCTGGTATGGCTTTTTTAGTTGTTGTGCATCCTCCTCCTGCATAAACAAGACACAAAAATATAAGATTTTCTCAAGCTCTCGTATAAGAAATCCAGAAACGGACGAAACCCAGACTCTATCTATGTCGAGGAATTTAGTGTGCCTCTTAAACAAAGAAAACGCCTGATTTACGTATTCCTCTGTTTATTCATCAGTTTTAGTATCATGATGGCGAATACATCAGCAGATCCGAAAACAGATTACACTGGAATAGTGGTTGTTTTTGATGAGGCCCATGGCCAATTTTTCAATCGATCTTTATATGGTAATGCGCTGGCCGCTCTCACCGACCTGGGGATAAGAATCGTCTTTAACACTCAACCAATTAATGAAACATCATTGGAAGGTACCGATCTTTTTATCTCAACCAATCCTACAAAAGAATTCTCTGTTGCTGAACTTTTTTACGTGCGAGAATTTCTTCTTTCCGGCGAGTCCGCACTCTTGCTGGCTAATCCTTTAAATGAGGAGAACGATTCACTTACTGGTCGTGGAGACATCCTAAATGGGATCTTACGAAGGGCTCAAATTGAATCAATAATTGGCTTTTGGACTTATTCAGGAGATATTGGAGTTATAAAGCGGACTGATAGAGTTCTAAATGATTTTAACAATGCAGGAATGGCAACCCACCTAGTGATCGATGTGAACTCCTCCTCCCACGAACTCTTGGGTTTTGATAACTTCAATGTAACCACCCTAATAACAACCAGCTGTTCAGTTGCCAGTGATGGTGAAATTCTTATATCTGCATCCTCTGAAGCATACGCTGAGACCGTCCTAGGCCCCCCGCATTCTTATTCAACTGAAATCACATTATTTGCCTCAGAGGGAGAACAGATCGAAGAGGGACAATTAATCGTTGGCGGTTCAAGTTTAATGTTTAGTGATCTTTATGATCCTGTTTTGGACTCTACATGGTACTCCAGTGCGGATAATTCTGTTTTCTGGAAAAATCTTGTCAAATGGCTTGTACAAAAGGAAGACATATTAACAAGTCCCACTCCTCAATTTACCGACGAAATGTTTGTCTATTTATCGATTATCGCTGCATTCGGAGTGGTATTTACTGTCGGTGGTAGTAGCCTGTTTTTGGTTGGGTCTGGTAGAAAACCAGATATTGTTAAATCAGATGAATTAATCCCTCTTATTACTAAGAAAAGTCCTACCGCTACCCCTGATGCTCAACCAACTAGTGAAAAACAGCAACAAGCCAAAAAATCGAAGAGAGAAAGACGAATTAAACAAATACAAAAGCGTCCCCCTCGTTCACGACGAAAGAATAAGTAGGTGTATATAATTGGGTCGTAAACGCAAGCGTATCGTCCGTACGAGACCAATCCCAACTCTTCCCATAGTTTTTAATTGCCCCCTTTGCGGAACGACAAATTCTATCCAAATTGATATTAATCGAAAAAACCGAATTGCTGTAATCTCCTGTGGCAAGTGTAAAACTAACGCATCAAGACCAGTCCGTCCGATCGAAGAAAGAGTTGATGTATATGGTGATTGGTTAGATGAATTATACTCTGCGGATGCAGAAAAATAAGTTATTTTATAGGGTGTTGTTTAGAGGATAACCGATAATTCCTCCTCTATTCTCGACCAGTTACATTTAATTGAGAAACTCCCAAGAGAATCGAGGCTTATGGAACAAGAGACCAAACGAAAGATTATTCATATTTCTATGGGGTTTTTAAGCCTTTTACTGGGTATTTTCCCCAGATGGATGTCTGTACTCTGTGTGTTAGTTGCTCTATTTTTCGTAGGAATAATTGCCCGGCCTTCTGTTTGGAAAATGGGATTTGACGTCATGGCTTCACGGGTGGAAGACCGGGATAGTGGTACTCTTCATGGACCAATCCTTTATGTCCTGATGGTTTTACTATCCGTAATATTTTTGGATTTACGAGTAGCTGCTGCTGTTTTTGTCATCATGGCTTTTGGAGATGGACTGGCAAATGTAGTGGGAACGAGATATGGAGTCCATAGGTTTGAACAATTGAACGGAAAGAGTTTTGAAGGTTTCATAACTTTCTTGGGCTCTGCATTTGTCTGCAGTGTGTTTATTGTTTCTTGGGTTTCCATGAATCCTGCTGTCAACCCCTGGATTCCCTTATTCGAGATAAGATCTGTTGAGCAACTTTCCCTTGATCAGATTGGCATAACTTGTTTTCAAACATCTTTAGTTTGTGCAATCATTGAATTGACAACTGGAAATTTCGTAAATGATAATATTTCGGTTCCTATTATTGCAGGAGCCCTTTTAACCATTCTATTGAAGTAAGATTATGATTCCCTTATCTTATATCCCTATTAGTGGACGTCCTAACGCTGGTAAGACTTCTCTGATTAATTTCCTTACCCATTCAAAAAGGCCTGTGGGAAAACGACCAGGTACAACCCGACGTATTTCTTTCATTCCATTGGTTAAAGATCTCCACCTAGTCGACCTTCCAGGGTTTGGACGAATCGAGAAGCGATCCAAAGAAACAGAAGAAAGGATAAAGGACGAGATCGTGCAGTACTTTGATGATTCTAAGCGTAGAATAGCTCTTGCGATCCACATCATTGATGTTTCAACGTTTCATTTTGTTGTTGAAAATTTGGAGAAAAAAGGTATAATTCCCATCGACATCGAGATGATTCGTTTTGTTGCGGAATCCTGCGAATTTCCCCCATTCGTCATTTTTAACAAAATTGATAAAGTGGAAAAGGGCTTGATCAATTCTAATGAACAATTACTTAAATCTTATCGGCTTCCACCTTTGCATTTATTTTTATTATCTCTCAAAACGAAAGAAGGTTGTCGAAATTTTCGTAATACCCTGAAGGATTTTATTATTGCAAGATATGGACAAAAATACAGGCATTGGTAACAATATGTAGCTGTTTACACGAGCGTGTGACTATATAACAGAAGAAAACGTAAAAATCATCTAGGTGCAACCATAGAAGGTGAACAAGAGCGCCCGATATAGTTGCAACTATTTAAGAAAGTCGTGGCAATATTAAGTATAAAGAGAGGATTTTGTATTTGGTGAGCATCCATTGAGTAATATTGAAGAGTTGGTTCAAAAGATCGCTCAGAAGTCAGGTTTATCTAGAGGAGAAATTCTCCAGAAGATTGAACAAAAAAAGGAGGATTTGGGATTCTTTGTCAACGATATTGCTGCGGCTTACATCATTGCAAAGGATATGAACATTGAACTTGAGAGGCCAGAACTCACTAAAAAATCGCCCCTCACAGTAAAAAGACTCAAAAGAATGGAACCCGGTCTTTCCGGAGTGAATCTCACAGGAAGAGTATTACGGATCTATAAACCTATTGAATTCGTGAGAGAAGGAAATAAGAATATTTTGGCACCATTTCTTTTCCATGATGGGACTGATCAAATTCGAACTATCCTTTGGGGAAACATGGCCCGTCGTATAACAGGAAAACAGGTGGAAAGAGGATCTATCATTAAAATTCGCCAAGGATACACAAAATTAGGACGAGGTGGTGATTTAGAGCTCCATGTTGGTGATCGCGGTTCACTTGATATTGAAACAGCAGGCGACCTTTCCAATCTTCCCAATCCCGAGGATGAAGTACTCAACATTGATGTTCTTGATGAAGAAATGGATGAAGCTGACATTCGTGCCCTTGTTCACAAGATCGGAAACTTAGTTACTTTTGATCGGAAAGACGGCTCTCAAGGTAGAGTAACTAACTTATTTCTCAAAGGGGATCAAACTGTTCGAAGGATGGTTTTCTGGGATGATCGAGCTGAGGAGCCATTCAATTTTACGCGGGGAGATGAGCTACTTATCCAGGCGGGTTCTATTAAATTAGATCGTGAAGGTAAACCTGAGATCATAGCGACACGGGTTACGAATATTGCAAAGATAGGCCATCAGGCGCTTCCTGATTTGGAGGATCGTACAACTACAACACATGTAGATGTTCATGAAGTGGTAAATAAGAAGATTGATAGAATAAAGTCCGATGACGGCGTTATAGCGGTACTAGTCCGAAAAGGACCTTCTGATGAAACGGTTCGAAACTTTTCGCGTAAGGACGGATCCTCAGGATCAGTTAAACGGGCCATCGTTTTTGATGAGACTGGATCAACAACTTTGGTGCTTTGGGATGAAGCAATCAATGCATTTGATCAGGTGACTGACTCTACCATCAAACTGACCAAAGTAAGGGTAACGGTGTCAAGATACAATACACTTGAACTTCATACCGTGAACGATACGGAATTTCTCCCCCAAGAAGTGTCACAGATCCCTCAAGATCCCCCTATTCAAGACATCGATAAACTCGATTCTCAACAAGGTCTAGCAAGTATTCAGGGAGTAATTCAAGGTATTTCCGAAGCCCGTGAATTTACTAGAACGGATGGCTCGGCAGGTCGAGTAAACTCAATGACCATCGAAGATGCGACAGGTACTTGCCAAATCGTCGCATGGGGGGACTCTGTAGAAAAACTAGCTGATATGAAAGAGAAAAATCTCAAATATGTCAAAATTTTTTTTGGTCGGGTTCGTCAGGGAAATGATGATAAAATAGAACTCCATCTAACTCCCCAAACACACGTCCGTCCCTCTTCCCGTATCCCCGCTCTACTACGTCAGATTAAAATCCGTGAACTTGAAGATGCTCAGCCCACACGGCCATCCGTTGATTATGAAAAAATTCAGCTCTCTGAACTCTCCGAACAAGATGATAGTCGGGCAATAGAAGTTTTTGGTAAACTGATTCGGATTTTTCAACAAACTCCATACTATCGGGCTTGCCCTACGTGCCGTAAAAAGGTACTTGAAACAGAACAAGACTCTGGCTGGGAATGTAGTTCTCATGGAAGCGTCGAACCACAGATTATTATGCGTATCTCAGGTATTGTGGACGACGGAACAGGGACAATAAGAGTTACATTTTTCGGACGTTCAGGAGAACGATTAAGCTCGATTTCTTCACCCCAGATAAAAACAATGCTGGAAAAAGGCTTGTCGGACGAAGATATCTTTGATTCGGTTCTATCGGAAGTCGAAGGCATTAATGTCCTCGTTCGCGGCAGAATTCGACTCCAAGCACGTGAAGTGCAAGGTGAAACTATCCAGGATCAAACCCTTATGGCTAGCTCGGTCTTCCTTCCTGAACCACAAAAACTTGCGTATGAATTGATTGGTAGTCTCCAAGATGAAACTACCTAACAACAGTTCTAAGCCCATATGATGAGGAAAATAGGGACGGCGAGATTTGAACTCGCGACCTCTTGGTCCCAAACCAAGAATCATAAAACCAAGCTAGACTACGTCCCTTACGTAACGTTAAGATGGTTTTTTCTATTCTTGCTGTGAATTTGATAGGAATAACAATCTAATTAAACTTTGTTTGGATATTAAGATCGCGCAAAAGCGTGCTGATGTCTGTTTCAGGGGCTTCAGTTTTTATGGACATCCCTGAATAATGGGTTTTAGAGGTTTTATAACCCATATCCCTTAGTTTTTCTATTATTAAGTTTATGGAGGGGACTTTAGTCCGATATTTTTTTGCCAGGCCTTCGATATCAAATGACCATGGAATTTCAACCGATTGTTCTGCGAGTATTCTTGAAAAAAGTTTGGTCAGCTTTTTTTCTGTTCCTAAATTCCGTATATGTGGGTCGTCTCTCATAGATTCTAGATATGTGGTCTGCTGCATCTTCCCCAGAAAGATCGGGCCAACTGACATAGTTTTGGTTGAATCACAACTAATACACGTTCGTGTTTTGTCTCCAATATAGGTAAAAAACCGGTTTGAGCATTTTTTGCAGCAGTGAATTACGCCTACGTCTTCCAAAGATGCTTTAACTCCCCGTTTCCGCAAGAAGAATGTACGGATGAAGTGTCGATGATAAAAAGCCAATATCGGAACTATTGATTGGCCTAGTTTTAGTCCGATTTGTTGGACTCCAGCGATGAATAAACGCATTGCCAGCTCGTGTACGTTCCCTAGACGACTATCAAAGTGACTAATACCGTATCGGGCATAGAGAGCCTGCGGATAAACACCAGCCAAGGTAGCCAGATCAGTAGCGGTGAATGCCAATAATCCGTTTAATACGGAGGCGTGAATGCTGTTTTGGACATACGGTACGGGAGTTCCATAAGGGTCAATATCAACAACATCGAAATACCTCCTCTCATGAAGACATTTTCGCAGAAAATCATTGCATTCCATCTGATAGACATGGAACTGCTCTGCTTGAGGATTGGGAAGTCGTGAGATATTTTTCCGAGTAAGTTCGATAGCTCTTGCACTTACATCATTACAATAGATAGTGGAAACAGGTGTTTCCCGACTATATCGGCAACTTCGGATTCCAGTTCCACACAATGGCTCACAAACCGATAAATCTGGCCTATTCATTATTTTAGCATAGGCCCGTAGAGCTAGGACAGAGAAGTCTCTGTTGATTTCTTGTTTGGGATTGAAGAATACGATATCAGATCGTTGTGGGGTGTTAGAATGACTTCGAGGATGCGGAACATAAAAGGGGAAAGATCCCTCTCTTATTTCAAGGAGCTTCATGGTTCATTCATATCAGTATTATTACCCACTTCAAGGATTCTTTCATTGAACAGACCTATATCACCTTCTCCCTTGATACGTTTTGTCGCAATAACATACATTTCCGCGCTTCTCTTTCGTGAGGTAGGAGGTTTAAACTCCTTGACATCTTCAAAACTTTGTCTGATTTTTTGAAGAAAAGACGAAAGTTGTTCACCTTGAAATACCTTGGTAATAAACTTGGCTGCCTGAAAATAATTAGCGATCCCGAGAGCTGTCTCACTTAGCCATATCTGGCGTGCGTGGTCAGTCGCCCAATTTCCAGAAACATTCGGAGAACAATCCGCCAATACAACTATTTCTTCTTTTATAAACCCTGATTGTTCCAGTTCTTCCTGTATTCTAAAAACTGTTGATCTTTTGGTGATATCCCCAATAATGATCCTGACCTGATCAATTGGTTTTACACGAGCTTTATCCACAAGGAGAATATTTGCTCTCCCCCTCGAGCGATTTAATGCTATCTGGGAAAATCCCCCTGGAGCACCACATAAATCGATAACCGTTTGTTTGCCACCAAATAAATCAAATTTTCCATCAATCTGGAGTAATTTATACGCGGCACGACTGCGGTATCCCTCTTGTTTTGCCCGTTTTGTATAAATGTCCCGTTTTTTTCGCAGAGGCTACACCCCTTAGCATTATTGATCCAAACTCTTGTGATATAAAGAATGGGAGAGGTTAGCGTCTTCGTTTTGGCCTGAAATCTTGCGGTTTCCTGTCATCTTCTGTTTCCGTATCCGCTTTTTTCCTCCGTGGTGAGGTTTTTACATGTTTTCTCTTCTCTTTACGGAATTTTTTTTCCTCCGCCAACTCTTTTTTCTTTTTTTCTATGTAAGGCCTGGAGAACTCCTTAATTCCAACACTAAGCTTACGAAGGGTAATTAGTTTAGGTTCCTTTTTCTCTACAAGAATTAATCCGTTCTTATCCCACCAACGTCTCGGATATGCCGCATTTCTGTTTGGATCTTCTCTCTTGTAACCAAGTTTATCCGCTGCCAGACGAATTTCATCCAAAGTGGGATTATCCAACGCTTCAGCCTTCGAGAGTCGCCTTCCCTCTTTTCTTGTCAGGGACTTGTCAAAATATTCAGGGTATATGAAGTAATGTGTGCGATCTCGGCGCATTTTAATCCTTTCTTGGGTTTTCCTCCAACATCTATTAGGAGGTAGATTAGATTCAATCGTGGCCCGCATAAAACCTGAATTAAATCTTTTGCATTTTACGCATAAACATCATAAATTTGACGTAAATATAACAATTCTGAATATTAGTTGAATTTCTAAGAATATAGGAGACGGTTTGTCTTTCATTTCCTCAATCATATCAGGATGAAGTGGTGTAGAAAAGATGGCTTCGAATCAAGATGAAACAATTCAAAATGGAACATTACGAAGCCCAATTACCGTCATTCTAGGCCACGTGGACTCAGGGAAAACAAGTCTTCTCGACAAGGTTAGAGGAACCGCTGTACAATCGAGAGAATCTGGAGGGATCACTCAACATATTGGAGCTAGTTTCTTTCCCATTGAAACCGTACAGGCGTTAATTCGACCTTTGGTAGGTACTGAAGAACATACATTAAAAATCCCAGGAATCCTAATTATCGACACTCCCGGTCACGCATCATTTATGAATCTCCGAGCTCGAGGCGCTTCTGCAGCCAATTTTGCAATTCTTGTTGTTGATGTCCGTAGAGGGATTCAGCCGCAGACCGTTGAATCCCTTCGGATCTTGGTAAGGAACAAAGTTCCCTTCCTAATTGCTGCCAATAAAATAGATCGCCTACCTGGATGGAAATCGTATCCTAAGCTTCCCCTGATTAAATCAATGGAAAAACAATCTCGAGGGACAATGGACGCTCTCCAAACGGTTATTTACGAAATTATGGGAGAATTAAGTCATTTTAACCTTACACCTGAACGTTTTGATAAGATTAAAAATTTCGCCAAAAAGATCGCGATCATTCCAACCTCAGCGGTGACAGGAGAGGGAATCCCAGAAATGTTCTTTGTCCTGGCAAGTTTGGCGCAACAATATTTACAGAAACAATTAGCATTACACCTTGATAAGGGACGTGGAGTTGTTTTAGAGGTGAAACAAGAAGTTGGAATGGGAACGACGATCGATGTTATCCTATTTGACGGTCTATTAGATCAGGACTCGCAAATCGTTATTGCTGGAAAAAATGGTCCTATTGCAACAAAGATACGAGCGATTTTGGTTCCCAAGGAGCTAGATGAAATCCGTGACCCTAGAAACAAGTTTGCAAGTGTTGAAAGAGCCGTCGCTGCGATTGGTGTCAAAATTGCTGCTCCCAACCTAGAAGACGCCATTGCCGGATCTCCTCTGTTTGTAGCAAATGTAACTGGCGAAGTAGAAAATGCGCAAAAAGAGATATCTGAAGATTTAGCAAGAATATTGGTAGAAACTGATAAAGCTGGAGTTATCGTAAAAGCCGATACCCTTGGCTCCTTAGAGGCATTGGTAGGTTTTTTAAGAGACTCAAATATACAGATTAGGTTTGCATCAGTTGGCAATATCAATAAAAAAGATGTGTATCAAGCCTCCTTGTCAAAAGAAGCAAATGAGTCTTTTGGGGTAATTCTAGGATTTCGCATAGATGTTCTACCTATCGCTCACGAAGAAGCAGCCAAGCTACATATTCCAATCTTTACAGACGACATAATCTATCGTCTCAGTGAACAGTATGAGACCTACCAGTACGAGGTTCAACAAAGGCTTGAACAGAAGGCTCTTGAAGGAATCACAAGGCCTGGCAAGATTCGGGTGTTGCCATATGTATTTCGGGCAAGTAAACCAGCTATCGTAGGTATTGAGGTAATGGCTGGACTTCTGACTCCGCAAGTCAATCTCATCAACCGTGACAATAAGCGTGTCGGGTTCTTGCTACAGATCCAAGATCAAGGAAAGAATTTACATGAAGCAAAGGTTGGAGACCAGGTCGCAGTTGCAATCCGCGGCCCGACTGCGGGTCGTCAAATCAATGAAGACGATGAATTATGGGTTGATTTATCCGAAACAGACGTCCGAAAGATTTTGGATCACAAAATGATTTCGGGGACCGAAAATGATGCCTTGCAAGAAATAATCGAAATTAAAAGGCGGATGAGCGGGAACAAATATTGGGGACTCTAACGTTCCTCGGAACAAGTATTAAAACGAAAAAAACTCCCCTAGTTACGACATTAAATTAGTAACAGACGTTCTAGAAAGGATTAAATGTCGAAATTACTTTCTAGATACAAGTGATGCAATAATGGTAAGATTTCAACTCAACCTGGCTGATGGAAAGCAAAGTTACAAAAAGGAAATTGACCAGGATGCCGTGACTCGCCAGTTAATCGGTAAGCAATTGGGAGAAGAGTTTGATGGAGGCTTTATTGGATTCGATGGATATACTTTTCGGATCACGGGCGGTTCAGACCGGTCTGGATTTCCGATGGCCCCGGGAGTCGAAGGTGCCATGCCAAAACGCATCCTTATAGGCCATAGGGCACCCGGATATAAACCCAATCGTAAGGGGAAGCGGAGACGTAAACGTGTAAGAGGTAGTGTCATTTCTGAAGATATTTATCAGATCAATCTGTCGATAATCTCTCGTGATGAGAACAGTAAGGCCATTGAAGAATTACTGTAACCCGATGGTTCGCGCATGCCAGCAAAGAAAAAAAGTTCGTCAGGAAGGACGAAACAATCAGGTACCAAAGTAAAACAATCGAAAGGGGCCTCTACAGCTAAAAAACGAACATCAAAGACAAAAAAAACATCCAAGGTACAATCGGTCAAAGTAACTAAAACTAATAAAGAGTCAACCTCAGAATTACCAATGCAGGCTGAGATATCTATTGGTATGATCGGCCATGTGGATCATGGGAAATCAACATTAACAGAGGCATTAACAGGGAAGTTTCCTGACACTCATAGCGAAGAAATACGACGTGGAATTTCTATTCGGTTAGGTTACGCCGAAACCGAATTTCGGGAATGTCCAAACTGCGGCAGCCCTGAAAAGTATACTACCAAAAAGGTTTGTCCCAAGTGTGGAACTGAAACGGTACTTATTCGACGGGTATCGTTTGTGGATGCTCCCGGACACGAAGTTTTGATGGCAACCATGCTTTCAGGGGCAAGCATCATGGACGGAGCGATCTTGGTTGTTGCGGCGAATGAAAGAGTTCCTATGCCGCAAACGCGTGAACACTTGGCAGCAATGGACATCATTGGGATGGAGAAGGTTATAGTATGCCAAAATAAGATCGAACTGGTTTCTGAAAAGAATGCAGTGAAAAATTATAATGACCTAAGGGATTTTATCACAACTACAACCGCTCGTAACTCCCCGATTATTCCAATCAGCGCGGTTCATCATACGAATATCGACCTCCTAATACAACAGATCGAGGAAAACCTTCCGACGCCTAAACGAGACAATACTGTTAGCCCTAGAATGCTGGTTGCACGTTCCTTTGATGTGAACAAACCTGGCCAGTCTCCAAGCAAATTATACGGCGGCGTTGTAGGCGGAAGTATAATCCAGGGCAAATTCTCCGTAGGAGATGAAATAGAGATTAGGCCTGGAAACCGTCGGGGACGATCCTGGAAGCCAATCAAAACCAAGATAGTCAGTCTTCGCTCAGGATTTGGAAACTTGGAGACTGCGCTGCCTGGAGGGTTAATTGGCATTGGAACACTTCTTGATCCCGCTCTAACGAAGAGTGACTCACTTGTGGGCCAAATTGTTGGCCTTCCTGACGACCTTCCTCCCGTATGGGATAGCCTCCTATTTTCGTCAAATCTAATGGACCGTGTTGTTGGTTCCGAGGCCCAGACGTTAGTTCAGAATATTGAAGCCAATGAAGCACTCATGTTAAGTGTGGGAACCGCGAAAACCGTGGGAAGAGTTACGAATAGCACAAAGAAAGGAGTACAAGTTGACCTTCGACTACCCGTATGCGCAACAATCGGTACTCGTATAGCTATAAGTCGTCAAATTGATCGTAGATGGCGATTGATAGGCTGGGGAGAAATCTCTGGGGGTAATGAGATACGGTAGAGGATGGATCCCCTCAACCTGTGAAGAAACGCGGAACCCTAATTCTTCTTGACACAAATTTCCTGTTAGCTATTAGTCAAAATCCCGTGCTGAATATTTCGCATGAATTAGACCGAGTAATTCCCCAAAAGAGAACTCTGATTGTTCTTGAACCTATTTTATCAGAATTACGAAAAATCAAGGAACATGGGAGTCCCAAAGTTCGTTTAGACACGAGAATGGCCCTTGAATTTGTCAATAGGTACTGTGAAATTTGGGCTACAGATCATATACACAGGAATATTGATTTTATCCTATTATCTACAGCTCAAGACCTTCAAGCGATTATCGCAACCAACGATCACCACCTGAAGACTTTGGCAAAAGAAAAGGGCATTAAAATTCTCTATGTTCGAAACAGACGATGGCTTGAATTAAGGTAAGGCTCGGGCTAGCGAGCCGGATTTTTGGATGCATAGATAGATTAAGAACCTAGTTGATACTCCCTCAAGATGTCAAAGTTATAATCATGTGGAAAAAAGTGCCATACAAGCCGCTGAATATCTCATAAACCAGTTGCAGTTATAACCTGGTCTCTGTTAAAGACGTAAACAGAGTAGGGTAACTGACCCAGAGCCCAAAATACCTCAAACTGGTTTTATTCCATGTAAACCTCGACTGCCGCTGTGGCTTAGTTGGTAGAGCGACAGACTTGTAATCTGTTGGTCGAGGGTTCAAGTCCCTCCAGCGGCTTGTACGTCATTGCTTGGGAATCGACTTGATGCCATGAAATGTTGTGATTGAAATGACAACTTCAGAAATGGATGTAACCTGGAATTATCTTGATACGGGGCATTGTGCATTCAAAACAGGAGCTACATCCCCGAACTTTAAGAGATGCAATCATCTATTCACCGTTACGGGCAAACACGGGTTTATCGATTGTCCGTTAATTCAACCTAAGTTTTTTGCTTTTCAACAGCAAGAGGGCTTGGTTTATCTGATTGAAAAGAATCAACAAGCTGGCCCTTCTGAAATGTGGGGCTTTTCTGAACTGCCCGATGACCGTGATAAAGCCCGAAAGATCGTAGCTAAAAAAATTAAAAACCTACCGCCTCTCCTGCAAACTGCAATTTTGAAACGATTTGAACAATATTATGAAGTGGCAAATATTATTCGAACTTCTGAGGAGCTTCGTACAGATGAAGACGAGGATTCACTTGATTGAATCCCTCACGTTTTCATGGCAATAACGAGTCTGTGATGAAACCTGACAAGTGAAAGCTTTGCGATGATCTATTATAGTTACTCTGAGACATTCGTTTTTGGAGAATAATCTTCTTTCGAGCTTTGAAAATCTTGAAAGGCATTAAAACTACTTTTTCGATATGTTATGGGAAGCTAACGAAGTAAATGACGGGGAAGCACGATTATTCATTTTTAAATGGCCAACACATCATTCTTGTACGGTTTGCTGGCGAACTATGGATCAAAAGCCCTCGGACACGACAACGAATGCTTGAAATCTTGCGAAGAAACATTCTTGACATTCTTGACCCGAAAATGAACTCGAAAATTTTGCGTTTTCGTGGAAGATTTCTACTTTACTCTGATACTCCAGTAGATCATGCAGAAGTGGCCAGTAAAATCGCCCGTCAAGTTAGCGGAGTTTCTTCCGTTAGTCCTGCATTGGTCGTACAGTCCTCCGTAGATGAAATCATCAAAGTTGGTACGACTCAAAGCCTCAAACATATCATCTCCCAAAGCAGCTTTGCAGTCCGTACTCGTCGGGAAGGAAATCACGAATTCTCTTCAATGGAAATCGCGGCGGCAGTTGGGGCAGAGGTATTGAGGCAGACTGGATCCGGGGTAAGAGTAGATCTCGAAAATCCCGATTTCGAGATATATCTGGATGTTCGGGGGCCCCTAACATTCATATATGACCGAATCTTCACGGGAATCGGTGGACTTCCATCGTACGCCCAAGGAACCGTTTTGGCCTTAATTAAACCACACTACAATTCCTTACTTGCGGCTTGGTTGATGCAAAAGCGCGGGACCAAAATCATTCCAGTGTTTTTCAAGACAGGGAAACCGTTCGAAGATGAATACCTAAGTTTTGTTAAGATGCAGTTTGGTTCTCCCGTGAAAATCGTTTCTCTTAAAGATACTCTAGCTTCATTCCCCGAATCCCCCTCATTTTGTTTGGCCTGTGAGTTATTATGTGAAGCCATATGTAAGGACCTGGCGGAAGATCTGGGAATTTCTATCGGCGTAGCTCCCACCTCTTTTGACTTTAATCAAGAAAAAACCTCATTAGATGCGTTAAAACTTCTGGAACAAGGATCTTCCCGTTGGTTAATGCGACCCATTCAATTTGGGTATCTTGGGGAAGTTTTAAAATCACATATCCAAGACAATACGGCCTGTTGTCTCTATCGAGATAAGGTTTCTCTCGAAGTCTCCGAAAACTTCGATCACGAACAATTGGATGAGGTTATTGGTTTGAAGACAAGGTTAGTAAGTCATTGAACAATCCGATGCTGAATTGGGCCATTGGGGATTGTTTCAGTGAAAATTATACCCTCAAACCGCGAAATTTTGGTTTCTAGATGGCGCCATGCTTCAGCTGGAAGCCCTGCCTTCATGCAAACGTAATCTAGGTAGGTTTTAATGTTCCATTTCTGTTCAACGGGCACCTGTGGCAGTAATAATCCACGATTGAAACCTCGTTGAGCAATAAGACCATGTTTCCCGATTTCTATCTGGTGAAAATATTCCTCGGGATTGGAAATTATAAGCCTTTGGGGAGGCGTTAAGACTGTTACCTCGACCGTAATCTGCTGCATTTCGGTTTCATTGACAGGAGGAAATCGGGGATCATGAATAGCGGCATCGATCGCTGAATCAATCGTAGATTGGATTAATGTACTGTTCCTGCTTTCAATCCTCCCTATACAACCTCTTAGATTAGCCGTACCACCTCCAATTGTTGTATGAAGTGTCACAAAGGCACCTGACTCATCAAACAGATCTTGAGGAGCATCTTTTGGTATTTGGATCCTTATTCCATTCTTTAGATATGTTTCGATAACTCTCCGGGCTAATTTCACCAAATACTCGCCTGAGTAATTCATAATGGTCCCTTCATTCACTAGATTTCATGCTCGACCAGGGAAATGAATCTTTTCGTAGAAAAAAAGGGTTTTTCTATCAGATGAATAAATTAATCTCAGACGATCTCTGATTCAATCGAGCAGTTGCCAAAGATACAATGTAAAAATATTATATCGGAAAAAGGATAGGAGTTTGAATTGAGTAGAGAAAGGCGAAGCATCAGTGAACGAAAGATTCGTCGGATTCGGGAACCTGAGGATGAACCCACTACTCCCCGTGACGTGAAAAAGGGTTCTAAACGACCGACTGGACTGAAACCCAGTGCTAAGAATTATTATTCTAAAGTCGCCTTTGGAATCGGGAATGGAACGATAGCTGGAATTGCTTTTCTTTTCTTTAAATTGTCCCCAGATTTGTGGTTTGTCTTATTGATTGCAGGACTCGTTATGTGTGCATTGTTTATCCGCTATATTTTGAAGGTACCTCGTGAAGATGTTGATAATAAACGGCTTTGGCTCAGTGGAACGTTTACATTTATCCTTCTTTTCATCGTTGTTAGTTCACTATTTTGGATGGTTCCTGGGCCCACTTAGGATATTTTGAAGCGTAACTTATAGAAGAAAATGCCTCAAATGGACCAATCATCGCCATAAGCAAACGTACGGCTGATTTGTGCAGCCAATAGGTCAAGACCTTCACCTGAATAGGCACTACAAGGCAAGAGAGGGATGTCGGCCATATCTTCAAAGATTTGGCCTGTTCGGGAAGCAAACTCCCGTGTCAGCCCGTGTAGCTCTTCTATTGCTGTATAAGGATCTTCTCGCCATCCCAAGATCTCCTCTACTTTGGAGGGCTTTAAAAGATCGGTTTTTGTCATCACGTGCGTAATAGGAAGATTTAAACGTATCTGAACAGAAGTAGCAAGGAGATTTACAGAGAGATATCCTGAAATGGAAGATACCAGAGCTGAATCAAAAAGAAAGGCAATTAATGAAGAATCACTGTAGAAACTTCGCGTAATTCTCACACTAGAACTTCGATATGCAAAAAGTTCCATCTGGCCTGGAGTATCAACCAGGACAACCTGGGAACTCTCTCCCAATTCCTCTATTGCTTCTTTGATATCATTTACGTAATCTGCAATTAGGTCGGCTGCAGCTACGATGGCTCCATTTGGACCTAATTGATATTCATCAACCAGTTGGTCAAAATTAATATAGTCTCGGATATCAATGTCTGCCTTGTATGGAATGTGTTGAACTGCTGGATCTAAATTTACCGTAGTCAACGTGGCTCCTTTTGTCGTTAAGTATCGTTGAAGTGAGGCAGTAAGTACGGTCTTACCTGAACCAGCTGTTCCAACCAGATAGAAAATATTGCTCATTAAATATCATCTATTATCCAGTAATAGAGGAAACGTTGTAGAAGAGGGATTTGAAGCGAACAACCCACGTGAGTAATAATTTAGAGTGATACTAGCATTAAAAATTCCCTCTCCACTGATTAGGGCAATAATTCCTCCCTCAAGGGTTCGTACCCCTACATAATTGTATACAAGCGTCCAACGATAAAGAGATTCCATCCCTAGAACGTTTGTGACAATTTCGATTGAATCTATGTTGTTTAAAATTCCTCCTGACACAACATTAATTCTGATCGGAAAAAAGAATGTTTCCTGCGGGGATTGACCATCTTTTTTCCACCGGTAACGGGAAGATGGCAAGAAAAGAGTGACCTTATCATCCTTTGTTGACTCTAACAAATTCTGATATGAAGAACTGCTGTCTGTCGGAATGGAGTATATCATTACTGAAGGGGGAGAAGCAAATGCAGCGAACAGATTAAAACCGATGAATATGAGTATCGGGAGCAGCAGTAATCCCGCCCGGATATAAGTGCCCTTCCGTCTTTTTCCTTTTGGGAAGACATCTGCTGTCTTTGCATTCTTGTCATTTGTCTCTTCCCCGTTACCTGAGAATAATAGGAAGGCTGCACTGACCAAAAGAATAATTCGACCAGGCGTGGATTGAAAAAGAATCAAAAACCAGCCAATATACGGAATACGAACCACAACGATTCCAAAGACATCTTTTCCCTTAACTACCCAAGTATCTGGATCCTTCCGATTGTCTCCATTTGTCTTGAAATAATACGTCTCATTTACTTCCCATTTGTCGACAACCCTGTGCACTATCGGATCTGAGACTTGAGAAACATTAAAGACGATTACTTCACCGATCTCGATTGAAGCGGGTAAAACCTTTCTAACAAGTAGGATATCGCCACGAAGAGGATAAATATCGGCTTGTTCTGTATCTTGATACCCATTATAAATGGGAATCATACTTCCAGTTGTGACCGCCGCTGTGGGGTGAGTGGCTCCGTTCAACATAATGTTTAAACCACTAGATATTGTGATCGCCATTCCAAGAGCTATAATAAGCAGAACTACGATTTCTAGCCATCCTCTCACCTTTGTATTTCGCAGTACCTTAGATAGGTCTTCTTTCATTGCATTTTGGTAGAATTTCCGAAAGCTTTTAGTTTTATTTGTTTTAGAATCAGCTCTCCTGTGTGTTCCTCTTTTAGGGAAAAGACATTTCATATGACGGAAATGGCTAGAAATAGGATAGGTATAGGAACCTCTTTTGTTAAATGACTAAAATAAACCTCAAATATCGATTACTAAACTGCAGTTTACTAACTTATTTCGCGTAGTACGTCGCGGATTGGCGGATTCTTTTAGTGGAGTACGCGTAGATTGAAAATTCCCTCAAAAATGAGAACATTCTGTCCATACTGTAATAAACATACAGTCCAAACTGTGAAAATAGAGAAAAGTAAGCAGCGTGGAGGTGGTATGAGCCGGGGCAGCCGTTCTATGGCCCGATGGACTAGTAGAATCGGAAATCACGGTCGATATTCACGAAGGCCAATCGCATCAAGAAACATGACATCTAAAACAACTAAAAAGGTTGATCTTCGCCTCAAATGCCCTGAATGTGGGAAACGTTGGATTCGAAGTCGTCCAAGAGCCAAAAGAACCGAACTGCAACGTGCTTGATCAGGTTCTGCATACCTATGTAAAATAGGTAGATTGTAATGCCAGAAGAAGAGCCCTATGATGCATTGAACCATAGAGGAGATGGAGATTCACGGGACCGCTCCCTTAATTCCGCGATCGATCCAAAAGATATTCTCGAAAGGCTTGGGCGAACCAAAAAACGAATTCTAATCGAGCTCTACCGTGATTCCGTTGGATATAAACGATTGAGTAAAATCATTGGCGTGGGCCTAGATACAGTTAGAAGTCATATACGAACCGGGAAATACAGTCGATCACTCCTAGAGCTCGGATTGGTTGAACGTGGGGAGAAAGGTTGGCAACTTACCCCTCTTGGTCTCCAGGTTACGGAGCTTCTCCAACAAAATCCCGAATTTAAAGCGTTTTTTCTGACAGATTGAAACATCCCATGGCAGGATTGCACTTAAAACCAAGATGGAAAACGTTTTAATATATCCTATAAGCCGAAATGCCACAAGAGAATCCTTTTGTGTGCCAATTAGGAATTCCTATAATAGGTAAACAAGTTTTTTAGCGGCCTAGGGTAGCCAGGTTATCCCGTGGGGCTCATAAGCGGAAGATAACATTCCTCTGAGAGACCCCAAGATCGGACGGTTCAAATCCTCCGGCCGCTACCATTTTTTCTTATTACCTCTGTTTGTTTTCGAGCTTTTTATGACGTTTGTTCCATGACGGGAGATCTTTTAAGCCCAATCGCGGAATAAGTACACAGAGAAACCCACAATCCTTAGGTCGCGTGAAAGCAATTAGTAAGAATAATAGACCCTCCAAGCCCAAAAAGAAGAAAAGCAAGAGTTATTGGTTTGAACATCAGGAAAAAAGAGGAATTAACCCACACAAATCAGCGTGGTCGGAATTTGAAGAAAAACAGAAGAGGGAAACTTTTCAAGAGGGTACTTTCTCCAACCAGTTTTGTGCAAGGTGTGGTGCTGAGCTTCGAGTAGATGCGAAGTTCTGTGAGCGATGTGGTGAACGTACATCTTTATAATGGTCGAAAAAGGCTCCCTAACAGTCAAAAAAGATTAAAACCTAGGATCGTCTAAATTCAGGTTGTCCGACTGGTATTTCTTTCACTACCCGTTTAAAATAATTCTTTTTGCTTCTAAGACTGGGAGTAAGTCCTTTACGTGGTCGAGCTTGAACCTTTGGGGTTTGATTACGAACCTTTCCTGCTTTTGTTAATGATCCGTGTGAACCTGCCATAATTGATCATATTACCTGGAATTGGGACACATTCTTAATTCTTTACTTTTGTCCAGGGGTTATTGGTTTCATCTGCGAAAGAACTGTTGTAACTCCTGTTGGGGTGTTCGACCTTCAAGGACTGCCTGAACGACCTTTGCAAATGATTGAAGCCCTCGATCAGAGGAATGTGAAACAACATCGGCCCAAAAGGATGGTAAAATAGCTCTTGCTATAAAAAATCCCAAATGGTGAGTTATGTGCCTTTTTGGAAGAGTAAAATGATCTTGCTGTGGGTTAACCGAATCTTCAGGTAAGAATGTTGATATTGGATAGTCAGAAATCCTTCCTTGGTAAAGGCCATCCTTTTTAAGATCATGGGATCTTTGGATAAATCCAATTATGTATGCCCATAGAGCAGCGGCAATAAAAATAAGTTTTGCGTTAATAAACGTCAATTGAAGCCCTACAGGGCTCCAACTTAACCAATGTAAGACCGCTGATACAGTTTGTTTGAATTCATTTTGATTTAGATCTTTGTTAAAAATAGCAATCATTGAAGAGAGCGGGGCTGTAAGAAAGTTAATTTCCCCAAACTTTACCAGGTCTTCAAGCAGATGTTTGTCTCCTAGATTCTGGAAATATCTCTGCTCTTTTTTAACTCTCTCAATGGAAATCTCATCAAACGGGTTTTCATGGTCTATTTGTTCACCCCAGAAACTATTAAAATGGTTTCGTGCCATTCCATACATTTCTGAGATCAAATCATCTTCTATTCGTTTTTCGGGTTCAATAATCCATTGGAACCCAGATCCACGGCCACAAGGATAAATCCATGCCAAATATTCTTCGGGACTGATTTTCCAAAAGATTAACGGAAATGTTTTGCAAACCAATGGCTTCGTATGATCATCATGTAGTGTACAAAGACCCTGTGTTGTTAAGAAAATACAAGAATCCCCTCTGGTTAGAACTTCCCCTCTCTCGCTCTTTCTTATTAAGCAGGATGAAATTGGATAATGGCGCTTCAAGTATTGTGCTTCTGAAGAAAGTAGAGGAAGCTCGTATTCCGTGGTACAGCATTTGTGAAAACAAAGGAAGCAATCATATCCTGTCCATCTTGAAAAACCTCGAATCATTTAGGTCAAAACCGCCAAAAACCAGATCATTTGAGGATGCAAATTTCTGAGAGACTAATCATCAAAATCGGGGGGAAGTCCGATCTGTCGTTCGAGGTTGTTGGTTAATTTATCAGTTCGAGGTTTTGATTCTAGAAGAAAGTCTTCCAAATTTGATTCAACTTGTTTGAGGACAATACGTTCGTCGGCATTTAGATTTTTTTGAGTGATATGATATTCAAACCACTTGCACAAAAGCTGAGGTGCTTTAGTCATCATTACGACCTCTTCCTCGGTTAAATTCCTCATTCGGTGAACAGTTTGTGAGATTCTTGGATCGAAAAGGTGGCTTACAGGGTGAATTATCGCTGTAAGATAGCTGCGGCCCTTGGTAATCTCATCCTCCTCCATCCAGATATCCGATCCTAATGCCCACATCTCGTAATCGATACCCCAAAGGTTCTTAATGTTGTTAGATTCATCCAATTGTACCAAATAATTCCCTGCATTCCGATCTGGATCATTTAACCAAATATCAAAGGGAAGTAGATAATATCCGTCGTCAACCTTTTGAATAAGACTAAATGCGTCATCAATTCCTCCCGCGTGTTGATCCAAAAACTGATCCAAGTTCACTGTATTTGGGATTTTCTTTATCAAGACCGCAAGAACACTTGATGGATCGCCCTGCACACTTTTTTCTGCAAGTAATTTTTCAAATGCCTTTGATGTCTCAAATGAGTATGCATCCCGTTCTGAATAACCATAATACTCCTCTGCGGTTTCCGCTACACCTTCCTCGTCTAAGATAACGACTTCGGGATCTAGCATCAGTGGTGAAGAAGTTGTTAGTTCGAAATTCGCCACCAACTGAGAACACAGGATAAGAGTCTTTGGAATCTTCAACTTTATTTGGTGACCAAGACGTGACGCAACGAATTCACAGAGAACTCGCCAAAGATGCATTCTATCTTTCCCTTCTTCTGGAGAGCCTTCTATATCTACATCTAAATCGTACATCATATTGACTTCATGATCGATAAGATTATTGAAGGTTTTAAGCAGCCATTCTTGCTCGTGTTCGTCAATAAGCACTGTAGCTTTCCCATGTTGCCCCGCAACGGCTAGTGTATCTTTTGTAAGTCTTAATCGGGTGTTTACTACCTTTTTGGATGAGTCCTCATAGATTATGACGTCCCATTGATTGCCCATAACATCAAATCCTTTCATTGCCCAAAATAGCGGATTGTCTTGATTCTAGAACGGAGACAGATAGTGGTTTTAACTGACTTTCGCCCCGTTTGGAATATCCGCATCCGGCGCCAGGAGGCCAAGTTGATTGTCAGAGGTGGCAGCGAGTAACATCCCTTCAGATTGGGCCCCCCTGATGGTAGTAGGTTGCAAATTGACGATGACAGTGATTTTTTGACCTATTAAATCTTCGGGTTTTCTGAATTCAGCTAGGCCTGCCACTAATTGGCGTTCCCCGATTTCAGGGCCAAGATCTACTTTAAGTTTGAGCAATCGTTCCGTTTTGGGAACTTTTTCGACATGAACAATAGTTCCAATTCGGATATCCAATCTCTGGAATTCTTCCAGTGTTACGATGGGGATTTTTTGATCGAAGGTTTTCACTTCCTTGTTAATCGTATCTTTGGATGCATGTATTTCTTCCAATTTTTGTATTAACACGGCGGACTCAACTTTGGCAAATAGGGGCTCTATAGAATGAATTTTGATCCCTGGGTTTAGCTTCAACTTGCCCGCTTCCTCAAATGTCTGTTCTGCCGCCGATCCTTCCAGTCCGAGTGCCTGCCAAATTTTCTCAGACGCTTCTGGAAGAACGGGAGAACTGAGGATACTTAATGTTACCAATGATTGTACACACAAGAATAGCGTGGTCTCAGTAGACGCAAAATCAGTTTTCACAAGTTTCCACGGTTCTTTCGTACTGAGGTAGGTGTTTGACTTTCGAGCGAAGTCAACAACGGCTCCTATGGCTTTTTTATATTCGTAACGGTCGAAATGTTCAGCGACGAGTTCAGGAGTATGGTGGATTGCGGATACGAATTCCTTATCCACCTCGTCAAGACGATGATTTTCAGGGAGTATCCCCTCACAATATTTCTGAACCAAAACTAACACTCTATGCACATAGTTACCAAAAACATCGTTCAAATCAGTGTTAATCCGTTGCTCGAAGTCCTCCCAAGTGAATGAGTAATCCTTGGTTTCTGGACGTGTTGCCACAAGATAGTATCTCCAATAATCCGTAGGGAGAAGATTGGCTGCATCATCAATCCATACACCAATCCCCTTAGATTTACTAAACTTTAATTCCTCGAAGTTCAGGAACTCAGTCGTACTTACATTATGTGGTAAAACAAAGGGTTTTCCGTAACTTTCCTCCGTACCCAATAATAGGGCAGGTAGGAGGAGTGTGTGGAAAAAGATGTTATCCTTTCCAATGAAAAAAACAGTCCGAGTCTCCTGATCTAACCAATACTGCTTCCAAAACTCATTATCATCGTGTTCATTGACTCCCAGTTCAGCAGACGCGGAAACATACCCCAATACCGCATCCAACCACACATAAATAGTTTTTCCCTTCGCTTCAGGGATGGCCTTTTCTGCAGGAATCCCCCAATCTAGATCTCTGGTCAATGTGCGAGCTTGAATTCCTTCCTCCAGAATCTGTTCCGAAAAATTCCGGGCATTTTCAGGGAGATGGGGATTGTTCTGAATGTATTTTACTAACTTTTCCTGAAAAGCAGCGAAATTATAATACCATTGGGTCGTTTTTTTCACTTTTGGCGCATTCCCGCAAAGCTTACAGCGAGGATTAATAAGCTCAGTCGGAGTTAGCGGTTTTCCACAGGATCCGTCACATTGATCTCCCCGTGCATCATCCGCACCGCAATAAGGACACGTTCCCTCAACGAAACGATCAGGTAAAAAACGTCGATCTGTTTCACAGTAAAGTTGGTCAATTGTTTTTTTGAAGATATAACCATTTTCAAAACAGCGGCGATAAAAATCCTGAACAAACGAATGATGAAAGGAATTCGCGGTTTTTGAGTAATTTAAATCGATATTCCATTCCGTCAGCAATTCTAGAGTTCTAGCGTGGTTTCTTTCTACCAATTCCTTTGGAGTGATTCCTTCCTTCAAAGCCGCTACTTCAATGGGTGTTCCATGGCAATCTGATCCCGTGGCCGAAATCACATCTGCTCCTCTTAATTTCAAATACCGTACATAAACATCTGCACTTAATAGATGTAATAGTGAGCCCAGGTGTAAGGCCCCAGTAGAATCGAAGTTTATATAGGGCCAGGCGGGACATATAACGTATTTCTTACCATTTAAATCTTCCATATTTATCACAACCTATAGAGAGTACACTAAATAGTTTTAAAATAAGCAGCCTTGCATGAACAAGGGTTTGGTTCTGAACAAGATGGGATTGCTTTAAAAAAAGAGGTAATTCATGAAATATAAAGCATTTGGCAATCCCACATTGTTTTTTGCCTCATTTGTTTCTCCTGAGCAATTATATAAATGGGTTTTGACAGTCACTAGGGTAACTAGTCCACCACGTACGAAATTGGATTATTTATTCTAAGGTGAATAATGGATAATTTGGCACAGCTAGAGAAGAATACTTACTATGGTCGGAGTAGAAGAATTGCAAGGTGACAATGTTATCTTTTAAGACGTAGTCGCTTGTTTAACTCCGATGCAAGAATTAAATTGGCCGCGATGTCGTCCACTGAATCACCTAAAGCTCTGAAGTTAGGAATTTCCTCACTCATGGTCTGAATCATTGCTTTATAGACTGCATATTGCTTATCAAGGGAAAAATTAGAATGTAGACTTGCCATGGCCAACATGGAGGCAATTCGGGCCACTTTCTTTGGTTTTCTTCGCATATCTTTATCGTCTTCATTGATAAGATTTTGGAGTTTGATAAAGCGTTCGACAACTTCCAAATACGCCTGACTCATTTCTGTCAAACCTCTGTGACGTGTACAAAAAAAAAAGAGATGTAATCCTCAATTACTTATACTGAATTCTGATTTTATCTTGTTTCCAATCTTCTAGTGATTGATTAAAAAGTCAATTTTAAGACTTCTCAAAAAGAATAGAATGAACAAGAATAAAAGTTTTCAGGTGTTATGCTTAGGGTAGTCAAGGGTACAGTTTCCTCAGAGTTATGTCATATGCTAACCAAAGAAGAGTGGCTGGATCGTCTCGCGATCGAAGCACAGGAACTTTCTCGCGAACAACCTACTTTCTCTCCGGTTGAACGAGACCTCACCCACTTCCGCGGAGAAATTCTTGGATCAGGCCTATACGAAGGAGGAGTTTTCTTCATAGAGATCAAGATCCCACGGGAGTATCCCTTTCAGCCCCCAAAGGTACGATTTAAGACCCCAATTTGGCATGTAAATATCCATAAAGAGCGTGTTTGCGTGGGAATTTTGGGTAAGGAATGGAGTCCCGCTTACTCTTTGGTTCAGGTTGTAGAAACCTTGAGATTCCTTTTAACGAGCCCAAATCCTGATGATCCGCTTAACAATCTTGCCGCCCGACAATGGAAGAAAGATCGTTCGGAATTCTATCGGCAGGTTAAGGATTATATCAATAGATACGCTCATTGGGGGCAAAGATACTAGCTAAAGCGCTAGACGCCTCGATGGATTTCCCGTTTTTCCGTGTACTTTGGAGGGTGATCAAGGCGACCAAAAACTCTCTCAGCATTAATTTCTTCTTTCAACCGATCTATCCAGTCAATTTCTTCCTCATTTGCTAATCCCCACACGAGAAGAGCTTTTTTGTAACCCGTACCTTCATAAAGGGCTGAACTACGCAAAGCCCTGGTCAGAGTATCCCATCCTGGGCTCCCGGGTTCCGGATACATGGGTGAATAAGGCATGATTTGGTAAATTACGTATCCACTTACCTCTATGATCTTGTCGAGATTAATCCCAAAATGTCGGTTATATCCGGTGTTCCATTCCGTTTCTGGATCTACTGGTACCACCATGGCTATGTCGAGCCCTGGTTGCTCACTTCGAGCCAGATCTGCGGTTTCTCGAAATGCGGTCGTAATAAGATTAGATCTCCATTCTTCAAACATCCGTTGGACTGAGGGATCACGTTGAATATCCAAGTATGTTGTATCAAAACTCACACCTGAAATTTCCGAGAATTTTCTGATAGCCCGCCTTGAAAACGGATATTCCTGCCTAGGGAAAAGAAATTCCTGAAATATTAGAGAATGGATAGGCTTTCGAGCAACCTCCTGAGCTATGGCCATCAGATGTTTCCAGTATGCATCCATTGCTGGATCCACATAGGAGTGAATACTGGTGCCATCCGATCTAGCGATGGCATATTCAGGGATGTTACCCATGAAGGAATCCCCATAGGCATACGCTAGTGCATGACATTTCATCCCCAGATCATTCGCAAGTTCCGTAAAATCAGTGAAGAAGTTCTCGTATATTCGATCACTAGGTGCCACAGCACTTCGATATGTCACCATACCATCCTCTTTCTTGCAAACAATAGCCACTTCTTCAACAAATCCGCCATACTCAGCGAGAAAGGCATTAGCACCCTCGTGGGCAGGACTATCTGGTGTTGAGGGATCTATGATCGGAATCATGCCTTTATCAATTAGGTCCTCGATTTTCATTTTTTATACAACACCTCGGTAAGTTCTCTGATTACAGTAATTCTCAAGACGACACTATTATCTCTGTTTTCTTGTTAAGATAACTTATCAAATACGATTTAGACTGGGATGATTCATGAAAGGCAATGGAGGAACTAGATGAGCTTTCTATTGGATAACGCTCACCTCTTCTAACTGATTTTTATAAATTGCCTTACTTCACCAAATTACCTTCCGCTAGATAAAAAATCTTATGATATATCAATATATTTAGTGGGTGAGCAACAGTGGACGATCTTCGGGAAGAAGAATACCGAATCACATGATTCCTAACTTTAGACATGGTGAAAACAGATGAGTGATTTTGTCGAATGGGCTCCTGGCGTATACAGGGTAGTTGACGATATCGGAAACCAAGGTGTTGAATACGCAAGCTATTTGATCTTAGGTGACGAAAAAATCGCGATTGTTGACCTTCCGTCCCGTGGGTTAGGAAAAAAGATCATTTCATTCGTCAAACGTGCAGGACGTGATCCTTCTGACATTTCTTACCTTGTGCTAACCCATACTCATCCTGATCATTGGGCTGGATTGGATTCGATGCGAAAAATCAAACCACGGGTCGTCCTCCATGAATCTGGCCAGGAGGCGTTAACTAAAGGAAAAGAGTTCATTCTGAGCAAGCAATTCCCTAATCTATCAAAATTTTCGCTAGCAATCAAGAGCCCTCTCTTTTCAAAAATCGGTAAGGTGGAAGAAGAAATCCTTCAACCAATCAGCGGCAGTGAGACACTGGATCTTGGAGGAGAACAGTTGATATTACAACACACAGGGGGACATTCCATGGATTCTATCATTGTCCAGGCATATCGTAGTGGATGCACTTTCATTGGCGATGAGGCTAATATATATCCTGATCAGCTTGCTTCTTTTTTTATTGACGGCACCGGGAGCTCTGAACGCAGATTACGTGTTCTTAACCTTCTAGCTCAGCTGAAAACGGAAATAATATGCCCTACTCACCAAAGCCCTGTACCCAAGCCACTAGATCTATATGTGCATAACCTAAAATTCGAACATACACATACCAAGGATACCATTTTCGACCTTTTGGTTGGCGCCGGAGAAGCGAAGGCATTTTATTTGGCTGAGGAATATCAAAAGATCCTCGGTATCTCTTGGAGTACACCTTTCAAGGAGCTTGGGGTTGCAGAAAGTACTGTTGTTGCGTTTCTCAACGAATTAGAGAAGGAGGATCAAGTTCATTATCAATCTCACACCCAGCGCTGGTCCACCCTTTCTAGCTAACGCCTTCTTTTATCAATTCAGAACCTCCGCTATTTGGTGTCTATTTCATGGCAACGCGAAGATGTTTCATGTACTAGATGGCCTTAACTACCTAAGAAGGCCTGGATGCGAAATTCTTTTGATTGGTTAACATACCGAGGAGGAACGCATGCGAACTGCCAGAATTCTCGCCACAAATTCTTCAGACCTGAATTATAACCTCGCTTTGGAACAAGTACTTCTCCAGACCTTAACGCCTGCTGATAATTGTCTAATCATTCGCTTTTGGTACAACCTGCCTTCAGTAATAGTTGGTCGAAGCCAGAGAATTGAAGAAGAGGTAGATCTGGAATATTGCAAAGCGAATAATATTCCCATTGGGAGGCGAATTTCTGGTGGGGGGACGGTTTTTCAGGATTCAGGGTCCCTTAATGTCTCTTTTTTTGTTTTGAAAAACTGGCTTCCTTTGTCCAAACATGCCAAAGTACCTGAAGTTACAGAATTCTTCACGGATATACTGACAAAAACTCTAAATGAGACCGGATATCAAAATCTTGAGAAAATGGGATCAACCAACATCTTATACAAAGGAAGAAAAATCTCTGGATCGGCGGGCTATTTTTCAAAGGGAAAAGTCCTGCATCATGCCACTTTATTGCATTCTGTCAATCTTAAGAACTTAGAAGCTGTATGTGATCCAGCAAAATACGGTCCAAAGCATAAAAGACGTAGTAACTATTTTCCAACAGCCAATCTACCCAACTTTAACCTATCAAAATGGCAATCTACTTTATATGCTGGATTAAGAGATATTTTTCAGTGTGAACTCAAGACCGTTTTCCTAAAACCTGAAGAAGATGAAATTGCCCGAGAACTGTCAGATAAAATGTATTCAAAGCAAACGTGGATTTTCGATGGAATCAGAGGGCATTAAATCCGCGAAATGAATCTTTATGGTATCCAAAGGAAGAGTAAACTTGCTCTCCTATCTATTTCGCGGAGTTAGATTTACCTGATGAATTGCTTTTCCTAAAACTGTATCCGCAGCTTCCATAACCATTTCAGGTAATGTAGGGTGAGGATGTACAGTCCATCCGATATCTTCAACAGTTGCCCCCATTTCTAGGGCTAGCGATGCCTCACTAATCAGGTCTGAAGCATCAGGGCCAACTATTTGGACTCCAAGAATTACACCATTTTCTGCATTTGATACAACTTTAACAAATCCATCAGTGGAAAGGTGGGTTAATGCCCGTCCCGAGGTACCAAAACGAGCAATCCCATTCCTGACTTGATAACCTGCTTCTTTGGCCTCCGTCTCGTTCATTCCAACGAAGGATATTTCAGGATCCGTGAAAATGGCTCCGACATTGAGAGCTTTGAAATCAGCTTCACTTTCAAGACCAGCTGCTACCTCTGCTGCAACAATGCCCTGCTTGGTTGCTTTATGAGCGGTAAAAGGCATACCAGTGCAATCGCCGATTGCATAGATATTGGGTATGTTAGTTTGTAATCGCTTATTTACCTTGATAAAGCCTTTTTCATCGGTTTTTACGCCTGTTACTTTGAGATTAAGACTGGATGTGTTTGATCTTTTGCCTACTGACAATAAAATCTTATCAAACGTTTTGAGGATCGTTTGGTCTTTTGTTTCAATTTTAACTTCCAATTTTCCAGATTTCCTTTTAGTAACTGAAGTTGCTTTTGAATTCGTGAATATATCAGCTTTAAGGTCCTTGAAACGTCTTTTGATCAATGCTGTTATCCGTGGTTCGATTCCTGGCAAAATATCGGGCAATAATTCGACGACAGTAATTTTGGCACCAAATTTGGCATAAACCATTCCTAGCTCCATACCTATCACTCCTCCGCCAATGATTAGCATTTCTTCGGGGATTTTCGTTAGATTGAGAGCTCCCTTGGCAGATAAAATACTTTCTTCATCGATTTGGAAGCCAGGAAGAGAGATAAACTCCGTTCCGATTGCAATAATTATATGTTGCCCAGCGATGACATTTTTCTCCCCGTTATTGGTAAGAATTTCCACAGTGTGGCTATCTAAGAAGCTAGCTGTTCCTATTACCGTTGTGACCTTGTTTCCTTTTAGTAACTGTTTTATGCCGTTTATGAGTTTAGTTTGAACATCCCATTTCCATTTTTGCAGCTTTTGGACATCAACAGAAACGTTTTCTATGTTGATTCCCATTTTAACTGCATCAACGGTAGCTTTATGATAAAAGTTTGCCGCTGAGATTAGTGCTTTACTTGGGATACAACCCCAGTTTAAACATTCTCCTCCAATAGTGCCTTTGTCAATGATAACAACTTTTTTGCCTAACTGGGCTGCTCTAATTGCAGCAGGATAACCACCTGGACCTGCACCCAATATAATAACATCTGCTGTTTGTTTCAATACTTTCCTTCCTATAAATTAGATTTCGTCCAATAGGAGGAGTGCTGGATTCTCCATGTATCTTATCAGTGTATTGGTAAACATAGCTCCCACGGCACCATCCACAACTCGATGATCCAGAGTTAGAGCAATGTACATCACAGGCCGAATCCCAATCTCGGGGCTTCCATTATTCTCTATTACAACAGGACGTAACTTGCTTCGGAAAACTCCCAGAATGGCAACCTCAGGCCATCGAATAATGGGGGTAGCCATGACCCCCCCAATGTTACCCGTAGATGTTATGGTAAAAGTTCCCCCAGTGACTTCATCTAACGTGAGTTTTCCCGCTCTAGCTTTATCTGCTAATCTTTTGACTTCTTTTGCTAGTTCCCAGACATTTTTTCGGTCGGCATTTTTAATAACAGGTACTATTAGGCCATTGTCAGTGTTTACGGCAATTCCGATATTAAGTTCTCCCTTTAACACGATTTCCTCGGATTCATCATCAAGTTGGGCATTAAACTGTGGAAACTCACGTAGGGCAGGAATTAAGCATTTTATGATTAGTGGGATATATGTTAATCTCGTCTCATACTTTTCTGCAAGAGATTTCGCTTTTTGACGAAGGTCTTCGAGAATAGACATGTCTACTTCTTCAAAATATGTATAATGAGCAGCTGTATCTTTTGACTTACGCATTGCTTTTGCTATATTTCGTCGAAGTCCCCTTAATGGAACTCTTTGATCTTCTCTTGGTTTAAATGCCTCAACATCCTTGGAAACAGCGCTTGGGACACCACCAGCTTTCAAATATGCCTCCAAATCACTTCTGGTAATTCGTCCCCCAGAACCGGATCCTTGGATATACCTCAAATCAATATCCTTCTCGCGAGCTTCACGGCGAATACTGGGGGCGGCCAAAGGATGCTCTGTAACGACTCTGGTTTGGGTTTTCATTGGCTGTGTTCGCTTAAAGGGTACGGCAGCGGTGAATAGGGAATCATCTTTTGTTTCAGCCTTAGAAGGCTCTTTTTTCGGCACTTTTTTTGTTTTAGATTTGGGAACATCGACATCATCAATTTTCACTAAGACTTCCCCGACTTTTACAATGTCTCCTTCCTTCCTATTTTCTAATGACAAAACAGTTCCTGCTACTGGTGCAGTGATTTCGACAGTAACTTTTTCAGTTATGATTTCTACCAAAAGTTGTTCTTGTTTAACTTGATCTCCTTCCGTAACATGCCATTGCAAGATTTCGCCCTCATGGACTCCTTCACCAATATCTGCAAACCTAAACTCATAAACCATTGTTCCAATCTCCATTCATTAATAACTGTAAATTCGTTTAATGGCTTCAAATACACGGGGTGTGGATGGAAGATATTCCAATTCCAAAGTCGGCCCCGGGAAAGGGGTATCGAAACCCGTGATTCGAAGGATAGGGCCCTCCATATACTCGATCCATCTCTCTGCAACTAATGCTGAGAGTTCTGCACCAAATCCGCTTGTTTTTGGGGCTTCTGTAACACTGATAACCCGTCCAGTCTTTTTTATTGAGCTCTCGATCAGTTCAATGTCAAGAGGTACCAATGATCGTAAGTCAACCACTTCACATTCAATATTGAGCCTTTCAGCCGCAAGTTCTGCTGCCTCCAAAGCTACGTGTAACATTGCACCATAAGAAATCAAAGTAAGATCGTTACCCTCTCGTGAAATCGTCCCCTTGCCAATTGGAACCGTATATTCCCCAGTGGGGACATCTTCTTTGAATGCTCGATAAAGTCGTTTTGGTTCCATAAACAAAACAGGATCGGGGTCTCTCATTGCGGAAGTGAGCAATCCCTTTGTATCATACGGATTACTTGGAATTACAACCTTTAATCCCGCTGTATGCGTGAAAAATGTTTCAGGTGATTGGCTATGATAATGAGCACCTCGAATTCCTCCTCCATACGGTGATCGGATTACCATTGGGCAGGTGAACATTCCGCCACTTCGATATCTAAATTTTGCCACTTCAGAAACAATCTGATCCATCCCAGGGAAGATAAAATCAATAAATTGAATTTCTGCGACAGGTCTTAATCCATAGAGCGCCATCCCTACCGCGAATCCAATTATTCCGCTTTCATTTAATGGGGTATCTAATACTCGTTCAGGTCCAAACTTTGCGAGCAGACCTTGAGTTGCCCGAAAAACCCCTCCATTTGGGCCGATATCTTCACCAAGTAGAATGACTTTCTCATTCCTCTCCATCTCTTCGTCCAGGGCGAGACGAACTGCTTCGACTAATGTGAGTTCCATTAATCTTTCCTCCTTTTGATAGATGCGAGTTCCTCATACTGTTCTTGGAGGTGCCATGGCTGGTCTGCATATACATCGGTAAATAAGGATCCTATATCTGGAATCTCTTTTGATTCCGCTTCCTTGATTAAATCGTTCAAAATTGTATCATATTTTTCCCTGATTCCCTTTTCAGCGTCCCTTTTAACCAGGCCTTTATCAAATAGGTACTTGTAAAACCTTGAAATTGGTTCTTGCTTTTCCCACCGTTCCAGTTCCTCTTTTGGGCGATATCTGGTCGGGTCATCACTACTGGTATGAGGACCAATTCGATATGTAACACCTTCAATGAACGTCGGCCCTTCTCCACTTCTAGCACGCTTTGCTGCTTCAGATACCGCTGAATATACCGCCAAAACATCATTTCCGTCGACCCGAACTCCTGGGATTCCATAACCTCTTGCTTTCTCGGATAATGCAGCTGCTGCAGTTTGCTGAGCTAGTGGAACAGAAATCGCCCATTGATTGTTTTGACAGAAAAAGATAGTTGGTGTCTTGAAAACCCCTCCAAAATTCAGCCCAGAGTGAAAATCATTGGAGGATGTGGCTCCATCTCCAAAAAACACAATACTTATCCGATTGTCTTTAAGATATTTTTGCGCATAACCAATGCCTGCAGCATGAATTACCTGTGTTCCAATCGGAGCGGAGGGATTCACAAAAAAATAATTGTCTCGATCGCCAAATAATCCTGGGAGGCGACGGCCTTTTTGAGGATCGTCCCGATTGCAAAACCAATGATCAATTAACTTTTCCAACGGATAGCCTCGATATAAAGCAATTCCAGGTTCTCTGTAAGCGGGAACTACCCAGTCATCAGAGTTTAATGCGGCAACTGCGCCAATCTGAGTTGCTTCCTGGCCCGTAGAGGGTATATTGAAAGCTATTCGTCCTTGGCGCTGGAGCCTCATTCCCTTTTCGTCTAGAAGCCGTAAAAGAATCATGGTTTCGAACATTTTGACCAGAACTTTTTTAGGAATATTGGGCTCAGTAGATTGTATAGAACCCTTTGGCGTTATGATTTGACGAATTTCCATTTTCGCTCTATCCCGAATTTCTACTCTGTGAGTCAAATTAAAGATCGTTAATTAACTTTAAGCCTTTAAGAAATCGTAGCACTTAAGAATATTTCAAAAAATCCATGAATCAAATAGTCCAATGGGAAATATTGTTTTCAATCATCAAAAACGGGTTTTGAAGAAAATGCAACGTTCTAAAACGTCTCCAGCGGTCTTATTGCGTATGTCAAATGATTTTTTATGGATAGACTTTATTCAAAACGTTTGTATTTCATGTAAAAAAGACATTTGCACTCATGTGGAAGCCCGACATTGCTTTGACGATTGGATGTCTGACCCTCTGGCAAATATTCCTTCTAAATCTTGAGATTTTTGGGCATGTTTCCTAGAATTAAGTTTAGGTCCACGTAAGAAGCTCTAGTGCTTGTAACCGAAAGAAATTTGCCATTTAGTCTACAAACCAGGCCGAATTCGTAACTAGGTCGATATCTACTGATATCCACTGTTCCTGATCGTGCAAGGTTTCCTCATGAACTAAACGGACGGACAAAAAATCTTCTGGCTCGTAAAAGTATACATTCCATATTTTTCCCCTAATGACTCTGAATTCCTGGGTTCCCATGTCCTTGATTGTACCCGAATCTACGTTAAACTTAATGACTTCTCCTCTAATTTGAGATAAGATTGTTTCTATCGATTGATCTATCTTCGCCATCAGATTGTTAAGGCTGCTTTTTTGTTCTAGAAATATGTTCCACATTACCACAATGTTGTTTGCACGCTGACGTAACTTAGGAGGATGGGTTTGGGACCGGTCGATACTATTTTCATCCATTAAACGGTTAATCTGGAACATTAAGTGACGCAATACTTCAGGAATAGAATTTAGGTCTATAGAACGCACTCCAGATTCCAGATCCGTTTTCATCATTCTGAAAAGAGTAATAAGAGCATATTGAAAGTTACCACTTATTCTGACAATATGGACAGTGATTCTTTCGGGAAAGCCACCTTAGCATGTGCTGCTGATGAGCTTTCCGATGACAGTGACGGCATTCCATGAAGGATCGGGCATCTTTACCGAGGAGATCCAATGGTTTCCAACATATCATACAAGTCTCGGGCTCACCATATGGGTTCCACTCATTTAGTAATTTAGATTGAACTTTGAGGGAGGAAACCTCAGAAGGGGATGGGAAATGGTTCATCGGAACGGATATCGTCGATCTAAGAGGACCCTCACTAATAATTTTGCTCTTCAAACGGATGAATGGTGTGTTTTCTTCAGGATTAGGACTCATTCTCAGTCACCTGGTCAAGACGGTTTAGAATTTTCGCAAGTTCTTCTTTGAGGGCAAGAAGATCTGCGCGTTCTACGACCTGATGGTTTTTAAGGAGATCCTGCTGCCCCTGGTATTTTGTTTCGTTTTGGGCGATTTGTACGACCAATTTGGAAAGGGCTTCACTCAAGTACGCTAGCTTTTCATGAAAAGAATCTATCGATTGACCAAGCTTGTTCAGGTTAGTGTTAATCAGGCTAATTTGGGTATTTAATCCAGTAATTTCAGTGTATACATAATTGATAGCCGTCTCAAGACCTCGCATCGTTGGAATCGTACCCTTAGGGGTTTTTAGACCTTCAACTTCAATTTCTCGTATTTTTTGAGAAGCTGGTCTACGTTGTTGCCGTTCTACCATAGGGTGGGCCCTTCCATTATCTGTTCACAAACACCTGCAACTTATACTTTCCCTAATCATTGAAATCCATATTAGTCATCTAAGTGTACTTTTTAGCCATAGAATTCATTGAAAAGTAGACCCTAAATAGAGGACTTCCTTCATGGGGCCGAAGCTATTGAAATTTCAACGAGTGATTTCGAGCTTCCAACTAGCGATTTGGATGATTTTATTAATACAAAGATCTGAAAGTACTGTCAATAATTGTGACATATATGGTTATTTATCTGAAAATCCTTAGTAAATTAACCTTTTATAAACGTATAAGTAATTTATCAGCCATAGGGATATGTACTTGAAAACAGGGACATTCAGAAAAAGCCAGAAACCGAAAGGATAAGAAAGGATACGTTCTTATTGCAGGAACTTTCAAAGGACGTCTATCAGGTCGTTTTGTTAGGTATGAGCAATGTGGGGAAGACGAGTATCGCGTTTTACCTAGAACACGGGTTTCCACCGCCTCGTGTGACACCAACTATTGCTTTTGGCGTATCCCATGTAGTCATGAACAACGTGGTGCTAGGATTGATCGATGTGGGAGGTCAAAGGCGGTTTCTGGACATGCGTTATCATGAGCAGTTTGTGCGGAGGGCCGACGGTTTAGTCTTTGTGGTCGACAGTTCCAAACGAGATTTCGCCCGTGATGAGCAGTGGCTGGCTGATGCATTGGAACTGAGCTCAAAGCGAACTCCAATACTCGTTATCGCCAATAAACAGGATCTTCCCTCGGCGCTATCTCCAGAATTTTTGGGAAAAAATATGTTTGCACCCATCCTTGAAGGACGTTACGAATACTCGATTTTTGGAACCGTTGCCTCCGATCCTGGAGGTATTCGGAGTGGTGAGAATATAGAACTGGCTTTTCATCATCTCATTCAGCAGATGCAAGCGAATCGTGAGTTACTTACCAAACCTCGAGGGATCCAGATTTGATGCTCTCCCTTTCCTAGTCTCTTATCAGAAAAATCAAAATCCAAGCTTAGTGTGGGATTTATGGTGCACAAGAATATTTTCATAGTCTCTGGAACATTTAATACTCTTTTCCGAGTGATATGGAGGGCCGAACTGCGTGTATGAGAAGACTCGAGTTACCACAGGTGTTCCTCACCTTGACGCAATGTGTGAAGGGGGATTTGTCAAAGGTTCAACAAATCTGGTTCTGGGTCCTGCAGGGGCAGGCAAGACAATTTTTGGGCTTCAGTTTCTGGCCGAGGGCGCAAGACTTCAAGAAAATGGGCTTCTGGTTGCGATGCAGGAAGGACCGTTTGCAATTCGAAGAGATGCCTCTAATTTTACCTTTTTCGACCAGACTCACTTTGTGGAGCCCGAAAAGGTTGTAATACTTGATTTTACTCCGAGCGGCTGGGAACTGTGGGACCCAGATAGTTTAACATTTGCGGAAGAATCCGAAATGATTCTTGAGACAGAAGGCGTACCGTATGATGAAACCTCGCTTCCCACGTTTTTGCACAAAGTATTCTATAGCATTAGTCAAGTAGTTGAAGAGAAGAAAATAGAGCGTATAGTGATTGATCCGCTGGCTGCCTTCAGGTTCTACGATTTTGGAAACGATTTGGGATTCTTACGAAAGCTTACAACAGGATTTCTGACAAACATTGCAGCGTTAAATGTAACTACGGTGGCCATCTCTGAACTCTCAAATGGGGGCGAAAAAACTCTTTTTGGGGAAGAATATATCGCAGATTCAATAATACACCTTGACATGCTTTCCGTTCGGGGAGAAATGTTGAGAATACTCCGTATTACCAAGATGAGAGGAACAAATCACACTCGAAAAACCTTAAGTTTCGAAATAACTAATCACGGAATCACTTTCTTGGAAAACAGCAATGATTAGCAGCTAAAAACTCTAATAATGAAGCTTGTGGTAATTATCCAAGATCTTTTCGTTCATTCGCCTCCTGAACCCATTTTCATATCCAGATGACTTCTATTTCTCTGAGGATCTATACTCGGTAAAGAAGATGTTCCAAAAACCTAACTTTTTAAAACCTAGAAAGCCATTGGCTTTCATAGGATAAACCGGAGTTTCCGGTAGAAAGGTTTGGTTCGAAATGGAGCTTCAAATAGTATCAGCCATCGGTGGAGGAGCAATCCTCATTGAATGTGAAAAGTCTGATAGCATTGCTACCATCAAAAACCGGGTAGCTACGCAAAAGAAAATTCCACCTAGGTCTGTCATCTTGGTTTTTCAAGGTAAACAACTGGATGAAGGGGAAACATTAAAATCGGTGGGTATAGAAGATCATGATAAACTTTATATGATTACTCGTACCACAGGGGGAGTAGATGACTAGATTTCACCCTCTCCATCTGATTTCCTTAGAAAAACCAAAGGACATCATCACATATAACAACCTACAATGATCCTTTTCATTACACAATCTTTACGATTTGAATGGAAAGAATCCTCATAGGGTTGTATCTATGAGTAAAGACCGCTATCTCCGGCAAACTCTTATTAAAGATTGGGATCAAGACAAAATTCGGGGAAGTACTGCTTCTATAGTTGGTCTAGGGGCCCTTGGAAGTGTTATCGCGACATCACTCGCCCTGGCTGGAGTTGGTCACCTCAAACTAATTGATTATGATACGGTGGAAATCAGTAACTTGAATCGTCAATTACTATTCAACCCCGCTGATGTGGGTAAACCAAAAGTCACAGTCGCAGCCGATGCAATCCGAAATTTGAATCGTGAAATCCAAGTCGATACTTTTAATCACCCAGTTGAAGAAATCCCAAAGCAAGAGTTGCGATCATCTACAGTTCTTATTGAAGGGCTGGATACCTTTGCTTCAAGAAGGTGGATTAACGCTTTTGCCATATCCGCAAAAATCCCCCTCGTATCGGGGGGTATCTATGGATTCCTTGGTAATGTTCAGGTTATTATCCCTTTTCAAACGGCATGCTTGGATTGTCAATCATTAATTCCCGAGGAAGAGCTACAAAAGGCATGCACACCATTTGGAACCGAACGAAAGATATCCCGTCCAGATGAAGAGATAGAAGAAGACGTCCCCTCCGTATCTAGTGTCTCATTTGTCATTGGTGGATTAATGGCTCAGGAGGCGCTAAAAGTAATACTTGGAATTCCTCCAATGGAAGCCTACTTTTTCTGGGATGGCCGTGCTGGAGCTTTTACTAGCGTACCACTCAAACGAAGAGAAGATTGTTTTATCTGTTCTACTCGGTTCCAACTAGAAAAAATACGAGTTCGTAGCCCTAAAAACCAAACGCTCAAGGAATTCATCCAGCAGCTTCGCTATGCATTCAATTTAGGGGACAAAAGCGCGATTATGATTCAAACATCTACGCTCCCTATATCTGACACCCTTATTGGAGAGGTTTTCAAATCGGGAGATACTTTTCGAGTAATCGATCCGGTCTTAACAATCCCGCTAAAGTTCACAATACAATTAGATTAGCCGGTCAAAATTGTTAGAGGAAAAAATATAGAATCACATAGACAGCAGTAACAAGTCCGCTAATGGCATAACTGTACAGATTACTGAGTAAGTGAGCGGCACGGATGCCGTTCCCACAGTGGTACGCTGTCCATCCAAAAAAGGGGATATAGAGATATTCAAAAATGACATAATTTTCGCTAGTTAAGGGTGATATTGAAGTTATGGGAGAACCTAAAGGAGCTCCTGTTCCTAGGATTATGATTAATAGACTTACTAAAAAGGATGCCGGAATCAGTGGACCAAAGGAATATCCAACAATACCCATTGTATCTCTTAAACTGGCTTTTCCACCTAGTGTTTTTGCACTTAACCAGACGACAATACCACTTACCACCCAGCCAAATAACGCAAAGGCGATGAATCCAAGACCGACAATCCATGGGCCAATAATAAAAAACCAAAGAGCTAAATCATGCCAACCTGGGGTGCTTGCCTTGATGACAAAGGCTCCCATCCGTAGGGCATAAGCTGCCGAAACAAGATACAGAACCATAATCGCGCCAAGACGATCAGGATTGACTCCAATCTCTGTGAACAGGGTTTCGCTCAGCCTAGGATCAGAAAAACTTCGCCAGATCCGGCTAAACCGTTCTCGAAACGTGACTCGAACGCGATGAGCTTCTCGTACAATTTTCGTGAGATCAAATCCACAGTACGGACAGAGTACATACCCTGCGGGACTTCGCTCTCCACAATTTGGGCAAACGATCGACTCGGCCTCGGACATGAAGTTACCTCAGAATGGCCGCTTATACAAAGCGTTTCGCTACTCACTGAATGCCGTTTAATATCGTTTTTTGCATTTTTTAAACAAACCCTTTTAAGGTTTTTAAGACAAGGGTTTTTCCAGAGAGGATGTAATTATTCCTTTTCTGTAATTATATCGTTATCCAGATACCATTCGGAGCCCATTCATCCAATGGCTAACGAAAATTCTTCTCCTCAAGGTGAATCCGAAGAAAAATCGATTCAGCCGCAAAAACGGGACATAGATTATACTGATCTAGCAGCAAAGTTGACAGACAATGCGGCTGCAAAGGATATTGAAGAATTTCATCTTAAAGTAAAAGGCGATCTTGAAGAAGCCCTATCAGGTAAAACTGATTATATGAGCATACTTGAGCAAGCCTATTCTTTAGAATCCAAAGATTCAGATGATTTTCTCCGTTTTGGCTTAGAAAAGCGACCCGCACAGACCGAGGATATTTTCTTAATCTCCTGCTTCCGAAAGAGCGGCTACCCTCTCTTTACATATCGCTTGGCCGAGTCCAAGGATCTTGAAACTTCTCTCTCGTTCATTCTCAATACCATCAAAAACTACGTTCAATATAAGCTGGGAGAACTACTCGAGGTTCTGGCTTTGGAAAGCCAGACCATTCAGTTTTTCGTGGTAGAAGATGCCTACATCATTGCAGTTGTAACTTCGAGGGGGGTTCAACGAGATCAAGTTGGAGCTCTCGCGGTTGATCTGAGTCACCTTATCCGGGAGTATCCGAATCAAACACCAGAGTCGAGTCCTCCGTTTCGTGAGGCCGTCGATCGAATAATTGAAGCTACAAAAGCATCCTTTGTTCGAGAGCATTATGCAGTCAAGATCGTCTTGGCAGGAGATGGAGCTGTCGGCAAAACATCAATTAGGCGACAATATCTTGGCGAGGGATTCCAAGAAGACTACCAAATGACCATTGGGGCAGATTTGGCCACTAAGAGTTCATCAACAATATATCCGGGGGGAAAACAAATCAAATTTGTCATCTGGGATTTAGCGGGACAACCCCGATTTGATGTCGTCCGAAAGGCTTACTATAATAATGCAGTCGGGGCCCTTGTTGTTTTTGACGTAACTCGTTTGGAATCCTTCCAAAATGTTGTTGCCTGGATGAATGAACTATGGAAGAATAATGGTAGGGGGCCTGTTCCAATAATCGTTTTAGGTAATAAGGCTGATTTACGTTCTGGTGAAACGCTGACTGTGGAGGACAATAAGGCTCAAATCTTTGTTAGTCGTCTATCACAGATATCTAGGCAACATAGAGGGTTTCGTATACATTATCTTCCTACTAGCGCAAAAACGGGGAACAATATTGAAACTGCCTTTGAATTGCTTGGAGAGGCCATTATGGACTTTTTTGCATCAGCAAAATTCTAAATAAAACCTCAATGGTCGTGAAAACATTATTCCTCATTGATAGGGCCATGATCAGCCAATTCTTTAACTTAGAAAGGCCGAGTCTTTCCGATTCTGATGGATTTTTAAATCGGGAATTAGAGGCATATAGTTAGATTCAGCAGCCGTTCGGTGTATTTAATATGGATCGTGACTTTATTCTAGCAAGGGAAGCCCAGCTTGTATATTCTAATTCTGCTGCAGCCGGTTTTGATCCTGTAGGCGATACTTTAGACAGGTGGCAAGGCACCTTGACATACACAACAAGTCAAGGGCGGGCGCGCTTCGTGTTTGAAATTTTTCTGCCAGAATATTACCCGAATGTTCCTCCCGTGGTTACTGCACCAGGATTTATGGATCATCCCAATGTGGATGAAGATGGTTTTGTTCAGCTACGCATCTTGGATAACTGGCGAGCCGAATTTCACCTATACCAGGTAATAATCGCACTCAAAAATCTCATGTCGCGAGTTCCTCCCAGACCTAAGGGTGAAGCAGCTAAAGATGCTAAAACTGTAAGAGAAACAATGGCTAGATTAGCCCCGATAACTCCCGCCACCCCCGCGCAGCAAGAGTCTGTAGAGACTCGGGTTCTTCGAACAGAACTGAATAGCTTGTCGGATCAACTTCAGGAAAAAGAAGAAGAGCTTTCTCGATTGAGAGCCCAACAAACTGTTCAAGCTAGTTCTCCAGAGTTCTCTAGATCCACATCTCTCTCTGAAAGAGAAAGCCTAGAGTCAGAACGTCTCGCAATCTCGGAATTACTGTCCTCTTTAGAAGACCGCTATTCTCGCGGAGATATTTCCATTTTTGAGTATTCACGACTGTTTCGTCAATACATGAAGGAACTCTATGTCGTTAGAAAACAACTAGAGTATCTGAGCTGATCAAAAGTGATAACATTTCCATCCACTCTATCTCAAAGGTGGGATTTGGAGGGGCGGCTATTTGCCTGTATAAGTACCCTTGACCTCTTATCCCGAACTTACGAACGAGGAGAAATAGAGCCAAATATTTTTCACAAACAGTATAAAAGTTTGTTAACGACAATTGTGGAGGTTAGGGCTTCTCTTGAACCATATCACTTTGACCTGGACGCTTTCATTAAGGAAGAGCAGGTTGACCAGTTATATCCTTTCGGATTAGAAAAACTTCGTAGAACCGAAGGTACGGATGATATGGTTCAAAACCGCATTGATTACCAACGCATAACGCAACTCCCGTCACAAGTGGCCGAATTTGTGGCACACGCAATTGAGCTGCTGGATTTGCTTAGATTGGAGGCTATTGCTACCGTAGATCGCATTCTTCCATATTTGGATGAATTACATGCCATTTTATTGAGTTCCGCCATCTATGGCGAAGATCATTGGGTAAGCAAGGATATTACAGAATGGATTGCATGGATGGACAATCAAAAAGCCGGAGTTCTATTGAAAAAAGATGAACTCGAAAAATTAGAGCTTCAAGTGGCACGTTGGCTCTCGGATTTTCGTCGCGAACTTAGGAATCTTTAATCCTTAAAAGAGCGATTCCTAGATTAGAAATAATCATATAAGTTTGTTCTTCCGGATCGCACCAATAGATCTGTTATCTTTTCATTGATTTTGGCTAAGTCAAGTTCAAATTGCTTTACTAGATCAAAATAATCTCGATTGGTTACTTTACGACCTCCAGTCTTGAGTTCTTCCAAGGCTTTTATCGTTGCCATTTTTTGGACACGAAGATCACGAAGGTGCTCATCTACCACTTCTGAAACGTAATTGGGTGTTCTTTCAGGAAATAATGGGGAAGTAGAATCAAGCATTGCATGATCTTCCTTTGGATTCATTGAGAAGTTTAAGGCTGAAAGAATTTCCTCCTGATACACCTCAGAAGACCAATCTCGGAGCGGTTTATGCGTATAATTATTGTTAGGTTCTCCGTAATAACCTATCTGGAGACTTTTTACAATTTGATCTAGTGTACCGTTATCCGAGTATAGCCCATACTCCCGTTTCATAGCTTGGATTATTAATTTGCGACGTTTAAGAAAGCCTTCCTCAACAATTTTTACATCGACAAGATCACCAGTGCCAAATTCGTCATATAGGACAAATTCACAGCCTAATACGTTTTTCCTTTTCTTTTGCAGGAATAGAATACGGTTGGTAGTGATCAGCATATTTACGCTTGTCTTACGAACACTTTCACCGTTTAGTTCAACCTTTGGGAACAGACTGATCCCTAGCTCTCCTGGTCCAAATCCAGTAACATCTGAAAATTGGCGTAATTCCGTTTCCATCTCATGAATAGCGGTGTATTCGGAAAATAAGTCATCTAGGAGGTCCTCTATTGACCGAAGTCTCATTTGAACGGTTTGATCAAACGTTTGGACCTGTTTTTGAAAAAGGGTTAACTGTAGGGCAAGATCGGAAGAACTACTAGCGATCCCCTTTACCTCATTGATATTTTGATAATATCGATGAAGTTTGGTTGAAAACTCCTTAAATTCCTCTAGAATAAATTCCTCAATCTCCTTGGTGTCAGAGAACATGCGGTCTATCTGTTCTATTGGAATTAAGAATTTTGTCGTCAAGGGACGTAGCTGTGACTCTAAATGACCTAATCTCTTTAAGAGGACGACAGGTCGGTATGCTACCTGCTTTAACGCCTTCTTCAAAGCGAATAAATGCTCTAAAAGTTCAGTTTTCAGATCTAAATTGGATTCTTCCCTGTTAACAATACCTGAACCACACTTACACGTTATAAGCAAACCTTGGTTTCCTCGTTTGACTCCACACAATGCACAGAAAATTGCTTGACACTCTTGGCACTTATACCCCTTCCCCTTCTGGATCTGGACCCCACAAAAAGAACAAAAAAGCTCATTAGAAGAGGATGACATTCTCGAGAACCAGGCCTGTGTATAGCGATCCAGACTTCCTCCACTAAGCCTCCCTTAAAAAGGAAGAAACTTCGGACATGTCATGATCCTCTGTTGGTTATTGTTTCTAAAACATTTTAAGTCGATCAACTTGAGTATTTATTGCCTGTGATCAGAGTAATAAAACACGATTTAACTGAATTTTATAGCGGGTGCATTTTGATGGGTCTAAGACGAATTGAAGAAAAGCTCCTTCGCGAAACAGAGATGAAAAGGAAAGGAGCCGAGATGGCCTTAAAATCTCTCGAGAAAATGAGCCAGCAGGTTCATTCTCTACATAGAGATCTCCAAGATCTTGAAAAGAAGTATGA
Source organism: Candidatus Heimdallarchaeota archaeon (assembly GCA_048881705.1). Taxonomy (GTDB): domain Archaea; phylum Asgardarchaeota; class Heimdallarchaeia; order Hodarchaeales; family Hodarchaeaceae; genus Hodarchaeum. The sequence continues at coordinate 5,065 of JBHLSH010000015.1, read as the reverse complement.
AACTGATTTTAAAAAGAATCCTGCTTTGAGTAAACAACTCATGAATCTACGGGAGGAACTAGGACTTCCCCGGGCCATCGGAATTTATGAAGTAGGTGAAAAACCCTCGTTCATTCAACGTTTAAAGGGAAAGGATGAATACCTGAACTTCCTTGCATTGCGAATTTTGGAAATCGGAAAAAATGAACGAAACAGGACCGGTGGACTTCTAAGTACCACTGAGATTATCCTAAAACTAAATGATGAGAGTCAAGGCATAACGGTTGCTATTTCTGATATTTCGCAGGCATTAGATCTTCTTGTCTCTAATGGACTGGTTCATAATATTCGAGAGCTAGGTGGAATGCAAGTAGTTGAGTTCATTGATCCAAATCTTAGCCAAGACCATCATACAATCCTAAACCTAGCGGCTCGATATAATGGGGAGATAAATCTTACAGACTTGATCAAAGAAACAGGATGGAGTATTGAGCGCATCGATCAAACCTTGTCACCATTAATCCAGAAAAAAATTGTAATACGCTCCGAGACATTAGATGGGGTAATCTTATCATTTCCCGGTATGTAAAAGTTATCTTCGATGGAGTTTAATCGTAACAAGTCATCCTAAGGAAGTGAAACCGCTCCTCGTTTTCTTAGATGCTCTTGATGAGGTACCCATAGGAAAGTCTTAAATTCTAAAGACAATTATGCATAATCAATCTATTATTCGTAGAGGATGTCTGGATTAGGGGCAATTTCAAAACGCTCTATCCAGCAAGAATCACAATCATATTGTTATATAAAGGGTTGAAACTTATTTGAAACGCCTAAGAGGGTTTTTAACGAAGAACAAACCGAGTTCATCGACTGAAACCAAGGCAAAGCTCAAACGTACTATCAATCAGATGGAATTAAAGATACGCAACTATCAGCGGCAAGCAGATGAGCAGTATGAGCTGGCTCGTACCCTGTTAAAAGCGGGAAACAAGCCTGGGGCTCATGAGGCCTTGAAACGGAGAGAACTATACCTCACCCAGGTGACTCGGACTCACTCTAAAATTGCTAATCTTCAACGTACAATAGATACTCTGGATATCTCTGCTGATAACGTAGCATTAACGGAGACTTTAGCATCCGCACAAACTGCGATCGATTCAAACATAGCATCGGCCTCTCCCGAGCGAACTGAAGAAGTTATGATGGGCCTAGAGAGTTCGATGGAAATGGTAGCTGACATGGAAGATGCCCTTACGGACACAACCATTACAGAAATTGGTATGGATGTAGAGGCTGATGATCGGATCTCTCAACAAATGGCAGAACTCGAGGCCGAACTTGCCTCTGGGGTTCCAGCAGCCGATACTCCTGTATCCTCCTCCCCAGATATGGTTTCCGCTCAAACCGAAGAAGGCACCACAACCAGCCGCGAAGCGGACAAAAAGAAGCTTGATGAAATGCGAAAACAAATTGAAGAAGGATTGAGGTCCTAAACCGATGGTATTTGACAAGTTCGGTAACTGGCTTAAGGGTGGAGGTAATCAAGCACAGGCAACACGTAAATGGATTGTCCGCCTCCGTATGGTCGAAAAACGAATGCTTCGTCAGCGTAGCAAGCTGATCAAAGAGGAAAAGCGGATGATGAAGGAAGTAGAACGTTCCATTGAAGATGGCGACGTTTCTACTGCCCGCCTCCTAGCCAAGGACGTTGCGAAAAATCGGGCCATGGCCCGGGGCTGCCAGCAAATGGCTAGCCGGGTTAAAGGGATTAAATTCAAGCTGGAACAAGCAGCAGCGACTCAAGCGATTGGCCAAGATTTAAAGGGATTAGTTAGAACTTTACACTCAATGAACGCGCAGCTAAGAATTCCGCAGTTGGAGGGAGTGCTAAATCAGATGGAAATTGAAACAGAACGTATAGATCTAGCTACCGAGGCAATGGATGAAGGTTTTGATCTTATGACCTCTGATGTCGAAGAAGACGAAATGGTAGACAAAATAATTGGAGAAATTAGTGCTTCCAAAGCTGCAGCGGCAGATTTTGGGCTTCCCTCGCCCGATATTCGGTCACAGGAGCTTCAAAAAGAGCTAGAGAAAATCAAGAAAAGCTAATTCCTCTCTTTCCCCTCTCCTTCATTGGCTCCCATTCCAGTTTCAATCATTGGTGTCCTCACTATGAGTCTATTTGAACAGGCCAAAAAGAACGCGGCTCGTGCCTATCAGTTGGATCAAAGTGGTCAATCCCATCAGGCAGTTCGTCATTACGTGAACGCTGCAGAGCAACTACAAAAGCTTATTAATTTCACAGATGACCCAAATATGAAAGAATTGTATTATCGCAAGGCAATGGAGTACATTTTTCGTGTCAAGGAAATCCGTGGAATTATAGAACCTTCAGAGAGTAAATCTTCCTCTTCAACCCGAGGTGCTCCACGAGAGCAAGAAGATGAAATTTCTGGCGCTATTTCTAGTGTTATCGTTCGTGAAAAACCGAATGTTAAGTGGGAAGATGTTGCTGGGATGGAAGGGGCGAAAAGAACTCTGCGTGAGGCTATTATCCTTCCTATGTCTCGTCCTGACCTTTTTAAAGGTGCAAGACGTCCTTGGCGAGGGATTCTAATGTTTGGACCTCCTGGCTGTGGTAAAACTTATCTTTGCAAGGCGGTGGCCTCGGAAGTGGACTCTACTTTTTTTTCAGTTTCAGCGGCTAGTCTGGTGTCGAAATGGTTGGGAGAATCAGAAAAGCTGGTACAAGAACTATATGATCGCGCGGCCGAGGAGGCTCCCTCAATCATTTTCTTTGATGAAATAGATGCCTTGGGGGGGAGACGAGGAGGCGGGACGGAAAATGAAGCTATGAGGCGGATCAAAACCCAGCTTCTCCAAGCTGTTGAGGGATTTGGAACGGGAGACGAGCTGCTAGTAACCATCGGTGCCACAAACACTCCCTGGGACATTGACGCAGCCATGCGTCGGCGCTTTGAACGGCGTGTTTATGTGACATTGCCTACCACTGCAGCTCGTGAAAAGATGTTTGAAATTCATACACGTGGGGTAGAACTCGATCCTGATCTCAGTTTCATGGAGATGGCAAAATATACAGCGGGGTATACCGCTGCTGATATTGCCTTACTATGCCGAGAAGCCTTGATGATCCCCATTCGAGAGCTGGATGCCGACGGGGCCTTAAAAAACCGCGAAATTAGACCGCGTAATCCCGATACAAACGATTTCCTATCTAGTATGGAGCACATCAAACCCTCCGTCTCCCCTAAGGAGCTTTCTCGATTTGAAGAATGGAGAGACCAATTTGGAGGCTAGTTGTAAATACATATGACAGTCTTACCAGGAGAGGCAACTATTACAAACGTGACCTTGTATGGCTGAGATGCAGCGCAAACGTCCTAAGAAAAAACAGGATCGGGATTCAGTTGATGTGCTTGAAAATGTCCTCGATCAGGTTACTCAGTCCCAAGCCGCCAAAACTTCTCCTCCCGCTCCGAAAGTTAAATCTCCTACGCCCAAACCACGGATTCCGCAACCTACTCAAACAGAGGCCCCACAAACTCAAACTTCGGTTAAACGCGCCAGCTCATTGAAGTTGAGTCCGGGAACTGTAGACCCGCGAATTAAACCTATTCTACCGCCTTGGGTACAAAAGCCTTGGCGGTGGATGGTTCCTGAGGATCCTCAACTCAGGCAACAATGGTTGTTAACCTGGGGGGATTTCCTTTTTGATTTTGCCAGGCTTCTAAATATACATGTCATTGATCTGCAAGAGATCAGTCTGGTCTACCCTTTTCATAATCCTGTCTTGCGTAAAAAGCTCACTACTCAACAGTTGATCCTAATTTCTGATTTTTTAATTGAGAAAGGAAAAGCCAAATGGTGGGATGACCAAAAGAATCGTTTGCGTGTGTATTGGAAAACACTCCAAAGCTACGCTGAAGATTTATTCAATTATGCCTTTCAAAACGGGTATGACATGGTCACCGCGTTTGATATCGTCAAGATGAAACAATCATGGTCAAATCTCCCCCCGCGCGACATAAGGGAGCTCATGAAAATCATGGTACTCACGAAAAAGGCCTTTTGGGCAGATGGTTCCGAACAAAAAACAATCCAGTTCCTATATGAGTAGGGAAGGAGGAAATGGAACTCGGATATGATTTTCTTCAATTCTGGTAATCTCCCGCAAAACTTCTTAACCCCCGCAAAAGCTAGCCCTCAACGAGTTCTAAGGATTATTTGGAGCTAGAACGCCGGATAGTTAGAACCAATACCGAAATAACATATAATCTGAGGTATCCGTGTCCAATGTCAAGTCTGGAGTCTGAAGGAGATCTTCTCGCCCCCTTAGAAGATTATTTAAAAGCCGGTGTCCATATTGGGACGAGTAGTGGCATGGAATCCATGCACTGGGCCATATATCGGACACGAAATGATGGTTTATATGTACTCGATGTTCATCAGACCGATCAACGGATTCGCGTAGCCGCCAAATTCCTAGCGCGACAGGTAGCCTCGCGGATCGTTGCTTGTAGCGTCCGAGCTTATGGAGTTTACCCTGTTGAAACTTTTTGTCGTGTCATTGGGGCTACAGCGGTTACCGGTCGGTTTATTCCTGGCATCTTCACCAATCCTAGCATCAAGGGCAGATACGATTACCTGGAACCCACAACCGTCCTGATTACTGACCCCCATTTCGACCGTCAGGCACTTAAGGAGGCTGCGCGCGTGGGCGTGCCTGTGGTGTCATTGGTTGATACTGATAATGTCACCCGAAACATTGATCTTGCCATTCCATGTAATAACAAAGGCCGCAATTCCCTAGCGATGATCTTCTGGCTTTTAACCAAGGAAGTTCTCAGAGAAAAAGGGGAACTGACTCCCGAAAGAGATGCTGAACTCCGAGTAGAAATGTTTAGGGCACCCCGAGGACGGCGCCCAACCCCCACTGGCGATTAATATTCCCGAAGGTGATCCAAACCTTGATGATACCAATCCGCTGTTATACCTGTGGAAAAATCATTGCTCAGTATTATGAGGATTTTCTAGAAGGATTGAAAGAAGGGAAAGAGACGAA
>JBHLSH010000014.1:0-55563 GCA_048881705.1 Candidatus Heimdallarchaeota archaeon | reverse complement strand
GACATCAAACAGCATATTAGCGAAAAAACGAAAAAGGAATAACAGAAAATGGAATTGAATTGGAATCTTCTCTTTGTGCTGGCAATTATTGTACATGGAATTGGCCATTCTCTCGGGCTAATGCACACCACCAGTTTGGTAACATTATCAGGGATGCCAACAAACGAATCGTGGTTATTAGCAGGACAACTCAAGTTGGATAAGATAATTATCCAGTTAGTTTCTGTCCTGTGGTTTGTAGCTATCATCGGATTTTTATTGGTAGCAGGAGCGTTTTGGTTTGAGTTAAGCTGGTGGAAAGGTGTCGCTTTGGCAATGGTTGTTCTTTCGGTCATGTTGTTCGGGATCTGGTTTACTTCGTTTCCTTTGAACACCCAGGTCGGAGCGGCAATAGGGAATCTAGTCGTTTTAGCAGGCCTTTTTATGACCAATTAGTGAAATAAATTGGATAAACTGAGTAAAAGAAGGTGTGTGATAAGTATGTAAAATCCTCAGCCCCCCATCTTTTTTGAATTTTAATAAAAATTCCTATCATTGAAATATGGATTATTAAAGGGGAAAGAGGAACAGTAAAACGTCTGAGATCAGCTTTTTTGGAAGATGGGCCCCTAAATCTTAAAAACTAATGAATCGTGATTTATGGTCATGCTCTTCTATCTTTGAAAAAGCGGAGACCTTCAAAAGAATACTAACCTACGTTTTTTTGAACTGCTAAAACCGTGATGTGGATTCTTAAACATCCTATGGACAATTCGATTTATACCAGAAAAGGATGGGCCGAAAGTGAAAAGGGAAAATTTGAGTAAAATAGCAGTCATAGGAGCAGGCCACATGGGCCATGGCATAGCGGAAGTAGCTCTACTATCAGATTATATGGCTTCTCTTGTTGACATTAATGAAGAGATCCTTGCCAAAGGAAAATCGTTAATTGAATGGTCCCTTAAAAAATTTGTAACTAAAGCACAAATAACTGAAAAAGCGTATAATCAACTCGTTAACAACCTTGAAACTACCACTAGCATTAAAAAAGCTGCTGAAAATACCATTCTTTGCATTGAAGCAGTACCTGAAAAGTTAGAACTAAAAAAAGAGATTTTCAAAACTTTAGATCGCTTTTCACCCAAACATGCAATTCTAGCATCAAATACATCGACATTAAGCATCACAGAAATCGGGAGTGTGACGCAACGACCTGATAAGGTGGTGGGACTACATTTTCCACCTCCTCCAGTTCTGGCGAAAGTTATCGAGATCGTGAGAGGGAACGAAACCTCTGAAGGTACAATGGAATTCGCTATTGCCTTCGCGAAGAAGACTGGAAAATCCCATATCATTTCCAAAGATAGTCCTGGGTTCATATGTAATCGCATCATGGCACCATCGGTACTTTTACTTCAATTAATGCTCGATAAAGGGGATTATTCCCCAGAAAAAATCGATGCAGCTGCTTTGAACTGGGGTATGATTATGGGACCATACGAGCTCCTTGACTATATTGGACTCGATGTTATATATGATAGTTCAAAATCCTTTGCAGAACACCTTTCCAGGGAATATACTCCTACTCGAACAATATCCGAACTAGTGAAGGAAAACAAACTGGGGAGAAAAACAGGGGAGGGAATCCATAAATGGCGTCCAGAAGGTAAGCGACCGGTCATTGATCGGTCGAATCCCGCAGATTTTGATCTTATGGATTTGATACGTGTTCAGATTAATGAAGCGGTAAAAGTCTTGGAAGAAGAGATTGCTACGGTCCAAGATATCGACAAAGGAATGAAGCTCCATTATCATAATCCATGGGGACCGTTTGAATTAGTAGAACAGATGGATTTGGGGGAGTTAACGGAATTCCTGGATGGTTTAGCTGATAAGCATGGTAAAAAGGTTTTTCGAGCCCATAAGTGGATTCGAGACATGACGCTTTCCGATCGAATCAAGCAATGATTGCTCGCTTATATTTGATTCAGGCACTTCAATTGTTGTCAATTTGGTCCTGATATTAAATATGAGATTATTTTCCGCTTCATATCTGATTAAGAAGGGATAGCAAAGCTCGATAAATTCATTAAGATTTGCATGAAATTTAACTTCGTGTCCCAATTATGACCCTACTTGATTTTCGTGAGATACGTTCTAAAATACTTTTACAAAAGTTCTGAATTTCTAGTACCAACAAAATTCCGAGGATGTCTGGAGACCTTGTACAGCGTTACAGTTTTTTGTAAACTGGATAATTTATGCAGATAAATCGAATTTATGTTACTTAGATCACTTAATAGAAAATGGTCTTATCTTTTTATTGTCGGGATCTAGATCCAAAACCAGTCCATTGGTTTCTTTTCCTGAATTCCGAATCCTTTAACTATAATGGTTCCAGAAGCAACTAGCCTGCAATAATTCCCGATTGTGACAATATTCGGTCAGAACTGTCAATTTTGAAGAACTTAGTTCTTTATTAAATTCGGTTGTTGAATATTTCATGCATGGGAAATCTATTGAAAACGAGCTGAGTCAATCCCAGGAATACTTAGTGCTTGAAGGAACGGCTCATTTCGGATTTAATAGAAATCTCCGAGCGAAATAAGATTCGAGAGGCCAAAAATGACAGTATATAAAATTGCATTAATAGGCGACGGTGGAGTAGGTAAAACATCCATCCGTGAACGTTTTTTGGGAAGAGGATTTTCAACACAATATAATTTAACGGTTGGCGCCGACTTTGCCATGTACGACGATACCCTAAGGGGTGTTCCAATCCGATACCAGATTTGGGACTTGGCAGGACAAAACCGATTCGATTCTGTAAGAGAAGTTTATTACCAGGGCTGTGTGGGGGGACTATTGGTTTACGATGTTACTCGTCCTGAATCTTTTTACAATTCACCAAAGTGGATCAATGAGCTCTGGATAAACAATGGCCGAGGTAGAGTACCTCTCGTTGTAGTTGCTAACAAGATCGATATGCGGGCCCTTTCAGATTCAACAATCTCCGCTCAAGATGGCTGGCTATTCTCAGAAAATCTGAGCAAGCTCACTGAATCTCAGGGGTTTACCTGTCCATATATTGAAACGTCCGCAAAAACAGGAGTTAACATCCCGCAAGCGTTCGCACTACTTGGCGAGAACGTAATGAACTTTATAGGAATTCGAAAACCATCACTCCTCATTTCCCATTGATGTTTTAAACCCTATCGTTCGCCAATATCCTTAAAGAAGAATCCGTGCTGTAGATCATATTCAATCGAAGTACGATGAAAAAGGAGAAAAGAAGAAGAGGGAAGAAACGTACTTTAAATACGATATTGTCCATTCTCCAGAATGATTTGTCCATCTAATTTTACTGTAGCATCAGTAATTGATAAGAAATCAGTAATTGATGCCTCATTGGCCCCACCGAGATATTTATTGTCCCCGATACGAATTGTTACCACTCCTTTCACAATACTATCATGGAAGAATCCTGTTTTAGCTTTGGGGTTGATACCAAGGTCAAATGCAGCAATACGATTCTTGTCTCCAGTTCCACCCTTGTAAAAATTGTCCCAAATCTCAAAATTCTCACTAGCATTCCAGGTTTTCAGTAAACCATCTTCAAAGTTCCATTCAAGATTCTTTATCCATTTTGCGGTCATCCCTTTTGGAATGTTTGCTACCACTTTGCCCATGGTACTCGTTTCTAGCGGAGCTATTGAAACAGATCCTGCAGGCAAGCGCCCCGTGCGTCTCCCTTTGGTGATATCCTCCGAGTCAACAACTCCATCAAATATGTGAGCATTCCTACCAGAAACCTTAAATTTAACATCAGTTCCTCCAGATGCCTGTACATGCACTTCTTGGGCCTTGTCAAGCCTTTCTGCAATCTGAGTACCAAACTTTTTGAGTTCCATGTAGCTCACCGCCAAACTGTCTGTCATTTCGGCCATCCAGAAATCATAGTCTAGTCCATAAATCTTCGCTCTCTCTGGGGTGACAAGGCCGATTTGAATATCAATAGAGCGTACTTTTCGTTCAATGTTTTTCTTGTCGTAAGGTATGAATCTTTCACCAAGAATTCCAAACCTTTCTTTGGGCATTTTTTCAAAAATCGCTGGATCTTTAGGATAAGGAGTCGCTATACCAACGGTCTGCGCATCAAGCAGAGCAATAGACAATTTTTGTGGTTTTCTAAGAAACTTGTCTGGAAGCTCAGTCAGTGTACTTACATACAGATCATCGGTCTCTGTTAAAATAAGTACGTCAGCTCCAGTTTTTTGAATTTCACTGGCAAGTGCGCTAGCGAAATCCACCGTATGTTCCCAGGCAGAAATGACGACTGAATCTTCTTCTGCGATATTTAGTGCCTCTTCTATTATTCTATTAGCAATTTCTTTATACACTGCAAACCCTCAAACGAATGTCTCAAGCAATCTTGAGTGGAGCGGTGGGACAAAACGATCCTATTTAACCATTGATTTGCAGGTAATGGCAGCTTGAAATATCAAAAAACTGATACAGAGAAAATTACTACGTGAATGTTATTCCTCTCTATTTAGCAATTGACCTTTCTTTGTCCTACACCAAGGTGAAGGATGATACAGAGCTCTACTCATTTGGAACTTGCGAGTGAGGCTCAAAGTGACTATTCACGTGCGAATACTTATCCAGTTCTAATTCAGCCAGTGGAGATGAAATTTCCTCAAATCTTTCAAGCTAAATAACAGTAAAAAGGTGTAATGCTTCATCTTTGATCCCAAAAAGTGTATATTAAGGAGCTGATTTCAGAGCGCCTTACCGTCTTCGAGTAATTAATCATAAAAAATATCTAAACTAAGTTATTTGTCATATCAACCAATGTTTTCGTTACAAAATCCTCTAAATGGATTAGATGCATGGGTTAATCCCGTTGTAGATACCCATCTACACTTTTGGAACGAAAAATTAATTCCTTTTTTCTTCAAATGGGCTAATATCTTTTTTAATGACTATTCTGTTGTTTCTATGATGCTCCCAGAGATGATCGTCAAAATTCCTGAGGAGTATCGAGAAAAAACAACCGTTGCTCAATTTTTATCAACCAAAAACCTAGGAGAATACAATACCTCCGAATTACTCAAGCAAATTGATCAGGCTTATTCGGATGGAGTGGAAGTCTTTAAATTGTGGTTAGCACCAAGATTTTTAGATTTTAACGAGCTAAATGGGCCATTCGACTTATTAGATGACAGGCTTGAAGCGGTATTCTCACGTTTCGAAGATTATCGGTATATAATTAGTGCCCATATCGCGGATCCAGATCTATGGTATTTGTTTCATTATCAGAACCTCAAAAAATACGGGCAAAAGATAGATCACATTAGGCGTTTTTTAACAATTCAAAAAAGGTATCCTAAGATCAAATTCTTTGCTACTCATTTCGGATGTTGGCCGGAAAATTTGCCGGAATTGGGGAAAATTCTAGACAATCATCCTGGCTTGTATATTAATACAGCATCGACACGATGGATGATAAGGGAGCTGGGAAAAAACAATGGGCAAACGACTGAATTTATCACAAAATATCAAGATAGGATCATCTTTGGAACCGATCTCCATGTAACAGAGGCGCCAATGAATCCTGAGTACTTTGCCACTCGTTTTTGGTCTCATAGAATTTTCTGGGAGACTTCCTTGAAGACCAAGTTACCTTTTGATGACCCTGATGCCCCGTTTGGGATACATTTTTCAGGGCTCAAATTAGCTCCCAAGATATTACAGAAGATTTATGGGCAGAATTTTTTGAGATTAATGAGATGAGGATGACCGATTCTTCCAATCACTCATCTAGAGAGGACACAAACCTGTTAAATTGTATCTCCAGGAAATATCCAATACCTCGTGCGATCTCCGCTAAACAATAATCGTAGAATGTCATTGCACCATTGGCTGCATTTGGAGATGGAGGATAATCTAGAAAAATTGTTCTTCTTTTAACCAAAAAATGGGGACTTTGAGCTTATATTGAAGTAGGATCTAGGGAAAAGTGACAGGGAAAGTATGACTTCCTCGGGATCTCCCCTCCTCTATTGGTTGGCCTCGCTTCGGAGAGGGTTAAGATCTGGAGCGAAGTAACTCGATCCCTAGTCTCACCCAACCCTGCCACCCCGGGGGCATCGTGTTGGCAGGTGGTGGGGAGCTTTCGCTCTCCACCCTTTTTTTAGTAGAAGTATGCATTAAACGAAATGTGAATAGGTCTGTGGAAGGGATAGATTCCACTTTGCAGGGGAAGGTGGTTCGAACGTATAATGAAGAGTGATATCTGGGAAAGCGTCCCGAATCGTCCGCATTCGAGTCACAAAATCCTTGACCCAAATACTTGGTATATCAATGTGACCGTAATAAGTAGTAGAGGTCTTACCCTCTATGAGAAACATGTCAATTCGGGGTAAGGTCAAACATTGTTGAAGGAACGGGAAGGATTCTGACCCCCGAGGGACATCAAGATACAGTGATGCCGTAAGATCGAGCCCAATATTAAAGAACTGAACAACACGGTGGAGTAGCTGGTGCTCCCAATATTCTGCCATGAGTTGTACGACAGTCTTATGGTGAAGTTGCAGCTGCGTACATATATCTTTAATCCGTATTGTATTTCCGACAGTAGTTAGGAACCCTAATAATTTCAAATCAGCAGGAGTTAAAGGACGAAAAGGATCAAACATAGGAACAACAGATATGTCCAAGGTAGGCGGAGAGACACTGGGAGCGGTATGTAAGTCACCGTAAAAAAATTCCACGGGAGGTTCCCAATAGGGGTTCCCCCCAGTCAAGGAGGTCAAATTCCATGAATGAGTTCGCCAGGTGAGCGGTTCTATTATTGCAACTGGAGGGGAATTCTGCTCAATAAAAATCTGGAGCTGAGCAAAAAGAGTTGAAGATGAAGTGGGAAGCTGGAGAAGGGAAAGATTTTCTGGGCCAAAATTAACTGTCGATAGGCGATACGGATCCAGCTCAGCGGGGATGGAGCGGACGTGAGATATTAAATAGGTTTCATATCCCAGTTTCCCCATATCTGGAAAAAACATGTCAATTGCGAGTTGAAAAAACTGAAAATGCTCAAGCTTGTTCCGAATCGTCTCTGGTGTCACATGTGGAAGATGAGTCACGAATTCTTTTATGGTTGGTCCTCGGAAGAAATTCGCACACCGATCAAAGACCATTTGAAAGCCTTTCAATAGAGTTACGTCATATTCCGAGAGAGGAAGAGCGAACTGGTAAAGGCGCGGGAATAGAAAGGCAAACAAGGTCTCACGATCTCCAGGAAGGGTGCCTGTAGCAAGATGGTGAAGGTAGGTTTTGACCAGGTTTTCCTGAGGATAAGCTAGCTCGTAGGTGATGAGCCGGAGGGGGAATGCGATCCAGCCCTCCTTCCATTGAAAACAGATGGCACCTAATCTATCCCAATATGCGGGGAAGCACTCAACGAAGTCATAAGCTTTGTATTTCTCGTAAAAGGGAAGAGTATGTGTGTCTCGAAACAACCGTGTCAGGGTTGCCGTCTTAGAAATCTTGGGGATCCGTTCTTGTTGCACTAGATCATAAATATCAGCCCAAAACTGGCAGAAATCTAGAACAAATGGATCTACAAGGATGTTCGAGACCGGTCCCGAAGGATGGCGAAGTTGACGAAGAATGGACCTCATATCCTGCAAAAAAACACCCTTTCGAGACCTCTGCGCATACCTTGAGATCGACATTCCCTATTCCCTTATGGTATCCCCAATAGCACCTGATATCATGCCCAAAGATTACTGCTATTAACCAAAAAATGGGGCATCGGAGCTTATATGGAGGGTATTCTAGGAAACAGTGACAGGTTTAAACCCTGGTTCTCACTTCGTGCAGGAAACGCCACCACCACAGGAGTGGACGGGGAACCTACTTTCAGAGCATTGCTTTGAGGTCACCCTTCCACCCCCACTTGATATAACAACCCACAGAGATTTTATATTGGTTTTATCATCGGTTTATGTTGATAAATCCTGTTTGGAGAAGGAATCGCAGAATAAGCCACATTTTTTTGATTAACAGCTGGCGTGGGCCGCGTTATGTGAAAAAGAAGATCAATGTATCAGCTTAATCTATTATTTCTCTATATTGATATTTGGTGTCTGTCCCATTATTTAGATCGTGGATTTATATATAATGAAAAAAAAACTGCTTTCGATCTGGCAAATGGGGTATGGTCATGAAATCTCAACCCATATTTGGCTGGTGGGATACTAGATTTAATTACACACAAGATAAACGGAAATATTCCTATATAGAGTATTTGAGGGGAAAATCAGACAGAGAATTCACCCTAGGTACCTCGGGGGGTACCGAGGATTCATGAGGAGAGAGAAACATGCAGCTTAATATGGGAAGAAACCGCTTCGATCTAATACTATTTCTTTCTCTAGTTTCTATAAGTCTCCTCCTGTATCAGACGATTGAATACCAGCTAGGCGCGTGTGGGTGTGGAGCTACGATGCCTGAAGTTATCAGCGCTTTTCGACAATATGGAACCATTTTCGGAGTCCCAATCTCCTTTTATGGATTAATTAGTCTTGGAGGAGTTTTAGCCCAGACTCTTGCCCTAAGCATCTTACCAAGTGATTACGGGATAACGTTTGGGCCAGTAAAGGTCATCATGAGTGCTGAAAGGCTAAAAAGATGGTACGTCCTTTTGGTGCTTCAATACGGGGTGATGTGTATTGGTATTGCGTACCTATTTCTCATAGAATTATTTATCATCGAGTCAATATGTTTTAATTGTACAATTTCTCAAGGATTTATCCTCATCATAACGATCTTAGTCTGGACCTGGAATCCTGACTTTATAGAGAAAAAAACGTAATAGATCTCAACTAGCAAGTGATCTTGTAATGATTTTGAAACGGTGTTTAGAGCCTGAACAATTGTGGAAAAAACTGTTCAGGGTCTGTACGATTTTGTTCAGAGTGTAGATTAATAAGGGTTATAATTTTGATGTTTACCACAATCCTATATGGATTTAAAAGGTGTACAAAGTGAATGTATTGATGAATTCGTTTGTAAAGTCTGTTGCAGTTACTATGATTGTAGTAGCGGCTTCTCTTGGATCTGCATTTCTGATTGATCCTAGTGCAATCTTTATCCCGCAACATCAGTTCGAATTTGACTTGACGGATGCTACGGGAGATGTAGATATTGATTACATAGATATTGTTGAATACGGGTCATACAGACAAGGCCTAACGGTCGTTTTGTACCTGGAGGTGGCCACTCAAATCAATCTCAGCGCAACATACCAGCTGTTTATTGTCGCAAAATTCCCAAATGATGATACAGCTCATATCTATAACAATGAAGTGTCAATGGGCATAGAAACAAACTATCAATCGAAAGTTACTAGTGATGGCAACCGACTTGAGGTAACTTTTTCTATGACCCGTTTTCTCGCGAACTCTTACATGGTTGGCCTTGAAACACGAGCCTTAGCGTTCGCATCAGAAGATACGACTTCCCCAGCGAGAGACAATCCCCTGAAAACCCGTTTTTTGGGTATATTCTAGGGGAAGGTTCTCTTTTTTTATCGAGGTGACCAATAATGGACCGATTGATTAAGGATGAAAAAAAGATGGAGGATTTTCTGAGCAATAGACTCATCACCTCCATTTTTTTACACTTGAAGACGGAAAATAGGCCTTTAGGAGTCCGTGAGATTCAAAGAAATCTCAATATCAATAGCGTGGGGAGTACTCATTGGCATCTCCAGAAATTACTGGAAAATGAGGCCATTGAGCAAGTTGAAGGGAACAAATACAAGTTAGTTGAAAAATATGAGAGAATGAAAAGTATTCCTTTGAGGGTGGTAATGAAGCATTATTTCGTGGGGAATAGGTTAGTTCCTAATGTTTTCTTCTTACTATTTTTTCTAAGCAATGTCCTAATTCTCGCAGTATTCACGATGCTCCTTAATCTATGGCTTTTAGGATTTTTCATTAGTTTTGCAGGGACAATAGTAAGTTTGGTGGTTGTCTATCGCTTTTACCAACAGATATCAACAGAAAACCAGTAGAAATCCACAACATCCTTTTTTCCTTGTTTTAAAACCCAGTGCTGGAGTGGGAGTTATCCAAAACCTCTAAATCCAGTAACTTGGATGGGTCTCCCTTGCTATTAAATCACAACGGAGAAAGGGATAAGTTTTTACTCTCTTGATGTTCAAAGAATGGCTTATTAGAGGGATAATGTAATTCTTTGTTTATGATGAAGAAACAGATCCAAAAAGTTCGTCTGTACAGAGAAATGAGGGAGGTTTAAGTCAAGGGGTGTTGGAAGACTGATGGATAGACAATTATTGTGGTTTAGATCAGCACATGTGGCTTCAAATTCCCCCAGTGCAGCCTCATTCGCCCTTCGGTAAAAAAACTACCACATGGTCTAATTGCTTTAAGATGTTTAATCCAATATAGCTTAATTCGGGGGCTTTTTAGCAGCTCTGGACTGAATTTTGTACTTTCTCGGGTAATGAAATGGCTTTGATGGCGACAAAAAGAAAAATCAATTTCAAATAACGGAAACAATAAGGCAATGACAAGGAACAGCAATTTTATCTTAAATTTTTATGATAAAAACGTCACATTGGTATTGGCAGGGGGAAAAGGTTTAAACCTCGCTTTACTTGCAAGATCGAATTTCAACGTTCCACGGGGGTTCATTATCTCAACATCTGTTTATGAGAAATATGCCAAAGACAATAACCTGGAGGAATTCATTGACAAATGCTTGAAAGATGCTCCTATGGATGATTTCAGTTCATTAGAAGAACTTTCAATTACGATTCGGAGTCGATTTCACGAGGGCATACTCGATTCACAGATTCTTGATTCAGTATATTCTGCATATGATAAGATGGGATGTCCCCCTGTTTCGGTTAGATCATCAGCTACTGCAGAAGATCTAGCGGATCTTTCATTCGCAGGTCAGCATGATACAATTCTAAACGTCATTGATAAAGAGTCCCTTAAATCGGCAATTGTTAAATGTTTGAGTAGCCTGTGGACATCAAGAGCGCTCCATTACCGTGAACGCAATAATATTGACCATAAGGGATTGGCACTGGCTGTAATCGTGCAAGAGATGATTCCCAGTGATATTGCTGGGGTTATGTTTACTGCTAATCCACTCACGGGGAAACGAGCAGAATATGTGATTGATTCCACTTTTGGTCTCGGTGAGGCCCTAGTTTCGGGTCAAATTGAACCAGACCACTATATAATTGATGTGCCATCTGGGAGAATTCGTCATAAAACACTCGGATCGAAATCGATTGTCATAACATGCCAACAGGGTGGAGGAACAGTAAAAACCAAAGAGAAGTCACATAATACGGAAACATTGTCCAAGGAAAACGTATCGGAATTAGTAAAACTGGGAATGAAGATAACAGATTATTATGAGAGTCCACAGGATATCGAGTGGGCATTTGTCAAAGACGAGTTGTTTGTTCTTCAATCAAGGCCCATAACCTCGCTCTATCCGCTGCCCAGTGAATTCTTATCAAAATCAAAACGGGTGTGCCTATCACTAGCAACCGTACAAGGACTCCTGGATCCCATTACACCTCTGGGACAGGATAATCTAATATTCTTTTTACTGGGTATCCCAAAGGGTTTTGGATACAAACCGTCATTTGACAATCAAAAGGTCATTTGGAGCGCTGGAGAACGATTATGGATAGATATGGCATTTCCTTTACGTAACAGAGTAATGAATAGAGCGCTGCTAAAAGTTTTGTTTGCCTTAGATCGTCCTACTCAGCAGATTTTTGAACAGATAACTCATGATCCTTGGTTGTCTCTCCGAAAACGACCCCATTTCACCGCTTTTCGTAGGGGTTTTCGGATGGCCCTGTATCTTTTGAGCTCGGTGAGCTCCTTTGCATTTAAACCAAGAAGAACGCGAATAGAAAAACAGGGTTTTGTGGAAGCCGCGTTAAGGGCCATAGAATTGCAGAGTGTTAGATTACCATCCTTGCAGGAAAGGGTGGCCTATTACAAGAAAATCGCAGATCTAACTGCCAATATTGTTTTGCTCACGATTCTTCCTGCGATACCAATAGGATACGGCCCGATCTTTATAGCACGACATCTAGCATCCAGTATGCTAGATGATGGAAGTTTGGGTTTTGAATTAACTAGAAGTTTGCCCAATAATCCTACAACGAAGATGAATCTCGAGTTAGGCAACACGGCTGAAAAGCTAAAAGCAGATAAGCAGTCAATAAAGGCTTTCTTGAATTCATCAGAAGAAGAACTTGCAGCGCAATTTCATCAAAATCAATTACCCCAGACAGCTCAGAAAGCTTTAACCGCATTCTTAGAAGAATATGGAATGCGGGGTTATGGTGAGATAGATATAGGAGTTCCTCGGTGGCAAGACAACCCTATTCCGATCATTAAGACCTTGAAGAATTATATCACGCTCCCTTATGATCAAATGCCTGCGGCACAGTTCGACCAAGGAAAAAATGCAGCCAAGAAAGCATATAATCAACTGTTTTCTCACGCGAAAGAGACAAAAGGAGGGAAGATCAAGGCAAAAGGATTAAGGATTGGAGTCGGGCGTTTAAGAGAATTAGCTGGGCTTCGGGAATATCCCAAGTTCTCAATTGTACGTATATTCGGGATAATTCGGAAGATGTTGTTAGTCTCGGGGAAGGAATTAGTGGAGGCAGGAACCTTTGAGAAGCCTACAGATATCTTTTTTTTGCACTTTCGTGAATTAGAGAAATTGGCCAATGGAATAGAGAACGATTGGAAGACCTTGGTACGAACCCGTCGTGAGGTTTATGAAAGAGAAAAACAACGTAAAATTCTTCCCCGTGTGATCCTCAGTGATGGCAGAACATATTACGATGGAGGAGATCAAATTGTGGAAGGCACAAATGTTTTGTATGGTTCACCTGTGTCTCCAGGAGTGGTGGAAGGTGTAGCTCGTATTGTATTAGATCCTCATAAATCTAAACTAGAAACAAATGAAATACTTGTCTGTCCCGCTACTGATCCTTCTTGGACTCCACTTTTTCTGGTAGCTAGAGGATTAGTGATGGAAGTCGGTGGAATGATGGTACATGGCGCGGTTGTGGCTCGTGAACATAATATCCCTGCAGTGGTAAGTGTGGTGAAAGCCACCACGATAATTCAAACGGGGCAGCGGTTGCGTGTTAATGGAACAACAGGACAAGTAGTAATATTGGATGCATAATGAAATCACTCAAGATTCAATAAATTTGCGTGTTTTTATATCAAAAACATTCTCATGGTTTTTTCTTCATATATTGCTAATGTTCTGCCCCAAATTTTACAATAGTCATATTAAAGAGCCATATTTTAAGTAAAACAACAAAATTCCCAGTAGTTTTAGCAGAAGGATTTGAAAAAGGTTACTCTGTCGTATCTATGATTACACCCCAGACTATCACTCGTCTGTTCATGATTAGTTCCCCTGCTTTGTTGATTAGGTATGCTCTGAACGCATGAAAATAGTTTCATCTAAAACCAGTATAATAGAAAGATGAGATCCATCTAAGATTGAAGCTTGTACTGGTTTCAGGGTTCCTAATCTCAGTGGAATATGAGAACAGGCGAGCAACATATATTTTGGATCGGAAAACCGTCTCGCTCCAATCCAGGCAAAGAATAAACAAAGAGCTCGCAAACATCAAGTAATTTAGTAGTACCGCATTGGACAGATTAACCAAGAAGCCTTGATAAAAACAGCCATACTGGCGGAGACAGAAAAGAATTTGGTGCGGCCACGAAGAGACGAGTTTCAAATCTGTATGGAAATCCTTGAGGTTCTTTCTCTTTCTTCGGCCCCGTTACCAATAACTTTGATCCTAAGAAAAGTTGGGATAAAACATATTAAGGCAAAACAGGTGTTAGAGAGCATGGTTCAGATAGAATGGATTGCAACGGCATTTAGCAATAGTAATGATGAGCGGTTTGGAGATCTATTCTCTTTAACTAAGAAAGGAAGGGATATATTGGGCATTTATCAAGAACGAATTCGTGAAATATTTTTTCAGCTAGGTAAGAGATGAGGATTAATCCGTACCTTCAAGATTCGACGCGAGAGATTGTCCCAGTTCGGTCTTTAGTTGATTATACCGTTGAAAGAAAGCATTAAGGCTATTGATTTCATTAATTCCTAAGAAGGAAGGAATTATGAATATGAGATAGATGATAAATAGTAGAGGAAGAAATCCAACAACCGTATCGAGACTCTGGTTGGTGAAATAATGCATCGAAATCACTAGAAAGGTGGAAAGACTTACCAATAGTCCCATACTCACTAGAACAACAATGATCCAAAAAATTCGATTCAAACTCCGAATCACATGATGAACAGTATGAATTTCCTGATCTACGGGAAGGGTTTCGCTTGGAGCCCTAAGTAAGGTTTTCTTGAACAATATATAATTGAGTGAAAGGATAGCCAGGCCGATAACTAGATAAAACGCAGCCAAGATCTCAAGATGCATAATCCGCATTAGCGACTCAGTGAGAAGTAACGAAGAGAAGAAAAAGATGATCCAGCTACCAATAGCAGCCCAGAAAAAAGTTTTAACTTCATTGAAAGCCACTGAGATCAACAAGGATTACAGCATCCGTTTTTAGTTATGCTAATTGACCAAACCTTCAATAGATTTAATAAGATGCTGAACTAATATTCCGCTAAAACTCGTTGGATAAACATTTTTCATAATAAATATGAAGTAGATTAGTCTACATTGAGATAAATACAGGCTTAATGGATAGATATAAAAAAGGGAGAGTAGGAATTGGATGACCCCAATTCCAAACTCAGTTATTCTTTTCCTGAGACTTTCTCAGCACTTTGAAACCAATACCGATACTGATTGATGTTATTAAGAAACTACCTAAGGTAAAAAACGGGGTTGTAGCTTGGGTTTTTGGGGATATTGAAGCCATACCAGTAGGAAGAGTATTAGTTTTATCATCAAGCTGGTAAAACGTATGATCAACAGCATTTGACGGAACAGTGCCTACCAAAGGCTTGAATTGGAATGGTGCGGCATCATTATCCATTCGTGGTTCTACGGATATAACGACCGTAGATTCCGAGATATCAGTAGGAAATGTTAAACCGGAAGGCGCGTTTTTAATGAAATCCTCTCCGGGAAAAGGGGGCCCACCTGCGGTTCCACTGTACCCATCAAAAGCATCAGCCATAGAACCGTTATCGAAAGTGCCTGTTGTGACCGCTGTTCCATTAAGAACTACCCAGCCTTCATATACCCAATCGGTTTCGCTTAAATCAGGAAGGATAAGGCTTTCTACGGGTGTTCCTGATGTTGGATCTAGGAACCAGATTCCTGAAAGATCGGTAACACTTGGATCTGTTGGAGATGCTAGAATATAACCCCCACTAATAGAGGATAGATCCACACCTATATTATGTGCGAGAGTGGCCTGGTTGTTGGTTATTTTTCCCGCCAGAGGTTTAATTGCGGAAGGCACGGAATCTGTATCTCCCGAAGGCTCAAGTGACAAAACAAAATCTGTGGCCAGTTCTGGATCAAATTCGACAGTAAATTTGTCAATCGCATTAGAATCTAAATCCACAACTTCTCCTGCATTATTTAGGGTGAATTTGCCCGTACTTATTGGAGAGCCATCTACAATCACCCATCCCTCATAATGATCCACACCCGGGTTCGCAAGATTTGTAAAACTCAGTGTTAGATCATTTGACTGCTCTGCGGCAGAAACATGAACAAAATTTAGTTGAATCAGCAGCAGAAAGCCAACCAACAATGTTGGAAGTATTATCCAGTTTTTCGCTTTTTTATTCATTCTATAATCACCCGTTTAAGTGATAATAGAACTAAAATCTCCAAATTCTTAAAATGACGTTGAACTAAAGGTCCATGATGGACTATTGGTTCATCAACCAGTGCTAAGATCATTGTCCTAGGACAGTTATCATGACTCCCCGTCTAAACCGAGTACCTAGCAAGGTAGATGGGTGAGAAGGATGCCAGCGTGATCCGAACTGTCGAAAAATTCCCCTGGGTTAATAAGAAGATTGAGTATTGCGCAAAACCGTTCCAAAATCGGTAACCAGCTATCGTCATTAATTTCGAATATTGGATTCCTCCAGAAAAATTCATTCAAGTTAAGTGATCTAAATAGATGCGTTCATTGGATCCAAAACGTAAAGAGTACCATCTATCGTTTTCATCAAGCCACAAATACGTATCGCTCGGTTTTTCTTTCCAACCAAATTGGGAATAATGCGAATAATCCTTTCTTAGGAGGTTGGCACGATGAGAAGAATGAAATGGAGAAAAACCCAGCCAATGTGGATAAGTAACTTGGGCCTCATCGAGATCGAATAGAACCATATTATTGTTGTAACCGCGATTTTCCCATTCAAGAATACACAAATTATGGTATAGTTTTAAGGCAGGAACATAATCCAGCCACATTTTTGTACATGGATGATTCTTCCAACCTTTGTATGGTTGACCATCTTTGCGAGTGTGTCCTTCAATCGCCTTCACGATGGTTAAAGCCTCAGACCGTTGTTTTCCGAGACGTCTCCAATCTAATACTCGGAAGGAAGTTCTGAAATCAGGGTAAGGGAGAAACGTTTGCATAGATCGTCCAAATTTGGTTATAGAAGACCGATAGAAAAAATTTTACCCAAGGTTTCGTGGTTCGTTCAACAATAAAGTTCAATTGCAGGAATCCAAATATCGATCCAACGCAGACTATAGTTCGATCTTGGCCAGAAGACGCAGGCACACCGCGTGGTCAGTTTATTGTTGGAAAGGATACTAGTAAACAATCTTTGTACCTCTAGGGAGGAATTCACGTTTACCAAATCCTCGGGATTATTCGATACCGTACCTGTTGCATGTATTCTCTGTAACCGTTGAGTTCCTCGATTAAGATCTTTTCTTCAAATATAATCCTGGGACCCAGAAGAATAACGAAAAATAAGGCAGGAACAAGGGCCAGGAAAGAACCAAGAGCGAAAGGTATACTAATAGCAAAAAGAACATTCCCTAAGTACATGGGATGCCGGACAAACGCATAGGGACCAGTCGAGATGACCTGCTGCTTTTCTTGGATCTCAATCACCCGTGACAAGTAGATATTTTCTTTCATCACCAGCATATAAATGATTAATGAGCAGACAAAGGCCGAAAATCCAAGGTACTTGAATAAAGAAGGAACAGATAATGCAGTCCATTGATATTGTCCAACATCGAGTCCCAGAATGATAAACATTGCAAATAGGCATATTCCTGCTAGTATTAGGATAATGGTATCAGTGCCAAAAACTGGCTTGTAACGTTGTCGGGACTTTAATGCATTTGGATAATTCTTAAAAATCAACAAATGAAGAACTATTCCATAAATTAAAAGTATTATGATAAAGGCCCATGCTTCAGGCCATTCTAATGTGCCTGCGGGCAGAAATAAAAGGCATGAAAACAGGAAAAAAGCAATAACTAAACGAATTATCATCGTCACAATGAAATTGGCTTCCCGCATTGAAATAACCCGATTCCATACCTAAAGAGCTTTCTAGCGCTTTAATGATAATGATTTCGTGCATAGATAATTCGGGATTATCTATCTGAGGTCGTATATTAGTTAAACCTGGTTGTACCTACTTTTTAGAAAACGATTTACTGATACAGAGTCAGAGATGTAGTAGCAACTGTGTCAAGTGTTTGTTATTGTATTGTTTTTATTGCTCACCATTAGAGGGGTTTAAGAAGTTGAAATGCATGGAAGGCGGCGGTGGGTCGTGTGGCGGGTAAATCCAAAACCTAACAAGTAGAGGACTCTTTATCCGTACACTCTAATGGAAACGGTTGAGATGGTCAATTTTTTTCTTTTTGAGAAGATGCTAAAAGATAAAGAGGCATTTTATACCACATTACGGGAGGAAAAAGGACCGGTGACAACGATCAGGGATGCCGTGTTGTCAATTACAGTCTTTGGTGCCCTTTATGGGGTCACCATGGGTGTTTGGTCATGGGAACCAGCACAGATAGTGTTTTCGGCCATTAAGGTTCCTTTACTCTTTTTAATCTCAACAATTATAGTTGTTCCAAGCTTTTATGTTGTCAATTTAACAGTGGGCGAACAGAGCGGTTTTTTACAACTTTCGGCCTTATTTCTTTCCAGTTTTTCAATTGCAACCACCGTTCTCCTTGCATTTGTCCCCGTGAATCTATTCTTTATGATAACTTCGCCGAGGGACGTCGATTCGTATTTTTTTATGATTCTCCTGAATCTGATCATCTATGGCTTTGGTGCCTTAATTTCAATCGTCTATATGGTGGAGGGGGCCCGAATTCTGGGACGACAACCTGGTAGAGTAATGACATTAAAATCATTAATTCCGGTAGCTGTTGCCTTAGGCACCTTAGCTTTTATTGGAACGCAACTAGCATGGTTTATCAGGCCATGGTTCAACTACGAACCCAATTTTATCCGGCCCGAGCAGTACGGGAATTTCTATGTAGCAGTCTTTAGGGTAATCTTTTCTCGTTTGTACATTGGGATCATTTTCCTATTTATTGCCCTTGTAATCATGATCCCCTTCGTCATATGGGTCACTAGAATTCTTACTTCGATTCCATTAACCGAAAAAGTAGAAAAAAAGTCGTAACTGGCTTTTTCAAATTATAGATTCAGAGTTTTCCTGACCAAATGTTGCAGAAGGAAGTACGCATTCCTAAATCCATCTTCGCACCCTCCGTTTGTATTCCCTGTATTCGTCCCCAAATTCTTTCTCTAAGTTCATTTCTTCGTAGGGGATGTAATAGGTATTCAAGATCAATAATAAGGCCAAAGGAAAGACGAAAGTGCTTAAGGAACCGAGTGTGACCGCAATCCCAAGAGAAAGAACCACCCCACCTAGGTACATAGGATTACGACTGATCTGAAAAGGGCCAGTGGTCACCAGTCTAGTGGTTTTCCCATTGAAATCAATAGTCGTGTTGTTATTCCCCAATACTTTGAAAGCCCAGAAATTTAGGATGATCCCTAAAGAAATCACGATAAATCCGAATAATGTGGATGGAGGGTCAATTATCTGGATGATTGGGAAAAGAAAATGCAAGCCAACTGCTACAACTAAAAATAGATTAAGTAACTTCGGCGGTAACAGCTGCTGTGCCATCTGATTGCCAATTGGGCTGACGCATTATAAAAGGATGTAAAAGGGAAAAAAGATTCCCCAAGCAGGGGAGGGGAATCAATATAGATAGTTCGTTCAATGGTAAATTATGCTAACTCGAACCAAAAATCACCAAAGAAATGTTCCAAAGGGGGAGATAAACAAAAATTCTTGAATGGTAATATCAGGGTAAGCATCAGTAAACCAACCTTTCAAATTGGTGTTGTACTCATCACAAGTGATGTGCAATTAGGAAAGAGATCAGTTTGGGAAGTCAACCGATTGGCCGCACTAAATTATACCAGAACTGATGGAGAGGTATTAAGTAAAAACGTAGTGACAAAAACTCCTTTCTACTCACTTTCGATTTCATAATTCCATTTTTTCTCATTTAATTGACTTAATGTTGAGTAGATAACGCTTATCCCGCTTAAAATCATAAGGAATAATCCTAACATCCAATGATGAAGACCTTCAATATGGAAATCACTCATATCTGGAAGAATATGACCTAAAGGAATCCCCAACATCCAAAGTTCATCAAAAAATAAAACGATACCCACTAAGAAGATAATCCCTTGAAAAGCGCGTTTCACTTACCTTCGTCCACCTAAAAACAAATACGCATTAATGGAGAAATAGTAAAAACTAGAAAGACGAAACAGGGTATCATTTTATAATTCTAATTTTCCGATTTACGTTGGAAAATTATTATCCTTTAATGAGTCCCAGTATCTGTTTTAGGAAAGGTGTTGGATGGCGAAAAGGGCGCTCCCAACCTGAACTCGGACAATTTTCTGGATGGAAATAAAGTCTAAGTTAACGTTTTTGAGGGCACCAGTTACTGTATCCTCTACTCACGCATCAATTTCTTTGTGGAGTTATTGAAACGTTGCTTGATGCTCTGGGCAATCTGAGGCGACGTTCCTACATAGCAGAGGTATATGGCAGATCGTAGCACATAATAGAAACGATTCCCTACCGTCGAATCGAATGCCTGAACTTTAGGTGTTTTTCCTTCATGCCTTGGTGAGGTTCTCCCACTATGCCAATGCTGATATTCCAACCAAGAAATCCACTTACCACTATAGCAAGAATATTAGAAGAACTGCGATGATTTTCACTTATGGAAATTCAGCAAGAATCATCGTGTTTTTACTGTAAAAAGATATGCAGCTATGAACCAAATTATTTTCCTCGTGAAGGGACGTTCACAACGGATAACACAGCTCTAAGATGCCCCTTACATTCCCAATTCCAGTGTTCAAGTTGTTTGAAGTTTCATCATTTCAGCTGGCTATATTGGTGTCAAAAAAAGCGGCAACTCACCTGCGGAGACTGTAATCCTCCTATTTTAAAACCTACAAAATTCTGGAGTACCACCTATACGTACAGTTTCCACTGTTCACTTTGTGGGGAGGATCACTATGATTTGTACTATGCTGAGTACCAGGGTACTCACCCCTGGCAAAACAAGATGAACCAGTACACAAATGCGATTTTAAAGGAAACTTCCAGCAAAAGAAGATGGACTCCAAACCAGCCACGTAGAGGGAAGGAAATTACACTCGAAGATGCGTTAAGGATCCCGAATTCTACTTTAAATTTGAGAGCGCCCTTTAGAATAACCAAATTCCACTCTGATCTAATAAACCAAGAGCAGCTCAAGCAATCCGATGTTCTGGACCAGTGGGAAGAAACAAGCAACCAATGGATAGAATTAGTGGATAAGACCACCCAAGAAGATAAAGGGGATTTGAATAGACAGCTCATCATTGATCCAGCTATGTGGGAGCTGATAGGAGACGTCAAAGGACTGGCAGTTTTGGATGCAGGATGTGGAAACGGATATCTGAGTCGAATTCTTGCTCAAAAAGGAGCCATAGTGTCAGGAGTCGATCAATCACGTGTATTTATCGACTATTGTAAAGAAAGGGAGGAAGAGCAATCTCTCGGGATAAAATACTTTGTCCAAAGTTTAGAAGACCTAATAATGTTTGAGGATGATAGCTTTGATCTAATTGTATCAAACATTGTGTTTGTAGATGTCCTAGATTATAAGGGGGCATTCAAAGAAATTGCAAGAATTTTAAAGTCTTCGGGGAGGTTTATATGGTCAAATTTACATCCAGTCTTCGGTCGGGTTAGTAACCTCTTTTATCGTATACCTTCGGACACTCCTAGGAACGAAGAACGGCTATATGTGATGATTGACAGATATTTTGATTCGGGGGGGACATTAATATCCTGGGGAACTCTAAAGCCAATATGGCAATTCGATCGAACGTTATCCGAATATGTCACGGCCTTAAAACAAGCAGGTTTTGTAATTCGTGATATAGTTGAACCAAAACCGAGTTTTGATGTAATTAAAAAGCATCCCCGAAATCTTGCCTTCGATACTGACAGAATTCCATTCTTCATAATCTATGAATGTGTAAAATTGGCCGATCAAATAAGAGAAGAAGAAATCTCCTTGTTTCCTCTCTAATGAGGGATCTGACTGAGCATGTTGCTCAATCAAGTCCGACTATTATAGAAATTGCTGAAATTTTTACCAACGATAGTTAAA
Organism: Candidatus Heimdallarchaeota archaeon; assembly: GCA_048881705.1. Classification (GTDB taxonomy): domain Archaea; phylum Asgardarchaeota; class Heimdallarchaeia; order Hodarchaeales; family Hodarchaeaceae; genus Hodarchaeum. Next base: position 33,776 of record JBHLSH010000014.1, on the reverse strand, counting down.
AGAATAATCAAAGTAAATAATCCTGCGGTTCCAGCAACGATAGTACTCGTCGTGAATTGTTTGACAATAATTCCTATGAATGCCCAAATGGCAACTAATCCGTATGCAACGTCATTTCTGGTCATAACTAAAATCATTGCGAGAATAGTCGCGACGAATAGTACGATTCCTGTCCAAATTTCAGCTCCAACACCGAATCCATCCCAATTTATTGATAAGAGGAATACAGTAGTATTGGCTATTGTGGCTACGGAGATCCAACCCAGATATACACTGAAAGGGACGTGAACCGCCCACTTTGTTCGTGAGTCAACCTCTACCAGTCCTATTTTTAATCGCCAATAGATCCCAATCAGAGTTAACAGAAGTCCAATCATTACGACCAAGGAGAGGAAGATCTGTTCATAATGCCATAGAAAGATCCAAACTGAATTAAAGATATTACTGATAATAAATAGACCTGAAAGAGTTGAATCGAATACTTTTTCTCTATTAACAGTCTGATAGAGCACGAAAACAATTAATAACGTATATATTATGCTCCAAATCGAAAAGACATATCCAGCTGGCGTAAAAGGATTGGGATAGCCATCAGATAGTTCTTGGGTCGTTTTACCATTTAATGGAAGTGCAATTGCCAAAAAGTTGACAATGATAGTCATAATTAATGATACTATGCTTCCTATTGTAAATAACGAATTTTTCTCGGTTGATAACATGCGCGTTTGCTCCTAATTTTGTAACCTGTGGTTTTTTCATGTGTTCTGCCCAATCAAAGGTTTTACTGAGTCGGGAAGAATATCATGAATGAATACAAACAAATGATGATCTGAGGTGATCAGGGTATCTACTTCAACGAAAGTATTTCTATGTTTTTGTAGGGCTTGTCCGCCTACCGCGATTTTTATCCTATCCTTGAAATGGGCTTTAATCTCCCTTATTTCCCGCAACAAGGTTCCAATAAATGCGTCAATAGTGACTGAAAAACATATCCAGTCAGGTTTGATAGCTTGATCTTCAATATACTGAATTAATGATTTTATTGGGAGGGTTCTCCCCAAATTGACAACCCGATGTCCATTTTCACGCAATAATAGTTCCAAAGCCAGCAACCCTATTACATGCTCTTCTCCCTCAACCGTAACCAATAGAACTGTTGCCTTGCTTTTATCCAGTTTTTGGGGAATCAACTGGATTATAAATTTCTCCAATCTTGACGAAATGACATGTTCTTCGGCTGTAGTGAGAGTTCCCTCCTCCCACCGTCTCCCTACTTCAACTAATAATGGTGTAATGAATGCGGTAACCAGCTGAAAGTGATCAGGGTATCTATCAGCGATTTCCTGGCCGAATGTCTCCATATTATAGTCATCGGAGATCAGGTTCGCGATATATGTGTCAAGAAGCTCTTGAAAGGAATGGTTTACATCTTCTTGTAAGATCGTTTCTGATTTGGGTGTATCATCTCTAGGGGGCGGATTGTATTCTTTGGGATGAACATATCGGTGTTCAATGATATCACTTGCAAGTGTGATAACTGTGTACTTGCCCCGCTTGAGTGGTCGTCTTTCAATATTGATTAAATTGCGATATTGAAGTTCCTTAATTGCGTTAGAGATTGTTGAAAGTTTAAGGTTACAGGATACTTTAATTTCTGAAACGGGGATTTCTCTTCCTCTATTTAACTTAAGATAATTAAGGATGACGTCTTTTGATGATGCCATGAGGTATTCCCGCAGTTATTGTTCAATATCGGATGTGATTTAACTAAATTTTCCCTAGGTATTCTAGTCTCACTTTAGAAGCGAGCATAAGTTTTCGAACCTTTGATACAACAGCTCTCTGGGTTAAAATCTGATAATCTTGTCGCTTGATCTCATTCAGAATCTCGCCATAAACTCTTGAGGCAACTTTAACCGTGTAAGCGGCTGCAGGTGGCAAATCATCAATTCCCAGATCTGCTTGGTTATAATAGCTGTTTGCTCTTTCTGATTCATATCGGATTAGTCGTTTCAAATCCTCGGTGACTATGTCCTTTTCAAGATCCGCCTTTGAGACATTATACATTTTTCTAGTTTCTTCGGGCAGATAAATACGTCCTTTATTGAAATCTTCCTTGATATCACGTAGTATGTTTGTCAGTTGCATGGCTTTGCCAAGATCTGATGCTCTTGCCAATGTACTAGGGGCAGGGTTGTCTAGAAAAATATGGGTCATCATTAGTCCGACAGTACTAGCAACGCGGTACATATACAGGTCTAGTTCCTCGTCCGTCTTGTATTCCTTCTTTATCAAATCCATACGAACACCTTCTATTAATTCATGCATGTATTTGATCGGAATACGATGTTTACGAATTGTATCTCCGAAGGCCTGTAAAATTGGCTCAGATGATGTGTATCCGTGAGCCAATCGTGTAATAGTTTCTTTGAGATTATCTAGTTCCGCATTAATAGCCTCATTGGATGTGTCTTCCGGCGTCTCATCTACGATATCATCTGTCAAACGACAGAATGCATACAGCGCGGCAACAGACTTACGTTGCTCCGAGGGGAGAAAACGGGACGCGAAGTAGAAGGATTTGCTATGAATTTCCATCCACTCCAGGCAGTGATTATAGCTTTCCTCAAGAGATTCCTTGAGAAGATTGAACTCATTATTCCAAGTTTCTGGAATTAACCCATAGTTCGTCTGTTCTTGTGTTGAATACATCGTTTTGTCACTTATAGGAGTTTTATCTCTTGAGATGGGCTTATTTTCACATGATTTATAAACTTCATGAAGCGAAATTCAATTCATGAAATATATCAATTTCCATGTAATCAGGGTTAATAGAAAATAAATTGATAAAAATTCCTGAAATTGAAATGAATACTATCGGAGACGTATTTTCAATGATTACGGAAGAAAATGGAAAATCTATAAAACACAAAAACCAAATTATAATTATTGGTTCGGGCTTCGGGGGTTTAGCAGCAGGAATCCGCATGCAGAATGCTGGTTTCAAGGTTAAAATGCTGGAAAGACGAGATCAAATCGGGGGTAGAGCTGGAGTCTATAAAATTGACGGATTCAGCTTTGATGCTGGACCAACAGTGATAACGGCGCCTTTTATATTTGAAGATTTATTCCGATTGGCAAATCGTGATATAAATAATTATATGGAGCTTTTACCGGTAACACCGTATTATCGAATTCATTTTGATGATCAAACCTTTTTTGATTATGGTCATCCCGAAGATAATATTCCTCAAATTGCGGAAATGAGTCCAAAGGACGTAGAGGGGTATGAAAAGATGCTGAAAGCCATTGAACCTATATTCAAAAAAGGATTCCAAGAACTCTCTTTTAAACCCTTTACAACGTTCTCAAGCATGCTTAAGGTCGCTCCTTCGTTAGTTAAGCTTCAATCATATCGCTCCAATTACAATTTTGTATCAAAGTATATCAAAAATGAAAAACTACGCCGTGTTTTCTCATTTCATCCCCTCCTCATAGGGGGAAATCCCTTTACTGTCCCTTCAATTTACAGTTTAATCCAGTATTTAGAAAAGACATATGGGGTTTGGTTTGCCAAGGGTGGAACGACAAGCCTTGTTCACGGACTTGCGACTCTTTTTACCGAATTAGGTGGAGAAATCATATTAAATGCTGAAATCTCAGATATTAACGTAGAAAATGGCCGAGTTACTGGAGTAACGACCAAGGATGGGCATAAATATCCATCTAATATCGTAATTTCAAATGCCGATGTTGCCTTTACATACACCAAACTGATAGAGAACAAGTGGCGTAAAAAGAATTCAGATAAACGATATAAAAAGGCAAAATATAGTATGGGGCTTGTTGTTATCTACTTTGGAACCAAAAAGCAATATCCAGGCATGAAACACCACACAATACTTCTAGGAAGTCGTTATAAAGGATTACTTGAAGATATATTCAAGAAGAAAGTTTTATCGGATGATTTTTCTAGTTATTTGCATGTTCCAACTCGAACAGACCCCAGTTTAGCTCCAGAAGGCCACGAAGCCTTTTACATCCTAATTCCAGTACCTCATCTGGATTCGGGTGTAAAATGGGAAGAGCTAGCTGAGCCCTTCAAAGAAAAGGTCTTTACTTTTTTGGAGGAGAATTACCTACCTGATCTCAAGGAAAATTTGGTTGTCGAAAAGGTGTTCACTCCGCTAGATTTTCACACCGAATACCTTGCTACCAAAGGATCGGGATTCTCTCTTGAACCTATTTTTACTCAATCGGCTTGGTTCAGACCTCATAATCGATCAGAAGATATAGAGGGTCTTTACTTAGTGGGAGCTGGAACTCATCCCGGGGCTGGCCTCCCTGGCGTTGTTTCAAGCGCCAAAATCACCACAGATCTAGTTCTGGAAGATCTTAATGGTGCTTTACCTAATCTTGCCCCTGGAGCTTCACCTAATTAAACGGAGGAGGATATATGTTAACCTACTTAGATTTTCTTATCTATTTCATTTTTTTACCCTTCCTTGGGGTTTTCCTCATAAATTTATTTGAATCACGTAGGAAAAAAGGCAAAAAACAGATATTATTAGGAATTAATCCCGTGGTGGGGCTATTTATTTTAAGTGCAATTGCTTTAATTTATACTACGCCTTGGGATAATTATTTGGTGGCAACAGGTGTTTGGTTTTATGAACTAAATCAGATTTTGGGTATCATCATCGGTTTTGTACCAGTCGAGGAGTACACCTTTTTCGTTGTCCAACCCCTATTGGTCGGTTCAATCGTCATATGGGGTCTAAATTATTATCAACCCAGCTCAAAACAACCAAAAAGCGGATCCTTAATAAGATCAATCGGTTTTTTGACGTTTTTCTTACCGTGGATTCTCTCTCTTATCATTTTTATTTTAGATTTTTCGAATGGAACGTATTTAGCGTTAATCATTGTGTGGTTTTTCCCTCCTATTCTATTCCAATTGGGATTTGGAGCTGATATTCTTTGGAGGCATCGAAAACTCGTTTTACCCGCGATCCTCATTCCATCCCTTTATCTCTCCGTGGTTGATGCATACGCAATCTTCAATGGTGTGTGGACGATAGCTCCAGCAACCTCCTTAGGCATTTTGATTGGTGGAGTTCTACCATTAGAAGAATTGATTTTCTTTTTTGTCACAGATATTCTGATTGTTTTTGGGTTTATACTACTGATGGATGTTCATAGTCAAGAGCGGATGAGATCATTAGTAACGTTCCTGAAAAACGTGTTAGTATACAGATTTATTGATAAAGAAAAGGGAACCGTGTCATAAGAGTGAATCATCATGTCTAAAGTGCAATCCAACACGATTTTGAGAATAAATCTATCCAAATCCTATTTTCGGGTAGTAATTCTCCTCACATATCTATTGGGGATATCACTAATGCTGGTGCGGATTATTACCAACAGTACGTTTGCTGAGCTTATACCTTTCTGGTACGATGCATTAGTAGCATTAGGAGGGATTTACGGAGGTGGATTATTACTATTGGCGCTAAGGAAATCAAAAATAGTCTTTTCTCACCCCGTAGACAGATCTGTTTTCTATCTAATTGCATTTCACTTACTGGCTGCAGCAATTGGGCATGTTGTCATGATTTTATTCCAAAATCATGAGATACTGAACCTCATTTCTCTTGAAATGGTATATCTCCTTCTCGGAGGAATGATCACACTAACATTGTACAGTTTCAGAATCAAAGGGGATTACCACAAGGAAAGGTCCACGAAGATTCCCAGTATTAATCCGTACAAAAGGTGATTTCCTATACTTATGTAAACAAATTTTGGATAGGAGAAAAGATTATTGCCAGTTAACCATTTATGGACAGGTGCTAACGTTACCAGCCACACAATCAGTGCATATATTACCCCTACCACCACTAATATGTTTTCCATTTTCAACCAACTTACTAGAACAAGAAATGGAACAGCGAGTAATCCCCCATTGAAGAAATGGAGCAGATATACCAAGATGTTCGTTTCTTGGATTGGCCTTCTGAGGAGTTTTTCTATCATGCCTTTCGACTCATCCCACTCTAAAACACCTTGAAATCCCCATTTACGCCAAACGAGAATATTTCCAATTGACATAATCCCAGTCGCTAATATTCCTATTATAAATCCATTAAAAATTAGAAACAGAATGTCCATACAAGCACCACTTCATGTTAGAATAGCCATAGAAGAATTCCGGAATAAAACAAATGTGAAAAGAAGCTCGTAAGAAGCGATCCTCTTTGTTGGAGGATATTCTCTCCAGTAATTGGTTTATGAATTAGAAGGAGTCCGATCCATAATATTAGGGCATAAACAAATGCAATCAAAGGAGCCATTGTAATTTCAAATAAACACAGAACTATACCTAAGGCGGTCGCCCCTAACACCCCATGAAGATAATGTAAAGGAGTTGCTTTCCAATATAATTCTTCCCAAGAGTAGCTCGGAAATATTTTAGTCAGTAAATGGGCATTCTCATAGAATTCGGGGACAATTCTTTTGTCATAACGCCAGATTAACACCAGCTGGGGGATTGTCATGCTCGTAGTAGCTAGGATACCAATAATGACCCATCTGATTATCAACTGTAGTTTACTCTCCTTTTAGAAAAAGAAATCCGAAATAATTCCCTGGAGGACCCATTATGATTCCATCCTCATCCAAAATGATTTATAAGAATCCTTATTTTTGGCCTCGCTTTTGGCTTCTGCTGGCTGGCCTCCATCCAATAGTTGTTGGAATTTTATTATTGCTTCGGGATCTGTTTTTCTCGTGGCCATTGATCAACCTACAACTACCCAGTCCACGATTATATGGCGATGTATCAGCGGCCTTCTTAATTTCTATAGGTGTGTGGCTCATTTTTACAGCCTACAAATACCCCGATCCTGGAGCAGTGCATCTTTGGATCATTCCCGCTGGTTCAGCAATGGGCCGAATCGTATACTTTTCATTTGCAGTTGTTGGGCTTTTTAATGGTACTAACGAGTTCATATACTTTCTTTTAGGTCTCTCAGACGTCCTTTTTGCTATCATTTTGCTCTGGGTCACCTATATAATGCGTAAGACCTTGAACCATATTCCTGATGTTACCGAGATCACCGATATAAATCGCCACCTAACTTGAATGGTTGACAGCTTGATTCTCAGCACCGTCCGTATGGCAAATCTCCATGATGGTTCGACCAATGAGAGGAATAAATTGCCATCTATAAGGCGTCTTGCGAAAAGGAAAATTCTGAATTGTGGTAGGATATTTTTGATACATTCTAAAAGCCACAAATGCTAGGTACGGCCCAAAGATGAGGCCAAACGCTAATGCTGTCAGGAAGTTCCAACCATAAGCAAAAGTTGTTCCTCGGAGTGTAAGTGCCTGGGCATACTCTGGTCGGCCGTGGGTGGTCGGGTAAGTGAAACCCACCCCAATCTGGGAGGTTCTAAACCCTTTGAGCTTCGTAGAAGCAAAACTAGTGGCTAGAAGAATTCGATTTCTAATGGCGATGAAGTGAACAGGGGTAGCATGAATTGTTCCAAAGCGATTGATTACGGCAATGTAGAGAAAGTGAGCTCGCCGTAAAACGGATTCTTCGCTGGGTGTAAGAAGATTTTTAGTTCTGAGTCTTGGAAGGATAGTTACTGGAAAGAAATCTCTGGGTAGGTTCTTAGGTAGAGGCCGCCATCGATAACTACCAAAACGAATCCCCGACCAATAGCTTGCCCGATAAGGATTCAAAGTCACACGAACTAGCTCCTGGCCCGCCCACATTCGATTGAATGCTTTAAGGCGTTTATTTCCCGAGAGGAGGTTGTCACAAGGATGAGCTTCCCATGATTCAATGGAAGCGATTAAAAAAAGGCCTTTATTCTCATTGGGATTGGACTTTGTAGATTTATGAGTCACTAGTGTGACAGTTCGGTAGTATCTTTTGCTCAAGTAAAGATTGGAAAGGCTATCCTTCGGAAGCAGGATCTCAAGAGCGGTGGAATGAATGATATGAACGTAGACGGGCGAAAAGACAATTTGCTGTCCAGGATCACGCTGACACAGGACAGCTTCGGGATTGTCCCTGAACCAGGTTATCAACTGCTTTGGTATGTGAGTTCTCAACTTAAAATGCCTATGTAAGCGAAGAAAACACCTGTTTTATAAGAACCAAGCTGCTTAGTAAGGTTCTCCCATTAACGATACGATATAGAAACCTAAAATATCTACATTCGCTTTGCTGATTTAGGTACTTTTATGGTAGAACCAGTAGATATAAGATTGGGAGAACCAACTTGCTAGAATGGGATTTAACGGTGAAAAACTTTGTTGTAGATATTCTAGGTGAAGATACTTTTCACCTAGCACTGCCTCCATTCATCAAAGCCATGGGTTTTGCAGAACACTATGGAGATGAGCAGGAAATAGAAGAATGGATTTTAAACAGCATTAAGATGTTTTATGAGCAAGGACGTTTTCATTGTGTGGGAGTGCGAGAGAGTCAAGGTGGGAAATCTGCCAATTATGTAGGATTTTCCTCATTGATTCCAGTAGAGACGACAGGGTGGATTCCATATGTAGGGGTAGATCCCAATTTTCAGGGTCGGGGATTAGGAAGAAAACTAATGCTGAAGGTATTGGAAATAGCACGAGAAATCCAATTAGAAACAATTGAACTCTGTTCATCCCAGGCAGGAATTCCATTTTACCAGTCTATAGATTTCAAGGCAAACTATCCGATCTGTGGATATGATATTGCAGAAACAAGGAAGAACTCCAAACAGGATTTGCAGATCGACACGACAATACCTGATTGGATTCTTAAAATGGACAGAGAGGTGACAGGCATTGACCGCCAAAAATTGTTTCCGATCCATAGATACGACAAGGTGCCGATTATCAATGACCCCGGTCATGGTTATGGTTTTTTATACAAAACAAGAATCGGACCCATCATAGCGGATTCTCTGCGTTTGGCTCAGGAGATACTTCTGAAAGCCATTGAATTGGGAGCCACATCGTTAATTTTGGTTGAAGATACTCCCCTGAAAAAGCAATTAACAGAAGTGGCGACCTTAAAACCTCAGCCATTGCTAGATAATCTAAAAATGACCTTTGGAACCCCACTTCAACAGGATTTATCACGGCTATATGGTTTCAGAAGTGTAGCATACGGATGAATCCTGGAAGAATGACGCTCATACAATAATAATTACGATTGACGAAAATGCGATCAATCCAGGCGGTGGCACCCCTCTTTTAACCACAATACTGGTATCATCAGTGATTCTATTCCGTAAATGCTGCACCCGAGTCTTTTGAGATGACCCCTGTTGAAGGGCCTTTCTTTTCTTGCCCACGTGCCTTTCTGCATCTGTCCACCTAGGTTTTACTATCGAAAGAGTAAATAAATACATATACAGGAGGAATTGACAATTTATAGAAGCAAAAAAAGGATAAACGAGTAGGAAATTATGCAAAGTGAAAAAGATAGGTCATTTCTAAAATATGAGATAACAGGCGGGCCAGCATTTTCGATAGTTAGAGTTTTCCTCGAACAACCTGGTCAGCAAGTGCGGGCGGAAGGGGGCGCGATGGTTTATATGGACGGACATATCCAGATGGAAACAAAATCAGCAGGGGGAGTTATGAGAGGATTGAAACGCAAGTTTTCAGGAGAATCCATGTTTCAAAACTTCTTCTCGCTTCCCGATGGAGTTCCTCCTGGGATGGTGGCATTTGCTCATGGAGCACCAGGTGATATTATTCATCTCCATCTAGAAAAAGGTGAAGAATGGGTACTCAGCCAGGATGCATATATTTGTGGAACTCCCAGTATTGAAGTAACTTCGAGATGGGGGGGCGCAAAAGGTTTGTTTGGGGGAGAAGGTCTCGTATTGACCAAGATAATGGCAGAGGCTGAAGGTGATGTTTGGATAGGGGGGTATGGCTTTGTAGAACGTCACGATCTAGAATCCAATCAAGAATTCGTGGTAGATAATGGAGTTTTAATGGCAGTACCAGCTGATATGCACGATAATGCAAGAATCTCTAAAGTCGGGGGTACTAAAAGCTTGGTATTAGGAGGAGAAGGAATTGTTATTCGATACACGGGTCCGGGTGTTGTTTACACCCAAAATCGTGAGATAGGCCTGTTGGCCGCACTTCTAAAACCCTACTTACCAGTATCTAGGGGATGATTTCCCCTTTTTTTACTTTGATCGAATCTTAAAAGATATAATAAAGGAGATATGACCAAAGGATAAGAGTCGGGGAATGAACTTATGAAATATTGTCCTACCTGTGGAGTGGAAAATTTCGAGGGAAGTGCTTATTGTGGAAATTGCGGTCATAAATTTCCTGTAGAACCGCAGGAAAGTAGTCCTCAGCCGATTCAAACTCCACCCCAATTTTTTCCGCCAGTCGATTCGTCAAGGATATCTTATGGTAGACCTTCACCTTACATTCGACCTCCCCGTATCCATTATATGAATTTGATAATCCATAGGAACTATCAATATCTAATTAATGGCAGCGCAGCATTTGCATTTGGACCGATCATATCCCTAGTCCTTGGAATAATCTTGGTCGGAGTGGAGAGTAGTTTATCTACATTTATGAATCAACTGGTTGACCTTGGAGCACTAACACTGTTTGCATTTGGAATTTACTCAATATCTCAATTAGAACCCGGATCATTAAACAGAAAAGTCAGATTTGTACCACTCTTATTTATTCTATATGCAGTGATTGAATTTATCGGGACTGTAATGACCGAATCTGTCCTCACGATTCCGGACGGCGTGTCTCTAGAGGGACTGAGAACTTTTATTTATCAAGGATTATTAATTTCAGTAATTATGACAGGTTCAGCATTTATTTTCTTGATAGGAGCTCATAGCTTCACTCAATGGTTTGAAGAGCTTATAATTTTCTTGGGAGCTCCCCATAATGCTACAACAAGCCGCATCAGGTGGTGTGCTCTATGTGAGGTAATGGGGTCATTATTACTCGTGGCCACATATGTGATGTTTCTAAGTGGATTAGAAACCCTTTCACTATCAGCTATCCAAAATGGCCAAACAGTTTTAGTTTTAGCAACCTTAATTTTCTTTGTAGCAATTATTCTACAAGTAGCAGGGGGATATAAGGTTTTCACGGAGTTAAATAATATAAAAATGGGGAAGTATGACGGAACCTATCAGCAACATATCATCGAAAAATACAGATAAGTTTTAATTCGGAGTCGTGATTCGGCAACGGTTCCTACGTCCTCTTATCTTAAATTCGTCCCGCATTTTTCGCAGAACAACCCATCGGACCGAGTTCCACAAAGTGGACATTCGATCAGGCGGGAACTCTTGGGATATGATGGAGAATCGTCAAATACGAAATCCCCGCGATCTTCCCTTTGGACAGGCTCGGAGGGATAATCTGGGGGCACAGAACGGTCGCGAGAACTGAATGACCAGATGGTGGCGAGTATGATACTACTGATAAGGACGCCTGTGCTGTAAAACACAAAGGTGAATTCAGTGATTCCAAAGAGACCAGCAATGAACGACTGCTGAAGAGTGATTTTCACCATTCCGATTGTATTAGATTGAAACTCATTATACTGGAGGTAATAATCCCCCTCTTTCTCAATTTTGACGGAAGCGAGCATAATCGCGGAAAAAGAACTCTCTCCATCAAATGAAAACGAAATGGAAATAGGAGAAAAGGCACCTGACCCATCAATAGAGAGGAGACTGAGTTCACCTGAACTGAATCCAAATGCTTGATTCTCACCAACAGCATTAATCGAATAATACCCTTCCTTCAGGTGGAATGTGGTGCTAATTGAGGATTGGTCAATATCTAGCACTCCGAAGGTGGTTTGAAAGAGAAATAAGTTTAAAAACCCGAACACCATCCCAAATATGCTAATCCCAATTAGCAATTTTGGTAACGATCTCATGTCATCGCCTTTCCAGAGAAGAAAATTGAATTGATAAAGTAGATCAAGTAATAACCTATTAATCCGCTAATAAGAATTCCGATATCCGACCACGGTAAATAATGGATAGGTGGCAGAAATTAAAGTTACGACATTTGAAGACGTAAAAGACCTGCTCCGGATGAACATTGTTTCAGCAGCCTTGGGAACTGCCTTCGAACTGAAATTATTTGAGCTAATCAATGGTTGCCCCCAAAGTGCGCAAAAGGTCGCTGAGACCTTTGATATACCACTAGATCGTGTTTACTGGTGGCTCGAATTGCTAGTTGGATTAGATCTTTTAGAACAAGACAATGGGTATTATTCCATTTCTTCTATTACTAGATCCACCATTCTTGAAAGCTACAGTGCAGAAACCTGGGCACAATTGGCCCAATATGCGCGAGAAGACTATCAAACAGGTAATAATCTCGCTTTGCATATTTCCCATCCGAAATCGGTGTGGATATCTCAGGGATTGAGTCCTCCTAATTGGTTTAATCAAATCAAAGAGGATCCAGGGCGAGCACACCGGTTTACGCACCTACTTTATGAGCTACATCTCCCTCTGGCGAAAAAGCTGGCTCAGACATTAGACATGACGGGGGTGAGACAGATGATGGATTTGGGTGGGGGATCGGGAGTCATTTCATTGGCGTTACTAGAACAACATCCTGATCTGAGAGTCATTGTCGTAGATATCCCGAATGTTTGTGTTGTAGGCAAGGAAATCGCAGATAAAACCGCTGTGGCAGACCGAATTGAATATAAGGCCCTGGATTTCATTTATGATGAGTTACCTTCTGGTTTTGATCTGATACTTCAATGTGATGCGGGAATTCATACTGAGGCATTCTTTCAGAAGTTGTATGACGTGTTGAATAACGGCGGACAGTTGGTAGTTGTCGATTGGTGGAATCGTGGAATCACAGACTCGCAACCCGTACCTGAAACCTCTCTCCAATGGCGGATGCAGCGGTTTGAAAATTCACTAAGAGTTCCTGAACTGCCAATTACTGCTGGATTAGCAGTGGCTGCAGAAATTAAAAGCCGTTTACTTAAAGTAGGATTTAGGGATGTTTCCATAGGATCACTTGAGGATGGAACTATCGTCATCAGATCCAAAAAAAAGATATAAGGTGTAAACTAGGGCATGGCAGGTATTGTCTTCTTAAAAACCCAGAAATTGGAAAGAATTCTGGATTTCTACACATCAATGATTGAAGCGACTGTGTGGGTCGATCAAAAAGATTGTATCATCTTTAAGCACGATAATTTTCTATTTGGTTTCTGCGAAGGAGTGAAGACAGAAAAGGTCGGGTTGTTAACATTCTTCTATCAAACTATCGAAGAAGTGGACCGAATGTATGACAAACTGCGAAATATTGCGATCACTCAACCAAAAAGAAATGAGAAATACCGAATTTACCAATTCTTTGCCACGGATCCAGAGGGCAGAGATTTAGAATTCCAAAGTTTTTTGCATGAAATCGATTTTGGCTGGAGTTTTTATAGCTAAAAAACCATAGAACATCACTGTCTAAGATTCAAAACTTTTAAGGATTTGACCACAGTGGAAGCAATTCAAGAGCAATTAAAGAAATATAACATCCAGCAAATACAAAGATTGCTTGGAGGGAGCGAGAACCCTGTTACATTAACATATCTATCAAAGGTAAGAAAGTTACCTATTTCTGTCCCTATCTGGACTTTTTTTTATGAAAACAAGTTTTATTGCTTTGCAGGAAATAAATCTAAAAAAGTCCAAGCAATTAGATCAGGAAATACTGATGTTTTCCTTCTCATCATCAATAGAAAGGCTTATCCTAATCCTGAATCTGAGTTTATACCATATTTGGGGATTGTTGGAGAAGCTAGAATTTGTACCCATCTAGATAATCCCAAAACGGCATGGATTCATCAACGATTGCTGCTAAAATACGATCCCCATCTTTCTCAGGGATGGATAAGAGAATTGTACAATAAAATCGAACTTAGACCTGAGGAGGATTGGCTGATAGAAATAGTAGCATGTAATTACTTTTCGTATTAGGAATTCATTAGCACGGCTGTTCGATTGGCCCTTCTCAGAAAACCCATTAAAGTTATTTTGGGAGGACAATTTGATACCTAGACGGTTTCTCTCTTTTATTCTATGAGTCTCAATTAAATTTTCCAGTGATTCAGGAATAAATAGCCTTCGATACACCTAACTGTCCTTGATCAAGATTATACGGGAGAATGTGTATTTTTTTCACATCCGTAATTCTTTCTGATAGAAAAAACTCTGATATGTCTTTACTCATCATTCGCAAACTGTGAAAATGGCATCTACATACATAAAAAGACTGAAATTACAGGGTCTCATAGTATGACCGAAGTCCTAGTTGATTTATTAAATTCAAAAACTACCACAGGGGAACTTTATCGTTCACTTCCCACCCAACCTGAATTTATTCAATGCTATGCCTGTGCCCATTATTGTAAGATAAAAAATGGTCGTTCAGGTATCTGTAAAATCAGGTTCAATGAAGAAGGCAGCCTTAAAGTTCCATATGGATATGTAGGGGCGTGGCAGTGTGATCCGATTGAAAAAAAACCGTTTTACCACGCATTTCCGAGTTCTAATGCCATGTCGTTTGGAATGCTGGGGTGTGATTATCATTGTGGATATTGTCAAAACTGGTTAACTTCTCAGGCATTAAAAGATCCGCGGGCAAGAGCTGGGTCATATGTTAAAGACGTGACTCCGGAAGAATTTGTAGATAGGGCAATAGAACTTGAAGCAAGAGTCATAACTTCTACCTATAATGAACCGCTCATTACATCAGAGTGGGCCGTAGCAATTTTCAAGGTGGCACGGCAACAAGGGCTTGCTACATCGTACGTTTCAAATGGAAACGCGACTCCTGAAGTATTAGATTATTTACGACCCTATCTAGATCTCTATAAAATTGACTTGAAGACTTTCGACGATAAGAACTACCGTAGATTAGGAGGAACTTTGGAGGCAGTTTTGAAAGGAATCAAAGGGGTGTTTGAGAGAGGAATGTGGTTAGAAATTGTTACGTTGGTTGTGCCAACATTTAACGATTCTGAGGAAGAATTGACACAAATCGCGGAGTTTATAGCTGATGTTTCTACGGATATTCCCTGGCATGTGACTGCCTTTCATAAAGACTATAAGATGACGGATCCGAGTAATACATCTGCTGAAACTTTAATTCGTGCAGCTGAAATTGGGGAAAAGGCAGGTTTAAACTATGTTTACGCAGGTAACTTGCCTGGCCGGGTTGGCAAGTTCTCCAATACACGATGCTCGTGTGGCCATACTTTAGTTAAGCGACTAGGTTTCGAAGTGATCGAGTTTTCAATGGAGGTGGAGAACGACGCAAAAAAAGGTTTTTGTCCTAAATGCGGAGAACATATCCCTGGTAGGTGGGAGGAACCGCAAGAAAGAAATTCACTGTTCCGGTTTATGAAATTCATTCAGCGATAAACCCAGACCAGAGAACGAGGCTTACGATGGCTATTTCAAGAGTTTATTAAGTGTGGTTACCTCTTTAGGGAAATTTTTCTTCAATCTGTTTTTCTTCAGATTTTCCCTAACAATAAACTTGATATCTGGATCATTGATCCCGATCAGATATCTTATGTAACCAAAGCCTTCTTCGGGGATCGCTTGGACGACCACACTTAGTGAATAGGATAACCCTTTTCTCAAAACTTTGAAATGTTCAGAGTCACGTTCCTTGGTCGCACAAATCCTTTGGAAAATGGTTTTATGTAAATCCAAAGCTAAGTGTGGATGAAATTCCTTGGTTAACGCACTTGGATGAGCGATTCCAGTAGCAACCGCTCTCATTTCAAGCCAATTATTCTTTATAATCCACTGTTCAAGCTCATGAAACAGCAATTGTCCTTTCTGTAATAGAATTCTACCTAAGGCGGCGGCAACCGCCTCCCTCATTCGCCATCGCGAGTCATTGGCTAATTCTCTCAAAATTATAACAGATGTTTTGAAATAATCCTCAGAAATCGCTCCAATAGATCCAAGAGCTCGTGCACCACAAAATGGAATCATTTCTTTGGGGTCATTGGTCGGAGCTTCTTGAGAAGATAGCTGAGTGAGTTTTACACTCAGATTCCAGACATCATCTAAATGATTGGTGAAATCTTCTTCAATAATCTTGTCAAATGCTGATGCCATTTCAAGATTTCCACGCCGACCAGGAAGGTTACTATTCTTTGTAAAATACCGAATTAACGATTTCTCATCCTTGGTCTCTAAGAATTCTGTGAGAAGGCGCTTAAGATCTTTTCTGTGGATGTCTATTTTTCTCAAGTTCTGTTCAACTCAAAGAAGAGGACTCATCATACAAACAAATTAGTCTTTGGCCTTGGGAAAAAGGTTACTGCCTTTTAACGCCATTTTATCTTGAGTCAAACAGGCTTCTAGGCTTTAAAAGCAGCCTGAGAACTGATTTTCTAATATCAAAAGGATCAAGGAAAAGTGATAACATCTTAAGGAGTCCTTTTATGTCATTAAACTACCCCAAATATCGATACCAATGGTATCAAAAAATCTACAACAATTTCTCCAGAATAAAAAAGGAAGCGCGGAATGTTGCGGAAGAACTTGGCTTAGACAAATTCAAAGATCATTTTGGCCTATATCCTGGTGCATCTTCATCACCGGGACCCCTACCGAACTATGTGCTCGAAGAAATCATAAAAGCCAATAAACAAGTTATACCGATGAGAAGAGTAGAGGATGACCTCCGTAATGTCATTAAGGACATCTATGGTGATGAGTATGACGCTGCGGCAACAAACACTTGTGAAGCTGCTTTAAGAATATCCTTTGATCTTTTAATGGCCCCTCCAACCTTGAAAACTGGTATAACGTATAGAGGTAGGTTTATTACCCCTTATGGAGAGGATTCGGAATATATCGCGGGTTATGGACGCCCGTTCCCTCCGAAATACAAGAATATTTTTGTAGATAGATCCGTAACGGGTGGCGAGCTGGCGGTTGAAGCTAAGAGTCTCCCTAACCTAGAATCAGTACTTGTGAAGTTCGTTGGGGCAAAGTATGAAGCACATGGGATAAAATACAATCCCATACCGCTGTTAACGCGTACCAAATCTAAAGAGTCTTTAGACCGTATTGCTAGCGTGGCAGAGCGGCATCAATTATATTTAACAGGATTTGCCACTTTGGGATATGATACTCCAGGTTATGGATATGAAGAGAAAGATCAGAATGGAATAGCTATTCTAAAAAAGGGAATCGGAAAAATAGCAGAAAGATACGATCTGCCATATCTGTTGGACGGGGGTGGCGGGATGCCCGTGATTGGATTGGGTCCTCAAGATGTGAACGGGGACATTATGATGTGGAGTATGGATAAATCAGCTCGTGCACCTGCCAGTGGTCTAATTGTTGGTAAAGAGGAAATCATGGTTTCTATTCGAAAAGGATTAGGATTAGGGGGACAACGATATGGGGAGGTTTCATCGCATGGAAAGGCACGCTACAGTATGATGGATCCTGGTCGTGACACTGTTGTGGGCTTGATTGCCGTTTTAGAGATGCTTCGCGACAACCCAATGAAAATTAAGCGCCCAATCGATGAATACCATAAGATCATTGTGCGTGAATTCAAGGCCTTGGAACCCAGCAGATTTCGTGAGAAGTTGATCATAACCAAGAGCTATACCATGGGAGGCACCGAATTAAATTATGAGCAGACATGGGATGAGGAGCACTGGGGGATTCCACTCTTTAACATGGAGGACATGTTTGCAAACACCAATCCAATAATGGTGGCTCTCGATGAGATGGGCGTGGGCCTTGGGGCAACTATTTATAGTGGAAACATGTTTCTAACGCCAGGTCTGGGAACCCTTGATGAAGAAGGAGATTTTGTGAAAGAAAAGGCAACGCTAGCAATTCAGGCTCTTGTTAAATCGGTAGAAATAACCTGTAAATACGCGGGGTTGAACGAATAACTAGTTTGAAGATCAGTTCCGTGGTTAAACATCTCGTGGATGCTGATATTGCTCTATCTGTCGTGTTCCCTGGACTTCAAGATCTATAATCTTCATCAACAATTCCAAAATCCCTTGGATCGTGCTTTTCGGATTGGCAGAACTGGGAAGGTTTCAGCACATAGCTCATACTTCAAAACAGATTAAGGAAAGTGATTTCTGGTGTTTATTCTAGACATCATGGAAATTAGAGCAGGCATCATTCCTTGAATGCGGGAAGCATAACAACGAAACCTAAAAAATAAGAATGGTGAAATAGATGGAAACGAGTATCATAGAAGATGAGATAACTGCGAGGGCGGGATCCTTAGAAAAGCCATTTCTCGTAATTGCAATTTTATTGATATTAAATGGAGTTTTTTTTGGGTTCTTGACTGTTATCATTAACCTTGTTGCTATCACTAATTTGGAGACCAGCCCAGGGGTAAGCATTTTTGGGTTGGTTTTTGGGGCAATCATGCTGCTCATAACACTATTTTATTTTTTTGGCGCATACGGTTTGTGGAAAGTAGAACATTACCCATGGAGGGCAGTTATCAACATTTTGATTGTTATTTCAATTCCAGTTACCTTTTATTTAACAGCAGGTTTTCAGGATGGGCAGTTAAATCCAACATTAATTGCTTTGGGATTGACTGGCCCCGTAAACTTCATTATCGCGGGTATTCTGTTTAAATTTCGGGAAAAGTTCAATAATACAGCATTGAGCAAATAACAACGCAAACATCCAATTCTAAGGAGACGATAGATAGTGATTGATCTATGGAAATTCACCGAATTTTTAGAACCGAGATTTCAGTACATCTGTGGCGTGCCGTGTTCCTATTTCAAAGAATTTTTGGCCTATCTATCTTCTCACGAAGGAGAAATATCCTTGCAACATATCTACGCAACTAGGGAAGACGAAGCAATAGGTATAGCATCAGGGATTGCGTTATCAGGAAAGAGAACTTTGATTTACATGCAGAACAGTGGATTAGGGAATATTGGAGATGCTTTGACATCTCTTGCCCAATTATACAAGCTTCCTATGATGATTTTAATAAGTTACAGAGGATTAGAATTAGATAAAGATTTTCCTGAACATTCTCTAATGGGAGAAGCGAACGAACCTGTTTTAAAGGCATATAAAGTTCCATATTCCAATTTATCGGAAGACAGATGGGAGATGGAGATGGAAAATGCTCTAAGACTAATGGAAGAAACCTCGTCTCCAGTAGCCTTACTCGTCGAAAAGGGAGTGCTGTGCTTATGAAAGGGTTTGAAGTTATTTCAGAGCTGAAGAATTATTTGGATGAGAAGGATATAATCGTCAGTTCGAATGGTAACATCAGTAGAGAGGCCTACCATTTGTTACCCAAACCACAGGTGTATCTCAGGGGATCCATGGGTCTCCCAGTAGCAGTTGGATTAGGTTTAGCATTAGCAAGTCCCCAAAACAGAGTAATTGTAATCACGGGGGATGGCAACTTCTTAATGGGACTAGGATCAGCTACTACCGCTGCATTTTTCAAACCAAAAAATCTGAAAATATTGATCTTGGACAATCTACAATACTATACGACTGGCGGCCAGGGAACCGTTTCTTCAATCATTGATTATTCCAAATTCTTAGAATCATTGCACATCGAATATACATGTTCCAAATCTGCATCTCAAGAAGAGATAAAACACGATTTAGACCAATTCCTGAATGCAGGGCCGTTTAGTGTTCTTCACCTTGTCATCAAAGAGTCCAAATTAGATTTAGAGAATATCCCTTGGCATCCTGAAGAGATTACTCAGAGATTTGTCACTAGATTGACTACCTAGTATTCCCGGTGGAATATTGGATATTCGCATTCAGGTTTTGGAAGAAGGGAACTGAATATATCATGTCTTCCAGGCGTCGTCAATTATTAATCCAGATCAGTTTCGTGAGAGCTGACAGCATCCCGGAATAAAGGGCTAGGTGGGGTTTTTAGGTCTGGATACGTCACAAAGTAAAAGTTCAGTCCCCCGATAAAACGGAAGATCATCACGACAATAAGCATGGCATATATTGTTTCCCATTTGCCAATAATAGTTACCAAAAGTTCTGTGGTTATTCCCATTAATAGAGAGCCAAAAAATGTAGATAATCCCATGATTAATGAAAAAACTCCAATATAGTGCCCTTTAGATTCTTTGGGTGCAGAGTCGATAATATAGGCATTCATGGCAATATAATACAGCCCAAACCCAAATCCTCCAGCTAGGTTAGCTAAGGCCATTTCATACCAGTTTGTTGCAAAAAACAAGACTAGAGGAATCAAGAACATCAACCTTCGGCCCCAAAAACCAATTCTTTTTCCATATCGGTCAATAGCTGGTCCACCTATCATCAATGAGACGATCTGAAATCCCATAAAGGTTGCCCACATCAATGAGTTTTCAGAGGGCGATGCATATCGTTCCCGTATGAATCCAAAGATGGGCCAGCCTAAAGACATGCTAAAGTCCATAAATGCGCAAATAGTGACAAATCTCCGAAAATCAGGGTTTTCCTTTAATGGAGATAGTAGGCTTTTGATTTGATCCCGATAACTGGATTTCGAAGAAACTATTCCCGTTTTCCTATTTGCGTCAGCAGATTTACCCAAGAATAAGGAAGAAATCCCGGCAAGTAAAAACGCAATTGAAGCAATACGAAAAATAATGGTATATTGGGCGGCATAATCCACATTAAGCAAACCAACTCCCCAGCCCATGACAATTAATGCGACGAATGCACACAAAACCCCTATAGTGGAGATTCTCCCTAGAAATGATCCTCGATTTCCCGAGGTTGAGATATCTCCCAAATACGCAATCCAGGCGGGAGCAAAAATGCCGAATGCTGTCGAATAGATAATCATTGCTAATAAAAATACGAAAGGATCCGTGATATCGGGAAAAATGAAACTAATAAAGGCCGAAACAAGCAAACCCACCAATAAGAATATTTTTCGCCCAGATTTGTCCGACCACCTCCCGAAGATCGATTGAGTAGCCAATTGAAGCAAATTTCGAAGACTTATCATGATTGAGATAAGGAAAGGAGAAGTCTGAATAAAAACCGCGTAAATCAGAGCATAGGTCCTATTGATCCCATCACCTAGAACTCGGCCAATTTCAACAAGGGAAATGACTGGAAACCGGCCGTTGGAAGAAGGGAAGGGTAAAGAATGTTCACTTAATGGGGGTTCCAAGTCTAAAGATCTGATTCTATCCACATTAGAGAGCCTAGTCAATAAGGCTTTAACTCTTGGGACGATGTGAGCAGAGAGAGACGGAGGAAAATGAAGTGACGAATGGAAAGTTAGTATTAAAAATGGTATTTTTAAGAGAATAATCTCAAAGTAGAAACTTCTAGGAGGATTTTGATATATCCTTCTCACATATTGGCGTGTTTCTCAATATTCAAGTTGACTTCCGCCAATATGAGTGCTGACATTTACATTTAGTCGGCAATTTAACCCAATGTCAGGAAAAACAGTCAAAGAAGTGATTTCTACACTCGTGAACTCAGTTTAGATGAAAGATTTTCCATGAACCTGGGATAATAAGAGGAGAAAACGTAATTTGACAACTAAAGAATTAGGGAGCAGATTAAAACTTGTTTTAAAAAAGATATTTCAATTTGAGAATATGGATTTGGATTTTGGGATCTATCGTATCCTTAATATCAAGAAAAAGGAAATTTCCAGTTTCATTGACCAAGAATTATTTGAGACAATTGAAAAGGAATTAAGGAAATTAAAGATAGAAGAGGCAGTGGAAAGGCAGATTTATGACCATATTATTAATTTCTTTTCACGATACTACGACCGTGGCGATTTTATATCTAAACGACGATATTCTAAAACAAGGAAGTATGTAATACCCTATAACGGAGAAGAAGTTTATCTTTATTGGGTAAACAGTGACCAATATTATGTAAAAACAAGTGAGGACTTTAAAAATTACAGATTCTTGATTGATGGCCTAACAGTAGAATTTAAACAGATTAATGATGAAGTTGAGGTAATAGGAACTAGTATTGGGAATTCGAAGAAGCGATATTATGTTTTTAAGGGATTAAGATTTGATAAACACGTAAACACCTTGGAATTGAAATTTGCATATCGAGGATTGACAGAAAAGGAAATTGAAGCCATCAAGACTGCATTAAACAAGAAATCTATAAAAAGAGAATACATCAACGCTTTCAATGCTAAGGCTATTTTGGACAGAATTAAACCGAAAATTTTTTCCAAATTAGTAAAGAAGCATGTTAAGATAAATGGGGAGGAATCAGCGCTTTCTGAGCTGGCCTGGCATTTAAATAAATATACAACCAAAAACACTTCTGATTATTTCATTCACAAGGATTTAAGAGGTTTCTTAAATCAAGAACTGGACTTCTACATAAAAAACGAGATTCTTTCTATTGCTAATTACGAATTAGACACAGAATTATCTCTTATAACGAACATTATTCCCGTCTTCAGAACCATCTGCCAGAAACTAATAACATTCTTAGCTCAAATAGAGGATTTTCAGAAAAGACTATGGGAAAAGAGGAAATTTGTCATTTCTACCGATTACTGTATTACTCTCGATTATATTGATAAGAAATTTTATCCTGCAATACTATCCAATAAAGATCAACTCGAGGAATGGAGAATATTATTCAATTTTGACATTGAGGAAAAATTTAGAAAAGGTGGATCGAACGGTGACAATCTCAGGATTGATTGTCTAGAGGAATTTCCAACATTAGTTCTTGATACAAAATTCTTTGACATCGAATTTAAATATCGGATCCTGAGTGAAATTGAGGATCTCGAAAAAAAAACAAATGGTATCTTGATTAAATCTAACAACTACCACGCTCTGAGTCTCCTTCTCAATAAATACCAAGAGAGAATAAAGTGTTGTTACATTGATCCTCCCTACAATACTGGTAACGACGAATTCCTTTACAAGGATAATTATCGTCATTCTAGTTGGCTCACGATGATGTACGATGGCCTACGGTTAGGAAGAGAGCTGCTAAGAAATGATGGGATCTTTTTTGTAAGCATTGATGATAACGAATTAGATCATTTGCGGTTGTGTCTTGATCACGTCTTTGGCCGTGATAATTTTATCGAACAATTGACAATTGTCTCAAATCCCAGAGGAAGATCCCTCCGGAAATTCATTTCTTCTGTGCACGAGTACTGCTTAGTATGCGCCAAGAATATTGACGCCGATTCAATCTATGGTCAAGAACCAGATGAAAGGATAAGAGCACACTATAAGGAAATTGACGATGTTGGGGAGTATAGATGGTTAGAATTACGAAATAGAAATCCAAAATTCAACGCAAAAAATCGGTCCAACTTATTCTATCCTATTTTTGCCAATCCTGTTACAAGTGAAGTCTCTTTGACTGAAAAAGAAGATTGGATTAAAGTAGAACCCTTTAACAGCAAAGGAGTTGAAGATTGTTGGACTTGGGGGAAAGAAAAGGTAGATAGAAACCTCGAACTCCTAAGAGCTAAGAAAACAAAGAATATGAAGTGGATAGTTCAAAGAAAGGACTATTTACACAAAGGTAACGGTACAGTTAAGTTGAAAAAGCCGTTTTCAGTTTGGGATGAGAGAGAGATGAATACAGAAAAAGGTACAGAGATACTAAGACATCAATTCGGCGTTTTACCGTTTGATTTTCCGAAATCCCCCTTCTTTATCCAGAAGATCATCGATATATCAACTCGTTCCAATAAGCAGGAAATCATCTTAGATTATTTTGCGGGTTCAGGCACAACTGGACATGCAGTTCTCAGTCTAAACAGAAAAGATAATGGATCAAGAAAGTTTATTTTGGTTGAAATGGCTCAATACTTTGATGCTATTCTACTCCCACGAATAAAGAAGGTGATTTTTTCTGAGGGCTGGTTAGATGGCAAACCTCAAGATCGCAATGGAATTCCAAACCAAATCCTCAAATATCACTCATTGGAACAATACGAAGATTCGTTATTCAACATTGAGTTTGTAGAGCCAAGGTCTTTGGTAAAGGATTCTAAGGACTATAAATTGCGATACATGTTGGATTATGAAACTAGAGACAATAATGTCTTTCTTAATCTGGATCTTTTAGCCAATCCCTTTGAGTACAAGTTGAAAATTGAAAGGAACGGTATAATTCGTGAGGTTAATGTAGATCTCGTAGAAACCTTCAACTATATCGCAGGAATAGATGTGAACTCAATTTATCTAAAAAGAAATGGCGAGATTAGGTATGTTTTCGTAAAAGGGGAACAAACAGAAAAATCAGTAGTTGTAGTCTGGAGAGACATACCCGAATCCTTCAATCCTGAACAAGACAAAGAATTTGTTGAACAAGAGCTAGCTAGTGAAGAATATGATGAAGTTCTTGTCAACGGTAATTCCCTCATTCAGGGTGCTAAATCTATCGATGTATTCCTCAAGGAAGAAATGTCTAGGTGATATTTGGATGGGCAGAACGGGTCAGAAAAAACTCCAGAACTTCCTAATCTTAAACAAATATATTTCATCATTATTTTCCTTGAAAAGCATCGCAGACTTTAGAGAACAGCTAAGACACATTCGCGAGGGCATAAGCCCCAATGCAAAGTTTTTCTTTACAGAAGTTCTCCAAACTCTGCCCATTTCCAATGAATTTCGTCTTAATCTGGATTTATATGATGAGAATATCCAGGAATACCTCCAGCAGATCAATGTTAGACGGAAACCATCCATTCAATTGACTTACTTCCAATATATTGCCATTTTATTCACCGAAATCTACCTTGATAGTTTTTTCAACACCTTTGATTCCTTCTATGAAGATTTTGTACAATTCGTATCTGAGCTGAACCGTAAGGAGAGCCGAAGTAATTCCAGAGCTTATCCACATCCAAATAAGAGCTCCATGCGCAAATTATGTTATTGGTCTGCTACGGGTAGTGGTAAAACCCTTATCATGCATTTCAACATACTTCAAGTTTTAAAATACAATAACACTCGATTCGATAACGTTCTTCTCGTCACACCTCCAGGTGAGACATTATCCTCTCAACATGTTAACGACTTAGACCAAAGTAATATCAAGAACAGACGATTTGAAAAAAAACAGTGGGATGGAGTGGGATATTTTACTGATACATGTGTACAAGTGATAGAGATCTCTAAAATAAAGGAGGAGGTCACCTCTCAAGATGGTTTATCCGTTCCTGCTGAGGCTTTTGGAGAAAAAAATATTCTGTTTGTTGATGAAGGTCATAAGGGGCATTCTCCTGAGGCCAAAGTTTGGAGAGGATTACGAGAACAGCTGGTTGGCAATGAAGGCTTTACCTTTGAGTATAGCGCGACATTTGGGGAAATATCTGGAACCGATGAGACTTTTAATGAATATGCGTCCACAATTCTTTTTGATTATCGTTATAAGTTTTTTTATGAGGATGGTTATGGTAAAGATTATTCCATCCTTAATTTAAGAAATGCGAAAGATTATGATGACGAATATTTTGCGGGTTCATTACTTTCTTTATACGAGCAAAAACTCTTCTTTAAAAATCATCAAATTGCGGCTCAAGAATTTTTGGTTTATAACCCGTTGATGATCTACGTTGGAACTTCCGTTAGTGGGAAAAAAAACAGGTCCGATGTTTTTTTTGTGTGTAAATTCTTTTCCAAGTTTATCAAAGATAGAGGCAGGTTTAAAAATCTTGTTACAGATATTCTAGAGAACAGATCAAGTCTACTTGATGTAAATAACAAATCTGTTTTTCAATATAAATTTCAATACCTAAAACATCTTATTGGTAAAAAACAATTACAAATCGAAGATATTTATGAGCAAATGCTTTATATACTGTTTCATTCCACATCCTCAAAGAAAATTCGCTTTATAGAGATTAAAAAAGCAGATGGGGAAGTTGGATTAAAATTGGGATCAGAATACTTTGGATTGATCAATATTGGGGATGTTTCAACCTTCTTAAAGCTAGTGGAGCACGACGCGGATTTTATATTTGCTCAACCGACCCATCTAGAAGAATCACTATTCAAACGAATAGAGGAAAAAACGTCTCCTATAAATTTCCTTCTCGGTTCAAAGAAATTTAGGGAAGGGTGGAATTCATATCGTGTCTCTTCAATGGGGTTGTTAAACATAGGAAAAAAGCAAGGAGCACAAATAATTCAGCTATTTGGGCGAGGTATTCGCTTGAAGGGGTATAAAAATTTTTTAAAGCGGTCTCACGCAATAGAAGTAGATCCCCGTGTCAATGTCAATATAGTAATTCCAAAATTTTTCACAATTCTTGAAACATTGGAGATATATGGTCTCAATGCAGATTATATGGCAATTTTCAGAGAAACCTTGAAAGAAGAAGGAATCAAAGAGATTGTGAGCTCCGCTAGGTCTAGAAAAGACGATATTTTAATTCGAGATCAAGAACTTTCTCAAAATGCTAAAAAGCTGGGTATCTTCGTAAATGAGGTACAAATCACTTCGTTGAAGCATCCAATTCCTAAAGTAAGGATCGATTTGAGTTCAAAAGTAGATTCCCTTAATTCTCTGAGAAATGATTTTCTTACTCGTATTGATTCGTCTCGAAAAGAGGTTCGGTTAAAAGAGGAAATCCTTGAAATAATTGACTATCAAGAAGTTTTTCTGGAACTTCTCAAGTATAAAACTCTGAAAAATTATTCAAATCTGTATTTTACAAAGATGGATTTGATCGATATTTTGAAATCGGGTAATTATTCCATTTATTGTAAATACGAGCTTTTTGAGCTTCACTCATTTGAGGAATTGCCTAAGATTAATAAGATTCAAAACTACATTATTCAACTCTTAAAAGCAATAATTGATCAAGTATATAGGACAAATAAGTGTGATATCCATTGAAGACCCACTAATTCCTTGATCCATATCGAAGATCAGTCAAAGTTTCGTCCCCACTATTCTGGGCTAGCTAACCCCGATTAACGGTCAGAGCTTCTTTCAGTTCCTTAAGATTGCCTTTTTGCAGACAAGGCTCTTTCTTGCCCTGACCAGAATTATGGTACAGTACTTAAAATACATCTTCACACTGGATCTCCTCACCCCTCCTCTCTTTTTATTATCAGCAATATTTTTTCTCTAACATTTGAAAAAAGACAGTGAAAATACTACCCTGCAAGTTTTATAAACGTAAACCTAGGATGGTCTTGTACCAACTCTTCGAGAATTGGTATACCAAAAATTAGAACCTCCTGAATTACTAGAATCCTGGAATATGTTAGATTTCAGAACAGGTGGGAAAGTAATAGAAAAATCAAGGGCATAAGGAAAGGATCAGGTAAACCCCATTTCCACCTTTTGAGGATACAGGAACAAATGTTTAGAGCTATTAAGGCTTAGTAAGACATTTATAACGCGGAGACTTCTACATTGGCGCGTGTTCGGGAAAATCTGCAACAATCGCTCCAAACCGTTTTAGCTCACCTCCCAAGGAATTTTGACCATTATCCACCCACGGATAGACTGGTTTTAGAGAAACTTCTCCATGTTCTCGAATATTATAGAGAGGCTGATTTCAACCGAAAACAGCTTGCACAAAGAATGCTGGATCTTCGTCTCGAAATTCGAGCCTCGAAATCATATCTAGCAACTCCATATTACTGGTTTGCTGAAACTTTTCTAAAAAATGCTCACCTTCTTCTTCAAAATAGCCTTAAATATCATGCCACTGAATTTTATGGTTATCTTTTACGGACACTCAGAGGGGCACCTCCAATAAAGGGAATTTTTCAGTTGACTCGGAATGCTATACCGTTAGGGGATCCTGCTTGGGAAAAATTGCAGTATGAAAGCAATAAACAGCTTATATTTCTTACAGATGACCAATTACGTATCCTTGAAGCTGTATATTCTTCTATTGCTGAATCTGGAATCTTGGCGATGGATGGTAACCGTCTATCGGAGTATTTGGCAGAGCGAGCCACATTTCCTTCCGGAGTGAGTGTTACACAAGAACTAACGCGTCTTTTTTCCTTGATAGACGGGCGCTGGTTTTTCCATTTTTTTACTCCCGCTTTTGGGCTAGATTGGCTATTTGTAGTGTTCCAGTTAAAACTCTCTACTCAATTGACATCAGTTATAGACCTATCTGATGCGAAAAATTCTACACTTATGGCTAGTGAGGTTTTTCGTGTTAACGACCAACCAAATAGCTATTTGGGACTCTTGGTAGTCCCTAGCCGAGACATTGAAACCATAATGACGTTTTTTTACCGTGAGGAAAAGAAAGGCAGTCTCTCAATTGGTGAGCTGTCCCAAATCAGCAACACGCAAAGAAGTGCCTCATTCTTCCTTTATCGCCCGAAATCTGGATGGAGTGACCCCCCCTCAACATTGCTAAATCGCTTAACCTCGGAACTAACATCGAAGGAACTTATTGGCCCCCAAGTGAAACCTCGTTCCCTTTTCATCCCCCGCCCGTTTAATACGAGTTGGGATTATACTCAGCATCCCCTCCAGTACCAAATTATCACCCTTTATTGCAAGATTCCTGCAACTTATGGGTTCTCATCCCTTCCTACTCTATCTAGATATGATCCTGCATCGCAGCTGACCAGAGCGGAAATGGGATTGATTAAGCAATTGTATTTCAATGGTGTGATGACCCCTTTCTTTGTCCCTTGGCATCTGCTAAGTGAGTTTTCCCTCGATTTGTATGCTATTCATGTCCCTCCTATGTCTTTCCTTCTATTGCAACGTTTTCTCAATCTTCTACCATTTGGTCGGATCTATTATACACCTGATTCTATTTTGGTACTGGCCCGCTTAAACTCCCCCCTACTCCACTGGATTAAGGAGACTCTAAATTGGAAAGTCCATCCCATTATAAGCTATTACACCAACGTGCCTCACAGTATTGACTGGTTTGATGCGCAAAACAATCAATGGGTTTCTCCGGAGATCTTATGAAATGGAAAATAAAAATTGAAGATTAGAAGAATAAGTCTTCTAATTTCAACCGAGGGGCGGGCCTGTTAACAAAACGTTATTTCGAACTTCCGGGACCTTCATCTGGGGGCATAATTGTCTCACCGTTCCCCCTCCCTCTAGGTTCTACCTCTTTTTATCCACCCTAGGAACTCATTTTCGGTAGGTTGAGCTAATAAGCACCCTAGTATCTAGTACTCCGTTAATGGTTCCTCATTATGAAAAAAGGGCTCCAAATCCCTGTCGAAATCCACACGAAACCTCACCCAATAGGAAGGCCTTGTACCGAGTCACACCGCGTGAACCATCTGAGTAAAAATAGGCTGTTTAAGCTTAGTTTTTTTCACGTAATTTAAGCCCTGTTTGATAAGCGCGGCTTATGGAGACCGAAGTCACCAGAAATCATTCAGAACCATTTTGAAAATTCTGTCTAAGCTTTTCTAGCATATTACTGGTGATTTGGGCTAATCTTTGACGGTATACGACGCCTAAAGCTAACAGAGCAACACTTGGTACCCCGATGAATGCAAGAAGTAAGTTGGGACTGAGAGGGTTTAATGGCTCGGGATCCATCCCATCATTCCAACCATCATTGTCCGAATCAGCGTCTAATGGATCAGTTCCTATCTCAAGCTCTTTTGAGTCAATTAATCCGTCATCATCAGTATCAGGATCCCGGGGATCGGTGAAATAGATGAAAATCTCGTCATAATCATCTAACTGATCCTTATCGGTGTCGACCTTGGCGGGATTTGTCCCATATGTGTATTCCATAGAATCATTTAGACCATCATTGTCAGAATCTGGATCAAGTAGATTTTCCAGTCCGTCCTTATCAGGATCCCCTGCAGGGTCCTCGTCCCAAAATTCGAAGTAATCTCGTTCAGCACCATCCCAAAGTCCATCTTCATCAGTGTCTTCTTCGTAATAGAACGTCCCATAAACGATAGTTTCTTCGTAATCTGTGAGATTATCATTATCATAATCATAATCCCAGCCATCTAATTCATCGTCATTGTTTTCATCTGGATCCAGCGGATCCGTCAGGTAAAAGTTGACCTCGACCCCGTCATAAATCCCATCATCATCGGAGTCTGGATCAAGGGGATCGGTCAGATAGAGATTTATCTCTTGTGGATCGGTCAGACCGTCATTATCGGTATCATTCAAGAAGGGATTGGTCTTATAGAGATTGTATTCATCGCCATCCAACAAGCCGTCGTAATCTGTATCGTTATTCAATGGATGAGAATGTAGAATAGATTTCTCAAACCCGTCTGTTAAACCATCTTTATCCGTATCATAATCCCGAGGATCGGTCTTGTTTACTAGAAGAGTGGAATTTTGATACGATATCAGTACCTCAAACTTGTCGTTTAATTGATCATTGTCAGTATCGAAGGAGGTAGGACTGGTGTGATAAATGTTAATTTCGTCAAAGTCGCTTAATCCGTCCTCATCCGTGTCTCTTCTGTTTGGGTTGGTTGCATTAACTTCAGTTCCATCTAAAAGCCCATCCCCATCGGTATCATTCTTTACAGGATTTGTTATTACTGGCATGGAGATGGCTTCAAAATTATGACTTGGAAATTGAATGAATGTATAGTTTGCCATTCCATACTTTTCTTGTCCTTCGGTTAACCCATCATTATCAGTATCAGGGATGGTTGGGTTAGTAATGTAACCACCCCTAAGCGCAGCTATGCTTGTATATTGCGTTTCTCGTGTCATCTGAACTTGAAGGGGAGGGGCATCACCACTACCAATACTTACCACATCGGTACGTTGTCTGACATCATAGATTCGCTTTGAGAACCAATTCCAACTGTAGATTTCCTCGAAATCACTAATCATATCGCCATCGGTATCGGGGTGCATGGGATTGGTAACAACAGTGAGGTTGTTGTTCATAACGGTCATGTTGATTCCACCGACCTCAACGCCATCGATCAGCCCGTCTCCATCCGTATCTTTGTCGGTCGGGTCAGTATACCAATTGTATGGTATAATTCCATTCACTTCCTCTCCATCCTCTAATCCATCGTCATCAGAGTCACTATCCAATGGATCGGTATAGAATAGGATTTGTTGAGGCAAACTAGTAAAGGGATCTGTATAGTTAAAGCCATAGCCATATACTTCATCATAGTCTCCCATTTGGTCACCATCAGAGTCAACTACTGTAGGATTGGTTCCTCGCGCCAACTCTTCTCCATCTAGCAATCCATCATTATCAGAATCAGCATCTTGAATTCCCGTGATTATATCACCATCATAATTGCTAAACTGCGTGAAGCCGTACGGGAGAAAATAGTTAACTTCATGTCCATCATTAATGCTATCGTTGTCGCTGTCGGGATCCCTAGGAAAGCTATTCCAGATCAGTACTTCTTCGCCATCGGTTAACCCATCGTTGTCCGTATCAGCGATATTAGGGTCAGAAAAAACCATCATGGGAACAGTGATACCGGTGCCATTCCACTCAATCATGACACCATTAATCTCCTCAATATCTTTTAGACCGTCAACATCAGTATCATCTGTTGTGGGGTCGGTGTGATAAGTCAGAACTTCGATACCGTCGGACAAGCCATCGGTATCGGTGTCACTTAATGTACTGTTGACAATTGGTAGGGAATATCCTGTTAACGAGGCTTCGGTGCCATCAGAGAGTCCATCGCCATCAGTATCATTATCCATTATGCCTGTAAGGGAGTCGGTATCAAAATTGCTATCTCGGGTAAAATTAGATTTTGTTAAGATCGTATCGTTGAAATAAGCGACTTCAGAACCGTCCGTTAACCCATCTCCATCACTGTCTTTATTTGTAGGAATACTTCGCCAATAATTGACCTCCAGTCCGTCAGAGATACCATCTCCATCCGTGTCAGGAATTTGCGGATTAGTGTTGTTCCTGTACTCATAGACGTTTAATAATCCGTCCCCATCGGTATCAGTCATATTATCAGTTGCGTCATTTTTGAGTAGACCATTGTTATCTTCCCAAAGATCTGGCATCCCATCATGATCGCTATCAGCCCATTTATCATCAGATGGATCTGTTAAATTAAAAGTATATGTAGCATTATTCGCTTCAAATTCTGCTCCGTCGCTTACGCCACCACCATCAGAATCGAAATCCAAAATTCCTTTGATGCCATCACTGTCATAATCGCTGTTTTCATCAAACCCACTGACCTGCGTGTTGAAGTAAGAAATCTCGTCCCCATCCAATATCCCATCAGCGTCACTATCATTTATCAAAGGTTTACTTGACCAAACATTCACTTCATCCCCGTCAATCAGATTGTCATTGTCAGAATCTACATTAGTTGGATCCGTTCCATGAACATAGATCTCGTTATCAGCTAGCCCATCCCCATCGGTATCAGTGACGTTTGGTTTTGTAAGGTATGGATTTGTAGGTGTAATCTTAACTTCCTCAAAATCACTAACACCATCCGTATCGGTATCTATAAAACGGGGATGGCTATAGAATACGGTGGATCCTATCAGGGTTCCAGTTTTGACTTCATAGAAGTCTGTTAGGCCATCCCCATCGGTATCATTCAGATTGGGATCGGAGGTGACCGTGCCAATTCCTGGAACATTTTTTCCAAGAATTTCCTCTCCATCAGTGAGCCCATCACCATCAGTGTCCGTCTTATTCCACAGAATAGAGTATCTTCGCAATTCATTAAAGTCAGAAATTCCATCAGTGTCGGTATCAGTAAGCAAAGGATCTGAGTTCAACATAACTTCCTCCTTATCATGTAGTAAATCCCCATCACTATCGGCATTCATAGGATCACTAAAGACTGGTCTTGTATTTCCATTAACGGTTATTGAAAGCGTACCCTTAACTTCCTGATTATCTGTAAGCCCATCCCCATCTGAGTCTCGTTTAAGGGGATCAGATGCATAGCTATGGGAATTCACTCCATTTACTTCTTCGCCATCGGTTAACCCATCATTATCGCTATCTGGATCCAATACATGGGATTTGTTATCCCCATCATAATCACCCAATGGATCGATATATCTCCCTTCAAAATAACTAACTTCCGCTCCGTCAGTTAGGCCATCATTGTCCGAATCGGGATCCGTGGGAAAAGTGAAATAGACCGCCAATTCAACGCCATCGGGAAGGCCATCATTATCGCTATCGGCATTATTGGGATTCGTACCAATCTGGGTTTCAAAGCTATCAGTTAACCCATCGCCATCAGTATCTGGATTCATTTGGTGTCCTTCGGGAGACAGGGGCCCGATTTTCCATACTTTAGCCCAACCTAAGTTTAAATCCTTGAAAGGCCACGGTACATCGACTTCATACCCGAAGTCCAATGATAATGTGAAAAAATTACCTTTACTAGTAAAGTGCGATGATAATTCGACTTCTGCTCCCCCTCCTATATCCACTATTCGTGTATCTATATACATGGAGACGCCAAAAAATACAGTTTGAACAAATTCATCATCTCCGTCATTATTTAGGAAGAGTTCGAATTCTGCCCCCAAGTAGGGGGTAAGTTTGGCTCGATTAAGTTGCGTCTTTACTCTACCCCTAATTTTCTTGGGGAGCTTATCAATGAGGTCATTTGCTGATGACCAGATCTGGTTTAGTAGATCGTAAAGGCCTAGAGTTTTGCTAAGTGTAATTCTAAATCGAAAATTCCAGTCGATAACTTCAATTCGCTCAACTGGCTCAGTAATTATTCTTAAGGTAAAGTCTGCTCCCCCTTCCACTGTAA
>JBHLSH010000013.1:0-58303 GCA_048881705.1 Candidatus Heimdallarchaeota archaeon | reverse complement strand
AATAGAACTAGAAAGATACTATAACCTATTGCAAGATAGATAAAGGCCGAAATTGTAGTCACGAGATCAGTTAACGCGACATCAACAAAAAAGCCGAGTACCATTTCTCCAGAATATAGAGCAATGAAATTGAAAACTGTAATAATCCATAGATATAAGAGCGTGGCAATCGTCCTTTGAGTGATAACTTGAGCCCGAGTACGGGGCATAGACCATGTGATTTCATCGTAACCTGCATTACGATCCCGCATGATAATGTTGTAGGTTGCAATGAAGAGAAACGGGCCGTAATATATCCAATGGAAGATAAACAACTTCATGATCACAAAACCTCCAAGCGTCGGAGTAACCGCATCCGCATGCCCGAAGAGAAAAGCCGCAAAGACAGGCGATGTTATCAACTCTGAAACCATTGTGGATAATAAATCTGCCATCAAAGCATCTCCTGGATATGCAATTGCGACAACCACAAGTAAAATACTCGTTACGAGTAGATAAATTAGGAAAAAACCCGCGGATGACTGAAGTTGATCCCGAAATGCAGGATATTTCCACCCTACCCTTGAAAGTACTGATTCGACAGGAGTTCGAATGAAGGAAAATTTGGCCATTATCCCAAGAGTATCCTCTTCTTTGTCCCCCCTATTGTAGCTTAACCGCGGTGCAATATGATCTACTCTATAAAGAAACACAATCGTCATTATTGAAAGAAGTAGACTCAGAACAAGGCATTTGAAGATGAATTCCTCATTCCACGTTCCTGCAATGGCATGCTGAAAGGAGTTGATTTGCGACATGAGGTTGATATCTTTGACAAAGTCTATTTCTTGCTGAAGGAGGTTTAAGGTAAACGAGACAATGAAAAAAACGCCTCCGAATGCATAACCACTTTTTGGAGATGACCAGATAGCAGACCCCAAACTAGTTATCATAGTAACAACAAAAACGAAGAACATTGGAAGGATTGCAGCGATAGTAAGAGCGGACAGGTCAACTTCGCCACCGCTTGACAACAGAAAGCCTGCCCCCGTAAGGTACGCTGGCAGTACAGAAAGTGGAATCATTACAATAACTATGAGAAGGTTCTCAACAAAATACCAAATGAGTGATTTATTGGTACTTAAGATTAGCTCTTTTCCTTCTTTCTCATTGAAAGGTAATATGTTGACACCGAAAAAAATCCCGATTAAAGGGTAGAAAATGGTTAAAACTATGGAACCAAAGAATATCAACAACCAGATGAGCGCACCAGCGGTTGCTACATTATTTATGCCAGTAATAAGTTGAAAAACTGGAACGTTGATGAAGGCCTTCAGGGCATCAGGTCCAGGGTAAATAAGGCAAATCAGAGCAATTCCGGCAGTCAATACTAGTGTTGCTAGAGAAAAAGAAATCCTGTGCCTTTTCAAATTCAGCCAATAACGGTGGGCTGTATATTGAGCGATCATCTTCGTATTACCCTCTTTTTTCCTCATAGAACTGGAGGAAGAACTCTTCCAGACTGGCGGGAGGGTACACAAGTTCTTCAGGATCCATAGCCAATAGGATGCCGATATTATCTTTAATTGAATCCTCCACTCCAATTAATAGTTTAACGAAATTATCATGTTTCCGAAATTCCAAAAGCCGATCACCAAACTCTGTAAGGCGTACTTCATTTGGATTTCGAAGCCGTGCCTCCAAGATACGAGGGACATTCCTATTAAGGGTATTAATTTCTTGGGTACTGATGAGAAAGCCATCATTAACTATTCCGACTCGGTCACATACCTTTTGAACCTCTTCTAGATTATGAGAGCTCATGAAAAGGGTTTTTCCTTCCCTCTTCGATTCTAAGAGAATTTTATATACCACCTGCTGGAGTAAGGGATCTAATCCCGCGGTGGGCTCATCCATGATTAGGACGTCAGGATCGTTCATAAAGGCCGCTACAATGCCCACTTTCTGCTTGTTGCCTTTTGAAAGAGCGCCAATTTTCTTGTGAAGGTTAGAATTGAGATCAAATCGATCGATAATTTCTTGTTTTCGTACTGCTGGCCTTGCGCGCATCGCTTCAATATAAT
Organism: Candidatus Heimdallarchaeota archaeon; assembly: GCA_048881705.1. Lineage (GTDB taxonomy): Archaea > Asgardarchaeota > Heimdallarchaeia > Hodarchaeales > Hodarchaeaceae > Hodarchaeum. The sequence goes on along the minus strand of JBHLSH010000013.1, from coordinate 56,240 downwards.
TTAGGAATTCTGCTACCGTATAATATTCGGGTAACGATAATTCACCTGGAACGTAACCTATCTTTCCACGTAAGCCAGGATTTCCCCGTGAAACTATTTCCCCGTCTATTTTGATCTTTCCTTTCGTAGCTAGAAGAGTATTCATCATACAGCGGATGGTTGTTGTTTTTCCTGCGCCATTAGGCCCCAGGAAACCGAATATTTCACCACTTTGCACTTCGAGATCCAAGTTCTCTATTCCACGGGTAGAACCGTAATATTTCGTTAACCCTCTTATTTGAATTTTCGGCTCTCTAATCAACACGTTCACCAGCATGTATAGACACATTCTCGTCTGATACGTAATTATCTAGATAAAAGGCGTAATGTCACCTCTATCCAAGCGGTTTAATGCTCATTATACTAGGTAGTCGTTCCCTCGCCATTAATCCCGAAGGTTGGGAGGTGTACCTGCCTATCTAAGGACGACCTTCCAAAAATCTTTAAGATTTTATATTACCATTTGGGGAAAGGAGACGGGTTTCTCACCTAACAATGTTAGAATTTAACCAAAACGGGGTAGAAATCGTCCAGTTCTTTTCATATACTCTGAATATTCATCTCCAAACTGTTCCAATAGAATCTCCTCTTCATTCCTTGCTATCCAAAAGAAAGGGATTGCAATAGCAATAGCAAAGAAGATAGCCAATAAATTCGCGGTTATTAATGCAACCGAGATACCGAATATGTTGAAGGTTGTATACATAGGATGACGAACTCTACTATAAGGGCCAGCGGTGATCAACTGGTGATCTTTTTGGATTTCCCACCTGGCAGCATATTGCTTACCCAAGGTGTGATGAATCCATACAGTAAGCGCAATACCCACTGTAGCTAAACCCCCTCCAAGCCATCGCACCAATGATGGCAAAGGAACATAAAATTGAATAATGATCTGGGGAATGAAAAACCATAAACCCAGAGATAGAAAATATCCCAGAATTGCGATCATGAGTGCTATCGTAGCTTTGTTAAACAAACTATATACTTTTTCACTCTCTCTTCCGAGAGTTTGACTTCTGTAAAAAATCCTCACACCAGCAAAGACGGCATAAACGGAGACAAAGAGTAACCTAAACACGGATTCCTCGTCCACAAGCGTTCACCGTTCATCAATAACACTTCGTGTTTTTATAAATCCCTCTATGTATGTACTAACTTTCGAAACCAAAGCCATCAGTTTAAGACAATCGATATCCCGCCAATTTCTGCTAAAATGAATTGACTTGGAACTTTTTGATTCGAGATGGAACTCCTTCTCTCGTTTCCGACAATTTATAACTTAAGGGATTTTTCGTCAGAAAGATCTTTAGGAGTATGGTTGTATGAAATATTGCGATTCTATTGCACCATCTATTGAAAACTTAAAACAGGACGCCAAAGATAGCGAATGGCCTAATCATTTTTCTCGGAATGCAATCCTAGAGCAAATTAAACATATCAAGTCGACACCCGATAAGTATCTGCCATTAGTCAATGCCTACGATCTCACTGAAAGCTCCCAAGCTGTGGGTCATGCTAAGGAACATGAACCGAAAATCAAGCTGCTCGGTCAAAGTCTCCACTCAGAAAAAGAAAGTAATTCGTGGGGGGGTATGTTATATCGGGTTCTTGGGGATGAAAGTACAGTTGAAGACTCATCGAAGCTTTGTATTCAATATATTTATACCTATGTCCGTCAAAAACTACCAATCACAATGTACAACCTCGTTTTGCCGTTACTCTTTCTTTTCTTCATCTCAATTTACTTTAAATTCGATACCATCACTTATGTCGAAACCTCCACGGGGGGGGTTGATCCTGATCAATTTCTAATAGTATCGCAATATTACTACGGTTTCGCAGTTATCCTTGGTTCATTAATCTTTATTGCAGGAATGGCTGACCTTAGCTATACCTATTATAGGAAAAAAGTAGTTTCAGTAAGGTCGCTGTTATTAGTCATTCTCATGGTCATCTTTGGGATCCTTCTAATCATAGAATTCTTCTTCTTCTTCAATCCATTTTGGACGATTATTCTTGCGTATGCTATTAATCTTGAATCAACCGAAATTGACCAATGGATTATCCAGATAGGTTTAGTTCCAATAATTCTGTTAATCTTGATCATTGCGTCCGTCATTCTTATCCTATATCAGGATACTATCCTTAAAAACAAATTGACTGGCATTTGGAACTTTATAATCCGAAAACTCAGTCATGATATGGACTACGCTCCTATATTCGTTTACTTGGAGAAAACCACCAAAAATAAATGGCAAGTATCTATGATCCGATCTGACAACCTCCATTACTGTATTACAGAGAAAAAGGGAAAATCTGCCCGAAAATACGAGCGGAAGGGAAGGCCGACTTTCATAATGAGAGGACTCCATCATTCTGTAGAACCCATACGGGGATATCAAATCAGGCTTTATTATCTTAAAATGATTTTTTCGTTTGTTTTACTTCTGATACTGGTGTTTATGTTTGTATTCCTGACAGTTCTTGATATAGATATCTTTTCTCTGATACAAAGTAGGATCAGACCGCTGATTCCGAACTTCTTTGGTTTAGACCCAGTTGGGCTTGATAGATTTAGCTATGCGATTGCGATGCTTGTTTATAGATTGGTCTATAGCGTAGCGGTCTTCGGTTGTCTATATTACTTCATTACACGGAGACCCTTTGAATTAAGACTCGATGAAGACCAAAATCTCTCCGAAATACGTTATTACCACTTAAATTCCGTTAAACTCCAGACATTATGGAATCTGAAGACGGAAGCCCAATTTTTGATCCAGGAAAAACTCCAAAATCCATTTAGCGAGAATATGACGGAAGAAGTACTGCGAAAAGGGAAGATCAAACAGAAGAGGTATTGGGACTCGTTCTATGATTCCGAACTTGAAAAAGGAGACATATGTTCCTAAAATGTATTACGATTGATTTCCCATAGACATCATTTTGGAAATGGATTAAATGAATAAACATGATTCATTCAATAAACTATTCGAGAATGGCATCTCTTACAAAGAATACACTAAAAAAAGTGATAAACACAAAGAAAGGATGAACGACAGTTTTAATGCTGGTCAAATGGCAGTTAACAGGCTTCCCCAGGATAAAGTCTCACTTTTGAATGAGAAACTGCGTGTACTTTGCATCGCGGAAAGTTGGTGTGGTGATTGTGCCAATGGAGTTCCTATCATAGCTGTACTTGCAGACATCCTTCCTAACTGGACATTTCGTATCAGTTCTCGTGATAGTTATCCTGACGAAATCGAATCGTTCTATTCAACTGCAGGAAGAAAGAAAATTCCAGTAATTGTTTTCGCGGATGAAGATGGAGATGAGATTATGCGATGGATCGAGAGGCCAATGCGAAGTTATCGGCTGTTGGGCAAGCTAAAAGACCAAAACCTAACAAAAGAGAGATACCTCGAGCAATACAAGGATACTCTCGAGTTTAAACCACCATTTGTCTCTGAGGAGATACTCAAAGAGCTGATTCGTGTAGCTGAAAAAGCAGCTTCGATTGTTCGTGCCAATCCACCATCAAAAAAAGTTCGAGAATGAAAGCATGTTAGAGCCATGCCTACGGTTAATATTGAGAAAGCAAAGCAAGAGGACGCTCATAAACTTGCTTTAATTTCTAAAAAGGCGTTTGACAGTGATTCCGAAGTAGGGGCTCCTGGCCCTGGGGGCCCCCCTGGATATGACACTTCTGCTGCCCAACTTCGATTTATGAAGTTCATGGATTACTATAAGATACTCTTTGAGGAAAAAATCGTTGGCGGGATTTTTTCTCGAGGAGTTAAACATCATCGTGTTTTAGAAAGAATTTTTGTTGATCCTGCTCATCATAACAAGGGCATTGCTGCCAGGGCGATGGAATTACTTTGGGAACAATATCCCAGTGTCCAGTTATGGACATTAGGAACCCCTGAGTGGAACGTGAGGACGAATCACTTTTACCAAAAGCTGGGGTTCATTCAAATAGGATGGGATGATGAATACCCTGGCTGGCGCGGTATATGGTACCAAAAAGTGATGGATTCGTCTATGCCTTATGGGATTACAAAAATTGCGGATTTAAAAAAGGGAATGAAGGATGTCACCGTCGAAGGGGTCATCCATGCGGTATCGGCATCTAGAAGGGTAAAATCCAGATCCACTGGAAAATCACTGGCCGTTGCTGACGCGGAACTTCGGGATAACACGGGCAAAGTTGTTCTGGTACTGTGGAACGAACAAATATCTCGGGTGGGAGTCGAGGATAGGGTACGTATCGAGTTCGGTGCAGTAAATACATATAAGGGGATTAAACAGCTAACCTTAAGCTGGGCTGGACGAATTATTACCTTAGTGTGAACTTCTCGCCCTTTTTCCTATTTGAGTCACCTCTTTTCAATATAAGAAATCCCTCTAAAGTGATGATGAAGATTAAGACGAGATTAATCGGTGGCCCAAAAAAGATGAAAGCCATAGTTCCCAGCAGTACAAAAAAGAAGATACCCCAAAATTTATTGTAGTTTATTTCATTTGAATTCATACTGCGCCCTCTGTTTTCGGTAATGAAACTTCACGAATCTGCGGATCTGTGGACTATTAAGGTTTTACATTAATCAAGAGTTACCCATTGATATCAATTTGACTCAAAAAATACCCAAACCAGTGATCAGACCATTGCTTAGAAAAAGGATGACGATAAAAAATACTTGAACTAACAATAAATTTGAAATAAACTGATGCTTTTCCATAATCCCATTCCTGATGGTGATTAAATGTGGCCGAATGGACTGAGATCTTCAAATTTGATCCTTTGTCCCCACTAGAAAGGGTGTCGAATTTAGCCGTCCGTCTAAACACACGGAAGTTTCTACTTGATGAAGAGACGGATCCTTCAGGTGACCTTTGGACATCAAAAGAAGTAGAGAGGATTTTTCGGAGACAGCACGAAAGCGGCTTTTGGAAATATCCAGCTGGCAACTTGGTTGTCAGAACACAAGAGAATTACAACCAGCTTGAAACTTATCGTCAGTTGGGGTTCTTAGTTGAAAAATACATGTTGAATAAAAAGCACACTTCCATTCAGAAGGCTTGTGACTTCCTGTTATCCTTTCAAACCACTGAGGGGGATATAAGGGGCATCTATGGAAATCAATACACTCCCAACTATACCGCAGGGATACTTGAACTCTTAATCAAGGCTGGGTATACTAATGATCCGCGGGTTCTGAAAGGTTTAGAATGGTTACTGAGTATCCGTCAAAATGATGGAGGATGGGCAATTCCAATTCGCACCCGACGCTTGAAATTGGATAGCATTACTCCACAATATAAAATGGAAGCCGTCCTCCCTGATAGGAAAAAACCTTTTTCTCATTTGGTGACTGGTGTCGTTTTAAGAGCGTTGGCCGTTCATCCGAAATATTCGAAGATCGAAGAAACGTTGAAAGCGGGAGAACTGTTAATAGATCGGTTTTTTAAAGCTGATACATATTCAGATAGGAAATCCCCAGACTTTTGGTGTAAATTCGCATTTCCTTTCTGGTTTACTGATTTGCTTTCTGCACTCGATTCCCTGGCTTCATTAAATCATACACTTGAAAAAGAGAAGATAAATGAAGCTGTACAATATTTCATAACAACTCAGAGTGATTCAGGACTCTGGACGTCGTTAAAACTGTTGAAAATCAAAGGAACCATTGCCCACCAATGGATCAGTATGGTGATTACTCGAACCATCAAAAGACTAGTTCTGAATGCCAATCCATAAAACACATACCCGTTATCTCTATCAGTTTTGGAAGCAATTATCTACTGTATTCAAGGAACTTTCTGATTTCCTCTTTTATCCCCTCTTTATATGTCGGATAACGTAATGTCCATTGCAACTTCTCTTTGGCATTGATGTTCTTTACACGAACTGAGTTTTTTAGAAAGCTTAATGCATATGTACCTGCATAATTCTTGACCAAAAGTTCCGGAATTTTTTTTGGGTTTTTGAAGCCCGCTACTTTGGCCGAATATGTTAGTAGATCCTTCACCTTTACAGGTTCATTATCGCACACATTGAACGTCATGCCTATACATTCCCTATAATTCTCTATTGCTTTCACAATGGCTTCCACGGCGTCATCAACACTAATAATATTCCAATACGCGGATCCGTCTCCAACATAAGAGAATTGATTTTTGGCGAATTGCGATATATTTAACGAGTCATAACTGTAAAACCATCCAAATCTTAAAATAATACCGGGAAGGTTCTTATTTTCAACCGCATTTAGAACTCTGTTCTCCATGATAACATTACTGTCATTTAGTTCCTGAAATTCTTTGGAGAGCTTGACCGAGCTGGGAACTGGTACTGAAGGCTTTATTGATTCATCTACCCAGGCCCCCTCGCGATGTCCATAATTGAATGTCACGCTTTGTATGATAAATAGTTCGCATTTATTCCTTAAAGTCGCAGAAATAAGGACATCTGTACCTTCCTCTCTAATCCTTCTATTAAGTTGCCAATCTTTAGGAGAGGTTCGACTCTTTCGAGGAATCGCCGTAGCTAAATGTAGAACTGCTTCATAACCTTGAATGGCCGGGATCATTCTTTCCCGATCGAATAAATCTGTTTGAATTCCAATCGCTCCTTGCTTCTCGATCCATCTTTTCTGCTCCTCGGATCGTGCTAAAACCCCCACTTGATGGTTTTGTTTGATAAGTAAAGGTAACAAGCGTTTCCCTAATACGCCTGTACCGCCTGCAATAAAAATTCTCATTTACTGTCCTAGAAAGACTCTAGTTTTACCACTAGTAGTTTATTCTTTTCCGAATTTCATAACGGCTCTAAAACACTCCATCCAATAACGAACGCGTGCCGCTCTATCCTGGTTTACGGCGGAAAATCGTATTGGGATTTCTATCACATTTAATTTCTTTCAGATTAGGAATTTTATCCATTTCTCATTTGTATTCACTCGAGATAAATATGCTTAACTTTCATGACATGTAAATCATGAGGATCGGGAGGTTATAACTCTAGACACGATTTTGACATGAAATAACATTCCATACAGGGTTACAAGTATTAATATTGCCAATAATAATATGACATTACTCGGAAAGAAGATCACAAAGGCAATTACAGCCAAATTGATCACTACTCCTAGTATCCAATGGAACGGAGTTGGAGATAACCCATCGTAGAATATTATGTAAGCAAATGTCGCAATCGTCGCCGAAATGATGATTAATGGACCTAAAAACTCATCTAAGATCAATAAATCTAGAATAGCTAAACCACTCACAATGAATAATAACACAATCAAAATCCAGGTCGCTTTCCCTATAAAATTGACAATATTTTCGGGTATTATATTATCTAATAACCAGGATCGCCCGTTCCATCCCAAATAAGCGTCGCTATCTTTATCAAAACGATAAATCAAGAATATCGAATATATCGACCCGTGAGCCATCAAATAAACTCCAAAAAACAACTGCTCTAATTCAGTCATCCCAAATGCATTCATAAATTCTACTCCAGCGGTTTCAAAACCTACTTGCGGACCTCTTGTACAAACTATCATGGAGGAATCTGTGAGTTTTGTATTTCCATATTTCAATGTATTTGCTCTTATATTTTCCGATAACTTATCGACCGTCTTTTCCACTTACAACACTCATTTGACATTAGAGGTATTAGCCTCTATCGATTCAAAGAAACATTAATTAAATACTATTTTACATTTTAAAATTCAAATCCATGTAGAACTAACCCGTGTAAATTTCCGAAAAAAAGTTGATATAGGAGAATTTCATCAGACGTTTTCAAAACAAAGACTGAGTTTCTTCAACGATGTTAAGGGTTCCTCTGGTTTTGTTTCCAGGTATGGGAACTCGTAAATCATGAATTTGTGTAACGGGATTTATTTTGAGGTCTGACAAAATACGCATATCTAAAACTGTAACAGAAGAAATATCAATGCTAGATAAATTTCTCCCCGTGTTTATCATAGTTGCTATGATTATCGGGCTATTCATGAATCGTCTAGTCCCTAATATTCAAGATATTTTCAATCAAGTCCAAATTGATACGGTCTCTCTCCCGATTGCCATTGGCCTATTGTGGATGATGTATCCTGTACTAGCCAAGGTACAGTACGAGAAGATTCCTCAAGCGCTTCAAGAGTATAGGCTCTTTGGCACATCGCTTGTTCAGAACTGGGTTATTGGCCCGATCTTCATGACACTTCTTGCTTGGATATTCTTAATGGATTATCCTGGCTATCGGGAGGGAATAATCCTGGTTGGATTAGCAAGGTGTATAGCGATGGTTCTCATTTGGAATATGCTTGCTGGGGGAGATGCCGAAAAATGTGCCATTCTCGTAGCTCTTAACAGTGTTTTTCAAATCTTATTCTATGCCATCTATGCGTGGATTTTCATCGGTATTACGACAATTGATATTTTGGATATCGCACGAAGTGTCTTTATTTTTTTGGGCATTCCCCTAATTGCCGGATTCTTAACAAGAGAAATTCTCCGTCGTCGAAGAGGTAATGACTGGTACACCAATGTCTTCATTCCAAAACTCGGCCCAACGGCCATAGTTGGCTTGTTGTTCACCGTCATAGCGATGTTTTCTATGCAGGGCGAAAAAATCCTGGGACAACCCCTGGATATCTTACTTATTGCAGTCCCACTCTTCATTTACTTCATTGGGATGTTTCTGATAAGCTTTTTCCTTTCCGTGTTCCTTAGGTTCAGCTATCCCGAAACCGTCACCCTGGCATTTACGGCAGCTTCGAACAATTTTGAGCTTGCTATTGCAGTTGCGATCGCCACCTTCGGGATCAATTCAGATCAGGCGTTGGCGACCGTTGTTGGCCCTCTAATCGAGGTACCAGTTTTACTATTGTTGGTGTATGTAGCTCTCTGGCTAAAACGATATGCATTCAAGAGGGAAATTCAATCTGTAGATCCGAGTAGCGTTTCATGACGATTTAAGGTGATCCAAAATCTTTCAAGAACTCCAGATCCAAGATTACGAGAATGCTCGATCCGTATTCAGGAAATTTGACTTCCATCTTGTTGTAAGAGCGGTCATAGAGGGTTCATCGCCTGGCAAAATCTGGGTAAATAACACTGAGGAACCCCATTGTGGATTCATGGCCACAACCGAAGGTTGGTTTCTCGCAGGAAATCCAAATGTACCTAGATTCAACCTGGGACTGAAGAAATTATTTCATAATATGATTCTTAAAAGGGAATTCTATTCTCCTGTCAACCCACGTTTTCTCAGCTATCTATTCTTTTACATAGATTCTGATGATTGGAAAATAGTATTTCCAGATGTTTTCGATATACGGATTCCACTTCCAGTTCATAGAATTCACTTTACCTGTAGCTCTGTTCTTCTAGACTGGAAAGAAAATATCCCCGAGGGTTATAGATTACTTCACGTGGACACCACTCTCGATATCGCGTCCTTAGAGATCCCAAAGGACATCAACGAGTGGATCGAATACTATTTGGATTATCAACTAACACTCGGATTTGGCATGTGTTTAGTTCATGGAAATAAAATCGTGGTCTGGGTAAATCCCGATTGTGCAAGTGGAAATGAATGTGAGATCGGGATAATCACTACAGAGGAATATCGATTGAAAGGTCTGGGGGCACTTACCGCCGCGGCGGCTGTTGAGTATTGTTTTTCTCGTGGTTATTCGATTGTCGGGTGGCATTGTGAGGAGGAAAATTACGGTTCAATTGGTGTAGCGAAAAAGGTGGGTTTTCACACAGAACGAGAATATATTCAGTATATTTGTATGTTCAATGAAGCTGAGCACTTCGCTGAAAAGGGAATGAGACATTTCTATGATAAGGAATATGACGAAGCAATCGCGAGTTTTGAACAAGCATTTGAGATCGACGATGTTCCTACCTGGGCCTATATTCTGGCGGCAAGATCATACGCTACTAAGAAGGATGTTAAGACCGTGGTCAAATATCTTGAGAGAGCTTATCAATATGGTTGGGAAAATTGGCCCCCCGTCATTAAAAGTGAAGAATTGACCTCAATCAATGAGGATAAGCATTTCCGAGAGTTCCTAAAATTATTAGATGTGAATGACTATCTTTGATCAACGCTCTAATCTTCAATCTAAGATAAAGTAAGAGATGTCAAAGACTGAGAATGTTCCTTTAGGATGCATGAAGTAATTAATCGTATTCCTTCTCATACTCTCTGCAACGTATTGGCTGGTTCTTACCTGTCAAGGAATGATTCAAAGTTGAGATCAAACCAAGGAATTATAGATTCAATGAAAGATCTTCTGGGCTAGTGAACCGATTGGATTGAATTCATCTACCCCTTTTTTTTTCTATAACTCCCTCAGAAAGGGGATTTGGAGTCTAGCATTCCCCTTTTAAACTCCCAAGGATAATATTTACCTACTCTGTTACTTTTAAGCCCCCAAGAGCGGAATCCCGATGAAGAAGTATATTGAAGTCAATAAAAGACGGTGGGATGAACTGGCAGACCTTCACTTCAAAGGGAAATTCTACAATGTTGAAGAATTCAAGAAGGGAGGTATTTCGTTAAGTAATCTAGAAGTTAATGAAGTTGGCGATGTACGAGGGAAGAAATTATTACATTTACAGTGCCATTTTGGTAAAGATACCCTTTCTTGGGCTCGATTAGGAGCTCAAGTCACAGGCGTGGACTTTTCTGGTCGAGCGATCGCGCTGGCCAAACAATTGAGTGCAGAAATTGGCATTAACGCTACCTTCATTCAATCTGACATTTATGAGTTGGATCGCACAAGCTTGGAATCACATTCTTTTGATGTGGTTTTCACTAGCAATGGCGCAATTTATTGGTTGCCCGATCTGAAAGCCTGGGCCAGGTTTATTTCTTATTATCTAAAGCCAAGTGGCATTTTCTACATCCTAGACTCTCATCCGACCGGAAACATCTTCGACGACGAATGCGAAGACGAGCTACGTATTCGTTATCCCTATTTTCATCAAGATAAGCCACTTGAGTTTGATGCGGAAGGCTCGTATGCGGATGAAGACATAAGATTAACCAACATCAAAGAATATGGGTGGATGCACGATCTGGGATCCATTACGAATAATCTCATAGAGGCAGGATTGCGAATTGAATTTATTCATGAATTTCCATTTATTTCGTGGAGAATGCTTCCCTTTCTCGAAAAAAAAGAAGATGGATGGTGGCACCTCCCAGAACGGTTTCAAAAAATCCCTTTAACTTTTTCATTGAAAGCAATCAAGACTCCCGTGAAGAGATCTAAGGATGAATGACCCTTAGTGTCTTCCATTGTCGTCCTGGAATATTTTCCAACTTTCGGGCCCGCTATACCTTAGGAAGTACAGACCAATTTTAAAGAGTTAGTCGTCTTCTCTCAATTGGAGGATGGGGTGGAACGCCTGTTCCTTACTCTACCGAACCAGGTCGACCATTCGGACTTGCCATCAGGTGGTCTATTAGAATGGTGACAGGTGCAGGATTAGAAACGTGTAAAAATATCTGATGAGACGGACTATGGTATGAAAGGAGATTGCTAGGAAAATAAGCGGAATGAGTCCAACTAGAAAATTAATGATCAAGTCTTTTGCCATCACTCCCCGGATAGTCTCAGAATAGGATTATTTGAATATATATCTTCTTTCGTGATTGAGATGAAACCGAAAAGACTCTTATCTATTCTTGACAAAAGCCAAACGTAGCTTAGAAAAAGCCATTTCGCTAGAAAACAATGAATTACAATGATACTGTCTTAATTACAAGAGATATGGTCATAACAATTTATTATTCCATCCTTTACATATTTTATTAACATATGGAATCTCCGAAAATATTACTCTGTGAATAAAAAAAGGAAATCAAATTCTTCGACGTAAGAAGGGTGAATAATTCTATTTGAGAGGATCTATTCAAACGAAAAATATAAATACGTTAACAAATCTGCTTCAAATAGGGAATTATTCCCAACCAACAAGATGAAATATGAAAGGAGTGATTTAAATGAGTTTAATAAGAAGAGATCGAAAATGGGGGCTAGATCCATTCCAAGAAGTATCTCGTCTTGAAGATGAAATGCGGAATTTATTTGCTAATGTCTTTGGTGACCGAGATCTTGCTCTTAGGGATCGAGTTTTTGCCCCATTGGTAGACGTGCGCGAACTAGATGACAAATTTATTGTCGAAGCCGACATTCCCGGGTTTAAAAAGGAAGATATCTCCATAGATGTAACACCTGAATCGATTGAAATATCAGCAGAGCATAACATGGAAAAAAAGGAAGAAGAAACTGAAAAAGACGGAAAATACCTTCGGCGGGAACGTGTGGCCTATAGGTTTCGGCGGGCCATTTCTCTGCCGACCTCAATCGATACGGAAAAAATCGAAACCTCCTTCAAAGATGGGACACTACAACTATATCTTCCCAAAATGCCAGGGACAGGTAGAAAACGACTAACTCTATAAATTCTACTCCATTTCCCTTTTTCTTTTTTTTCTGCCGGCAAAATCGTATCTTTCGTGGTCGCTCTGTTGTGAGTTTAGAGTTACATAACAAAATTCTCAAGGAAGTATGAACATGTCAGTTGAAACTAATCCCTCGATATTTTGCTCTTGTGGGGGACTTTGGCTGGTTAAAAACGATGATAATGAAACTAGGATCCTAGTATGCCCCATGTGTGGAAAACATCAAGCGCTACCTGATAACACGTCCATGTTTCAACTCAAGATAAAGTAAAGGACATAGGAACATCCATCATCCTTGATGTAAACATAAAAGGAACTGGCAATTCGCAATTCGGGTCGATTCTGTAGTGAAGACCAAGTATGTTGAGAGCGATTTCTGCAGTTAGCCAGGTGATCCAAATGGGAAATTCCCTGGAACCTTATTATTGATCGATCGATAATTTTTCCACAAGTTTTACATATAATGTGGTGATGGGGGTATTTTTTACTTCAAATCGCGAAACTCCCTTCACATTAATCTCTTTCGGGAGTCCATTATCTGTCAGTGCCTTTGAATTGTTGGAAACTGTCGCTTTATCCTTAAATATCATTATCAATTTGTCACCAAATAGTCCCCGACATCATATGTTCAAATAATATCTCTGCAATGGCGGTATTATTCTAATCAGAAAAAGGGGAGATACTTGAAATAGGTAAAAAATTTATAGAATTGAGAATAGAGTTATTTGACACAATATAAAGGAATGGATATTATGGAAGAAAAAAACCCCCAAACAGGGGATTTACAGAAGAAGAGTGCCACTAGTGCATTGACAAATCGTGACTGGTGGCCAAACCAGTTGAATCTAGATATTTTGCATCAGCATTCCTCCAAATCAAATCCGATGGGTAAAGATTTCAACTACGCCGAGGAATTCATGAGTCTCGATTATAAAGCATTGAAGAAGGATCTTAGTGACCTGATGACAAAATCACAGAGCTGGTGGCCTGCGGATTTCGGCCATTATGGGCCATTCTTTATCCGTATGGCATGGCATAGCGCTGGAACCTACCGTATAGGAGATGGACGAGGAGGAGGCAGGACAGGAGCTCAAAGATTCGACCCTCTCAACAGCTGGCCAGATAATGTCAATCTAGATAAAGCCCGCAGGTTACTTTGGCCAATCAAGAAGAAATATGGTAGAAAAATATCGTGGGCTGACCTACTGATCTTAACAGGAAATGTTGCCTTAGAGTCAATGGGTTTTAAAACTTACGGCTTTGGAGGAGGTCGTGAAGATATTTGGGAGCCGTTGAGAGACATCTATTGGGGTTCCGAGGACGAATGGTTAGGCGATAACAGATACTCGGGTGAAAGAGACTTAGAAAACCCCTTAGCGGCAGTACAAATGGGTTTAATATATGTCAATCCTGAAGGACCTAATAGAAACCCAGATCCAGTAGCGGCCGCCAAGGATATTCGAGAGACATTCTCACGTATGGCAATGAATGATGAGGAGACTGTGGCTCTCATTGCAGGTGGGCATTCCTTCGGAAAAGCCCATGGAGCAGCGGATGCAGAAAAATATGTTGGTCCGCTCCCGGGAGCTGCAGGCCTTGAGGAACAAGGATTTGGTTGGACAAGTAGCTATGGATCGGGCAAGGGCGGAGATACCATTTCCAGCGGTTTGGAAGTAACGTGGACAACGACTCCAACGAAATGGAGCAATAATTTCCTCGAAAACCTGTTCAAGTATGAATGGGAATTAACTAAAAGTCCAGCTGGTGCACATCAATGGGCACCGAAAGGTACTGCTGGAAAAGATTTAGTACCCGACGCTCACGACAAGTCAAAACGTCATGCACCCGGGATGTTAACCACTGATCTCTCACTACGATTTGATCCTGCCTATGAAAAAATTTCAAGACGCTTCTTGGAAAACCCAGAAGAACTTCAAGATGCATTTGCCCGGGCCTGGTTCAAACTGACTCACCGTGATATGGGACCGAAAACTAGCTATCTTGGTCCTGAAGTTCCTGAAGAAGATTTCATCTGGCAAGATCCTCTCCCCAAAGTAGATCACAAATTAATAGAACAAAATGACGTAGAACAACTGAAGAATAAAATCATGGATTCTGGTCTCGCGATATCTGAATTGGTATCAACAGCTTGGGCATCAGCTTCCACTTTTCGGTATTCAGATAGGCGAGGTGGAGCTAATGGAGCCCGTATTCGTTTAGCACCACAAAAAGATTGGCAGGTTAATCAACCAAAGCAATTGGCAAAGGTGTTAGGAAAATTAGAGGATATTCAAAAGGAATTCAATAACAGCCAATCCGATGACAAAAAAGTGTCTCTTGCTGATCTTATTGTGCTGGGAGGCTGCGTAGGTATCGAGAAAGCGGCAAAGAACGCTGGACACAAGATTAATATTCCGTTTAAACCGGGAAGAATGGATGCTTCACAAGAACAAACAGATGTTGACTCTTTCGCTGTTTTGGAACCTAAAGCGGACGGTTTCCGAAATTTCCAGAAGCAAAAATTTGCTGTAACAGGTGAAGAGATGTTGGTGGACAGATCTTCGTTATTAACATTGACTGCACCTGAAATGACAGTACTTATTGGTGGAATGCGGGTTCTCAATACAAATTTCGGCGGAACAACACATGGAGTTTTCACAAATCGTCCCGAACATCTTACCAATGACTTCTTTGTTAATCTGCTTGACATGAGTACAGAATGGAAAGTATCAAAGGATGATGAAGACGTATTTGAAGGATATGATCGTGAAACAGGTGAACTAAAGTGGACTGGTACCCGTGTTGACCTTATCTTTGGTTCAAATCCTCAACTCAGAGCGCTAGCGGAAGTTTACGCTTGTGATGACGCGCAAAGCAAGTTCATCCACGATTTTGGGACTGCTTGGGATAAAGTCATGAATCTCGACCGTTTTGACATTAAGTCGTGAGGCAGTTAGAACACCTTAAGCAAGTCCTGCATATGGAGAAGAAGTCAAAAAAGCCGTATGATATTATTACTAGCTTCCCCCCTTTCTTTCTTCTTTTTTCCTAATAAAGCAAGTTGCTGGTGTGTCACCTTTTGATCTGATTCAGATCGGGAAAGTAACCCCAGTAAGTTTTTCAGACAGCTCCCACAATTTTTTGGCATGTTCCGTATTGTGTGAAGCGGCATTGGATCTCACCCTTACAGGAGGGCCTCTTTGTCCTCGCATCCTTCCTGGGCCATAATATTCGCCTCCTTTGACATCGGGATCTACTGCAGCACGAATTGAAGGTAACGCTCCCATTGCTGCACTCTGCATGAAGAAAAAGTAGAATGGTTTGAGGATTCTGGCATACCATTGCCGAACTAGGTTCGTATTTGATAACCCCGGATGAGCTGCGACGGCAATTGCATCAATGTTTGATTCTTTGAACCGTTTGTCCAGTTCATAAGTAAAAAGAAGGTTCGATAGCTTTGAACGTCCGTAGGCTCGCATCCTAGAGTAGCCTTTACCATCTTTGTAAATGAAAGCGTCTTCCCTAAACTCCATCTTTCCCATGGCGTGACCATTGCTGGATACATTAACAACTCTCGCCCCTGGGGTATTTTTCAACAAATCAAATAACAAACCCGTAAGAGCAAAATGCCCCAGATGATTAATCCCAACTTGGGTCTCAAATCCATCTTCAGTGGTTTTATATGGGACAAACATAATTCCAGCATTGTTTAAGAGGACATTTAGCTTAGAATATTTTTGTTTGAATCCTTCGGCGAATTTATACACAGATTTCAAACTATTGAGATCGAGTTCCATGACCACTGTTTTGGCATTGGGTATTTCTTTGTTGATTTTCTTCGCTGCTTTCGCTGCTTTTCCAATATTTCTGCAAGCAAGTATTGTTTCAGCACCCTTTCGTGTGAATTCTTTCGCTGCTTCGTAACCTATCCCACTATTTGCCCCCGTAACTATAACTATTTTTCCTGACTGATCAGGCATTTCATCTGTAGTCCAGTCTTTATTCATCTTATTCAAACCTTGGACATTCGTTTGCGTTTTTTTCTTCAATTGGCCGACATGCCTACTATCTCGAGACTAACTTGATAGAGTTTCCTGGCCAGCTCTCGATCGTTTGCATACTTGTTGGGGGAGCGCATGGGCCATCCCCCTGAGCGGTTTTCTTTATTGGGATAGAGAATACTATTCTGGCTGAAGTACTCGCCGCTGTGCTGTGGCGCGTCATCATCGAGAAGGCAGTGGAGGGTAGTTTGTGCGCCTTCATAAGTTGACATCGTACCAAGAAAACGGCTAAACGGTCTCATCAAGACGTTCTGAATAAACACTGCCCCTGGGATAGCATGTCTTGCCAGATTGGAGCGTACCCATCCTGGATGAATCGAAAAAGCTGACACCCCTGTACCTTTCAGACGCTGAGAGAGATCTAGTGCGTGGAGAACTATGGCCAACTTGGACTGTGTATACGCAAGATTCCGGTCATACTGCCGTTTCTCAAAGTTGAGATCGTCAAAATATATCTCCCCTACTTGGTTCCTCGTCCCAATGTGGAGTACGCTTGATACACATATGATGCGAGATGGAGCGCTTGCCTTCAATGTTTCAAGCAGGAGTTCTGTGAGAAGAAAGTGTCCGAGGTAGTTCACGCCGAAATGGCTTTCAAAACCATCTTCCGTCTTTCCTTCGGGAGCATACATGATGCCAGCGTTGTTAATAAGGCCGTCCAGCCGGTCGTGCTTGGCCATAAACATTTCAGCAAAACGCCTGATTGAGGCGAAGCTGGCGAGATCAAGCTCTATCACTTCAACTGAGCCGCGAACGCTTGCTAATTTAGCGAAAGCCCTTTTTCCTGCATCCACGCGACGGCAAGCACCAACTACGTGTGCTCCCTGGTGAGCCAGTTGCGAAGAGGTCGCTAATCCCGCCCCAGAGTTGGCCCCCGTCACGATATAGATGCGACCGCTTAGGTCCTTTTTCAATAACTCCGGATCGCACATCAATGTTTTTGGCACAATAGACCTCCTTAGTTTGAATGATTGGTCATGTATGTAGGACTCATTAATATCGCCTAAAAACGATTCGTTGGGGTTCTGGGAAGATAGTCATAATAAATAGGTAATAGATTAGATGAAATCAAATCATAATAAAAGGTAGACAAAACAAATGGATATAGGGAATCTCTTCAAGACTGGAATGCTATTTACGATTCTGATAGGGATCTTATACGTATTATCCATAATCTTCAATATTCCGCCACTAATGTTCCTGCTTTTTTCAGGCATTTTTGTATTCGGTTCGTATTGGTTCTCAGACTCCTTAATTCTACGAATGACTCGAGCACGCATAGTAGATGAATCCGAGGCACCCGAACTTTATAGACGGGTTGAAAAATTAGCAGCAAGGGCTGGAATACCAATGCCTCGTGTGGCGATAGTAGATAATCCAAAACCAAATGCATTTGCGACAGGCCGCTCTCCAGGAAAGGCAGTCATTGCAGTTCATACAGGACTCTTACAAGCAATGAATGCTGAAGAACTAGATGGTGTTCTCGCACACGAACTGAGTCACGTGAAGCATTGGGATACACTTATCCAGACGATTGCAGCGATGTTTGCATCAGCAATCATGTTCATATCACGAATGGCAATATGGTTTAGCTATTCTGACCGTGAGAACTCTGTGAATCCTCTTGCGATGTTAGTAACTTGGATAGTTGCTCCCATTGCCGCAATTGTTGTACAGTTAGCTATCTCAAGATCACGGGAATTTGCTGCGGATAAAGGAGCGGCCAAAATCACTGGAAACCCCATAGGATTGGCAAATGCCCTAGGAAAACTTGACACTTATTCCCGTCATTCTCGCTCCCGCGACACGCCTAATCCGAGCTTAAGTCATTTATACATCATGAATCCCCTATCTGGTAGTAGTTTGGCAGGGCTGTTTTCGACTCATCCATCAATCGAAGAGCGAATTTCAAGACTCCAAAAAATGGCTTTTGGTACCTGAATCATTCCAGAGAGAAATCACGTACTACTATAGGCTGTTGCTTCTTTTTTTGATTTATCATTTAGCTTTTTTTCCCCATCTTATTGGGGAAAGAAATCGTTTGAAAATCATCTTCAAAAGCCCAATCGCAAACTAGGGCTACTTAGTTGTTACCAAATCCTTTTTGTAAGTCATCACAGTAAACCCAGAAAATTTTGAGGTATTCTCCAAAATATAACCGAGTTTTCCATATAGGGTTCGAGCCTTAATGAGGGGTTCCGCCGTCTGAAGATAAATCTGTTTCTTTCCATGGAATAAAGCCGTTTCTTCAACCTTCTTAATTAACAATGTTGCAATCCCCCTCCGTTGGTGGCTTTTTCTCACACGAAGTTGAATGAGTTCTGCCCTATCATTCTCCTGTAATTGAACTCCGATCAAACCCACGACTACTCCACGTTCTTCCATCACCCAAAATTGCCCTTCTTGATGGATAAAATAGGTATATCTTTCTTCTAATTCGCTTTGTGTCGATAAGGAATTCTCAAGGTAGATATCGGGAGAAAATTCCTGTTCGAACTCTACATGTAATTGAAGAATTTGAACCTTGTCGGCTGGGCTATACTCTCTGATTCTCATCTTAACTTCTTCTAGAATGTTTGGGTGGTTATCTGAAAGAGCTGGTATCTCCTTCGTCATTTAAATTTGGGTTTGTCAGAATTACGCATTCACCACCTCATCATGCCAATGTTAAATCGCTAAGGTTATCAATACAAGAACGGGTTTTATAAATATAGAATAACGAGGTTGGCAGATTCTCAATGAATCTCGAAATGCGTCTATCTGGGTTACTCTTCCTGATTATAATAATTCTGAACATTTTAAGTGAAATTCTCGGTCATGGAATTGGTTCTGATATAAACTCCAAGCCTAAGCTTAAAAAAATCCATGATGATCCCAGAAAATTTGAAATAAGCTTCGGATTACTCCTTATTGAGCACCTTAGCATAATTTTCCTTGCTATCATGCTGTTTCTTGCATTTGGTCACTATAACATAGTTCTTGGGTTGATCTGGCTTAACTCCCGCGTAGCAGAAGGCTTGATCCAGATTTTCAACAGAAAAAAATACTGGGGGCTTCTCTATATTGGAAAACAATACTCTGACACTAATGGTGCTGCAAAACATGAGCTGCTTGGCGCGGCCCAGAACATTATCAAACTAAGACACGCTAATTTCGCTTTTGCCCAGATCTTGTTCTCCATTGGAACCCTGGCATACTCGGTTCTGTTTATCACCACTGATGTTGTTCCAGTTCTTATTGGATGGTTCGGGATTGTTGCGAGCATTCTCTATGGTATCGGCATCGGAATCTGGTTTATCAAACCCAAATTTCAAGGCGTTCTAAGCGGGGGTCTATTAGTTCTCCTTTTTGAGATTATCATAGGAGGATGGCTTTTATTTTTATCATGAATAGTACCCTAGAGGATTTGTTTGTGAAATGCTCTTACTAGGGTTTCTCTTCCTGCAGCGGCCAGCTCCAGGCATACCAAACGATCAGCGCCAGAAGTAAAGCCTCTACAAAACTATACAACATAAAAAAGGGTAAAAGATCTCCTTAAAATCCTGAAATAAGAGCAATTCCTGCAAGAAAACCAGAAGGGAATGGGGAGTATCATAATTTAAATGACAAGAAATAATGTCAGGAATCACTCATCTAATAGGTCATTAAAGGAAAACAACCCACTTACTACCCCATAATTGCATTCCTTCATCACTTCTATCATGGGTCTTCCGACATATTTATCATTACAAGCATTGACTAGTTCCGTGATTTGATCCGAAATTTGGCGGACTATTTCGCGATCGACGAAAGAAAAAACACTAAGCGGGATTTCGCCGCTTTTTAGTGATTCAGTAAATGCTTTTTCATCAATTTGTTCTAGATCACGAATCTGTTGATTCAACACCGCAACCGATAAATTCAGCTGCAGTAAGTAAACAGCCTTTACGAGGTCATCAGATAATTCAGTTTGATTACTCATAACCAATTCGTTTGTTATCCAATCTTTTAGCTTAATCTTCTTTCTGGACAAACTTTGGCTCTTATACTCAACCTCTTCAAACCCAGTGTACTCGAGAATATTATTCTCCACCAGTTTATTAATATGAAAGTAGATATTGCTCCCTTTCAACTTCATACGATGTTTCAGCTCGTTAGCTGTTATTTCTGGATTTCTTAATACCTCAATAAAGATGTACCCTCGAATAGGATCTTTTAAATTAGTAACAATATTATTCAACGATTCCATTGTCAGTTTGGAATCCGTAAGTGTTGATTTACTCATGATTTTACATAAACACAAACATTTAAAAGGTTAACTATCAAAAATATAATTGTCGAATACTAGACAATTGACAAATTGACTATCGATCAAACGAAGACTGGGAAATTAGAATGTCTCGAATCCAAATAAATACCACAAACGATAAAGTAAAAGAGTTTCTTAACCTTCACATCAAAGTGTTGGAAAATTTATTAGTCGGAAAATCATTCGAGGAATTGAAAATTCAGTTTTCTTTCGAATTTGATAAATTCAACTATATTGCACTGACTAAAACCTTTTCAATGCTTAGCTATGACGAAAATGATAATCTAAGAGGGGCTTATCCAATTTCCCCGAATAAAACCAAATACAAGGTCCATGTTGAAGGAATTGGGGCTGGGTATGCCATGTGCGCTATAGATGCACTTGGAGTTCCTTATCTGTTTGGGAAAACAACGACCATTGAGAGTACAGATCAAGTAACCAATGAGCCCATTCAATTCACAATAGATCCTAGTTTCTCCGATGACCATGTAATTTCTCAATTAGGTGAAAAATTTAAGGAATTAGTGATCACAAACCCCAAAGGCAGTGAAATACAAGTAGGCCAGGCTATTGATCAAGCAGTTGATTTTTGTCCTTATATCGGATTTGTAACAGACAGGGAAACCCTAACAGGGAAACATTTGGCTAGAGTGGACAGCTTGGATTTTGTCACTGCGTTAAAATACGGAAAACACTCTTTTGGGAGAGAGAATATTGTAAAACTGCTCGAAGATTTCTTTTCTGCTATCCTTTCCTTCTACCAGCACGATTATTTGACTGGGGATCAACTGGTTGAACAGTACATTCAAAACAATGAGCTTCTCTTAGATACATATTCCTACGAACAGATAAAAGGTATGTTGACAAGTACTCTGATAAAAAATGGTCTCATAGAAGAAGCTCATCCTTCCCATCTCAAGGAAATCTACTCTTTAACGCCATTTGGTAAAAAACTCATGAGTTCTTTTGTTGGTAGTACATACCACAATGATCCTGAATAACAATACGTTTAATCCAACTATGCTCTTCTGAGTTTGGTAACCAGCATGTTTGATGCGTTATAAATGAGGGTTTCAGCCTCATTCACTCCTCCAAGTCGTATCAATGCTCTGCTGTGAAAAGAAACGTATATAGAGTCAATGTCGGTTAAATTTGCTGCTGTCTGGTCATATGCTAATCTTCTAACTTCTTCTAAGAGTAAGGAATAGTCCCCTGTTACATAAAATTGTTCCAGAGTTTCTTGATTCATTTTGAGAAAGATTTTGCCGGCAGATCAGATGTTTATGTAGAATGAATTGACTACAGGGACATCCTAAAACAGATTTGTTTTAAATCTGTTCCTGATATAGGTTTACCCCATCCTATTTAGGTTGGAGGGACATTAGAGTTGAAACAATCGTATATGATCTTCCAAGAACTATCAGATTGTCTTTTATATAAGGTTAAAGCCTTACCATCTGGCACCGCATTAATCGTCTCGCCGCCATCTTTGGGAATAAGTTTCAACGTGTAATTGCATCTAGTTATTCCCAAGTCACCATATACCTTAGTCTCCTTTAAATCGATCTTTATTTCAAAATTCATACGTTCAAACGTGCCCTGACTTCTTTCTCGTATGTAATTTTTCCCGATTCTACTCGGAGTGTCCGGTGGCATCTGTACCGCGTTGTCAGCCCATATGGACATCCAGTGATCTAAATTTCCTGAGTTTAAACCAATAGCAAATTGGTTTAACACCTCTTTAACCGCATTGATGTCCCTCTCTTGTGCCTCATCCATAATACCATATATTATGATTTTCTGCCTAATAAAACTTTCTTCACGTTGTTTCGTTTTAGAAGGTTTTCGAACTTTCTCAATTTTTATCTAAAAAAAGCTCTGAGATTTCAGAGGATTCTCGAACTATACTCTAGAGTATCTTTTTCTCCCTGCTTGCCCTATATTTGACTGAATTTCAGAAAAACTCCATATCTCTCAAATCCTGGTTATATATAAGGAGATATTTCTAGATTAAATGCCTCCTTCTGAATGCTTAAATAAACTCATGAATGGTTAGAGAGCAAAGGTGCAAATCATGGAGAAGACTCACATCTATATATTTGCAATCAGCTTTGTCTTTATTCTTACGTCAATAAGAATCTCATCTCTAACTGTTGAAATACCTTATCAAATTTCTTATGATAATAACCTCCCCCAGAGCTCACAGGATTTTCCCGTCTTGCCTGTCACTGGTTGTACCATTTTTACTGTAGAATTCAACAATGAAATCTATTTTGCCAGTAGTGAAGATGAAAGCGGCCCACGGAAGAATACAAGATTCTGGTTTGTACCTGCCCCTGATGAAAGTACTTATGGCGCAGTTTATTTTGGCTTTACGGATAATCTCCCAGGAGCCGACGATATCGATGGTTTAGCGGTCGGAGGGATGAATTCTCAAGGCCTATGCTTTGATGCCAATGGAGTAATGCCACCCGTTTATCTGACTCCCAACCAAGGAGGGCCTGCAAGGAGCAGCATAAGCGACTGGGAAGTCATTTTACAGGAATGTGCGACCGTAGAAGATGTTATACAATGGCACATGACTCACAATATGGGCGGTTGGTGGGGAAATCAGATTCATTGGGCGGATGCAACCGGCAAGGCAGTGGTGATTAGTGCTGGTCGAAATCATCATGTTGCATTTACACGAAAGTTTGGGGATTTTTTAATCTCAACAAATTTTAACCTAGATAACTATTCACATGGATCCTATCCCTGCCCGCGGTATAGCGCAGTCAAGAATAATTTAGAGTATTTCATAGACAATAATGACATAACCGAGAAACACATTCAAGAGATACTTCGAATGGTACATCTGGAAGGAACCTCAAGCTATATAGGAACTGTATATTCGTATATCATGTATCCTCAAACCCGAGATGTTGTCCTGTACATTCAACGCGATTATGAGTACCCAGTCAGGTTTAATCTATACGATGAACTACTCAGGGGAGAACACGAAGTCCGAATAGTCCCGGATCTGAAATCGAACGCTCTTTCTTCCTCTTCTGTTGTAACTCAAGGATTTGATATGGTTCTGCTATATCCATTAATCATTGTTTTAATGCTTTCCAGAATAAAAAACAAGAGAACTTAGCATCATATCACATCGGGCCAACGCTCTTCAATAAGAAGCAAGAAATTCAAGATTAGAGGAAAGTCAAGGAGGTAGAAGTAAAATTCAAAGATATTTGCTCTTGAGAAAATGTAAATCCAAATAAATTGTGTCATAAGGAATGACCAAAGAAAAGGAAGAAACCGACCTAGTTTTGTCCACATTTCAAGCCTGGGGAGGAAACAAAATAGGGCTTCATTGATTTTACGGATGTTACTCTCTCTGAAGTTTGGTCAAATTGTCTAGATCGTCTTATTAATACTAGTAGCTACTAATTATCTTGAACTTTTTTTCCCGCGCTCCTTTTCACTTCCTAGGATGGATAATCATGATGATTTTTAGGTCTAAAAAACCTGTTTTCTTCCTCGCTTTATTACTCATCTGTTCTTCTTTAGCCACCTTTGCATTCACTGATTGGTTCATCCTAAATCATACCGATCTCGACACTTCTCCCTGGAATACTACATCTGAGACTCTAGATCCCCTAACGGCCTCGACACCTATACACTCCTCTTTTCCTCTGTTTAATCTTCAGTCCTATACAGCCCATGATCCCATCGTAATCAACGGAAACTCTGATTTTGCCAGCCAGGCACTAAATGAAGGCTGGCTAGGAAATGGTTCTTCAAGTAATCCGTACATCATCGAAAATGTAGCAATAGTTAATAGTACTGATGGTATCTATGGGATTTCCATCGCAACGACAATGTACTTCGTTATTCGCAATAGCTATATAGAAATGACTGGAGTTGGTTCATCAGGAATCTTCTTTTCAAGTGTTAATAATGTAGGTACGATATACAATAATACCTTGTTTAACAATACTCAGTATGGTTTATATTTGTCCAGCAGTGATGGAAACAATATTACTCATAATCTTATACAAAATAACCACGAAATCGGAATCAATATTTGGGTAAGTAATGCCAATATTATTGAATACAATACTATTATTGAGAATACAGATATTACTGGGGCCATTAAACTAACTGTCTCAAGTTATAATAAGATTAATCACAATAATATTTCCTATAACCTCAATGGAATCGCACATTCATCAAGCTGTGATTTCAATACATATTATAACAATACCTTTTCTCATAATATACAATACTCTATCTGGTCATCTTCATTTTTTGAATATAATACTATTTCAAAGAATATTTTCAAATACAATGGTGATACCATAATTTTTTTCCAAAGTTTTACTAGTCACAACATTTTTTCTGGCAATATATTTGAAAATAATACTGGAGAAGGTGTGCGGTTTGCTTCCAGCTCCGATAATAATACTATCTACGAAAATACTTTCACAAACAATACATATGGCTTGAACAGTAATGTCGGCGCGAGCTGGGTTTATAACAATACATTCAAAGGAAACTCCTACGCTTTAAGGATTTTAAATGGTCTTTATGGCCGATATCAAAACAACACAATAGTAAACAACGGTTATGGATTCTACGTCTGGAGTGGAGACAATAACACTTTCTTTGATAACAATGTCATAAACAATTCTTATGGAATTTATTTTTCCTCCTCGGACAATAATACCTTTTATGGTAACAATTTTTTACATAATGTAGTACAAGGGTTCTCTAGCACGTCTACAAACTATGCTGACAATGGGACATTTGGAAATTTCTGGTTAGATCATTTGGGAATGGACTCTAATTCAGATGGAATTCTTGATACGCCTTATGCGTTAGATGGTTTAGGTGGGGTAGAAGATAACTTTCCCTTGTCAATTTGGAATAATGAAACATTTAATCCAGAAATTATAAACTCTCCTACCAATTTGACTTACGAAACCCATTCAATCGGTCATAATTTGACATGGAGAGCAATAGATGAGAGTCCAGATAATTATGAAGTATTTTTTAATGGGAGTTCACAAGGAACAAATACTTTTACATCAAGAGAATTCTTTAATGTATCCGTTGATGGGTTCGATTTAGGTGAAACTAATGTTACTGTTACTTTTCGCGATACAGATGGTAATATAAAAAGTAACACCATTTTTGTTACGGTATTGGATACCATCCCCCCGAATTTAACATCTGGTAAAGTTTTTGTTTTTATGGAGGATTCACCTGATATATCAATCAACTGGACTCTTACAGATTTTTATCCATGGAATTATACCATATTCAAAGATGGCGTACTTTATGCCAATGGCTCTTGGCAATCTGGGCAGACCATTATTGTCAATGTAACTAGTTTACCATTGGGAGTATACGAATTTATACTTTATGCAAATGACTCTTCTTCCAATATTAATTCTTCTACGCATTATATCATGATTTATGATGGAACGACTCCTGTTGTAAGCCAACCCGCCAATATCTCCTATGAATACGGTTATTTCACGCTTCCCATCACCTGGATTGCCACGGATAAACATCCGGATAATTATACGGTATTCGTTGATGATTCCGAATATACTAATGGGACATGGACTTCAGGTTCGTACATTTATTTTGATCCTACAGGGCTCGCTCCTGGCACTTATAATGTAACCATGATCGTTTATGATACTTCAGGGTTAAACGCCACCAGCACTGTTTTCGTTACGGTACTTCCTGACTCAACCATTCCGATAGTCACAAGTCCAGGAAATCAAACAATCGCAGAAAACACATCGGTTACAATAATCTCGTGGATTGCAAGTGATTATAATCCTACGGATTATGAAATCTATCAGAATGGAGTCCTAATTCAGTCTGATAATTGGAACAGCAGCTTTCCCATTGATTTAATCATATATGATGCAGTTGTTGGTATTTATAACTATACGATTGTTCTGAAAGACATAAGCAATCTAACAACCTCAGATACCATTTTCGTTGTTGTAAAAGCGTTATCGGGCACGGCCATAAATCATCCATTGGATATCTCGTACACTGAAGGGATGATAAACAACCTGATTTATTGGAGTATTATCAGTAATGATACGGGGAGCTATACAATCTATCAGGATAGCTTCCCAGTTGATGGCGGAACTTGGACGAATAACACCCTTATTAACTATTCCGTTGATAATCTAGGTCCAGGAACATACAATTATACCCTTTGGGTTAATACGTCTCAAAGCTATGTTCTGAATGATACCGTCTTCGTTTTTGTGACCATAGATTCAACGGCTCCAAATATTAGTAATGAATCCGATTTCTTTATCCTGGAACACAGTCTTGATAAGAATATTACATGGATTGTCTCAGATCTAAATCCTGATGTCTATGTGATTTATAGAAACAATTCTATTGTTCAGTCCGGTCCCTGGATAGGAACCGCTACTATCATGACCCTAATCCCTGATTTAGCGCCACGAATATACAACTTTACTTTGGTAGTTTATGATATTCGGGGATCATTTGCCCAAGATACGGTTTTTGTAACGATAATAGATAACACTGCCCCGATAATTTTGGCCTCACCTCAGAATCAGACTGTTGATGACAGTACAGGTCTTGTACTCTCATGGGTCGCAATCGACTATAATCCCACCACCTATTCCATGGTATTGGCTAATGGTACCATAATTGGTGGAACTTGGGAAAATAATACCGAGATTACCTACGTTCTCGATGGATTGAGTTTTGGAGACCATATCTTTACGATTATCTTCTCGGACTTCTACGGGCTTACAACCTCCTCATATGTGACTATCAGCGTGGCTGACGGCAACTCACCTATAATATCTCATCTTCCAGACCAAACATACATAGAAGGGACCGCTTCAGTCATTATAACTTGGGAGATCTCTGATAACGATGCAGGAGCTTATGAAATTTATCTGGATGGTGTACTTTATTCCTCAGATAGATGGATTAAGAATTCCTCAGTGTCCATTGATGTTGGAAACTCCCCTGCAGGCACCTATAACTATACCCTTGTAGTAACCGATTATTCGGGAAATACAGCGATAGATTCTGTAATTGTTACAGTAGATAAAACTCATCCGATTACCACAGACCCTTTAAATCCCGATCCAGTTAGTAGTCCCCCGAGTTCCAGTTCTACTTCTACGACTACAATTCAAAAGATCTCTCCAGGATTTGAAGGACTATTCGTCGTGGTCCTTGGAATTTGTTATCTTTTTGCCCGAAAAATCTATAAGAAATGAGATCTCTTCCTTCCTCCAAATCATTTTATCTTTTTATTGATGTTATGTTCGTGCATTTTTGCGGATCTTCCCGATTTCTTTTCCCCAACCTTTTTCTTTCTCATTAAGGCGATCCTTAATTGGTTTGAGAGGTTAGGGGGTACTAATCTACAGTTTTTTGTCGTAGAATCTGGGATAATTGATTTTTGATGACGATCCTGGCAACATTCAAACTTTGCCTGGAATCAGTTTAGCTCAATTGGAGGCTCAAATCTGCATTATCGCGGGATTGTTTCGAACTTCGAAGAAAACTTCTGAGTAAAATTCGCAAATTCAGAAAAAAAAACTGTTATTCCCCCAGATCCTTTGAATTCTAATTCATTCGTATTCTGGCAAAGAATTTTAAAAAGAAGGAGGTTCCAAACGATGGGATTTCTGACTAATTTTGACTTTAAAGGCAAGATTTCGACCGCAATAATACTCTTTATATCGGCAGCCGCATTTATTTCTGGATTTTATCAAACTGAGCTTGTGGTTCAAGAAACAAACCTCAAAGAACAGATTACCGAATGGGAAACTCAAGTTAGAAGAATGGAATCATTAGCTCAGCAAATAATGACTATTGAAACTCCAAAGGACACTGTAGTACAAAATATGAGAGCCACGGTGATACAGCTTGATGCGGAACTGGAAATGTTAAACAACACATTAACTGTCCCTCAAAGGAGAGCTTACACCAATCAGATTCTGCTCTTGATTACGGCCATAAATAGGCAATCTAAGTTTTATCTGACCTACACGCTTGATAATTATTTTGCAGGCAAACCTCTCAGTGCCAAGTATCCTATTACCACTGTTGATGAGGAAGGATTCGAGTATTATCTCACCAAACAAGATTGGATCAATGCAACCAAAAATCGAAATCTTGTTGTTGAAGAAGTTGGTTTACGATTTTATATACAGCAGACACTGAATCTCGCGAACTATAATTTGGTGTTTAACTTCATCAATAATTCTGTCAATCTAGCTTCCTCTGAAATATCAACAATAGTACGAGTTAACCTGGTGGCCGCTCTCTCCGCCATACGGCTGCCCATTTTTCAAATACAGGCTCAAATAGCTGATCAGACGGCCTTCGTTGGGTCTCTGAATACTTTAGTCAATCAGTTCAGCTTGGGTGTGTCCTTAACTGCAGTGGCGGTTGTTTTGGCAGGATTGATGGCTAACCGAATCTCCGAGAAAGGGAATTTAAAAAATATCCAAAAAATCCAGGACAACGAGTACAAAGAGCAACGGGATCTCATTTCCATTCCAATTCTATTCTTCGCCGCTATTATCGCAATTGTCGGTGTGGTTCTTCCTATAATCGTTCCGTTTATAGAGACATATTTCGCGTTATAATTCCAAATTTCCAATATATCAGATCCCTCGAACCCTGATTATCCGCAAGGCTTTTCAAACCTCCTCTACTTTCTTGTCGGAGGGAAATATTTTCTTTTTTCTTGTGACTTTGCTTATGTGGGTTGCCAAAAAAAAGATAGAAGACAGGATTCTCCCAGTCCAAAAACAACCTATATTCACCTTCCTTGCTCAGCAAGAAATTGGGATGTAACGTTTTTTTGGGGTATAGAAGAGTTAATCTTTTGTCAATCGGATATATTAAGGTTGTCGTGTTCCCCGACACCGGGGTACAGTTTGGAACAAAGATGGATCATTGAGCCGCGTTCGGAGCGTGCTGGTCTTTTTTCGCAGGAGGATAGCCTACGAAAAGCAATCAAGGATGTGGCGCATCCTGACCTATCTATGAAGAGATCAACCAGGGGATTTACTCTCTTATTGAAGAATAATCCCGCCAATCCCATGCTTGCCGGTAAAAACCGCGTACAGGTCGAAAGATTATTGCATTTGACCCATTGTCATTATGTCAAGCACCTTGCCAATAGGGTCTTACAAGGTTTAAATTTACCCTTAGAGGATATTTCTGATCTGGAGAGGAGCTTTGAGATAACTTTCGGAGACGGCCTAAGCGAACTAAAGATAATTGTTGATAAAACAAAGTGGTTTGTCACAATGAAGGCTTTAGGGATTACTGAAAACTCCGATTTTAAGCAATTGACAATTTTGGCGAGTCGGATTGGAAAAATCTCTTCATGATTTAGATCTCGTTATTGGCTAAAGCGCGCCTACTCGAAAAACGAATTGACCAGGGTCGGTGTTCACCCCCAATCAGGAATCCTGGTTTCCGGGATTTAAACAGGTAAGATGGGGTTTTCACCTACTGATGAAGTATCTCATGTCACAGACTTCATCCCCATCTGATAACGTGTGTTCTCTCTGATATCTGCCGCCTTCAACAAGGTGTTCCGCCACAGTATAATCATAG
The DNA here is from genome assembly GCA_048881705.1 of Candidatus Heimdallarchaeota archaeon. Lineage (GTDB taxonomy): Archaea > Asgardarchaeota > Heimdallarchaeia > Hodarchaeales > Hodarchaeaceae > Hodarchaeum. The sequence goes on along the minus strand of JBHLSH010000013.1, from coordinate 25,708 downwards.
GTACACCATGTTCTTCTAAAAAAAGCCTTCTCTTCTTGCCCGAATTGGGCATAGAAATCATAAACTGGACATGAATAGATATCCAGATAAAATACGTTTCCATCTTTGTACAGTTTCGTTTTATAACCTGGTTCGCTATATGGGAATTTCAAAGCATCTTCAAGGCGCTTTCCGAGATAGGCTACTGGATCCTTCGTTCGGATTTTAGCCAGTCTCAGTCTCAACGGATCAATTATTGGAACCACACCCTTCATGTTCACACGAACTTGCCATATCAGGTCTGCGACCAGATTCGTGGCGTATCTGGGATCTATCTTTTCTTCCACCATAGCCCGATATATAGCTAGGTGTATCAATCCGCCATATTCATTCATGTAATTGCCGATGTTATCGTGGTCTTTGAAATACGGCATTAACTCTTGAATGTTCGATTCAGCCCGAGATATTATGTGTCTCATTTCCTTGGGTGTGAAACGACCATATTCAGGCCTTCCATCCTTTCGGCATCTCGGTGTCAATATCTGGACTATGGCTCTTTTATGAACTCCCCATGCCTTTCTACGGATTATCTTTTTGCTGAATAGTTTGAAGATGCCTACTCTCATTTTGTATTCCACGTAACATTCTGGTTTCTTACTTTAAAAACATATTCAAGAAGGCAATTTGAAATAAAATGTTTTCAGAGGTGAACTTGATGTATACAAGTGTACCTTTCCGATAAATAGTGAGAAAAGACCAATACATTTTAAAAATATAATTTATGTCATGCTAAGGTTTTTTTTATTATATGTTGTCATAAACCTCTCTTTTTCTGGGGTCATGTTCGTTGTTTAATCCTGCACGTCCTCTAACTTGTAGGGTTATCGATTTAAAAACCGTCAATTTTATATAAAATGGTTCTTATTGTTACCAACCCTTCTGTCGAATACGGAGTGCGGAATATGATTTGGGTAACTAGGAATTATGTACATGTCGATAGAGTAGCTTGTCCTTGGCTTATCCAACGTTTTGTTGATGCAGAGGCTGAATTCTTGTTTGTTCCTGCTGAAGATGTTCAGAAAGTCGCTGATGCTGTGGGAGGGACACCGTTTGATATTAAAGGAACAGAATTGGGTCACGTAGGCGACCAATGTACCTTCAATGCCATAATCAAGAAATTTAATTTGAGAGATCCAGCTCTTTTGGAGCTTGCAGAGGTCGTTCGCGCAGCAGATACAGGATCGATCGATAAAACCAATCTCGCCGTCGGTCTGGAGGCTATCGCAACTGGAATCCCGCTTATCAGTTTTAACGATCACGATTCGTTACAAAAACAAATGGCTGTTTATGATTCATTACTAGCGTTCTTCCGATACAAACGACTCCAAGAGCAGTATCCTGACGAAATGAAGCAGATGACAAGAAAAGAACGGAATGAGTTTTTTCAGAAAAGGTATAGTTCACACTAGTTTTGCTGTATTAAGGGTGTTTAAGGTTTCTAAGAATTCAAGGAGCGAAACTTCTTCTTTCCTATTTTACCTTGTGTGCCTAGTTGGCGTTCTTGCCCTTCTAAGTAGTACCATGGCAAAAAACCCTACTCTTTCGCTCTTTGCTTCTCATTTGGGGGTTGAAGATTGGCAACTTGGCATTATCGCCGCCATTGGTCCCATTCCTGGGATTTTACTTAGTTTTCCAGCTGGAGCAATAGCGGACAGGTGGGGGAAGATACGTATAATTCAGCTTTCCTTGTTCTTTTTTGCAGCTGCCCCCTTCCTATATCTTTTCGTATCTGAATCTTGGCAACTCATCCCTGTACGGTTTTTTCATGGTATCGCCACCGCGATCTTCGGCCCTATTGTCCTGTCTCTTATTGTTTCTTATTATCCTGTCAATAGGGCTTCGAGAATGAGCTTTTACTCTTCATTGACCATGCTGGGCCGTGTTATTGCCCCGGCCTTAGCTGGCTTTTTAATTACCATAGGTTCCTTTATCGCGGTATACTTAACCTGTGCGGTTTCTGGTATTGTAGCTTTTAGTCTGGGATTAACCTTACCACGGGAAAAAGAATTTCCTGGTGAAGAAATAGTCTCCTCTCGAATTGGGTCAACAGATCTCAAACGTCTGTTGACAAATAGAGGGATCATCATTACAAGTACAGTTGAAGCCATGATCTTGTTTGCTTCAGGTGCGTTTGAAACCTTTCTTCCCGTCCAAATGGAGGCTTTTGGATGGGACCCTTTTACTATTGGCCTTGTTATGGCACTGCAAATTTCGGTTATTATCCTCATCAAACCAGTATCAGGTGCCTTTTCTGATAGATGGCAAAGAAAACCTTTTGTCTCTTTGGGGTTGGTTGTAAGTGCCTTTTCATTCATTATATTTGCTTCATTTCAAGAAAATTTTGCAGCATATATGTTGGGTGCGATTTTTTTTGGCATCGGTGTGGCTTTGACTACTTCCTCAACTGCTGCCTTAGTATCTGACTTCAGTTTGGATGATGAAGTAGCTTCCTCCATTGGAATGCTTTCATCTATTATGGATATAGGGCATTCGCTAGGTCCTTTTATTACGGGTTTTCTCATCAATTTTATTGGATTTTTTGCCGCTTATTTTTCCGTAAGCGTTCTCCTCGTTCTTACAGTCTTTGTTTTTCTTTTCCTGGTTGTTTCACCACTCAAAAAAGCAGTTTAGCATCATGTTTATTCCCCATTGGTTTCTAGAAATATCGATTGGACCTGATTTCAACCAAAAGCCAGTAATCTTAGAGCTAAACGTTTCCACCATGGAAGTTTCATTCCAACCAATCTAATGTTTGACGGTTGGCATCTCGGTAAGGTGTTACGCCATTCCCATATCTTTCCTCGTATTTTAAGGTGTCTACACCGTAGGTGCGAACAAATTCATAAATTATTTTGGCTATTGCTGGTTGGGTCTCATTCAGCTGATCGATAAATAGACAAGTTATTGATGCGATTAAGCTCATTAATGCCATGATTACAAAGGAATCCAAAAACTGATTCGCTTTGATACACTTCCAAACCTTAACTCCTCTGTCAGGTTTTTATAGAGTGGGAATTTTCTCGTACGCTCATTGGAAAATTCCAAGGATATTGATGGAAAAACGTTTTTTTTTGCGTTTTTTGAGATAAAGATCGCCCATTCTTCTAAAGAATAGAAAACGCCGCACCAGGAAATATCCTGATTATATAACACATATTAATTGGCTAACATACCTATTTTAGATAGAACGCGGGGTTATTTGGATGTTTTCATCTAAAGTATTTCTGGTTCTTTGCCTGATGGCTGGAGGATTCCTTTTTATAGAATCCCCTTCAGGTGTACAGGAATCCACTTCTTATCAAATCCAACCATTGCTCAAATCAAACAAACCTCAGGGTTCCCGAACCAGATTGGCTTCAAGATTCTTGACTCATAATCCGATTGCCATCGACTCGAATGAAAACTTTGCTACTACCGCGACCGCAAAAGATTGGTCTGGAAATGGCTCCGTATCCAATCCCTTTATCATTGATGGATTAAATATAGAAAGTTTCCCCCCCCAAGGGATATCAATATCTATAAGCAACACTGATAAATATTTTGAAATAATCAACTGTTTTCTAACCGGCCCCCATGGGATTGTTTTTTCCCATGTCAAAAATGGTGCAATCATAAATAATGTCTTGAAAAATACCCTCGGAGGAAACAATGAAAGAATGGGTATTATCCTAGCGGATAATTCAAGTTATAATACAATCACTAATAACACTTTTTTTAATATTGAGTTTCCAATTGCTGTGGACGGGAACAATAACCTTATAGAGTACAATCAGCTTCATGATAACATTAACGGAATATCTATACGAGGAAATAACAATATAATCGCCAATAATACCGTTCAAGACGCGGGGGGAGGACCTGGTATCCAGATTGGTTATTCTGTAAATAATACCATTTCCCAAAATATGTTGTTACAGAATTTCTACGGCATCGATCTAGTAAATGCCAATAACTGCAAAATTATCCAAAATACTATTGTAAGTAGCAAAATTGGGGTAATTCTCGATCTGAAATCAACAAATAACTTGGTTACAACGAATATTATTCAGAATAATCTGGACCTGACGTCTCAAGCAGTCGACAACGGGATCGATAATGTGTTTCATCAAAACTACTGGAGCGAGTGGACAGTTCCGGATGATGATGGTAATGGAATTGTTGATAATGCCTATTGGATAGAGGGAAGGGCAGCTAATACTGACCCGTTCCCTCTAACGTCCGTCGATCAGATTGATGGCCTACACTTTCTTACGTTTCCAAGTTTGATACAACCTAAAAAAGGGGAACTCCTGACTGAATATTCCCTTCTACGGTGGAATTCACCCTATGATTCTATGGGCCACTCCATTAGCTATTCTCTATTTTTTTCCTCAGATAATGGCAACTCCTGGAGTCAATTAATCATTAATTATACAAATACCTATTATACCTGGGGTGAATCCTCCTTAGCTGATGGATCGCAGATTCTAATCAAAATTGTTGCCCTATGTTCCGATGGGTACAAAACAACCTATATTTCAGAACCTATCATTTTGAAAATCGGGAATTTAAGTTCAAACGTCCAAATTATTATCCTCCTTATCGTCCTCATCGCGGTTGTTGGAATAGGAAGCTACCTTGTTTACAATGCCAAGATCAATGCCCTTCAAGGATTTAGTGAAATTCTTCAGTCCGCTCCTTACGATGTCCTAAAAAATATTTATCGTAAAGTGGTTATTGGATTGGATAATATTTCTTCAGGAATTATTCCTGAATTACAATCGTTTCCTGTCTTGGAACCCCCCGCTGAACCGTCTTCTTTAATAGAATATTTTCCATCTGAAATTAGGCATGATTTTCTATCTAAATTGAAAGGAAGATCTGTCTTAACTTTAATTGAAATCGCTTATCACTATCCTGACAATGTTCATACACTAGAGTTATCGAAAATCTTGGATATTTCTCCAGCAACTCTTTCTTACGAGATTAAAAGATTACACTCCCTTAACTATCTCAAATTTGAACCTTTTGCACAAGGGGTTCACGATGCTCGTTTTCGATTCTATTCTCTTACACCTAAGGGTGCCCATCTTCTCCATTTATTAAAGGGGGTTCTAAATACAGCAATAGCGCGAATGAGGCAATTAGAATCTGGTAGAATGAGGTAACTGTCCTCGTCATGCAGGGAAGAGATATCCTCATGATTGATTTAATTTGAGGGACAACCAACGAGGCCTTCAAGATTTTCATTATAGTTCGGGTAACGACATAAAAAACGGGATCTAACACCTTTTCCACTTGTTTCCAACATGATGAATGGAAACATTCTAAAGCGATCTCTCTACCCTAAGAAATATCACAAGGAGGTGGAGCTGCGTTGAAATCAGAAACTCCACATGATTTCGAATATTCCTTTAGAAGCCAGTTCAATAGCTTTGGTTATTTTAAAAAATTCATTTCATTGGTTTTATTGCCATTTTTACCAATCTATACTGTCAGCAAGGGTTTTCAGATGAAATCCTGGAAAAAACACTCATCGGAACCCCCACCCAGCATATGGAAGTATGTAATCGTAATATGTTTAATTTATTTCTTCACAGCTTATCCACTTATTTTTTCTCTCGCTTATGTCCTGCTTCAAGTCTTTTTATTCCCGATCACTCTTGTTGTAACATATTTTTTGAATAGAAAGGGCCTGATTGTTGAAAAGATGGTCCCTATTGCCCGTAAAGAGAAAGATTTTCAGGTTATGGGTTTTGGAAAAATAAGCTTGACCTTTTTGGGCATCCTCATTCTCGTTGCAATTGTTGGGAACTATTTCCTGCTCGCCACATTTACAGCGTTTATCTTCATTTTATTTCCGAGGATCTATAGATATCTCTATTTCGTTCCAAAAAGATTTTTGTCGCTATCATATCCATTTTTGGCATTTCTCAGCTACATTCCTGGAGTAAATTTAAGAGGTACTTGGTTTATTGAAGCTGATTCCGAGGTAAAAACCATGAAAAACGGTATGGATTTGGCCAAGTTTGTCGTCAGCAATTGGAAACCTTTTTTCGTGTTAAATGTAGGTATTTCAGCTCTAATCGTTAGAATTATTCTTTTATTGAGAGGGGACCCCCCAGTCCAATCGATAATATCAATAGATGCCCTTTCAAGCTTTGGATTTCTGTTTATGTTTCTTGCAGTCCCCATTATTATGGCAGTATATTTTGTATGGGTTTGGGTCTGGGAAGATGCGGAATTGAAGGTCGCCAAAACCAGTATAAGCACCGCAGGATTGGATGATTCAGGTAATGAAATCATAGAAACCACCTTGCTCACATTTGCTTCCGACTCAATTAGTAATGTCTTCACACTAGCATTTGGAATCCCCTCAGTTGCCTGGTTAGTCGATAAAATGGTTTCAACAGATCAACTGGCGAGTGGAGGAATCGTTGGACTCTTGGTTATTATTCTTATTTTCTTCGTATTAACCGGAGCTAACACTATCTTTATGGGAATTATGTATTATCGTTCAGGTATTCACGCCGAGCTCGTAAACAAATTACGAAATGATATCAGGGAATCTTATACCTCTGAGGAAGAGAGTTCTGTAAAAATCTGTTATTCATCGGTCCAGCCGATCAAATTAGAGGTTTTATAAACTGAATCCCACACTCTAGTGAATAATTGAGGGCTTTCTCGATAGATCCTGCTTTTCAAATTTCATATCATTCATCATCCAGAATAAATTGTAAACAAATTCCTTGAATACTATCTGTTATATTCCTTGTTGAAAAATGCAGCCCAGCGTTCAATGGTCACTTTCTTCCGTTCACTCCGATCCTGAGAATAATACTCTGGAAAATGAGGATCTTGCGCAATTTCTTCCCAAGTTAACCCTTCATCAAGTTTGTTACGTAAGAAAGCAATACTTTGGACGAAGAACTCATTAATTTCTCTTAGATCTGTTAAAGTGGCAACTGGCCCGTGTCCACTAATGATGATCTCCGGATCGAGAGCGATTAACTCTTCAATCACCTGCTGCCAGCGGACAATATTACAGGTCTCGTCACCACCGTAAGGAAACTGTCGTGCAAAAACAACATCACCCGAAAGCAATGTTTTCGATTCAGGTTGCCATAAATAGGTACTCCCCATGGTATGCCCATCACCTTCTATCAGGTCCAATCTTTTATCGCCATAGAGTGTTAGGCTCTTCTCAAAACATACATTCGAATGAGTGAGGACGAGATTCTTGACGCCATACCCTCCTGCTTCCCACTCTGCTCGATCATCAGGGGATTCATGAACCCAGATTTCTTTTTCAAAAAGCAAGGTCTGCCGGCGAATCTCTTGACTAGAAATGATGGGTACATCAGAAAAGACCTGGTTCCCAAAGGTATGATCTTCATGGTGATGAGTGAGAATCAACCCTGACACTGGTTTATCGAAATGGTGCTCAACAACACTTCGCCATTCGGCGGCTAGTTCCCAGTTCAGCATCGAATCTATCACAAAGACTTTTTTCCCGAGATCTATTGCCGCACTATTTCCATAGCCTACATCGGTCCAAATTAACTCATTGTTTACCGTTTTGTACTCCATCACTTCTTTCTCCATCGCACATTTATCAACTCTTGAGCATTTTAAGAGGCTTTCAAGCTCTTTAGAGGTAATCTAGCAGGTAACAATGATTCAATTCTCTCTTTTTGTGAAATTAAATTCGTTAATAACTCCTCCAAAAAAGTAATAATGCTCTGTTATCATATCTTCTTGTTTTATCCCTCTTTCATCCATTTCAGACGTAATTTCCTTTTTTAAACGATGAAGATTCGCGAAAAAATCTGTGATGAGTTCAGCTATTCTTAGAGAATGCTTGGGCGATGAAATATTCAGAGCGATAGAGAGAAGTGAGTATCCTCCAAAGGGATAATCCTTTCGTTCGGGGATAAGATCATTTTTAATCGCATTTTCTACCTTTTCAAAATTGCTTAGGATAAAATTCTCAATACAATGATGATATGCTAAGGATCGTCTTGTACTTTGAGCCATTTGGCCTAAATCTGGCTTTTTCTTTAAGGCATTAATCATCTCTTGGGCGATTTCTTCGACTGAAATTCCTGACCATTTTTTGAATATTGCAGGAATCTCGTTTTCAAATACCTCTAGACTGTCCGATGTTCTATAGTAGTCTCGTGTGATCTCGGTTAATTGGAAGAACTTCCCTCTATTAGTGGATGTCATTTCCTGATCAATTTCAATTATTCTGGGGGTGAATTTCTGTATTTCAGTTAAATGATGAAATATCGTTGACTCTGTTCTTTGTAACAGCTTAGATAATGTTTTTATGTTTAATGATCCGTACATACGTAAAGCAGTTATTATTGCATATCTTGTATCGACTTTAAAAACTTCAGTTAATACTTTATTTAGTTCTTCGTTTCCTTTACTAGATCCATTATCGTTGTTCCGGTTTTTACTCTCTTTTTGCATGAGAAATTACCTCCAAGGAAAATTATATTAAACTTCGGTCGTAGAATAAATTCGATGATCGAATATACAATTAGGTTATTCCAATGAATCGCAAAATTGTGAAAAATAATTATAAGTTTAGAAAATTAAAAAATAAAGAACTTGGAGATTTTATTGAATATGCTTTTGAATCTACTAGAGATAGGGCAGAGAAAGGCCTTGGAGTGAGTTTTAAATTTCTTAAAAGGATGTGTCAGTTAAATAGATTTCTTTTAGGAATCCCATGGAAATTAATCGCCCGAAACTCAGACCATATTGTAGTTATCAAAGAAGAAACAATTTGTGCTGGTTTTACAGTCATTCATGATAAAAAGAAAAATGAGTATACGCTTGGTAATCTCTTTACGAGACCAAAATTTCAGGGACAAGGCATCGGGAATCTTGTCATGGAATATATTGTTGAGAGATATGGAAGAATGAAGTTAATTTTAGATGTTGAAACTAATAATGAAGCTGCGTTGCATCTCTATAGAAAATTCGGTTTTTCAGCAAAATCTTCAATTCAAGAATTCCTTTTTGACGCTCCCCTTAAAACTCGTTCCTTTCCCTCAGGATTTTACGCACGTAAAGCAAGAAAAGAAGATTTGAATAATCTTGACCGTTTAACCGCCGAAATAGCCGATATGGGGGATATAATAAAGCGTTACAAAAAGTCATTTAATAAAACGAAAGAAAGGAGATTTCGATTGCGGAATGAGATCCCTGCTGTATTATTAAATGAAAACGGAGAAATATTAGGAATTGGTAGAGCAATGTGGACAAAATTTATCCGTAATTTCGTTCAGATCATCGCTACCGCTGTTTTACCAGAAGCAAAATTAGCTTATCCTGGTTTTATTTCTTTTTTGACCGGATTAGTTGCTGAAAAAAACATCTTTAGAGGAGCATGGGAGAGAACCGAAAAAACAGAAGTTTTTTTTGAAGAAATGAAACCTTATATTGGCAAACCTTTTCGTATTAGTTGGGTCATGGAGAGAGTACCCGTTTCATCAAATTAAGTTTCCAAGCGTTTTGTCACATCAGTATAAGTCAGATCCTTTGTGCAAAAAAGATGGACAACTTTTCCACCTAATTAACTATTTCTTCCTTTCTTTTAAGAATATTGATAAGAATACGTTTAGCAGAGATATGTTATTCAAGTTCCTCAGATTATTATCTGGCTTTTCTTGAAAAAGGAGCAAGAAGGAGATTCTACTTGTTTAACAAAGGAACAGTCATCAGAATAAAGAAAAATCGAATATTAAATCTGGTGTGGGGCGATTTCATGCCCATTATGCATCCTTTAATGAAGCGCTGGAAATTGCTATATTATGATATATCAGAAATCAAACTGACCAGTTTATTAAGCTCTTGGTGAACGGTCATGCCTCAAATAATGAAATATGCTTCACTCTTTTCGCCATTTTTCAGATTAAAGAATTACCTGGAGAGAACTATTTCTCAACCGTTAAAACGTCATTTTACCCCAAAACCTGCTGACAGTACATATGAGCTGGGTAATTGGAATAATGAAGCAACTGTTCAGACGAAGTATGGAGTGGTTCTTGGGTTTTCAGACAAAAATACTTGGTGTTGGAAAGGAATTCCCTATGGCACTCCTCCAGTAGGAGATTTAAGATGGAAAGCACCACTTGATCCTATCCCTTGGCTTGGAACTCGCAAAACAACAAAATTCGGTAATTCTGCTGCACAGGTTATGCTTATCATGGGTTCAACAGGTTCAGAAGACTGTCTTTACCTCAATATATGGCGTCCTAAGAGCTCGGAGTCTGATCTCCCCGTGTACTTGTATATTCATGGGGGAGGTAATTCTATTGGGTCATCTAACACGGCCAGCTATCTTGGTAATACTCTGGCCAGACAATCTAATCTGCTTTACGTTTCTGTCAACTATCGACTCGGTGCAATGGGTTGGTTCAAACACCCTGCTGTGACTGGTTCTGGTTCTTCAGAAGACCAAAGTGGGAATTATGGAACTCTGGATCTGGTTAAATCCTTACAATGGGTAAGGGATAACATCAAAGCTTTTGGAGGTAATCCAAACAATGTTACTATTGCGGGCGAGTCTGGAGGCGCATTTAATGTGCTTTCACTTTTAGTATCTCCCTCTGCAAAGGGACTCTTCCATCGGGCTGTCGTAGAGAGTGGTCTGACGTCATTATGTTCTCTTGAGGAAGCAAAGGCTCAGAGTGAACGACTTTTGGCTACATTGCTCATCAAAGATCGAAAAGTTGCGAATGAAGAAGAAGCTGTGAAGTACATCAGCAAAATGCAAGATAATGAGATTAATAGATATCTGCGTTCAAAATCAGCCTATACGATTACAAAGAATATTCCCACTATTGCTTTTGGAATGGCAGAATGGCGTTCTGTTATTACTGATGGGACAGTTATACCTGCAGAGGGGTATAAAGTTTTTACGTCTGGGGAATGGGCAAACCAGGTGCCGGTAATAATCGGTTGTACAAAAGATGAAATGAACCTCTTTGGTCATTTCACTAAGGATCTTACTCTGAGTTCCAGGGTTTGGCATTATCATTCCATGTTATGGCGTGTAAACGGTGTTGATCAACCAGCCAGCGAAATGACCTCAAACAGTATCGTACCTGTTTATGTCTACAGGTTTGATTGGGGAAGCCCAGATGAACGAGGGGTCAGTGTACTGCCAAAAAACAAAGGTCAAGAGCTAGGAGCTCACCATGGCGCTGATATCCCCTTCTTCCTAGGTACAAGTGGATCAGATTTTGCCCTTTTGATAGGAAAGACTCACACAGAGGAAAACAGGATCGGTCGTGAAAAGTTGAAAACCTTGTGCATGACCTATCTGGCAAATTTTGCGAGAACTGGGAATCCTAATAATAGTGGCCTGCCCCATTGGCCTGCTTGGAACAACACTGAAGGGAAAGACAAGGTTCTTATCCTTGATGCAGATTTCAACGACTTAAGGCTATCATACGCCAGTGAAAAAATCACCGTTCAAGATGTACTAGATCTTGTTAATTCTGAGTTCAAAGAACCTGAACGAGGGCAGATATTGACGATGCTTGAAGATTTCATCCCCTTTAAGGAATAGCTGGGCTTCGATGACTGAACAGAAGGAGAATATGTGGCCATGGTTTTTTGGAGGAATAATGAGATGTGTTTCTCTCTTCTAAATCTTTTGATTCTATGGCAGATGTGCAATAACCAACGATCGCTTTACAACTCAAGTATAACAAAAGGTTGGAATTGGGGTGTTACTTCGTGAAAAGTGGCTACGTAGAATTGGCATCAAACGTTTGTAAAAACCTGGGCAAAAAAGAAAATGGTACAAGATTCACTTGACTGTTATCCATCAAAATCTGGATTTCTATTTAAAGAGCGATTACTCTAGTGAAGCTACGTTCCTGAATGACATTTTTAACTTGACCTGGTATATTCGCTCCAAGTTCATCAAACTAGAAAACAGATCGTGGATTAATTAACTACAACCACCGTCTTACTCGTTTTTTGTACTCTGAATATTTTTCTCCAAACGCTTCTTCAAGGTGTCTCTCTTCCCATCGAATTAAAAACCACCAAAAAAATGTCATTATCACGATTCCGAGCATAAACAAGGGTACGCTACCTATAAAGAAAGACAGACCAAATACCAAGCAACACACACCCGTATAGATGGGATTCCGGCTAAACTTGTACGGTCCATCTACAATAAGCGTGGTGGGTACATGAAAAGGTTCTCTATCTGCTAATCCGATTTTACCAACAATTAATAGCATATAATTTGCCCAGATAACCAATATAAATCCCAGGATAATTAACAAGATTCCAAAAAGTTGGTAAGGGGCCTCAACTCTATTGTTCACGGGAAAAAAAAATCGCCACAAATCTTGAAGTCCTGTATTTATTCTAAAAACTTCTCTCAATATGAGGGTTAAAATGATCGAAGAAACGACGATATACACTAGACCCAAGAAGATCTTGGTATAATAGCGTTGGGTTTCCATAATTCTAACGCGTCTGAAGATGTGGATCGGTGGAACTCTGACCTCCCACGATCGGTTAAGTTTTTCGATAGAGGATGTTCTCTAGAATCCGTTCTCTTATATTTTGTGAGAAAAAAGAATCATTTTCGACTTTCCTCACAACAAACCGAGTTTTGAGGGTAAGGGACTTTTATAATTTAAAGCGTTAGATAAAAACAGAAGATTCTGTGTAATCTGAGTAAAAGATGTTAGAATCGTTGTGTCTAAAAATCTCTGTTCTGAGAAAATCAATCCGATTTCCATTAGTAATGCGCGATTAGCTCACTTCTAATTGACTTCAACATTCAGATCACGAGAATCTACTCAACAAAAATGATCCATTTCGTTGGTGTGCAACTCACAAAATGGACATAAACACTTCAGGCATAGGGTCGTTTTATTAGATCCACACATGGTACAGACTTGTGTGTAGGCAGATGTGGCCGCGGCTTTTCCTTTTCCTACTGGTTAATAGCCTTCTCTCATTTTTTTACAACTACAAATGATTTTTATGGTAAAAGGTGTTTTTTTCCCAACCACACTTACAGAACTAACTTCCCCCCGTGAATGAATACGGTTTATTTCTATATCGAGGAATCTATCCGCTCAATTTTGAAGTAAACCGGTCGGAACCAGTCGGTACAACCCACAATGTTAGAATTCTCATCCTTCATGTGTGGGATGGAGCCACCATAGGCAAGCATGAGTAAATCGTGACGTATATCCGCCCACGCCCATTCACAAAAGCCCTCTGGGGGCCTATATCTCGATTCTTTAGGAACAAGAAACTCTTGGCTATCTTCAAATCGTGAACACGCCTGTGTTGTCTGCATTTCCTCCTTAAGATATGTTTTCACGATTTCTGGATTTGTTGTTCTCTTGATCACCGTGATTTTACAATCATACATCTTCTTTCACCACAACTATTGGTTTTTGCCAGGAATTTAACTGTTTCGTCAACTCTCGCTTAAGAAATTGCATGTTGAGCATAACCAACGCTAGTTGCTATTTTTTATAAAACCAAATAAGCGTTAAAATGAAAATTTAAACTCCAAAGATACTCCACAGTTCCCATTTTCAATGGTTTTTTCGCGATTGTGTTTCTATATCTTGTCGTCCGATATGTCCGTGAGGTCATCAGGGAAAGACTTGTTTGGATGAAAATATGATGCTAGATGTCAGCGAAAATTTATTAAACCTTATTACTTTTGGGAGGGGCGTTCTACTGTTGTCTTGTAAGATATTTCTTTACAAGTTCGTCGTGAATCCCACTCACAATCACTCTTAAGTTTTCATGAAACTGGTTTAATCTTACCATATCTTCTGCAGAGATCTCAAAATCAAAAACTTCAGAATTTTCAATGATCCTTCCTTCACGTTTTGATTTCGGGATTTCGACCAAACCGTGTTGTAACCCCCAGCGGATTAAGATTTGAGCACCCGTTTTACCATAGTTTTCAGCGATTTTAATTAACTCTGTATCCTGTAGCCTTGTTCCCCGTGTCAACGGGCTATAAGCTTCGATTCTAATGTTATTCTCGGTACAAAACTGATATAATTCCTTTTGATACAGGTAAGGAGTGAATTCGACCTGATTAACTGTAGGAATTGTACTGGTATCAGCTAAAAGTGGTTTTAAGTGGTGAATCTTGAAATTACTAACACCAATTGCTCTTACTTTTCCTTTATCCAGTAATTTTTCTAATGCTTTCCAAGTTTGAATGTATCCTTCAATAGGCCAGTGAATTAAGTAAAGGTCAATATGGTCGACCCCGAGATTGTTTAAGCTTTTATCAACAGCACGTAACGCTTCAGAATAACCGTGATCACTATTCCAGAGTTTAGTTGTGATAAAAACATCATCCCTGTCTATACCACTATTCTTGATACCCTCTCCTACTCGTTTTTCATTACCATAAGCCCAAGCTGTATCAATATGGCGATAACCGGCATTTAAAGCACAAGAAACGGCCTTTACAGCAGTCTTCCCCCAAAGCTTATAGGTTCCCAAACCTAAAAGAGGAATCTTAACACCATTATTCAGAGTAACAGTTGAAGATAGATCAAACTCCATTCCAAAACCTCACCATAAATCCACCTACCTAGAGTGGAAATGGATTAATTTCTCTTAAATACACGTCTTCAGGCAAAAGTCGATAAACAGCTCACCGGTTACAGATACGTCACAATAATTATTTCTGCAATAAACAGCATTTTAACCAGTATTGTTACTTTTATAATACTGCATGCAGAGTTTGGATGTAAAATAGGTATCCATAAATATGAAATTGAAAGTAGGCAAGAAGCTAAACACCCGATAGAATATCACTTTATTTACTAACGTTGCGGGACTCCTAAGTTCGTATATCGAAAGGAATTGAAGAAATGAATTAGTATAATCCGTTATTTTTTAGTTTTTGTAAAAGATGAGAATATTTAGGCACGAGTTCGTTGTAGTCAATTTCAACCTTTTTCAGGCGGCGACTCCGAGCCACCCTGCTCAAAAAAAGTTCTTTATAGGTAGACTATTACCAGCGTGTAATATAATATCAGCACATAAGGGGGTGCAAACAAGAGTTAGTGTGAAAGAAATGGTTCAGAGAGCTATGGTCAATGTTTATCCTATCAGGTACAGAGATGATAAACTCGAGTTCCTCATGATAAAACGAGCTACATTGAGTTACAACTGGCAATGCGTAAGTGGTTCCGTGGGGAATACCATGGGGGCTCGTGATCACCCGAAAGGAGAAAGCCCTTTTGAATCTGCAAAACGAGAACTGTTCGAAGAAACAGGATACATTCCTGACCTCCTACTCCCACTTAACATTCCTCTTGAACTCTACACAGAAAATGAAGACGATGAGGGGGAAAAAACTCCTCCTCACCTTCAAGAAGAACTCAAGGAGATTCAATTCCATAGTTTCATAGCTCTTATCAATCAGCGTCAAGATCCCGTCTTGAATCCAGCTGAACATACCGATTGGAAATGGTGCAGCTATGAAATCGCTTATAACATAATAAAATGGGCTATAGAAAAAAAAATGTTAAGATTTGTTCATAATCACCTTATTGGGAATCCCTTAACTTAAATTTTTCAAAAAACTTTACATAAATCGGTAGAAAAGTTTATCGTCAAAGGAGACAATCCTATTTAAGGAAAACATATCCTGAAAGACATAATAAAGGCATTCAGGTGATAAGTTACAATGTGTCGCTTGTTAGCGATATACGGTTATGTTGAATCCTGGCGAGAAATCGTCATAGAATTCCAGAAACTCGCCAAATTTGGCAAAAAAGCCCCGCATCAAGATGGGTGGGGAATTGCAAGATCCAATGAGGCAAACTATGCAATGAGCTTGATTGACAAACAACGTGGATCAGCTTACGACTCAGAACAGTATTATAAAGCAATATTTTCGTTAAAAAAACAACCTCAAATCGTACTTTGCCATTTAAGAAAAGCAAGCCTTACTGTACCAATTACATTAGCAAATGCCCAGCCATTTGTAACTGAAAAATGGGCCTTTATTCATAATGGAACAATATATGAAGCAGACACTCTTTCACGGGATACGGCCTACATGCAGACTTCCGATAATTCAGATACGGAATTTTTCTTTCACTACCTACTAACAAAACTATCAGCATTTACCACAAATGAATCTAACTTAGGTACATTTACTGATTCGATTATATCAATGAAAAACGATTTTTCGTCGATTAACTGCATGCTGAGTGATGGAGAGGATTTGTATGTGGTGCGTTGGTGTAAAAAACTCCCAAATTACTATACATTATTCCTTTACGAGCAAGATGGGGCTATCATCATTGGTTCTGAACCGTTAGCACAGAGTATTCTTAAAAACCAATGGCAGGAAATCCCTAATCAATCAGTATTAAGGATATCAGGAAGTCCGCCAGGCACTGAAATAATCACGTATTCTAAAATTTGAGGTTAACTACCTCCTTGGCTATTCGCTGTGAAGTCGTTCCTGGATATGACTGGAGGGAAACTATAAATACTATAACGCCTCTATCTATAAGAAAATAGATAGTGAGGTTTTCTCAATTGAAAGATTTTGCCATTATTTTAGAAAACAAGCCTGGTAAGTTGGCTGAACTAGGAGAACTTTTAGGTAAGGAAAATATTAATATGGAAGGGCTTTCTGGAGCGTTATGCGAAGGAGAAGATATAGTTCATATTCTAGTGGAAGAACCTGGAAAAACATATAATGTACTGGAACGAGCTGGGTTCAATATTAAGGAACAGCGTGATGTCCTCGTTATCGATATTAGAGACATGGTAAAGAAACCCGGGTCTGGAGGGAGTATATTTCGTAGGTTAGCTCAGGAAGGAATAAATATTGATTTGATTTATTTGGCCGAAAATAATAGATTAATCATCGGCGTAGATGATCTACAAAAGGCCAACAGAATCTTATAGTACTAAAAATGGGACAAAAAAATGAAGATCAAAAAGAAACCAGTTACCCCTCTGTGTCAAAGCTGTGGTCTTCCAACCAATACTGATGAAAGAGGATCCGAACAAGATGGAACATTTTGTGATGATTATTGTAATGATTGTTATGAAAATGGACAATTTATTGAACCTGAAATTACTCTTAAGGAAATGATTGAAAGCTCCGTCCCTTCTACTATAAAGTCCCGTAATATGACGACGTCAGAAGCAAGAGATTATCTCAGAATCCTCCTACCCACTCTTAAACGATGGCGCTCATCCAGTCCTCGGTAAAGACAAATCAAATAAACGATAATAACCTGATCGGATAAGGCCTAAGGGGAAAGTAGAGGATCAAGAATAATAATAATAATAATAATAATAATAGTAGGTTTGTTATTGCATATAGAAAACCTGCAATAGCCAATGTTCTCCCCCAAACTTGATAAGAAAAACCAAACAATCATCTAGGGTAATGTTCTTTTCGAGCCATCCTTCTTCCTGCAAAGAGACCCAGAATAAACATACTCAGAAGAATAACCTCTGATCCATAGTACGTCGCCCTTGTCTCCGTAATCTGGATTTTCACTATTTCTATGCCCCTTCTTTGACTGGCAACATATGCAATTTCCCCCTCAACTTGAAATCCTAAGGGGACACCCCCTACTTCATGGCGGCCAATTTCTGACAAATTATACGATTCCGAAATTTCAAATATTCTAAACCCTAATTCAAAATCTGAAGCATATAAGAATCCATTTAGGACTGCCAAATTAGTAATAAATGACGATTCTGTCTCCGTAAAATGCTTCACCAATACAGGATTTGATAGTTGTGTTGAATTAAACACCTTAATTCCATTTGACCCTCCCGTATACCAACAGTCGCGATAAATTGCTACACAGGAAATCTCCTCGTCATTTATCTGTCTAGCTTCTTTAATATTTTCCGGATTATTGATATCTAATATCAGTAAACTTCCATTGTTGGCAAACCCGATGGATAAATCATCAGATGCGAATGCACGATTAAATCCGTTACCCTTGAATCTTATCACTTCACTTATCAAAGGAACGTTAGTTATATCGTAGATTTCAAAATCATTTATCCAATTGGCTAGAAATAATAATTCATTTTGAATAAAGATGCCTGCGGGTCGAGTATTTGTATAGGTGGTCGCCAATCTTGGATTTGCAGGTTCAGTGACATTGATGATTTTCAATCCTTTATCATCTGCTGCCGCAAACACATAATCCTTGTATACCGCTATTGAATGCCCGAGATAACCATCTGTATAATAATGACCTAATTCGTAGACATTACTTGGGTCAGCAACATTGTAGACATTCAACCCTGAATCTGATAACACATAAGCAATACCCTCAACAATTTCTATATCTTTAGCACCCCCTCCTTCATTTAATTCATCCACTATTGTCATATTAACGTTATATTTGCTAGGAGTAACAGAATTCCCATACATAACTGGATCAGCAGGCCTAGCTGATGTAAAATAAATTGAATTAGGAATTACAATAAGCAGAATAACGATACTCAATGTACTTAACATCGAATTGAATCTCATTTGAAATCGAACAAAATCAGACTCTCTACTATAAAAAAATATAGAAAAGGGCATTCAAAGGAGTCTCCAAACTGCCCTGTTCGGACAATTGCATTTGCGGTAAGAAAATTTGGCCTCCTAGGCCAGGTCTCTAAAGCTAGTTGCCCTGCAGCTGTAATGATAAAAAAAGGCTCAAGATTAAGAGGGAAGAAAAGAAAACCTGGGTTCTTTGTCTATAATTCCAGAGCATAGTTTTATAAATATTTGAATACCGTAAAATGGACGATCGAAGCTGGAGAGAATGGATTTAGACAAAGGGATCAAATCTATTAAAATCCTGAGCCTTATCGTCTTGATATCGTTTTTCATACCTTCTGTGATTGTCAAAAGCTCGAAAACCGACCCTGTAGAAGCGCAGGCTAGCGAACTCGATGAAAAACCAGATATACATTTGCGTTTGCGTTCAGTTACTTGGAATCTTCTTCATCTCTATAATTGCACCTACTTCAACTTTGATATAGTATATGAAATCTGGAATACCGGAGAAGTGGAGCTGAAAACCTCGTACGCGGATTCTCGTGGAATCTATATATCAATTGAAGCGGATTGGGAGAATTCAAGCATGAACTTGTCCCGGAGTTCGGGAGCCGCCACTGTTATTACACCCGATTTATATCCAGTAGGAATTTCAACCACGCCAACCACATTTCAATTTGCTATCGAAAATCATATACTGTTTCGTTTACCAAACGGTTTTTATCGTTTGGATTTTTCTCTTGAAGAAGCATTTCCTACTGGATTTGTTGCCGTAGACACGTATGGGGCAAATTTGACTGTTACAAGTACTGGCTATGACCTTCAATATGACCCCTTTCCTTATTCTCGTCCTCAACTTCAAGATTCAACCTCAGCTCAACTTACATATACTATTTCTGAGTGTGTTGGCGGGCCCTATGACTGGAAGGATGGCGAAGTAAATGTTACTGTGGAAAACGACTCCATCTTTTTTGATCAAATCCTCATAAGCTGGGTTTATTTTGATCTTACCCAGCTAACCATTAAACTTAACCTATACTGGCGAACCCTATATATTTGGGAAGACTATTCTACCACTTACGAAAGTGATTACCTGCGTGCTTATCGTGTGAGTGGCCAAATAAGCAATTTAACCAGAAGTTTCTATGTCATTACGTTTCAGTACACTACAGTCTCGAATAATCAGTATGAAACCAGGTTTTATTCTGCACACCGAATTGGGTGGGTCGGAGTTACTAGACAGAGCACTAGCGCTAGTACATCTGAACCAGTAAACGGATTCGAAGTTGTGATCGTGCTTTTGATTGGTGGGATTTTATATCTAAAAAGATATAGATGGTGAAAAAGGAGAAAGACTCCCTCCCCCCCAAAGAAGGATGGGATCTGGGCCTTACTTCGTGTCAAGCTGTAGCTTCCGATTGAGATAAGATATAGTGCGCCTCAACGTGGTAGGGGAGCAAGTAAATTACGGATGTAAGCGGTTTTCATTCCAGCTTACAGACTACCTGATGGCTTTCGGGATCTAACACCCAAACTTGCTCCCTATCTGACTCTATGAGTATATGTTGATCATCGACCACCAAATCTGAGATCGTGGGATCTTTAGATTGATCGTTAATAGCTAATTCGAATATACATGTCAATTTTTTTTCTGAGATAGGTCGATTCAAACCATTATCCGTTCTTCGCTCTTCTTTACATAATCTGAGCAAAGTTTGGGTTTTAATAATGTAAATCTTCTTTTTTGAAGCCAAGTACACCTTATTCTCATGAATTCTGATATGGAAGAAGAAAACATCAAAAAAGGAATGCCAGGTAGGGACAAATTCGAGACATTTCAAGTTTAAAAAGCCAAAATAGGCACCGGGGCCATATTCGTAAAATTTTAGCAGATATAAATATTGATCATCGGCTACTAACCCTTTAATTCGAGCATGCCTTGTTTCTTTCGTGAAGATGATTTTTCTCTGGTTTTTATCAAAAATGCTCAAAAAGGCTATCCAATCTTTCTCGGCTCCCCCAGGCGGAAAATCGTCAAATCCTCCGCTGACGAAAATTACGTTTTTATAATCATAAACACCAGATACGCTGTAGTTCGAGGGATTATCATTTTTGTGCATTTTCACTTTCACTGGAAAATCAGATCCTAGCGAGGAAAAGACATTTCTATTTAACCTACGGTCTAAAATAATGAGCTTCCCACCCTGAGAAAATGCATAGACACTTTCGTTATCAACAATCAAACTTCGGATCCTAAATCGGTTTTGCTTTACGTAATCATCCAAAATCCCAGGAAAATCCAAATTTTCTTCGAATCGTAATTTGTTGGCGTTCCAAATCGTTATGGAATTCAATCCCCAGATATATAGAAATTCATTGAATGGAAAAATCCTGTAATTGAGTCGTGCCCAATAGCTTTTCGTTTTGTCTTCGTAAACCCTTGCTTGGTTTATTAACTCGTAATCCGATTTTTTCCATGTTTTTAATACTCCTGTCAACGTTAGTTGGTGGATATAATGTTTTGTAGATATTAAGTGTGCCACTATATTTTCCCCTCAGCCAAGATATCCGCTATCCTTTGCCGCATATTTGTATCATATATATCCAATTCCTCTATACATAAGGTCAAAGTATTAAAAGTTTAAAATTCAACTATAAATAGTTTCTGCTGATCTAAATCTCCTGAACGAAGAAATTTTGATAGATGTTACAGCTTCTTCTCCTCCCTTCAAAGAGAAAAAAATTCTCTACCAATTTAGTCTATTCTTGAGATGTTCCAAAGTCGCAAGTTCCTGCATAAGTTTTTCCCCATATTCTTTGAATTGCGGAACATCTGACTCTTTTACAATCTTAGTTTCGAGAAACCGATTGATATTTAAAAGAATTTCTTTAAAATTCCACTGAGCCTTAATTAATCGTGATAAGAGGGTAAGTCTAGTGTTTTTATTCTGTTGTTTTACCATCACTGAAGCTATCTCTGATTTGATCAATTGCATATTTCTTAATCCTTTTTCAAATTGAGGATGAAAAACTTCTTTTAGTTCCGAAATAGACCATGGATTTTTTCGCCAGTAATAGCATTTATACGGTTCAGGATGGGTATATCCTAATTTTTGCGCTAGCTTCACAGATAATGGATTTGCTGCATCCCAATGGGGTTCAATTCCTTTTGTTAAACAATATTCAATCATCTTGGCACCTACTAATGTTGCAAAACCTCTTCCACGGTAATCTGGATGAGTTGCAATATAGAGTTCAAGACTTTGAGTAATTGGGACAGATGCCAAAAAACCAATCACCACGCACAAAATTGCTTCATTTTTCTGAATACAGAACCCCACTCCTTCTTCGATAAATTTCTCGGGACTTCCAAAATAATTTTTCATTTCTACTAAATAATTTGAAAAATTTTGATTTGGAATTTGTCTTACTGCTTCTATATCAACCTTCTTCAACTGAAATTCCTTAGGTAATGGACTGAATATCCTGCGAATAATCTGTAGGGATAAACTCTTAGCAGAAAGTTCAGTACGTGGAATATATCCAAAGTAGGTCCATTGAGCTCTAAAACTTGATTCCCATTCCTGCGAGGGTACGTAAATATATGTTTTTTCCGGAATTTTCACTAAAAACTCTTTTAACTCTTCAGCTTTGCTATTTCCTGTTAAAAAACAAGGCCCCTGCTGACATAGAAACATTACAACCTCTGGATTTGTCAAACTATTTACAAATCCACTCACTTTAGACCACACCAAATTTTGGGCTAGTACGTTCATAATCCTATGTCTTTTAAAATAGGGCCAAAAGTCCATTAATTGGTACTGTGGTACTTCTTGGATCACTTCTGACCGCTCATTCTTGTTTTTAGCTATTAGAATAGAGAACGATGATCCTAGCTGGGGACACAATATCTTACATACTGAAGTTTTTAAGAACTCCTGAAGAGGTAAGCAAAATGCAAAAATCGATACCACTCCCCCAATTATACTGCATATTCAATCGACATTTGTTGTTATAATGCTCATCTCATATCAAGGTCGTTCATTCAGGTGTAAGTCCTTTCATCCGAGTTTAACGACCATATATATGACAACATATCGCTCATGATGAATCCTTACGGAGGTTCTCCATGTGCTTAAGGATTACATGCGCCGTATGGCGCCATAAGAAATATTATCTTGAACCTAATCTCGAAAAATGTGGAAAACATTAGAATTGAATAAATCACCTTTGATGATTGTCAATATTAATCATCAGTTTGAAAAGCGCGATTATTATGACATTAAAAGAATTCATTAGTACAATGAAACGGGAGCGAAACCGGTGGAATTTGTTAATCAAGACTTTAATCGATAATGGATATGCCAATGAAATAATAAAAGATAAATGGACTCTGAAAGATGTAATAGCACATATTTATTGGTATGAATTTGAAATTGTAAACGCATTAAGACAAAAATCGATAAAAAATATTAAATTCTGGAATGAATCAATTAGAAAAAGAAATTCATTCATATTTAGTCAAACCAATGGATTATCATTAGAAAAAATCTTGGTAGAAGCAAATAAAACTTTCACAAATCTAATAATTGAAATAGAGAAGCTTTCAAATGATGACCTGAAGTCTCGGTCCTTTTTTAAAGATTCGCGAAAGACAGTATTCCGGTTGATAATGGGAAATAGTACTGATCATTATCGAGAACATGATTATAAATTGATTAAGCGATTCAATCTTTCAAAATCAGGATTTGATAATCGTTGAATTTCCTTTTCATCATAGTAAGATTTGGGGGGGATTTCGAACGATACCTTCCGTCCTACGAAAAGAAAGAGAAAAAGGAAAAAAATCCATACCTTGTCAAAAACACTAATTTCGACTTTGGGTTACGAATTTCTCTGAAAATGTGTTTTCTTTTTAGTTAGAATAACACTCAAGGCAAAAAACCCTACAAAAAATGGCCATCCCGAAATATTGTTGCTACAAGCGGAATTACTATCAGTCTCTGTTATTTTCACTCACCAGAAGTCAATCATTCCTTTACCAATTGAGCTTATCTATCCAGAAGGCATAAAAGAGTTCTCACCTGGTTCGATAATTGATAGACTGACTTCTCCACCTCCAGGATTGATGAATGTCTTATTCCAAAAGCGATTTCCGTCACGGCTTGTCTTGACTAGCGACAAAATCCTTTTTAAGTCCCTCAAATATAACAACCCAATCTGATTCACTATCATATACCAATTGATCAAGATTAAATCGGGAATTGGGGTCGGAATCGGATTCAATCTTTTTAGCCGATTCATCAAATCCGAATTTGGTTATCCAGTTTCTAGAACATTAGAACGCTTCTATTCTATTTAATCTAAGTTTATTAGGGAGTAGGAAGAGTTAAAAGCTGATGAACGAATCCACAACTTCCTGATTCTTAATTGAGAAAAAACTCCTTTTTCCTTCTCGTGTTCGAGCTATCAAACCTGCATCCTCAAGCAATGAAAGATGATGAGAAACCGTTGCTTGAGCAAGATTCGTTAAATATTCAAGTTCGCAAGAGCATTTTACTCCGTTATTTATCGCTGTCAGAATTTGAATTCTAACTGTATGATTCAAAGCTTTTATCTGCTTTCTAAACTCTTTGAACTGTGTTTGTTCCTTTAAGGTGTTAAGCCTGCTTTTAAGGAGTTTTAATTCTTCTATTCGATTCGAAACAGACTTCCAGACGACCAATTCTGAATCTAGCAAGTCTTTTAATTTTCCTTCCAGGACAGAAACACTCATTTTAGAATGGGCCTCAAATCATTTCAAAATTTTCTACAACCAAATATCCTGATGGTTATTTCAATCATTTGCTTATCCATAATTTTAAATATTTCGATATTTCGATATGTTTATATATCGAAGATTATCGATATGATACGAAAAGTATCTCCGAAGAAGGATCTGTACATGGTTGATTTCGTTGGACTGATCCAAGGAGCACTAGAAAGCGCTATAATAACTTTACTAGATTATCTTTCTCTTCATGTGTTACTTTGTCTTGTTCCTGCTTTCTTTATTGCAGGAGCCATGTCTTATTTTATTCCTAAAGACTTGATTACCCGATATATGGGAAAAGATGCTGACTCTAAAATAGCCTATCCTATAGCAACAGCTGGTGGTTTTCTGTTAGCAGTTTGTAGCTGTACAGTTCTTCCGTTATTTGTGAGTATTTGGAAACGGGGAGCAGGATTGGGGCCAGCGATAACTTTCTTGTTTGTTGCACCTGCAATTAACATTCTCGCACTGACCTATACAGGAACGCTTGTAGGAATGGACATTGCTATAGCAAGAGGGATTTTAGCGATCATTTTTGCGATCCTCATAGGGTTAATTATGGCAGCTGTTTTTGGAAAAAAGATAGATCAAAATGGCAATCACTCAAATAATCCAGCCAGTATCACTACAGATCCAACAACGCAGGAATCTCGTATACCTAATAATATGGAGGTTTCCAAATCAAACATGCTCCTAATTGTTGGACTAGGAATTGCTTCGATACTTTTAGCTACATTAGATTCTAATATAATTGGTACTCTGGGTAATACTCTTTTTTCGGGGTGGCCAGTAATTTCTCCACTCCTTCAGAACCCTACTCTTGTTCAAACCATCATCTTTCTTCTGGGGTTGCTGATTCTTATCATTCTAACCTTCAAAATTCCTAGTAAGGAATTAGTACTATTTCTCTGGCTAGTTTATGTATTAATGACTGGCACGTCTCAAATTACGTATTTTTCCGAGGACCTTAATCTCTTGAATGTTGTCATAAGTCCCGCTATAAGTAATATGGTGATTAAACTACTCTTAACAAGCCTAGTGGTTCTTGGATTACTTCTCTTCGTAAGGAACCAGTTTGATACAGATGACATTCGTGCGTGGCTTTTCGAGACCTGGATTTTTGTGAAGTCCATTTTCCCATTAATCATTATAGGTGTGGTCATCGCTGGCTTTGTGAAATTCTTTATTCCTCCTGAACTAGTAGTAACGCTGGTAGGACGTAATACTATCCTTGCAAATCTGATTGGCGTCCTATTTGGTGTGTTTATGTACTTTCCCACTTTGATGGAGGTACCCAT
>JBHLSH010000012.1:0-59611 GCA_048881705.1 Candidatus Heimdallarchaeota archaeon | reverse complement strand
GGTATCTAAATGATGTTGAAAAGAATAAAGACTCTAGAAAACAAATAAAAAAATATCTCATTTTTATAGGGAAAATCGTCGATATAATAGGTCCTGTAAAAAATCCAACAATTGTTGTGAAATTAGACAAAAATTCTTTGGAAAAGCAATATTCAAAAGAAACTATTTTCTATTATCAAAAAGAGGGAAAAAAGAAGGGGTTTAAGGGGAAAAAAAAAAGAAGCTAGGTTTGGCATATGATTACATTACTTCTTTATGAATCCGCATTGGAGCTAATTCCCTCCCATCTTAGAAACCATCCGCTTATCCAGAAAGAATGGAAAACTACGGTTAGGAAAAAGGATCGAGGGATCATCCTAGATAATACAGCTCACCGTCCACTAATGAAATCTCTTGAGGATAAACAAAAACGCGGACGCCCTGATATCGTACACATTTTTCTTCTCTCTGTTTGTTATTCCCCGCTAGTGAAATCTGGTGAGGTTCAAGTTCTTGTTCACACCAGAAATGATCTTTGTATATCAGTATCTCCAGTTTGGAGAATTCCTGTTAACCAGAATCGGTTTTATGGGCTCCTTGCACAACTTCTCCTTCATGGCCGTGTCCCTCTATCTGGAGAGCCAATTTTATCTGTTCAATCCCGTTCAATTTCGCAGCTATTAGATTCATTTGGAAAAGTTCCTGTTTTTTTATGTGAAAACAACGTAAATCATCATAAAATATCACAATTTATTACCGATTTGAAGGAAATACAAAATCCGTCATCAGGGGTATTTTTAATTGGAGGTTTCCAACGAGGGGAGCCCAATCTTTATTCATCGATCCCAGATCGTACCTGGACTCGAATCAAAGGATTGAAATTATACGATGATGCCAAACCTGCATGGACAATTGGTGCGAAGATCATTCACTGGCTGGAAGGTTCGAATTACCTGTGAAACGAAACAAAACAAGTGTACTGGTCACATCACGGAACCCTGTTAAAGTTCATGCTACCTATCAGGCATTTAAACAATTTTTCCCCGATCTTGTAGTTGACGCCACGGATTTCCAAAGTTCAGATTCTGATAGAAATTCAATAAAAATACAGCCTATTGGGGAAAAGGAAACGTACGTTAATTCCAGAAAGCGTATACGAGACTCTCAGGTTAAAACACCAGATTACGACTTTTTTGTAGGAGTCGAAGGAGGAATAGCAGAGACTCCAAATGGACAAGCTCGTATTATTATCTATACGTCAGTGGGTTCGGCCACGCACATCGAAACGATTCGTGGATGTGAGATTCCACTTCCTCGACCATGGTACGATGAGTTGATTTCTGGAAAAGCTAAGGAATTAGGTGATGTTGTGACCGAAGCGAGCGGGATTCCAAATATTAAACAAAAACAAGGAGCCATTGGATTTCTCACCAGTTCTGCTCTTACGCGTGCGGCAGTGATAGAACATTCCATCATCTGTGCACTTATTCCATTTTTAAATCCTGAATATTTTACCTCACCTCATAGGACACCCTAATTCGTGATTTTCAAGATTCCAATGAGGTTACTCTAGAACTTACCTAAATCAGATTCAGTACGCAAAAAGATAGAAAACCAAATTCCCGAATTTCTCAATCAGGACTACAGAGAACAATGAGGCCCATAAATTCCGATATTACGCCAATACTGCTACCGAAGCAGATTCAACAGGTCAAACATTGGCTCGAACTTTTGAATTTAGAACACATCCTCATGGTTGAGCCCAAAGAGAAGACATATTCATTTCTCCTCCCCATCAAGGACAGTCCTGACCTCCACATAAGTCTGGACAAGGAGTTCATACATGTTTCCTTCTTTTCCAATGGTTTAACGTTCCTTTCAGTAGAAAATGGCGATAGAGTCCTTGGGTTCCTCCGTGATATTTTAGAATTGCAGAGTAGCTATTTCACGAGTCGTGTGATTACTACTGGCAAAAAAAAGGAGATTCGTGTTTTTTTTGGGCTTTCGTTTTCTTGAAATGTCCATGTATCGTTTTTCTCGAAAGGTTCGGGAACTCACTCAATTCGTCAAAGAGATCGCTGATCTTATTGAAAAACATGAATTGAATGAATACTGGCGAGACATAGAACAGGAGCCTAAATACCCCAATATCGATCTTCGCGAACGGGTTCGTTTTCTATGATATTAGAAAGGTTTGTTCCGCCAACTCAGTCCTGTTTCAATCCAACATATCACAGTGGAAACAAATCCAAAAAGTAATGCAAAAACCTCTCCCGTTGAGATTGGAACGGTCAGGAAGAGTAATATGTATCCCCCAAATAGCATAGAAACAAAAACTGCATAAAAAAGGAAACGAGGAAGCGCGAAATTTCCCACTAATATGAACTGATTTAGAGTAGCGATATCAATCTTTTTAGATATCTCATAATTCCCGAACCGGTTTTTGCGGACAACCCCCAAAGTCTCGAGCTTGTCTAGATGGTACGCACTAACGCTCGGAGAGGAGAGGCCTAACGCCCGTTGGATTTCTCTAACGCCTGCTGCGGCCTTTTTTCTGAGAAGAAAAAAATAGACGTCCAAAGTTGTTCCTTTGATCACTGTTTCGTAGTTAATTTCGTCCTGATTTACCTTCTCCGAAAATCCCGTAACCTTCCTGACCAAGCTTTTTGCATTTGTAAGTATCATCGGTGGACCTCAATCTAAATAAAAAGCATTTTTATTTTGATTATGTACCCAGAGCAAAGAATCTATTCAATATGATAATGGTGTAGTTTACAACACCATAAAGGGTGATTAAATACCAGATAACCGGTTTAAAGAGAAGAATGGATATGGTTAACCAACAAAACGAAGAACATAATACTCCTGAAACTCTAAAGGATATCCTGTCCTCTCTCAAGACTAGCGCAGAGGTGCGACCAGAGCTCAAACAATTCGCCAGTTCGCTCCACGAGCGCCTCTTCAACTTAACTCAGGACTATTATGCGGGACTCATATTCCTATTCACCAATCCACTAACCTTTCATCAAAGATTGATTCTGATGCAATTGATCGCTATCCATCCAGCGGGAAGCTCTGGAATAGAATTGGCAAGGTCACTGGGAATATCGGTGCAATCGAAATCTGTGTATAGAGACTTGTCGACCTTACAACGGCTACGTTTGGTTAGAATGAAGGAGATTCATTCCAGGCTTAAGTTAGCATTTGCAAATACCGAAAATAGACTGGTTCTTAGATTAGTTGAACTAGTACAACTCCACGGCGCTGAACTGACGAAGTTCCTAAAAAAAAGTAATGGGAGTCATGAGTAATGTTAATTCTTCCTCAAAAGATCACCAGGAGATTCAGATTTAAATTTCTAGGTTTTTTCGTGATTGGCTTATCTATCATTGGTTTGGGTATGTTAGATATCTCTTTTCTAAGCACTAACGGAAATGATAGAGAAACTCAATTCGAAGCGATTTCAGAAGATGTATTTGGTGCTGCTGCTCCTTTGGTAACGGGCGGGATCTTGTCGATACAGGTTATTCAGCCGTTAATTCTCAGCTTTGGAATTCTTATCTTATCCATAAGCTATTTCTCGTGGATGCCCAATCTTATACCAGAAACCTTTGGTGGCATTCAAGGAAACATGACTTGGAAAATGGGAAGATTTAAGGTCCCGAAACGCTATCTGATCTTTAATTTGGGTTCATGCACGATCCAAGTTGCACGAAAGATTACAACTTTCAATGGAATTGCGTTACGGGAGCTTCTCTTCGAGGTACACCTAGAAAAGGATCATTCTCGCTGGAAAGAGTATGCCGATTTTGCAGCCTTTGGACAGGTCGAGGAAAGATCGGATGAGATTGTACTTCAAAAGTTGGTTAAGCCCCAACATATACCTATACAGCTCATCCTAGCTCAAACTCTTTTGTCGGAGCCAAAGATCAACCATCAAACCTAAACAAGCTCTGGGGTAATATGCGGGGATCCGCAGCAGGTTTTAAGCATCTTTTGAATTTCGCCTCAATTGGCTTGTTCGTAAAGAAGGTACACTATTGACTCATTTAGTGGCATACCAGGTTCAAGAGGATGGCAATTGGGATCCCGTTGCTTTCAAAAAAGAAAAAATGAAGGCAAAAGAGGTCTTCATTCTGGTTAATGAGCAAAAAAAAGAGATATGGATATGGGTGGGTCAAGAGGCTGATGTAAAGACCAAATTTATTTCTAGTACAGCAGCACAAGAGATCAGGCGACTTTATGGTCTCACATTTAGAGTGCACGCTGCCGATCAAGGTAAAGAGCCAATTGAATTTCAAGAGGCAATTATCGAAACGTTTCCAATCAGAGGAATAGGCCCCTTGGATAAAAAGGCAATAACGAAGAAAAAACCATCGAAGAAAGCCCCTTCTGCCAAAAAAAATACGAAACCAAGTCAAAAAAAACTAACAAGGAAGAAAAAGACCTCCCAACCGCAAAAATCTAAGTCAATGCTGACAGAAATTCCCAAATTCCCTTCGAATATAAAAAAGGGATCTAGCAATAGTCAGCCCGAGTTAATTACAACACCCGTCTGTCCTGTTTGTGCCAAAGGCCACCTTTTACCCTATTCCACAATCGTCAATGTTACTGCACGAAAGAAGGACATCTTACCCTTCGGAAAGTGGGTTTGCTCCCAATGCAAACATAGCATCGAATTGGAAGATTGAAATTACTGTTATAAAATCATTCAGTCTTTGGATCGGTGGATTTTAAGAGTTCATCCAGCTGTTTTCTTTTATCTTCAGGCATTTCGTCCATTACTCTCCTTTGTTGCTCTAGAATACTTTGCATGAAGAGACTGTAGAGTATTGAGACCGACACTTGAGAGTCGATCCTTGCATCAAAATCTGCTTTGGCTGCATTCCGATCTTCGATCAGGCGCTCCTTGGTCATTGTCCCATTCCCAAGACCAGGTACGGATTTGTCTTTAATATAGTAATTCTTTCCATTGTATCCTAATGGAAAGGCTTTACATTCTAGGGGTAAGGAGTGATAGACATTACAAAGCTTGTTTGTAGCATCGTACATGGGGCAATGATTATCTTCTGTTCCCTTTAAAACTAGAGAGACAAACTCCTGAGGTTGTTGTTCGCCTTCTCCTACTGAAGTCTTAAAACTCTGGATACGTAGATGGGGCAACACTGCATTTAGGGTTCCTGTTTTAGCCCAGGCCTGCACATCCGCAAGGGTGATAGGCAAGAATGGTCTGTTTTCACAACATTGGCCACATTTGGTACAATTAAACACATACTTCTTTTTCTGAGGTGACTCCCTCTCGGAATCAGAAACCGGTTCCGGTTCTGAAGGTTCTTGGTCTCCATTTTCCCCTGAAATTACCTTCTTCAGTTCCTTTTCTTCATCATTTTCAGACATTTAGATCAACCTCAGGGGGAAAAACTCAATTTGATAGATTTTTCGTATTTGAACTTGATTTCTCAGCTTGTTTGGCGATCAAGGCCGCGGTTGCTCCTGCGTTAATCCCGTTGTCAATATTCACAACTACTAAACCAGGAGAGCATGTTTGGAGCATTGTCATTAACGCTCCAACCCCTTTTCCACCGTATCCATATCCAGTAGAACAAGGAACGCCTATAACTGGTATATCCACCAAACTTGAAACAACAGCCGGTAAAGCGCCTTCCATTCCAGCTACAACAACAATAGCTTTCACATCTTCTTCGACAAGCTTTCTTAATGGCTCAAATAGACGGTGGACACCTGCAATTCCAACATCATGGAATTGAACCGCTTCTACCCCCATTAATTTAGCTATTGCTTTGGCTTCCTCAGCAATAGGTAGATCGGAAGTACCAGCTGTTAAAATGCCAATTTTGGACGAAAAATACTCAAATTCAAAATCCCTGGTTTTTAGGAGAACTGAATAGGGTTCAAATGAAGGACTTACCTGTATATCAAACTGGTTACTGAATTCTTTCTTTAGCATAGCTAAATGATCATTAAACACGCGAGACAACAGGAGCGACTGATTATTCTGTAAATGAGATTTGATAATACGTTTCAAGGTTTCTATAGGTTTCCTCTCTGCAAAAATAACCTCAGGTATCCCCTTTCTGACATGACGACCTTCATCCAAGGTCACTCCTCCTTCTATATAATTTAAAGAAAATAGTCGAAGGTTCTTAATTGCGTCTTCAAGAGATATATTACCACTCTTAAATTGTTTTAATATTGTCTCAATGTCATTCATCAGCGTTCCCTGTTTTAGAGATTTCGTTTTCTTCTTTGAGTCTAGAAAGTTCTCTTATGACACGTTTTCGCGCATCTTGGAGTGAGATATTTGCTTTCCCAGCAATCCGATTTAAATCTTCGAATTCTACTTTGTATGATATTTGTTCGTCACCCAGGTAACCAATCTTAACTCGAACTGTTTCATCTTTATCAAAAATCTTGATCTGGTGAGTTTCTTGCCTACGAGCGACAATATGGCGGAATCCTGGTAAATACCTGACTCCAAGCGTTCCAAGCTCACTGGAAAGAACTTTGGTTACCTGCATTATCTTTGAGGGATCAACAATAACCCGAACAAGATGTCCCGGTCGATTCTTTTTGGTTATCGTAGGGAGTATGCTCAGATCGAGAACCAGGGAATCCTTTAACAGGGTTTCAAACAAATATCCTAAAGTTTCCCCATTCACATCGTCCACGTTGGTTTCCAAAACTGCTATTTCCTCCCCTTGAAGTATTTCTTGTTTGAACGCGGATATGATCTGAAGGTAGAGAGTAACGTTACTGCCATAACGACGAGTTCCGAAGCTTCTACCAATCTTTTTAATGACCACACGTGGAAAGAGGGTTTGGGATTCCGGTTGGATGGAAGCCAGAAGCGCAGCCCCTGTTGGTGTGAGCAATTCCTTTGCTATTGGACCTCCCTGGATATATAGATTCCCTTTTCGAATAATCTCTATGGTAGCGGGAGCAGGAACTGATACTTTGCCGTGAGCTATTTCCACTGTTCCCCCTCCTACTGAAATCGGAAGTAGGATTATTTCTTCTTGAATAAACCCCAAAGTATTCCAAAGATAAAAAAAGCCGACAATATCAAATATCGTGTCTGTGGATGCCAATTCATGAAGATGGGGGTTATCTGAATCTGAAGTTACCCCATGTACACCTATTTCCGCGTTTACCAGAATATCGAATGCTGATCTAGCCATTAATAGGGCAGGACCTGAAAATGAGAGATTATTACCCAATTGATCTATGTGTTGGCGAATTTCTGATACTGAAAATACCTTAGAACACTTGGTGTGTAATTGTGTCCCAACAATACCTCCATTATTTATCTTTTGAAGGATTATTTCAAAATGGGGATCAATTTTGCGGATGTTAGACTGTAATAACTGACAAAAATTGGATTTCACAGCGTCAGAGTGCATGTCAAGTAGTGCAGCAATAAGCATGTCGCCCGAAGCGCCCGACAATCTTGGATCAATAATGAGAGGGGACATCTGCCTGTATAAACCAAATCAGCAACATCTTTATCTATTTTGATCCATTGCTTCTTATGCCAAGGAAATTAAAAAAATCGGGTGCATATCTCTAGGCGTGACAATCATATCCTTTTAATGCCTAAAAACTTATGTTTTTGGTGTAATTCACGTGATAGGAGTTAATATCACATCGAAAAACGGTTTAATGCTTTTTTCCCATTTCTTTGTGCCTGGATTCTCTGACGTGGACGAAGATCTCCGGGCAGGACTAATGACAGCAGTTTTGAATGCAGTAAAAGAGACCCAAGATGGATCCGAGCTACGAAGCATAGACCAGGGCAGATATTTTGTTCACATAGTTGAAGGAGAGTATACGTATGGTTTGTATTTCGGCTTTGAGAACGATTTAAAAGAACATGAGTTTGCAGAGGCTACCTTGTCCAAATTCGAGACTAGTTTCCGTAAGCAGTTGGTGGATGGCCTCTCTTTTAATTCGGAGATGTTTGATGACTTTCATGATTATTTAAAAGAAAAATATTCCGAATTAATTTCCATAGACGCAGTAGGACTTTCTAAGATCATCAAGCTTATGGAAAATGCGATTTACTCAGACTATATCATTTTAGCAAAACCATGGTATCACCAAGTTTTCACCGCGATTACAATCCCAGAGATAAATCCCATAGCCAACTCGCTAGGATTAATGTGTAAAAATCTACTCGAAAGTGGGCTGAAAATTGGTCTGGAGATTTCACGAATTCGATTTAGGATCCGTTCAGCATATTATGTATTTGTCGATACATTGAAGGATAGGTTTTTTCTCATTCTAATTGTCCCAGAAAAGGAATTTGAAAGAGGAGAGCGGGAGCTCGCGAGGATCAAAAATCGGATAGAAAAAGCAATATGATTCTGGATATAACTTCTGGTCTGCTGAATTCGAGAATTGCATTCTTCCGAAAGTGATTCTGCAAGTTTTTTCGCTCTTGTTGTGAACTCTTTGAAACAAGAATATCAAAAATCAATATTTACTCATGGATTGTTTTGGAAGGATTCATATTTTCTCTCCGTAGGAAGCTTGGTCGATGCCTGAACTCCCAGAAATCGAAGCGATTCGACAATATTTAGGTCAAATTCTGGAAGGAAAGGTCATCAAACGAGTGTTTACTTCATTGCATACGGTTATCCGTACTCCAGGTGTGGAAGAGTTTGTTAACGAACTTCCAGGGGCCAAATTTTCGGAATTCCAGAGAATAGGAAAAATATTACATACTATCACGATCCAAGGATCAACAGGGTTTGAAATATTCCTGGATTTTGGATTGACTGGCCGTCTTTCTTGGAGGAGAGAAAAAAAGAGCCTTCCAGCGAAGACTGTTATTAGATTTGTAATCGAAAATCGTACTGAGCTCATCTACCATGATCGGCGCCTCCATGGAAGCATATGGATCTTTCGTTTCCACTTAGATCAGCCTCGCAAAATACCTCCCGTAGTGACACGTTTTGGACCAGATATCCTTTCAATTGACCCAAATACGTTTCAAAGTAGAGTTGCACGTTATCGGGGAGAAATTAAATCCATTTTAACCAATCAACAATTTGTAGCTGGTATAGGAAATGCATATGCCGATGAAATTCTCTTTGAAGCTCAAATCCATCCTTTTACAAAAAGAACTCAGCTTTCTAAAGAGGATTTAGAAAAACTGTTTCAATCCAGCAAACAGGTGTTGACCAACGCGACGAATCATATTCTTATTGACTTAAATTCTAATCACAAATTAAATAACGAAAAGGTTTGGCGAAAGCAGCTTTTTCAGGTTCATTTGCGTGGAGGTGAGCCTTGTCCCATCTGTAACCGTCCCTTAAGAGTGATCAAAACGAAAAGACTTACCAATTTTTGCAGAACCTGTCAACCTTCCAAGAATATCGCAGCCTTTAGGTAGGCACTCAGCTGATGCAATTAACTAGCTCCAGAAGGTTTACTTCAACAAAATCCTACACATCTGAGATGAAAATCGCGTGCTAGAATTATTTTTCGCCCCCAAATCGGTGACAGTAATCGGGGCCAGCAGTGATGAGCACAAATACGGGAGGCTAATCTTTAATCATTTCGTTGTGCCCTTTCACGGGAGTGTATACCCCATCAATCCTAATGTTGAGAAAATAATGGGCATTAAATGCTATTCATCAGTTTTCGAATTGCCAATAGTTCCTGATCTAGCTGTAGTAGTAGTTCCAGCCAAAATCGCCGTAAAGGCTGTCTCTGAAGCTGCTGAATACGGAATCCCTGCAATTGTCTGCATCACAGCAGGTTTCTCTGAAATTGGAAAGGACGACCTTCAAGATGCTTTGGTTCAAAACCTTGGAAAGTCACGGTTGATAGGCCCCAATTGTCTAGGTGTAATCGATACACAGACACAGTTGAATACAATTTTTGCTAACTTTGAACTTCCAGAGAAAGGGCCTGTAAGCTTGATCAGCCAATCAGGGTCATTGGCCATTGACCTGCTATTGGCATTACAAAGAAATAAAATTGGGTTAAGACGATTTGTATCATATGGAAATGCTGCGGATTTAAACGAAACAGATTTTATTGAGTTTTTTGGCCAGGATACAAATACACGAGTGATTGGTGCGTATCTCGAGGTTGTCAAGGCAGGTAGGAAATTTATAGAAACTTCAAAGAATGTCGCACAAAAAAAACCAATCGTTGCTTTGAAATTACCTATAACTGAGGAAGTAACTATGGCTGCTAGAAGCCATACTGGTGCTGTTCTCAGTTCCAAGAGTATGGGATTGTATAAGGAAATTCTTCGAAGATCAGGGATTATCCAATGCGATTCGACGCAACAGTTTGTAAATTCTATTAGAGCTCTCTATAAACAACCACCTACCCTAGGTTCTCAAATAGCAATCGTAACAAACACGGGTGGTCCCGGAGCAATGGCCTTATATAGAATGACCAGATACAAACTAAAACTAGCGACGTTAAGGGCAGAGACAGCCAAGGCAGCAGAAACTATCATCAGGAAACATAACGTACAGACTTTTCTTTCCAGGGATTCAGATAGTAAGCCCAGAGCCTTTTTAGACCTGACTGGTAGTGCAACTACCGAAGTAATCGAAAGCATTTCTCGTGTTTTTTTGAAAGATCCTTCTGTAAGCGGAATCATACTTGTTCCAAGATCTGATGCTCCCGTCGTCTCTCATGACACTCCTGCACGGGTAGCTGTACTACATAAGGAGTTTCCAACCAAGCCTATACTCGTGTACAATCTTCCTGATCCTATAGTCAATGCCAAGTTTGAGAATTATGGTATCCCCGTCTTTACCACAGCGGAAGATGCCGTTGATGGAATGAACGCTCTAGTCGAACGCGGAAAATTTTTGAACCAATGGATTTAGAGGTCTGCAAATCATGAGCATCGTTGATCCCACTAATGAGAAGCAACGAAAGATCCATGATAGGGTGAGGACCTTAATCCTTCAATCTGGCGATAATATTACAAAAAATATTCGTATTGAGATAGGGAGAATTTCCGATACTCGTATTAAACAGATCAGGGTATTTAGTGGAGCTGGAGGAAAGACATACGTTATTGAAGCAGGATTGACAACTTCCCTTGCTGGTGAAACTGATGGTGGTATCGTTATCAAGTTCGCACACGATCTTGATGCTGAGGTTAATAATGCAAAACGACTTGTGGAGCTTTTAAAAACTCGACAGCAGGATTGGCTAGAATGGAAAAAACAACACGAGATTCCAAAACAAATAAAACGATTTTCTGACCACGTATTTGCTCCAGAAGTGATACATGTCATTCCCGAGGCTAAAGCCCTGATTCTGGAGTTCCTAAGTGGTTATTCATCTTTACTACAGGTGGATCTGCCGCAAAAATCACGCTGGGAATATGCAGGCTATGCATTGGCCCGATTACACGGATCTAAGCGACAATCAACCAATGTCCAGCTATATTCTCCTTTGATAAGGATGCTTGGCTCTAAAATAGATCAAAAATGGTTAGATTACTGGGTACAGGTTTTGGAACAGGCAAAAGGTGGCGTGGATTTTATTCATGGAGATTCTCATTTATCCAATCTTTTAATCTCCCCTTCAGGGATTGCTTGGATTGATGCAATGATGTTACCCAAGTTAGATAGGATGGACGATATAGGGTACATTATTAGCCATGCAATACAGGAACATATAGTGAATAACATTGGTTTTGGTATCAATATTTCAAAACTTGTGGAAACAATCACCAGAGGATGGGTACCACTTGTTTTGGCAACTTACAAACGTACTTATGACATCTCGCAATTATATACACAATTACCTCTTGATTTCTTCTTGGGATCGCACTTGATCATCAGAGGAGAGATTTGGGAGAAAGAAATCGCGGAGATCCTATTTCGTGTTGGTAAGCATTTTATCTACAAGATGCCAGTAGCAAAAATGCTTCAAAAAAAGTAAAAACGGCATATCCTTTACTGACTCTCGTAAATATATATAATCGGGGTTTTTTAGTTTTGAGAATAAAGATTGGGAACGAGTATAAGGATCTTAGAGCAGTTTGGCTGGAATTTGAAGATTCTGGAAGTCAAGCTTCGGTAAAGATGATTGACCAAACAAAGATTCCTTATGCGGTAGAAATCGTTACTTGCTCTACTTATCGCGAAACAGCGAATGCTATTAGATCTATGGTTATACGTGGAGCGCCATCGATTGGTGGTGCAGGAGCATATGGTTTGGCCCAGGCGGTGGCAGAATTCTGGAAAACTCCGGGATATGAAGATAATATCCAGGCCGCATACCAGCTATTATTATCTTCCCGGCCGACAGCTGTAGATTTAAAACACGGACTCGATTTTGTATTGAATACGTCCAGTCCTCTCACTCCAGAGCGTGCCATAAATCGTGCGCAACAGTTTGCCGATGCCGTGGTTGAGGAAGGCCGAAAATTGGCAACCATTGGAGCAGAGTTGATAAAACCTGGTATTGGAATATTGACTCATTGTCACACAGGAGCACTCGCGTTGATAGATTACGGAAGTGCCCTGGCACCTATTGTATGGGCCTGGAAAAACCAAGAAAAACGATTCCATGTATTTGTAGATGAGACCCGTCCTCGTTTACAAGGACGTATCACCTCATGGGAACTGAGCCAATATGACATTCCTCATACAGTTATATGCGATTCAATGGCAGCCTCCTTGATGGCAAGTCGAAATCTTATAGATCTCATAATAGTTGGAGCCGATCGGGTTGCAAGAAACGGAGATGTTGCCAACAAAATAGGGACATATGCCCTTGCACTTGCAGCCCATTATCATAGCATTCCAATGTATGTTGCTTTTCCAAGATCAACATATGATCCGCTTACCCATTCAGGGAAGGATATTGTGATTGAAAAACGATCCTCTCAAGAAATAAGAATCGTAAAAGGTCTATCTGAGGAGTTGGGGACTATACATAACGTTTCAGTGCATCCGGATGAAAATAATTTACTTCATTTTCTTAATCCTGCATTTGATGTTACCCCAAATGAGTTTATTTCGGGTTACATTACTCCCGAAGGGATTTTAACTAGTAAAGAAATCGGAGAAAAAATGACTTGATCGCTATTTTTATGGTTTGATGGCAATATGGGGCTTAATTTAGATGCTGCTGATTTTCCTACCAGCAAACGTGTGATATATTTTTCGACCGCAAGCATTGGTCTTGTTCCTACTTTTGTGATTGATAAGGCCGCCAAATTTCTGACTGAAATATCGCTGGGTGGTACAATTGCCCTGGATGAAGAAAGAGAGGAGGGAATATATGAGACAATTAGGGAAAAAGGTTCTAAGCTATTAAAATGTCATTCTAACGATATAGCTGTCTTCAATTGCGTATCTGAGGCTATTAATGCAATGGCATGGAGCTCCAAGATTAAAGATGGAACCGTTGTTTCCATCGGGCATGAATTTCCGAGTGTAACCTATCCATGGATGAGATTGGCTTCGGAAAGAGCGTTAGCAGTAGATTTGATTGAAAGTTCTGATTGGATTGTTCCCGAAAATCAGATTTTAGAGAGAATTGATGACCAGACGAAACTTGTTGTTTTCAGCCACGTAGAATATTTGACTGGCCAGAGGTTCAATCTTAGAGAAATCGCTAACGCGTGTCATGAGGTTGGAGCCCTATTCATCGTCGATGGGATTCAAGCGGCGGGAACTATGCCCCTAGATGTGGAAAAATGGGATGTTGACGCGTACATAACTGGATCCTATAAGTTCCTTTGCGCCCCCTTTGGATCTGCAATTGCCTACATCTCCAAAAGGTATTACGAGGAAATCAACCCCGCGTTTGTTGGATGGAGAACAAGGGAGAATATGTGGAAATTTGAACCTATGGAGCTTACTTACGCACCGGCTGCCAGGAAATTCGAATATGGCACCAGCGCCTATGTGGCAAAATTGGCTTTTGGGGAATCTCTCGGATATTTTCTCAAAATAGGTGTTAGAAACATCGAACAGCATAACAAGAGATTGGTAGAACTTCTTTTAGATGAGCTAAATAAAATGGAATCGGTTGAAATTATATCCCCAGAAGAAAGAGGTTCAATTGTTAGTTTTAAGGTAAAATCACATAATCTAAGAGATATCAACGCAAGATTACGAAAACTAGAGAGACCTGTGGAATTGAACATAAGAGAACCCATGTTACGTGTATCCCTCCACCTATACAATTCTGAAAATGATGTTTTAACATTCATACAGGAATTGAAACGAATTTTACCCTAGATATATACGGATTTTATGAAATTCCAATGATCCTTGCACTGACGTCATTCTTTCGGACGATTAGAAAAGATCTGTTTAAATATAAGATTTGAGGGATTTATTTCTAGAGATAAACTAACAAAAGGCCGCTATCATGGCAAGACGGAAAGACGCCCTTCCACATGAATTTCCTGTATTCCAGGAACTAGATACTGGCTACTCCATTGTAATTAAAGGACAGCCAGGCACGGGAAAATCTACGCTTGCATTGGAAATGGTAGCTGGATTATCAAACTCATTTTTTATTAGCAGCCGAATAAACCCGAAAACAATCTTACAAGATTCTCCATGGATTCTGTCCCTACTATCTAAAAACAGATCTTCACCATTTTTCATTGATGCAACGCGATCCAGTGATGACAAGAGCGAAAAACACATCCAGGTTTTAAAATATGAAACTATGCCAGATTTTGTACAACAGCTATTCTCTTTGGGCGAAGAGCTGGCCAATAAAGTCATTGTGATTGACAGTTGGAATGCTCTTACCATAAACCTTACTTCTAGCCAGATCAGTCACTGGGAATCTGTGATTGTCCAACATTTGAGAGCTGAAAACTCTAAAATCATCTTCATCATGGAAGGTATTCAAGATACAAGTTTGGATTGGGTAGTCGATGGTATTGCAATACTGAGTAAACGTTCGATCACTTCTCCCCAAGGAATCGCTCGACGAGTTCGGGAATTGAGTTTCCCCAAAATGAGGGGGCGAGAGATCCATAATGAGACCTATCTTACCACTCTTCACAAAGGGCGCTTGCAAACCTTTTTTCCGTTTGTTCATCGATTTCCAGCTATTATGATAAAAACAACGCCGATTGTAGATCCAGATGATCTACATATTTCATCAGGATCAGTGGCTTTTGATGAGTTGTTCGGAGGACTCCTTAAGGGCTCATGGAACCTTTTCGAGGTGACAACTGCCGTGGGAGGGGGATTCGAACTGATTTTATTTCCCCTATTAACCAACCAACTTGTTAATAGAAGGCCAATTATTAGCGTGCTTCGGGAAGGTGTCACACTGGATGCCAGGAGCCCTTTTCTAGATGTATTTACTGGAACGAAGGCATGGATTCAAAAAACAGTCAATTTTGAACGGTTTATCCCTGAAAATGCTTCTCATAGGGCAGAGCTGCCTGAAACTATTGAAGAATTACTATCAC
Organism: Candidatus Heimdallarchaeota archaeon; assembly: GCA_048881705.1. Taxonomy (GTDB): domain Archaea; phylum Asgardarchaeota; class Heimdallarchaeia; order Hodarchaeales; family Hodarchaeaceae; genus Hodarchaeum. Next base: position 44,175 of record JBHLSH010000012.1, on the reverse strand, counting down.
AGTTCGAATCTGCAAGAGAAAACCTTTCCCCCACAAATGGAGGCCCTTGCCTTATAGATCTTGGCTTGGATGTCCTAGAAAACAAATATGGAATTCCCGCGTTACAAACGCTTATTGCTATATTGGTTTCGAAAGCTCGTCTCAGAGGTGACATTGTGGTGGGTTTTTTGCAGGAAAAACAGCAATTTCGTGGTGGGACAGCCGTAGCGACATCTCAATGGAAGATTGACCTGATCGACCGAGCCCTTGTTCTCGAGGGAATCATCCCTGCTACGGAATATTATGCCATTGAACCCGTTTTGTACAAGGGATATGTCGACTACACGGTGACTCCAATCCAGTAGCCACAAGAGAGTGCCTAAAGACTGGCCATTTCTGTTGGTAGATGCAAGGATACTTCCGAATTTTACAGAGAAGAACATGAGGTAACCCAGCTAAACTCTTTCATGCGAGAATTATGAACGGTTCCAATAACAGCCAAAGGAACAGCTGTTAATGGAATACTTTATATTATGACCTTGAACTCAGACGTAAACCTTTTTCGATGCTACATCATCTCATCGCTAAAACCTCCCAAGAAACTGGCGAAAAGATCATGCAAAGTTGGGCCCATGATAATTCCGATATTTGCACTCATTTCTTGTTCCGTGATAGGAACTGCCTCGGTACGGCAGCAGAATGTATTTCTGGTTTCCTAAACTGCCCTATTTAGTGGTTTTCTTGCATATTTCCGTACCAATTGCCCTCATTACATGTAATTTGTTAAAAATAATGTTTACTCCAAGTAGAGTAGATTTAAAACAATTTGTTTTAAAAAACTTTGAAAAATGAAGTTTAATTCGTAGCGACATTGGAAATTGTAGAAGTTTGTTCATCTGGCGGACGAAAATCCGAAAGAAAGGATCTTGATACAAATCACATTCGGCCATAAATGTTTCAGAATAAGGGATTCAAAGGATTTCAATGAAATGATCATTTCAGATCCAGTTGTTGAGGATTTACTGAAGAAATTTGGGAACGCCCGTAATCCTCTGTCACAAGACGAAATAGCTTCATTAATTCAACCTCTGAACCAGTTTCAACGAGTTCTTCTCTTCTGCAAAACTAAGAAGAGCGAATCAGGTTATGTTCTCGAGTCTAAAGAACTAGAAGAAGAACGAAAACTATACGAAAAGACTATTGATCTATTCAGCGGGAACTTGACATCTCCTGATTACCTACTCCAGCGTTTTGACCAGCTTTTACAACTCATTGAAGCTGGGCTATATGAAGAAATCCTTGATCTGGAAGACTTTCGTGCGATTCTCCGCCACCTATACGTGAAAATGGAGGATTTCCAGAAATATGTCCTGCGGATCAACCGCTTCCTGCTTCGTTATCTTAATAATAGAACCGTGGATGGGCAGACTGGCATAAGCAATCTCACTTCCTTACTTCGCTATCTAGGGGTGCCTGCCGCTGCTCCAGAGGTTCTTGAAGAAGATATGAAAGGTACTTTTCCAAATGATTCTTCCACGATAGATAGACTTGTTGAATTACCCGTATCCTCAGCTCAACGTCACCCTGATCATATCAAGGATTTGGTAACGTTTTTTAATTTTGAAAATGATCTCCCTCTTCTACTACAGTGGCTGGATCACGAATCACTTTCAATTCTGGAGAAAGCAACATCTGATCTCATACTTCAAGGGTGGGAACCTGAAGAACCCTTTACGATGGAGAAGTTAGTCGATTCTCTGCGAGCGGTACTTCCTACAGAAATTCCCATCGCGTTTGAAACGATAATAAAACCCTTCACACGCTTTTTATCACCTCGAACATTACGAACAGGAGATATTGGATCCAATGTCCCTCCCGAAATATTGCAAAGCTATGTAGAGAAGCTGGCTTTCCCCGTATCTAGACAAACCTCTGAGAAAACCAGAATCATATTTCTGGGAGGATCTCACATCGGAACTATGGCGATCCTCATCTCTACGGGTATTTCCAACATTCTTATTGACTTTGGAATGAGTGTCGCCAATTATGGTGTTCCCGCTTGGCACCCAATATTAAATCACTTGGATGCAATCTTTATTACCCATGCCCATCTTGACCACTCTGGAGCAGTTCCATTTCTCTTTGGATTGGGATACAGGCATCGTGTGTTTGGCTCCGCCCTTACAAAGGCCTTGACAGAGATATTACTACTTGATAGCCAGCGGATGATGCAGAATAACATCAATTCTCAAGTTAGGCTGATGGATCCTCGGTTTCGACATCTTTCTCAATCCAAGTGGATCCATAGGTACTTGGATAGTTATGTTCCAGTCCGATCGAATGTAACCTATCAAATTACTCCGGATATAGCCGTGACTCCTATCCCGTCCTACCATATTCAAGGTGCAATGGGCTTTTTTGTGGAGACTGGTCATAGAACAATTTATTATACGGGAGACATGAACCTAGAACCCTCAGTTCTTTTCAAAGAAAGATCCCCAAAACTGCCTACAAATGCAGATTTAACGATTCTAGATGCTACTTACTTCGGGCAGAAAGAATTTAACATTTCTCAGAGAGATTCTGTGCTAATCAAAACCGTAAAGGAGGGAAAAAGGGTAATTATTCCGGCTTTCAGCGTTGGTAGGGCTCAGGAAGTAATGATTACATTAGATCAAGCCGGATTAACCAAGGAGAGAAAGGTGACTATGCTGGGTTTGGCTACAAAAGCCTCACGGTTAACAGGGTTGAAAAGTAAAGGATTTTTTGATAATTCTCTTACAACTCCTTTTGAAGACGAAATAATTATTACTGGAGGTGGCATGCTAAGTGGGGGAATTGCTAGAGAATTGGTTGAACAAACTAAGGATGATCCAGATACAAGTATACTTTTATGTGGATATTTGGCCAAGAATACCTTAGGATATAGATTACTGCATGGAATGGAACCTAGATATAAACAGAAGGTAGCCTATGCGAGATTTAGCGGTCATTCATCAAGTGATAGATTGAAATCCTACATCAACTCCATATCGGGAACCAAGGCTTTGGTTCACGTTGGGGAACTATCAAAAGATCCGTTTGCATCTAACCGGGCCAGACAGAACATTCTATCTGCTCATCCAGAATGCTATATTCCCACCACTGGATCAGTTCTAGAACTTTAATTCTGGTTTCGTATACACCTATAGGAATCAAAATGACATTATTACGGGGTAGAAGATAAATCTCCCTTTTGGGTGGGCTGGAGTCGTCGCATCCAGTAATAATAGACGATCCCGAGGATTATCATCGCGCCTACTATAGATGCTGCGATTTCTGCAATAACTTTGAGGAAGTCCTCGTAGAAAAACTCAGCACTTCCAATAAAAAGGAAAAAATCCCAAAACCCATGGATCACAGTTGGGAAAATCAAATTATAACCAGATATTTTGTAAACATATGAGAAGGTAATTCCAATAACAAAAGCGCTCAAAGAAACCGCTATCATGTTATTAATATCCTGGGACGGAGTAATCAGTAGAAAATGAAGCGTTCCAAACAGGAAGCCTGATACTAAGGTTCCAATTTCAAATGAATAACGAGTCTCAACGACATTTTGAATGTACCCGCGAAACAGAATTTCTTCTCCAAATCCAATAAAAAACATGGTGATAATAAATGTTAAAACGATTCCCAAGGGATCTAAGAGGAGGGGGAACTCAATTATCTGGAAGAGAAGTTCAATTATCACAGTCGGAATCCATCCTGCTAAAGTTATGGGAACTCCGACAAGGATCCACTCTTTTCCCCATTTCTTATCCCAGGAAACCCCCACAACATCTAAAGTTCTACGGTCAAACTTCAGAAACACGTAAACAAGTCCCACACCCACGATGCCGTTCATGCTGCGAACCAAATTCACTTCGAAAATGAGAGGTAACGCATCACCACTGTTTAATACGGTACGTGCCAGTGGAATGGCAAATACTTGGAAAGTAAAGATCAGCGTAACGCAGATCGCGAAGAAGAGAATAACTCTCAGCCATAAGTCAGTGTTAGAGTATTTCCGCATTAATAGCATCCTCATTTAATCTTCTTTTCACGTGGTAGGTAGAAGAAAGTGCTCTCAAAGTATAGACCAGTCGTAAAAAGTTGAAAAACGTTATCTCAGAGTTAAAGCCCTTTTTTTTATAAACGTGCTTCGTTTGTGCACTTCTGAAAAATCTTTACTCTGTGCGTCTACCTTTTTGGATAGTTTTTAAAAGAAACCTAATCACAGATTAAGCAGCGAAACATGTCAGATCTTCCACTCATTACATATGCAGGGAGTTCTAGTTTGGCGTTCGACAACAAAATTGGTTTTCATATCACTTAGGCCTTGAAAATTGAAATAAAATCCCCCCAGTGACCAATATTGATACCTCCTCTCATCGCATTCGCAGGTTTAACGGTAGCAGCTCTGATAAAGCAAATAATTTTAGACAGTACCGCCAATATGGCAAAGAAATCATTAGCCAGATCATATCTAGTAAAACGGATCGACACAAAGCTAGAAAAGAAATATGGGAAAAACTTCCTAAAAGAAAAACTATCTGATGTTAATATGGAAGGAGTGCGTGAAATTGTCCATGAAGAGCTATCTGCCTACTTGCCCAGAAAAGTTGATGTGGATCAACTGATAGTTAACAGCATTCAAACCCTTTCGGATGATCATCAGGTAATATTAGATAAACTGGATAATGTAGAAACCTTGTTGGAGAAGATTTCTATTCCTCTCGCATTTAGAATCAGCAAAAGTAATCTTGAAGAGGATGATATACCAGAGTCTCTTTTAACGGGCCTTCTTGAAGGTGCTATTGTAGGAAAGGAGGAATCCCAGCTCGTATTAAAAGAACTCACAGAAGATCAGGTGATTTCAAAGGAGGCCGCAAAGGCTATTGAAAGCGTCAAATTCATCCAAAGAATCAATAGAGTGGCCGATACAGAGATTAGCCGTCTTGTTAGGCGATTTACACATACACCGGAAGAAATTAATAGCTTAAATACTTTAATGGAAATTTCGGCACTTTTAACTGGATCTAATAAGCAGTTAGAAGATGTAGTGTCAGAATTTGTTTTTAAATTGATATCAGACGGATTAAACACAAAAACGATTGAAGATGCAGTCGTATCCTTTAGTTTCTTGGTTCATCGATTAGGGAAATTAAATAATCTCTCGAGAAGTGATCAAATTTTACTTGGAACCTTCTTACGTAGAGGTGTGCAGCAAGTGGATGATCCCACAAGGATGATAGAATCTTATTTCTTATTGACCCAGTTAAATCAGGCTGGTGATATTGACCCCCAATTCGTCATAGAAGTTTTAGAGGCACATCAAAAACGTGGAGTCAATACTACGCGAGAGATGGCTGGCCAGCTTCGTGTTACAGGGAAAATTGCCCGTTTCATTCGCCGACTCGGCCTAAGGAAAACCAAACCTGAGGCCTCCCTTAGGACAATAAGTATTCTTATCAAAAAACTGGACAAAAGGAAATTCGTGAGGACAACTAAGCTACTAAAATATCAGCTAGAGCGGCTCACGAGCGAAATGAATTTGATGAGCGCGTACTTCGATTCTGAAATCAGAACTGAGCCTTCTCAAGAAAATCTAGATGGAATAATAGAGCTTTTACAGATACTGTTTGAAATATTAAGCCGTAAAGAAGTATATCAGCTAGATATCCCCACTTTAAGACTAGTGGTTGAATTGTTGGATTCTTCCTATTATCTCTACGATCTACTTGCAGTTCGCAATTCATGGGCGCTTTTAACAAAATATCAGCTGAATGTGCGTTCAATTTACTCTCCCACTCTTGAACGTTACAAAAAGATCACCCCGGATGAAACCAAGCTTAATATTGCGCTTCACGAATTCTCTCGAAAACGTATTGTTGAGGCAGAACAAGAACTCCCCAGTCCTCCTCGCCAGACAGTGAAAAAGAGGATCAAAGGTTAATTTTCGTCCTTTTCACGGATTTGTCTCCGTTCTAAATAGCTAGTGACCAAGCTTTAACAGGAAACCGTCTAGCATGACCAAGAGAAGAATGACAAACATTTTATATTCTCCAGTATATGGGGTCACTCCGCAACGTCCAACAGTTGTAATCTCAAAGAAAGGGGTCTAATTGAGTCCGAGATTTCAGTAGCGGTCGTTTGGTGTAAAAGAGTTGCTATTTGAAGGTATACTCCTATCAGTTATGTCAGATACGGGTCCCTCCCCCGAAATAAATCTAACCAAATTGGATGAAACGACCGCGATGAAACTAGCTATATCTCTTCTCACTGCACTCGGATTGGGTGAGAGTAGAGATCAACTCAATCAACTACATGGTTCCTTTCCAGTTCCAGGGCGTAAGGAACTTGCTTTAGCTTATCCTTTTGTAATATCTGGTGCAAAATCCGATGATCCCAGAATTAGAGAGCACGGACGCTACTGTACTCTATTTTTGTTATTCAAAAAGGAAAATAAGGCTCAAGTGCTTTCACAATATGAAATCATTGAGCAGATTCTTGGGAATGCTGTAGAAACCTTGAGTGCACAGGAGGATTTAACCCCAGAGCTGCTCGAGCAAGTTTATACCTTTGTCGAGGATAAAATTTCTTCAGAAGGAAAAAAAATATTCGATAAAGGATCACCAGCGGTTTCTGCGGAAGAAATGGCTCGTTTTCGGGAGGAACAGCTCCGTCAACAGCATCTTACAAGTCTGATTCGTGATGTAACACAGGTACAAACTGCACTGGCAAAAAAACTTGATGAATACATGGTGTTCACCGATACGCCGGTTCGAGAGGGCAGCTTCTACATGCGTCCCCAGATAAAACCTTCAGATTACCTCACGATTTTCCCGCTGATTAAGAGCTACGAAAAGAGTTTGGCTCGATTGGACGGAGAAGATGAAATCACACTCCGTGAGATCGTCGATATATCTGTCCTCGTAAGAATGGGAAATCTTTTTTACTGGAAAGCTCTTTCCTCACAACAAAATGCCGAATTTGAAAAAGCAATCAGTTATTACCTTCGTGCAAACCGATTAAAGGATGACTCTATACTATATCTTACCATTGGATCCATATATCGAAAAATGGGGCGACCGGAAGAAGCGAAGGATTGGATTGAGGGCGGTTTTACCCGAATGCGCCAACGGGGTGAATCTATCCGGATCAGTCGAAATATGCTTTTCGGTGATCTAAAATAACCGTTTTTCGCTATTATTTCTGTTCCACGATCCTTGTGAAATCGTTTTGTAAACATAAAATGAATCTAAGGACGCCATCGGCATTATATGAGCAAGAGTTTTTAAGGAAAACGAGGATAGCAGAGAGGCGCCAGGCAATTCATTTCTTTGAATTTACCTGCATAAATGTTCTATCGGTTCTTGCGCTATCAAACAAAGTTCCGATGAAGAGCAATAAACACCAATATCGTCTCCACTTGTGGGATCCTCATGTTTGATCGTATTTTGATAGCAAATCGGGGAGAAATCGCGGCCCGCATTATAGCATCTGCCCAAGAAATGGGCATCTCAACCGTCGCGATATATTCTGATGTAGATGTGGATTCGGTTCACGTTCACGCTGCTGATTTTGCATATCCATTAGGCGATCCTACACCCAGAGAGTCATATTTAAATATGGAGAAAATTATTGGCATCGCTCTTGAGAGTGACTCCCAAGCCATTCACCCGGGGTATGGATTTTTGTCGGAAAACGCTGAATTTGCTCAGAAAGTACAAGCTGCGGGTCTTATATGGATCGGCCCAAGCCCCGATGCCATCGACGCGGTTGGAGACAAAATCCAGGCCAAAAACACTATGCAAAAAGCTGGAATTCCAATCATTCCAGGATACCATGACGGGCAGAAGGGGAGGAAGTTTCTACTCAAAAAGGCCGAAGAAATCGGATTTCCACTGTTGATAAAGGCCACAGCTGGAGGTGGGGGAAGAGGAATGAGAATTGTAAATTCTGCTAAAGAATTTGGATCGGCCTACGATAGCGCTCGTAGAGAAGCCCAAGCTGCCTTTGGCAATGGAGGCGTTTTCTTAGAAAAATATCTTGAACGCGTCCGTCATATTGAATTTCAGATTCTGGGAGATCATTTTGGCAATATCATCCATTTGAACGAGCGTGAATGTTCCATTCAACGTCGACATCAAAAAATCATTGAAGAAACGCCTTCGCCAGCGCTCGATGAAAGTCTAAGAATAAAAATGGGTGAGGCCGCAATCAACGCCGCACGTGCGGTCAATTACACGAACGCTGGCTCGGTAGAATTTATTCTAGACGAAGAAAACAACTTTTATTTTTTGGAGATCAATGCTAGACTCCAGGTTGAACATGCCATTACAGAAGCCACAACGGGAATCGACCTTGTCAAATGGCAAATTCGTATCGCCAATGGACAGCAACTAGAGCTCGCTCAGAAAGATGTATCTGGACGTGGCCATTCCATGGAATTCAGAATATATGCGGAACGTCCAGAATCTCAATTCATGCCTTCAGCTGGTAAGATTCATCAGGTTCAGGTTCCCGTAGGTGTAAATATTCGAAACGATTTGGGGATTCCAATTTCTGGTGGAGAAGTATCCACATTTTATGATCCAATGATAGCCAAACTTATTGTTCACGCCGAAACTCGAGATGAATCTATACAGAAAATGAAATGGGCGCTTAGAAACTATACAGCGCAGGGTATACCAACAAATATACCTTTTCTGAAGGAGGTATTGGAAAACCAAGACTTTTTGGCGGGCAATACCCGTACAGATTTTGTTTATGCCCATTTTCAAACATGGCAAGGAAGACAAGTGACTCAAACGACTCCTTTAGAAGTAATATTGGCAGCAGCACTATTTGAAGTCATGGAATCCTTTATGGGGACTGGAACTGAGTTAAATACTGCTAACCTGATTAATGGTGACGATCCACACTCTCCTTGGCAACGATTGGGCACCTGGGGTCGTGAGAGCCTTGAAGTTCTAACGGATAAGCTATCAGGAACCCTTGGGAAGGGAAAAAGCGCCTTCAAGAAGATTCTCCCTAGAAGGGGAGGCAACCTAAAATCATCTTTCATGCGGAATACGAACGAAAATTCGCCTTGGCGGAGTTATAAACGCAATAAATAATTGCCATTGATTCATTATCATATTTGGGAAAGTTTATGAGTGAATTCTTCAGATTTGATGATGGATTACACAAATATGAAGTTCGTCTTCGAAAAGAAGTGGATAATTACGTCATCGTAATTAGGAAGGATGGAGAAGACACGGAAAATGAGGTACAGGTCACAGCCAAGATGCTAGGATCCGGTCAATTTCAGTTTGCCCTGGAAAATATTATATATAAATGTTCAGTAGCCAAAGATGGCAATGTAAGGTTCATCCACCTAGACGGAGAGGATTATGAACTTACCCGTATTCTTGGAGTAGAAGAAGAATTTGAGGAATCAACAGAAGAAGGAAGCCTTACTAGTCCTATGCCAGGCCGTATCGTAAAGATATTGGTTAATAAAGGGGATTCGGTTCATAAAGGCCAGGATTTAATAGTGATAGAAGCAATGAAGATGGAAAATAGAATCACTGCTCCCCATCATGGACTTGTTAAAGAAATTTTTTATTCTGAGGGAGACCAAATAGAAGCTAATGTAGCACTACTTGAATTAGAGCTTCGAGAGGGTGAAACATCCAGAGACATGTTTTGAGTTTAAAGGTCACTTGAAATTAGCTCTGAAGCTTCCTTCTTGATTTCGCTCATGAAGAAATTTTAAAGAGAATCCCCGACATCATGTATCCACATATTCTTGTTCATAACAGACAAGGATTTTCCCATCTTTCACCCCAATTCAGGTAGGTAAGTATATGGTCGTGTTAAAGAGCAAAGCGGATGTTGAATCCGAACAATACAAGGAAAACTATGAGTACTATCAAACCCTATTAGAGGAATGCAGAGAAAAATTGGAGGTTGCAAGGGAGGGAAATCCGAAATATGTCCAGAAACACCTAGATAGAGGTAAGATGCTTGCTAGACAACGGATTCAAATGATCCTAGATCCTGAAACACCTTTTATGGAGCTAAGCCCCCTCGCCGCCAATGGAATGTATAGTGACGAGGTACCCTATGCAGGAATTGTGACAGGAATAGGTTTGGTCGCTGGCAGAGAGGTGATGTTTGTTGCCAATGACGCCACTATCAAGGGCGGATCTTATCTACCAATGACTGTTAAAAAGCATTTAAGAGCGCAAGAAATAGCGGAAGAGAATTGCTTGCCGTGTGTTTATTTGGTGGACTCTGGTGGAGCATTTCTTCCACTGCAGGCCGATGTGTTTCCCGATAAGCTCCATTTTGGGAGAATCTTCTACAACCAAGCCCAAATGTCGGCAAAGGGAATCCCACAGATCAGCGCAGTTATGGGATCGTGCACAGCTGGCGGGGCATATGTACCTGCCATGTCCGACGAAACGATCATTGTTAAGGGGACTGGTACTATTTTTTTGGGTGGACCTCCTTTAGTACGGGCAGCAACAGGAGAAGTAGTAACCGCGGAAGAGTTAGGGGGAGCTGATGTCCACACTAGAAAATCAGGTGTTTCTGATCACTATGCCCAAAATGATGAACACGCTTTGCGTATTACTCGTGATATTATAGATCATTTAAACCTCCCCCCAAAAACCAGACTAGATGTAAAAACCCCAGAGGATCCATTGTACGATATTCATGAGATTTATGGTATATTACCGAAAGATCCTAGGCAAATATACGATGTTCATGAGATAATAGCTCGTTTGGTGGACGGATCCCGATTTCATGAATTCAAGGCCCTTTATGGTACAACCTTGGTATGTGGCTTTGCCCATATTTTTGGCTATCCAGTCGGAATCCTTGCAAATAACGGAGTTTTATTTTCAGAATCGGCATTGAAGGCAGCACATTTCATAAATTTATGCTGCCAGCGGAAAATTCCGCTCATCTTCCTTCAAAACATAACTGGATTTGTGGTTGGGAGCGTTGCGGAAGCAGGCGGCATAGCCAAGGATGGCGCTAAGATGGTGATGGCTGTAAGTAATGCAACTGTTCCCAAGATCACAGTAATTATTGGAGGGTCTTATGGCGCGGGTAACTATGGGATGGCAGGTCGGGCTTACTCTCCTCGATTCCTATATATGTGGCCAAATGCTCGTATAAGCGTAATGGGGGGAGACCAAGCTGCAAAAGTTCTAGCAACGGTTAAGGAAATGCAATATTCATCCCAAGGTAAAGAATTAAGTTCAGAAGAGAGGGAAGAGATAATGAGACCAATTATTGACAAGTATGAGCGTGAAGGTAGCCCTTACTATTCCACCGCGCGGCTGTGGGATGATGGGATCATACTACCACACGATACCAGAAATGTATTGGCTCTATCCATTTCTACGACGCTAAATGCTCCTATTGATGACTCCAAATTTGGAGTATTTCGCATGTAATTCTTCAGCGAGGTGGAATTTTGAAATGACATCTTTCGATACAATTAAGTTGAAGATTAGCGATCGGGGAATCGCTCGGATAACACTGAATAGGGGAGACATCCATAATGCTTTTGATTCTCGTATGATTCAAGAATTGACTCAGGTGTTCACAGATCTTGCTGAAAAGACGATAATTAGGATCATTATCTTAACTGGAGAAGGACGATCCTTTTCTGCTGGTGCTGACATTAATTATATGAAAAAGAGCCAGAATTATTCTTATCAGGAGAACTATGACGATGCAGCTCGATTGGAAAACCTTTTTCACACCATATATTCGAGTCCGAAACCCGTGGTATGCCGCATAAATGGTTCCGCGATTGGGGGAGGCATCGGTCTGGTTTCGTCGTGTGATATTGCAGTTGCAGTAGTACGAGCCAAATTTGCTTTTTCTGAAGTCAATTTGGGCATTCTTCCCGCAGTTATAAGCCCCTACGTGATACAAAAAATCGGATTTTCGTATGCTCGAAGGTACTTCCTTACTGGAGAACGTTTTACCGCTCAAAGGGCGTTAGAAATAGGCCTAATCCAAGAGCTTGCTAGTGATGAAAAAAATCTGGATATAAAAGTAAATGAAATCGTAGATAACTTGCTGACAAGCGGCCCAGTTGCCATAAAAGAGGTCAAGAAACTTCTAAAACAGAATTGGGTCATGGATCTCCATTCACTCCGAAAATATTGCATCGAAGCAATCGCAGCCATAAGAACCTCAGATGAGGGAAGAGAAGGATTGGCAGCTTTTCTTGAGAAGAGAGATAGCTATTGGAAAACTGGGTCGTTGAACAAAGCTCCATAGAGGATAAACGCGCCATTAGGGTCGATTTAAAAAATGACAATACTGCTAGAATACGATAATATTACACCAGATCCCAACGTGGCTTCAGCTCCCTATTTAGTGTTTATACATGGCGCAGGTGAGGATAAAACTCAATGGAATTACCAGATACCGTTTTTTCTACAAATTGGATGGGGGATCCTAGCATTATCTCTTCCTGGACATGGAGGTAGCCCTGATATTTCATCGACCTCAATTTTGGAGTATGCTAAGATAGTATATGAAATTATTACTTCCTTGAATCTTCGAAACGTGACGCTGGTTGGTCGTAGCATGGGAGGAGCCGTATCAATGCAAATAATTCTCAGCTATAAAGCGTTCTGTATAAAGAGGGCCGTTTTAATCGCAACAGGAGCGAAACTTAGGGTTGCGCCACTTTTTTTCGATTTGATATCTGAGGATTTCGAGAATTACAGGAGAGTCTCTGTAGAATATATGTTCGACAAGGACGCCACGCCAGAAATCAAAGAGCGATATGATAAGGAACTAGAAAGAAACGGGAAGGAAATACTTGTAAAAGATTTCAAGGCCTGCGATCAATTCGATGTTCTATTAAAACTTCAGCAAATCCAGATACCTTCGCTTATTATCTGTGGAGAAAATGATAAAATGACACCATTGAAGTATTCTAGATATTTGCGTGAAAACCTGGGAGGAAAATCTCGATTGGAAATAATTTCCAACGCTGGTCACTATGTCCATCAATCCGCATTTAAGGTTGTAAATCAGTTAATCTACGAATTCCATCACGAGAATGTAAATTCATAAGACATTTCAATTCTGGAGGTTCTACACATGTATAATATGATTGAGGTCCGATTTGTCGATATTAATGGCCGTCTAAAGGCAATGAATTGCCCTCTTGAAAAGCCTGTTGATAATATTCAGGATGTAAAAAAGGATCCGATCTTCATCGAAGGTGTAAACATTGATGGCAGCTCAGTACCTGGATTTACCCCTTTAGAAAATTCAGATCTTCATCTAAAGCCTATCAGTGAAACTTTGATTGATCTACCGTATACTTCCGATCCCAAATTAGGGGTTATGTGCGAAATTACTCAGGCTGGAAAAATCTTTGCAGGAGATACACGATCACAGCTTGTAAAGGTAATTAGGAAACATTTAGAACCAAGAGGTTGGAAATTAAAGATAGGTCCAGAACCAGAATTTTATCTTTTAAAGGATGGGGAGTCAGTAGATAACGGGAAATATGCGGATGTGTTTCCTGATAGCATTAGTGCTGGAATGATTAGAAGATTTTCTCGCCATATGAACAAAGCTGGCTTAGTTCCGCGAGTACATCATCATGAGGTTGGACCAGGACAGTACGAGGTGGAAATCGGATTTATGGACGCGGTCAGGATTGCGGATGCCATCGTCACCTATAAAGCTATGATTCGTGCTCTGGCCTATAAAAATGGTCATGTCGCGACCTTCATGCCGAAACCCTTCTATGGGAAAGCTGGGAATGGGATGCATTTTCACACGTCATTATGGCAGGGATCGGATAACCTGTTCGGTAAAGGGAAGGCTAATGAGATATCCCAGACAGGACAGCATTTCATGGCTGGAATCATAGCACATGCCCAGGCACTAACGGCAATTGTAGCTCCCACGATTAATTCTTATAAGCGATTAGTTCCGGGTTATGAAGCTCCAGTATACGTCGCCTGGGCGCCCCTAAACCGATCAGCTCTCATTCGTATACCAGAGTTTAGAAATCCGAGTATGGCACGTTTTGAATATCGTTGTCCAGATCCAAGTACCAATCCATATTTGGCATTTGCTGCTCTTATAGTGGCAGGAATTGATGGAATAGAGCGTGAGTTGGAACTAGCTCCCCCTGTTGCACGAAATATTTACAAACTCTCTCCTGAAGAACGTCAAGAACTATTGATCCAAACCCTCCCTGGTAATTTGTTTGAGGCTGTGAACCACTTGAAACAAGACACAATCATTAGAGAAGCTCTTGGTCATCATATATTCAGCGAGTTTGTAAAGGCTAAAAAACGAGAATGGGAACAATATTCTACCCAAGTAACCGATTGGGACTGGATAAACTATTTGAACGTTTAGAATATTCGGATGGTTCTTTGAGGTCATTAAAACGAAGGTATCTATTAAAAACGACTGGATTCTTGAAATGAAGTAATTTCAACATCAATGTGACAGTTCTTTCCAGCTGGAATGGTCTTTTAGATTCTCTTTGCACCAAATTTTCGGATAACATCAACGATAATCAATGGTTGGTTTATAGGAGATATTGAAAATAATGAATTCAAAACGTAATTTAGATTAATGGTCATGAGATGACATAAAATGCCGATTATATATAAAAACTGGGCTCAATTCCCTAATGGATGATTGATGGAAGATGGAGATTCAAGTAGCTGCAGCACAGGTAAGGTCTGTCCAGGCCGATCCTGAATCAAACTTTGAAATAATGGAAGAAGTGTGTAAAAGGCCAGAAATATCTTCATCTGATCAGCCCCTTTTGGTTTTTCCAGAAATGTGTGTCACAGGTTATCTAATGCATGATGACATTTTTTCGCTAGCGGAACCAGTCCCAGAAGGAGGATATTGCGAAAGGTTGGCAGAACTCGCCAATAATTATGATTGTTATATTATTGCAGGGATGCCTGAAGAACCTCTACCTGGATTAATTTACAACACGGCGGTATGTTTTGGCCCGAAAGGATACTTGGGGAAAAGTCGTAAAATATTACTTCCTAATCACTCGGTTTTCAATGAAAAGCGATACTATAGAGAAGCAACCGAAATTGGAGTTATAGATACTCCTTTAGGGAGGATTGGCATGCAGATTTGTTATGACATTTTCAGTCCAGAAATAACCCGTGCGCATGCGTTCCTTGGTGCTCATACAAGTATTTGTATTTCAGCGTCTCCTGGAGTTCGTAGAAAATATTTTGAAACATTCCTTCCAGCAAGAGCAATGGAAAACACTATTAATCTAGTATATGTCAATCAGTCAGGAATTCAAGACGATTTGATATTCTGGGGGGGTTCTGAAATTCGGACAGCTACAGGACAACAAATCCTCAAATTGAAGTACGACGAACCCGATTTCGGGATCGTACCCTTGGATACTGAAGCCACACGGGGAGCACGCCCTTTTGTACCCACTTTGAGAAATGTTCCCCCATGGATTTACAAAAGTTTGGAAAAAGGAAGTCGACGATTGTGAAACTTCCCTCCATCGATATTCCGAGGACGATTCGGTTAATTCAAGACTTTATACAGGTTCGAGTCAATGAAGCGGAAGCTGAAGGAGTTATAATCGGTTTGAGCGGCGGGATTGATTCCGCAGTTGTTACAAAACTTGCCATCAATGCGTTAGGATCCGGAAATGTACATGTTCTATTCCTACCAAGCGCGAGTACGCCAAAATCCGATCTTGACGACGTGACCCAATTTTGTGCTGAATTAGGATTGATCCCCACAATTTTAGATATTCAAAAGATAATTGAAACATATTCATCCATAATTCGAGAACCCGAACAGTCTTCACGTTTGGAATGGATGAATCTAAAACCTCGGATACGGCAAAGTATTGAGTATTTTTATGCAAACCGATTGAATTGCCTGGTCTGCGGGACGGGTAACAAGAGTGAGCTGATGATTGGATACTTCACCAAATACGGCGATGGTGCTGCGGACATATTGCCGATCGGAGACGTATATAAAACTCACGTATATCAATTGGGTGAAGCTCTAGAAGTTCCCCAAAATATACTGAAAAAGGTTCCGTCGGCAGGATTAACTGAAGGACAGACTGATGAAGAAGAGATCGGAATATCTTACAGAAATTTAGACTTGATTCTTTCGGGACTCGAACGATTTCAAACTCCAGGAGAAGTATCTGCGAATCTGGGCCTCGATATCGCCGAAATCAAGAAAGTTGAAGGAATGTTATACAGAAGTGAGCATAAACGACGAGGCCCCATCGTTTTCAAGATCGGGGTTAGAACACCCCACCACGATTGGCGAATCCCTCTAGTCCCCCCGAATCGCCTTGAAAAAATCAAATAAATTGAACTTAAAATTTCCTTCATATGATAGGGAACGTGATTTCGTTAATGTGCAGGTTACTTGGAATTTTTGGTCAACCTGATAATTGGCACGATTTAGTGATGGGATTCCAAGAGCTTGCTGAATCTGGAATGCGATTGGGACAGCGAGGTCATGTTGATGGATGGGGAATGGCAAAAAGTTCCCCAGATAGGTCAGGGATGGTACCTGTGGAACGTCAACTTGGATCAGCATATCAATCGCCAATATATGAATCTGCAGCTAGGGATCTGGCTGAAAAACCGCCCAAAGTGTTTCTTGGTCATTTGCGATTAGCAAGTCCAGGAATCGGATGTACATTACCCAACACTCATCCATTCTTTTGTAACGCAAACGGAACCTCTTGGGCCTTTATCCACAATGGAACCGTATATGATCCATTAAGCCTGGAAAGAAATCCTTCTTTTGCCCTGAATTCGGACGATTCGGATACAGAGATCTTTTTTCATCATATCCTCTCCAAGCTGAATTGGATGGAAAACATTCCTCCCGAAACTCTTTTTAGACAGATGATCACGATTTATAAATCAATGCTGGTCCCATTCAGTGCGCTCAATACTATCCTTTCTAATGGTTCAGAACTGTATGTTGTTCGTTGGGCCAGTCAGGATACTTCCTATTATACACTGTACTACGCGCAACTCTCCGCCGCTGTTGTAGTGTGTTCGGAACCGATTATTACGCATCGCCTACCTCTTTCGAGCTGGAAACTTCTCCCTAATTCATCTTTTACCCTAATATCCGGGATCCGCCCTTATATTCACACCGTAGTAGAGTAATCAACACTCTTAAATTCAGGAAGACGTAGGTAGTGGGGAATACCATCTTAGAGCATAAGCGCGGATCTCGTGTGTGTTAATTATTGAAGTCTTAATCTTCAACCGTAGCACGTATTCGCATTAATCCTGCACCTATGTTCTTCTGTTTTTGGATCCTAAACGGACCAATTTCTCGTGTATTCGAAACATGAGGGCCCGTACAGATTTCTTTAGAAAAATCTCCCACAGAATAGACGGATACGTCGCCTTCGTAACGTTCCTCGAAGAATCCAAGAGCGCCGGCCTTTTTTGCTTCACGGGGGGACATGATTTCTCTCATGACCGGAATCCCTTCTTGGATCTTTTTATTGACCAAATCCTCAACCTGCTTTATTTCTTCAGGCGTTAATTTTTTGGGATGGGTGAAATCAAATCGGGTTCTTTCGGGAGTTATGTTACTACCGCTCTGTTTGACATGGGTTCCTAGCACCGACCGAAGTGATTGCTGGAGTAGATGAGTTACAGTATGCAGGCGCGTGGTTCGTTCAGAATGATCAGAAAGCCCGCTTTGGAAGGTTCCAGCAGTTGCTTTTCTCGACAACTCTCTATGCTGGTCAAATTCCTGGCGAAATGCGTCAATATCAATCTCAATCTCTTTTTCGTTCGCCAATTCCATTGTGATCTCTAGCGGGAAACCGTACGAAGTAAACAAAAGAAAAGCATCCCTGCCCGTGATTGAATCTTTCTCATCAAAGATCTGATTAAATTTTCTTAATCCACGCCGTAATGCCTTAGTAAATTTTTGTTCTTCCTGCCGGAGTTGCTTTATAATGAAACTCTCATTACGTTCCAATTCTGGATAGGTAGCTTTATAGCTATTAATAACAATGCGAGCTAGTTCGGGTAGGAAGTGTTGTTTAATCTGTAAAATGTTGCCCTGGCGAATTATTCTTCGAATCAAACGCCGTAAAACGTACCCCTGTCCTAAATTTGAAGGCACTAAGTGTTTGTCATCCCCAAGAATGAAAGTAGAGGCTCGTATATGATCTGCTATGATGTATAGCGCACGAGTTTCCTCTAAACTCAGAGTATCCCCTAATTCAGCATATTCCTTGATTCGTTCAACGATTGGAGCTATAGTGTCAATTTCATGAATAGACTGCTTTCCATTGAGAACAGCTACTGTACGTTCAATTCCCATCCCCGTATCCACGTTATGCTGCTCTAATTTCTCATAGGTGCCTTCTGCAGTCTTATTGTACGTCATAAAGACATCGTTCCAAATTTCAAAGTATTTTCCACAATTGCAGCCTGGTTGGCAGGTTTTCGAGCAGGGATCTTTACCCGTGTCATAAAACATTTCAGTATCGGGACCACATGGTCCTGTAGCCCCTGCAGGGCCCCACCAATTATCCTCACGCGGAAGGAAATAGATACACTCGTTAGGAACGCCAATTTTTCGCCAAATTTCCGCGGATTCGTCATCTCTAGGTGCCTCTTCATCACCTGCAAAAACCGTAACTGAAATCCTATTTGGATCCAAGCCAAGCCATTGGGAATCCGTTAAGAATTCCCAACTCATCGCGATGGCTTCTTCCTTGAAATAATCTCCAAGGGACCAATTACCCAACATTTCAAAAAAGGTTAGATGAGTAGAATCACCTACTTCATCTATATCCCCAGTGCGGATACATTTTTGGCTATTTGCTAACCTAGATCCAGCTGGGTGTTTTTCCAGTCCCATTAAATATATCTGTAAAGGATGCATACCTGCAGTAGTGAACAGAACGGTCGGATCATTTTCGGGAAGTAAAGAAGCTGAGGGTATGATAGCGTGCCCCTTCAATCGGAAGAAGTCAAGGTACTTGTTCCGTAGCTCATTAGAATCCATCTAAAACCTGGCCTCGAATTATTTTCTTTAATATTCAGGTAATAATTATGTTGAAGAAGGATATTTGTTCCATTCGTTTTTCCATAATATATTTCTCGGCATTCTTGCTGCGATTAGAGGGGGTACCATGACTTTGAGGAAACACGGAACAGATTATTAATAGCCAAATCTTGTTTATCTCGAGCCTTTATTGGACAACATTGATCTTAACATCTCTTGTTGTTCCTTTTGGATCCAAGATTGTCCACTCTTTCACAAGACCCTTGTCTGAAGTCGAGAATTCCACTTGAGAAGCAAGTACTTCCGTTTTAATAAGTGTGGAGTAACTTTCGATTACTCTTGCTGTTTGTTGGTCAACCTTCAGTTTCAGGGCGATTTCCGCATCATAGGGGAGCTGCAGATCTTTTCTCATGGATTGAATGCGCCTAACAAGATCACGGACAAATCCCTCATTGATCAATTCTTCTGTGAGTTCTAAATTTAGAAAAAGGTCACCCCCTTCGAAAGAGGCTCCAGTGTATCCTTCTTTTTCGGTGATCCGAATCTCTAAATCCTCCTGTTCTATTGTAACCTCTTCTCCATTGATTTTCGCTTTATAGAACCCTTGTTCATTAAGTATATCTGCGATATCTTTGGAATTCTGTCCTTTTTGATCCCTCATCCATTTAGCAATGTTATTAGCTTTTCCTTTGTGTTTTGGACCTATCTTATCAAAATTTGGAGAAAAAACAATCTCCTGAAAAGCTAAAGGATCATCAGTAAAGATCATTTCCTTGACATTTAGCTCTTGGACAACCAATTCCTTTAAACGCGTAAGAGCGGGCTTACCAATCTCATTAGCAACAAATACAACCTGTCCCAGAGGCCAGCGAACCTTGATATTCTTCTGAGCCCGAATAGCCCTTCCAGCGCTAATCGCATTTCGAACAATGTCCACCTGGGCCTCCAGATCCTCCTTGAGCAATTGCTTATCCACTTGAGGGTATTCTTCAAGGTGGACGCTTTCAAACCCAAGATCCTGGCTCTGTACCAATATTCGATACATTTCCTCTGCGAAAAACGGAAGAAATGGCGCCAACGCACGTGAGAGCGAAGTAAGGATCTCGTACATCGTGGAATACGCAGACCTCTTTGACAGTGATAGTTCTTTCTCCCAGAAACGTCGTCTCGATTGTCGTACCCATAAATTTGACATATCCTGGTTGAGGAAGTTTTGTAAACTACGAACTGCCTGATGCACAGAAAGATCGTCAAATGCCTGGCGTATATCCTGTAAGGTGTGATGAAACCTTGATAAGATCCAGCGATCCATCAGTGGACGCTCATTCACTGGCACCAAATAATCCCTATCAGTTGGAGTATATGCGTCCAGATTCGCGTATGTAACGAAGAAAGATATGACATTCCAAAGAGGGAGGAGAAACTCCTTCATACTCTCTTCAACAAGATTAAAACTAAACCGAACATCGTTCCAAGTGGGAGTACTAAACAGTAACCAACGAGCGGGATCGGCTCCGTACCTCTCGTATAACACATCAGGGGAATCTACGTTGCCACGAGACTTGGACATTTTCTTTCCTTCCTCCGTTTGGATATGGCCCATCGTCAAACAAGTTTTATAGGCCGGTTGCTCGAAAATCACGGTCGAAATAGCGAGAAGCGAGTAAAACCAACCACGAGTCTGATCTATTGCCTCGGTTATGAAATCAATTGGAAAATGTTTATTGAATGCCTCTTGGTTTTCGAAGGGGTAATGCCATTGTGCGAAGGAGGCGGAACCTGAATCATACCAGGCATCAATGACATATTCCTCCCTGGAACACAAAGATTTGCATTTCGGGCATTGAACCTGAATCCGATCCACATCTGGTTTGTGGAGAGAAAATCCCGTTGGTAATCCCCCTTTGGTCAACTCCCCCAATTCCTTGCGGCTCCCGATGGCAAACTCGTGTCCTTCGTCACATGTCCAAATAGGCAGTGGGGTTCCCCAATACCGTGTTCGGGAAAGGGACCAGTCCTTTAGTTCATCAAGAAAGTTCCCAAAGCGCCCATCTTTCAAATGATTAGGTTTCCAGTTAACTTGTTGGTTTAGTTTTTGTATTTCCTTCCTTAACTTGCTCATTCCAATAAACCATGATTCCAGGGCATAATAGAGTAAGGGTGAATCACATCTCCAACAGAAGGGATATGTGTGTGTAATTTTCTCTTCGCGTAGGAGCTTACCTTCAGTCCTTAGCTGTTCCGTGATTAATGGATCGGCTTCCTTGACATGCATTCCGCCGAAATCAGGCATATCTTTTACGAAGGTTCCATTTTCCAAAACAGGGTGGAACATTTCGACCCCGATCTCTTTACAGAGTTCGTAATCTTCTTGTCCATACGCTGGAGCACAATGAACTACCCCAGTTCCTTCCTCCATTGATACGAAATCAGCCGCTACGATAAAATGAGCTTTTCCTGTCTTGTTATCTGCTGTGTACCGAAATAATGCTTCATACTCCATTCCAAGGAGGTCGTTCCCTTTATATTCTTTAATAATTTCTTTATTACTATCAGGAAAAACCCTAGACAGAAGTGCTTTCGCAAAAATCAATCGTTCTCCGTCATGATTTATTTCAACATACGTTTCATCCGCAGCAATTGCTAGAACCAGATTGGATAATAAAGTCCAAGGTGTGGTCGTCCAGGCAAGAAAATAACGATCTTTCTCGCTTTTAATCTTGAACTTGAGATAAATACTGGGATCCTCCGTTTCCTGGTATCCTTGAGCCACCTCGTGAGAGGATAGGGATGTCCCACACCGTGTACAATATGGAAGAACTTTATAGCCTTTGAACAGTAATCCTTTATCATAGATGGTTTTCAATGACCACCAGACCGACTCAACGTATTCCTCACTCATAGTAATATAGCTGGAGGGCATATCTAAATGGAAACCACCCCGAGTGGACATACTCTCCCATTCCTTGACATAACGCAGAACACTTTCCCTACACTTCTGAATAAACTTCTCGGCCCCGTATGCCTCTATATCTTCTTTACTTTCCAAACCCAGTTCCTTTTCAACCTCTATTTCGACAGGGAGTCCATGACAGTCCCAACCACCAATCCGAGGAGTAACGAAGTGCCCTGTCATTGTCTTATATCTTAAATAGACGTCTTTTATAACGCGGGTAAGTAGGTGGCCTACATGGGGAAGCCCGTTCGCTGTGGGAGGCCCTTCCAAAAATATAAACGGTGGGTATTTTGCAGATGAATCTTGGACCTTTTTTTCTATCTCATTCTGTTTCCAATATTCAAAAATCACAGTTTCAGTTGCAGGAAAATCAGGTTTTTGTTGTAATTCCGGAAATTTCACACGATTTGCCTCTATATCAGTAGATCTGGAGGATGTCTAAGTATCTGGCCAAAAAAAATAGCATTTTTAACCCTTTTCAACAGAGAGGGAGAGAAATTAACCTAACATGTGGATTTGGTCAGAGGTATCCGACCGTGGTGAATCCCTCAGCCGAAACGATTTCCTCAATCTAGAAAAACCTTGAATGCGTATTAACTAGACCAAAATCAGGCAACAGACCTTCTATTCACCATATTGGAAACAAAAATTTCAAAACTTCTTCCATTTTCCTATTACCATTACATGCTTTTCCCCATAAATAATATAGATAATTTAGAGACATATCAAGTAATATTTCTCGTATATAACAGCTTAGCCACGACCACTGGGTTTACATCTTTATATTACAAATCTTTTTCAATGCGTCAAAAATACAACTTTCAATATAGTAGTCGATTTCTTGGGAATGGTAATATTGAGTGAACGAGCCCAGAAGACAATTGAAGTAGTCGAGAAAGTTTTTGATAGCAAAGATGTCAAAATACCCCTATGTATTTCTATTGTTTCGGATGAAGGTTTCGAGTTGTTTTCCAGTGAGCAATGCAATCCAGATGAAATGGACATCATCCATGGATTGGGACTTGTCGCTTACGAAGAGTTAAAATCAAGTTTCCATACTCGAACAGATCAAGAGATAAATATCCTAATCTTCCGTACAAGGGAGAGAGAGTTCTATGTGGCGCCGGTTGCAGCAAGCGTCTTTTTGGTGGCCTCATCAGATAAAGGAACGGTTGGCAACGTAATGCCATTTTTGGACGGGTTAAGCGCTCAGGTAAAGTTTGAACTTTCCAAACTTGAGGTATAAGGTGAATTTTATGGATTTTGAACACTTACGCGTCGTGGCTGAAGAAGCCGCACGAATGGCTGGTTCTTTTCTCCGAATGATGTCTTTTAGTGACCTGAAGATCTTTCGGAAGGGATTAAGGGGTGAGGATGTTGTCACTACGTTTGACTTGGAAAGTGAACGTCTAATTACAAACCATATTCTAATGCATTTTCCCGACCACGTAATTTACGCGGAAGAATCGCAAAGAGATTCAGAAACACGTGGTTTTAGTACCATTGGTGATAAGATAGTTTGGTTTATTGACCCCCTTGACGGAACAAAGGCGTTTCTACGAGGTAATTTTGCTTTTGTTTGCATGTCGATTGGTGCCTGGGATAGAAATGGTCTTCTAGCAGGTGTAGTCTATAATCCATTTACTGATATGATGTATTCTGCTTGTCGAAGTGGTGAGGTCTGGTTAAACGGATCAAGCATTCCCCCTCCAGGAACATGTAGTATAGCTGAAGCTCGAATCCTTGTCGATTTTTCAGCTAGGTTACCTTTCCCTCTTAAACAGACTCTAGCTGTCGCTGATCTTGTAGGAAGTATAGGTCGTTCGTATCGCTTGGGCGGCGGAATTTCCCAACATCTCATGTTGGTAGCTCAAGGTACCCTTCATGGGGGAGTCTTCTGGGGAATTGGGCGAAAGGGGAAATTCTGGGACATTGCAGCGGCTGCACTAATCCTAGATCAGTTGGGTCTCCGTTTCACAGATCTTGATGGCAAAACTCTACATCCAACCGATACTATATTTGATCAGCTCGTGGTAGCTGCGCCAGATTTGCATGAAGAATTACTAGCTTGGGTGAGTGACTTGAAACCACTTTCAGGGATGAAAAAACGCTGATAACTTTGCATAGCAGGATTTGATAAAGAGTTTCTACGTCACTTTTTTAGGGCATCGGGTCTCAAAACAATGCCTGTAACCTCTCTTCCACTTTCAGGATCCTCAAATGCCTGAATATAAAAATCTGGCGAGTTTGCTAGCTTTTCGTAGAGTTCTCCTCGCAATTTATCATCTAGGGCAAAATATCTTCCAAAAGTGAAAAACTGTAGTTTGAGCTCCCCAGCGGAACTCTTAAACTCATGATAGATCCACTTCTCGACCTGATCAATTGTATCTTCTACAGTGGACAGAGACTGCATTATAATTTTGGCCTGCTCCTCTGTGATCTCTTGATATTTTTTCTTCAGCCTCTCAATGATATTTTCAACGGTCAACGATTCGGCAAAATTGGCCGATATAAACCCCCCCGCGTCTTTCTCTTCCTCAAACAATGTGAATATGCGTTTTTCAATGTCCTCCAAAGAAAAGGCCAGGTTCTCGATGTCAATTTCAAGGTGGATCTTTTGGTGTTGTAATTTCCAATGTTTGACTTTTCGTTTTCCGTCACCGATCGCTTCCATCTCAAAATACGCAAGCTTTAGCTTTTCTAGTCTATCCAAGTGATGGAGGATAGTAGGAATCGATTTGTTAAGTTCGGTTGAAAGTTCTGAGGCCGTTAGTCCTTTAGGGGAATATTTTTTCATTAAACGGAGCATATCCATTCGAGTCTGGTCTGCTAACACATTGAGGGCCTCGATTGCCTCATGGTCGCGTAAAAAGAAAGGATCCACGGAAATCCGCTCCGATGATTCATTCCCTTTTTCTATTTAAAAATCACCATCTTATGGCATAAAATAATGATAAGAATCACCTTAATTAGCTAAAGATCTTAGATTTTCTGATTCCTTAGGCAACCACGTGATGAGGTCACTTTATTATTAGTATGATCTCCGTTAACATGAGATTCCAACAATACATTGGAAAATCTAGCAAACCCAGATTCGATCTTCTAGGGATGCAAAGCACCCTGGGTAGATTATAATCTTACAAAATTTGACTAGGCAAAGACATGGCCCTCTAATTTCCTCTAAATCAACTTATTCCGTATTTAGTAACCATTAATGGAACTAACTTGTTCCTAATTCCTCCAGATGTTGTATCCAGGAAATTAACCAATTAAGATCACAACTTATCTTTACCAGTCTTAAACTTCTTCTGTTTCTCTGTCACGATACCGATACTTATGTCTTGTATTTTCCAGAATTTATAGTTATTTTAGAGGAATAACCACTAATATCCGGAAAACGTAGTTTTGAGTTTATATAGAGCATAATTTTATAAGGAACTTCATCCTTTAATTCCCGGTCAAATTCCGCTTTGAATTCTAAAATAAGCCAAATTTGGAGGCGATAGTTTTGCTGCTACAAGTTAAAAAGAAAGTATTTTTGACATTATTCATCACAATCCTGGTTTTAGGCTCTTTCCAAGCCATAACCTTTGTAAAAGCCAGTTTTAGCGGAGTTACATACGTTATCGACGATGAAACAAACATAACAGACTATCTTTGGTCCTCTGACGGAACAAAAATAGCATATCTAAAATTTCCAGACGGAAGGTTAAACTATGATGGAGAATTATGGATTGCCGACAAAGCTGGACATAGTGCAAAGCTCAGTAATAATCGACAAATCACCTTACCGAACGGACACAATTTCAGTAGCCTGGAGGATTGGCATGGCGAGTGGATTCTCTTCCACATTGCTGATGAATCTGGGAGGCCTAGTTCATATTATGGCAGAAATGACCTATGGAAGATAAGAACGGATGGCACTGGACTTACTCAGATTACAAGGACTGGTATCACTCCTAATGGGATCAAAACATCCTCAAATCCTGCTTACGCAAACAGGGGTACGGTAACATGGGCGAGGTTCATACCAGGAACAGATGGAACTATGGTATACATGTCTGCTCACAATGGTAATGGGTGGTACAATCCATATATCTGCACGACAGACGGTAGTTTTCATTGGCAGGAACTCGGCAATCCATCCAGTACGAGTGATAATTCATTCACAATAGGTATATCCCCCACAGGGAACAAGCTTGTATGGGGTGATGCGAGCTACTGGAATAATCCTACGACTCTTAGAACTAGTAATGCTGATGGATCGAATGTATTTACGATCAAATCTTTCCCACATAGAACAGTTCCTTACGTACTAGCTGATGGCTATACTATTACATACAGATATGTTCCTTTGCCCCCAGTACCGGCGACACGAGAAGGCAATATCTATGCTATCAACATGGATCGAAGTAACGATAGAACTGTTCTTGATGACGAGTTTTTAAACTATCCTGAAACCTACCACCCCCAAAACGGGCAACTAATGTTGATGAGGAGTAACCGTGATCCTGATGGGAATTGGCACTTCTTCAGTTTGAATGTGACAGATCCTGCGGCCGACGAAGGAATTGTGCAGCTAACGGAAGGCCCATATAATGATGAAATGGCCTTATATTCCCCCGATGCACAATACCTGATGTACAGAAGGCTACCAGATGATTTTGATTTCGATGCCAATTCTCCGCCTTATCCTTATCAACTGGTCATCACACAAGTTCCTGTTTGGCTCGCACCTGGATTTTCGTTCATTTCAATCGTCCTTATATTGCCAGTCATTGCCTTAGTGAGGCGTCGGAGAAAAAGGTAAAAGAGCCATCCCCAGCTCGAAAAATCGAAATAGGGAAGATATCCCTTTCCACCCTCCTCCATTCTTTTTTTCTTTTTAAAAGATTCGTACTGGTATTTTGAAGATAATGAACAGATCCCAGTTGATTTTAATTTGAGAACTAGCCTGGATAGTAACATGAAAAGAAATTAGAGAAGAAAAGGGATGAATACGATGCAGAATATAAGAAAAGGGCATTTCATTCTTTTTCAGTTTCTGATAATTATCTTACTCTCATTTCAAACCAGTACGGTAAATGCCCAAGGAGAAGATCCTTCAAATGCAATAGTTATTATCTTGGGTGATACGTTTGGCAACTTACCTGGGCCTTCTACTGATGGTTCGGTCTGGTACAGCATTACATTAACAGCTGGAGATTATCAGATCAGTATAACAGCTCAAGAAGGGACTGATTTCGATCTAGATATGTATGACAATAGTTTAGGCTTTATTGAAGGCGGATATCATGATTATTATCCGGATCGCTTTTTTGCTCTAGATCTTGCGGCAGATACTTATTTCATCAATGTCTACGCTATCAGTGGAACGGGTGCCTTCACTCTCAATGTTGCTAAATACACCCGCGTTCCAGGTGATAATTACGACAATCCAATTAGAACATATTCAGGCAATACCATTGGTAACATGCTTGGTCCGGGCATTGATGGTGAGATCTACTATGTCGTCAGCCTCTCAGCTAATGATTACCAATTTACCTTAACCGGCCCGGGCGGAACGAACTTCGATTTGTATCTTTTTGATTCAAATGGAAATAATATAGGAATAGCTGATGATTTTGGATACCCCGATCTTTTAATAGCTTTAGCTCTCCAAACAGGAACCTATTTGGTGGTAATCTTTCCTGTAGTTGGTACAGGCACATTCATATTAAACATAGCAATCTACACTGCTCCTACTGGAGATTCTCCCTCAGATGCTATCCCCATTACGATGGGAGTGACAACAGGCGAGATGCCTGGTCCTGGCCCAAATGGAAGGATTTGGTATGTAGTTGGATTGGATGCGGGAGACTATCGATGGTCTCTCACTGGCACAAGTGGTACAGATTTTAACTTAGATCTTTATGACACCGATTTGCATCTTATTGGTTCTGCGAATGACACATTGTACCCTGATATTTTGACCATTTTAGATCTCAAATTGGCAGATTACTTTATTTCTATCCTTTCTATAACTGGAACAGGGGCTTTTACTCTTAACATCGGTGATGCCACACCAGGAAAATCCTCTGATAACGCCATTCCAATCGGTTTAGGTAATACGACTGGGTATATGCCTGGTCCAGGATTATACGGAGAGATCTGGTATTTTCTGCAACTCGTTTTCGGAGATTTCCAGTTTTCACTTAATGGCCCTAAGGGAACTAATTACGATTTTTATCTTTACAATAGCAGCTTTTATTCAATTGGGGAAGCAACTGGTGACGATTATCCCGATGATCTGTTAATTTCAAACCTCGAGGCTGGAGACTATTACATTGCAGTCATCGCCAGTAATGGAACTGGCAGTTTTATGATCACCATTACTGAATACGCGCCAATAGTAGATGAATCTCCTGAAAATGTCACGCCAATCGAATTAGGCGAAACTATTGGCTATCTGCCTGGATCTACAACAGACGGTTCTATTTGGTATAATTTAACATTAAATGAAGGGGATTACAATTGGTCTTTGACTGGCCCTGATGGAACCGATTTCAATTTGGAGTTGTATGATAGTGCTTTGTCCTATGTCGCTGGAACCTATGATGTCAGTTATCCCGATATATTAATCCTACAAGACCTTGCAGCTGGAATTTATTACGTTAATATTATATCCAATAGAGGGGAAGGAGAGTTTACACTCATGATTTCTGAGTACACTTCAGGAACTTCCAGAACAATACCTACGACCCCACCTATGGTTGCAAAAACGACCACGACTTCTGCGACTCCCATATCGACTGTTTTAATCTTGATAACCTTACTTTTCCCTGCTATCATCAAAATCCATAGAAGAAGGCCAGAAAATATACCCAAGAATCACGCATGACTCCTACAATTTCCTTTATTACCCAGGCGGGAATTTACGGATAAAATCCTCCTTGAAAGAAAAGTATCTTGACCCCAATAAATCAATTCTACCTATCAAGGGAGTTGCTGTAGTTACACTTATTTCCAAAGTCATCAAAGCTTTTTCCCTATTTGCCAGCGAATAATTTCGCAGACTCTCCGATTTTTGGTTCTGATATTGGGTAATCTTCGATCGTGATACTAACATCTTATGACGAAATAAGAGGATATGGGCGATATCGCAGGGAAAAGGTGAGCTTATGCCAGAAGAGTGCCAAACCAACTTTATTGGGAATTTTCGGGTGCGGAATTTCACCCAGGAAAGCCTTGAAAATGAAAATCTACATAGTTTAGTTTCTTTTTTGGCTTCCTTAGATATCTGCAAGAGCTGCCTCGCATCAATTCCAACTCTTGAGTCGGATTTTAACTCAGAAATAACTTATCAAGTCGATTTTGAAACAAAGACTCTGGATATCCGCTATGCTAAAAATATCATCAAAAACGCCTGGTAACGGCCCAAAAGCAGGATTCCAAATGGGGGAATTAATAATCTTTAATGGGATACGTAACACGTAAAATATGCGATTTTTATCATCCTCTGAGGAGAACGGCATTCCTCATTGGAAATGCGGGAAAAACTAAAATGCAATAAAACAAAAATGTTCCATTATTGATCAAGCACATAAACTCAGGTGGATTTGCCATATCCTAGTAAGGGATTCTATTCAATTCTAGGATCGAATACTCCTAGTATTAAGAATGGTGAGTTATAAATTGAATGAAAGGAGAATCACGAGGAAGTATCTTAAAGATCACCCCAATGAAATCTTTGTTTTCGGGGATAATTATCATAGGAGCGGAAGAGGAGGCGCCGCAATACTACGGGATGAACCAAATGTGTATGGCTTTATAACAAAGAAAACACCAGGTGCAAATTCTGAGGATTATTTCACGATTGCTGAATACCGATCGGTTTTTGAATTGGAACTGGAAAAACTGATTGCGGTCATTTCAAAGAATCCCGACAAGACGTACCTTGTATCGCGAATTGGTGGGGGAATTGCCAATCGCCATGGGATCTTTGAGGAAATTATTGAACCGCGAATTAAAAAAGCGTTAAAGCAAATCCAGAACGTAAAATTTCTTTGGTAGAGAAAAAAACCTCTTTAATTACCCTCCTGCCGACTCAAACTTTTTTAAAGCATGACTCCACACAATTTTAGTCACCAAAACTAAGATCAAGATCCAAAAGACTCCTTGAATCAATGAAATAACGAATTCCTCTATTGTTATCCTACCCAGCACCCATTGGGCTGGCATAAAACTGATCAAATAAAAAGGAAGCATTCTTACAAACGACTGATACACTGATGGGAGGAGATCTACAGGTAACAGTTCTCCTCCTAGTATCTGCATGATGGCTATAAAAGCGGCTCGAATCGGCCAGATTTGTCTAATATAGAAGGTTGAGGTGCCGACCAAGGCGAAACAAAGAAAGCTCAGGATATATCCAATTCCAATGGAGATCAAAAAGCCAACCAAGATCAACGGATCGAGTATGATTGGCAATTCCATCACCGAAATTAGCAGAAGAACCACGGGTAACAAAATTGCCGTACTCAAGAGAGATCGGGACAGTATTTGGGCAAAACGAAAACTGAGATAGTTAACAGGCCGACATAGATAGATCGTCATAGTTCCATCCAAATTATCATCTTGGATCCCCCACGCTACCTTGTAGAGAAGTAATGCTTCTCCTATGAATGTGACAATCAAACTGTAGCCGAGTATCTCGTTTATGGAATAATTGAATGTATCAGGGGCTTGTGGATTGGATGAATATACTATTGACCAAATGATCACTAATAAGACAAAACTCATTGGTCCCCACGCTAGGAACCCGATAAAATCTCCCCAGTAGGCGGAGAGATCCGTGAATGAAGTCCGCATAACCCGAATGTACTTATTCATAATAGCCATCGAAGAATGCTCCTAATTTGAGGCGCTTTCATAACGTGATATACCGACCTTCCAAATTATTAGAAATGTCCCGATCCAGAATAAGCAAAGAGGTACCTGAAGGATAAGAACTTCGATTGCATTATTCACGGAAAGACGCCCCAAAAGAATTTCCGTGGGGAAAGCACTGAGAAAAGCAACAGGAAATCCTACCATTAGAAATGTTGTAATTCCTCTTGGCAGGGAAGTGGCTGGAACTCGGGCAAAAGTTATTTCAAGAGTGTCAAAGGCCTCCTGTACAAATTCAGCTCTGCCAATCGTGAATCCTGCGAGTGCAGTAATAGATCCATAAAGCAAATAGAGCGTAGTAATACCAATGGCGAGACTGATAAATGCAAGGATGAGATTAAGGAGCTGAAATTGCATATGATAGTAAGCGCCTACCAAAGACATTAACAAAATGGAGACAACTAGAAGTGCACTCCCACCTACCCATACCTCTTCAAAAAGGACGCCCAACAGCGGGTGTCTAATTGGGCGACATAACCACCTTTCAATATCACCTTCGATTATTTTGTTCGGAAGAACCCAGACTCCTGTAAAAAACAGTGAAGCTAGTCCCCATGCGAAATAAGCGAGAGCAGTGAAGATTAAGATTTCCTCCATCTTCCAAGTCCCAAAAGATTGCCCAACTAGGATAACCTGCCAAAAGATAACGAAAGCCATAAGTGTGGCTGTCCCCTCGATAAATCCGCCGACAATCATAAATGGATATTGATAAATCATCTTGTAAGACATAATAAGGAATCGCCATTGAATTCTCAGAATTTTACGAATCATACGGGCAGCTCCCTATCCTTATATAATTCCTCGATAATATCTTCTAAGTCTGCATCTGCAATCTGAATGTCTATAATTCGATCCACGCGCGACACGAGATTGGGAACAAGATCATCTAAATCGAGAGCCTTGGTGTTAAATTCAATAGTTATTGAGTTATCCAATCCATTCAGTGAATCGATAGGATCACCTGAATGATTTATTACGCGGGCAATTGCCGATAATTCCTTCAAGTACTTAATGAAGTCTGATATAGGTTTTTCCTCTGTCCGAAATGTGAAACGGAGCAATTTTTCCCTTTTCAAGACCGTGGCTAATGTTTTCGTCGGACCATCATAACGGATCTGCCCTTTCAAAAGTAAAATTGCCCGGGTACATATTTGTTCAATATCTCGGACATTATGGGAACATAAAACGACCGTGGTTCCATCATTTCGATTTCGTTCATTGATAAACTCCCGTATCCTCCGAGCGGCAACAATGTCAAGCCCAATGGTTGGTTCATCTAGGAATACTACAGGGGGATTGTGAATGAGTGAGGCAACTAGTTCACACCGCATCCGTTCTCCTAAAGAGAGTCGTCTGGGTTGACGATTTAGGAACGGTTTTATTTGAAGCACATCAATGAATTCATCTAATCGTGATTGAAAGGTTCTAGAATCTAAATCATAAATATCTCTATACAATCGAAATGATTCTATGACCGGTATATGTTTCCAAAGCAAAGATCGATGTCCAAAAACGACTCCAAAACGATAAGCCGCCTTGTATCGGTCACTTTGAGGATCTAATCCATCTACCTGAGCTTCTCCCGCATCAGTGTGGATTATCCCTGTAAGAATCTTAATTATTGTACTTTTCCCTGCCCCGTTCGGGCCCAGTATAGTTACTTTTTCGCCTGGATTAATATTGAAGGAAACGTCATCTAAAGCCTTTATAAGATTATAATCGCGACGAAGATACGCCCGGAGCCTGGCAAGTGCATTGGGCTTTCCTGCCAAACGACGGTATGTTTTCTTGAGATTTCGTACTTCGACGGACATCTAATGTCTCAACTTCACTTTTTTGGACAATTAATAAGGGGTGGCTCAATAAATGTCGAAATAAGGAAATTCTAATAAAACCTAAATAGGGTTTTATTGTGGTAAAAAAACCTAGTAGATGGAAATGCCGCGAGAAAAGCCTAAACAGACGATCAATCGCACTTTTCACGAATATTCAGAAACAGAATGGGATTTATTTGTTTCGTTTCAAAAAAAAGCCTTGGAAATTTTGAGAGAGCTGGAGGAAAGGGGTTTAACTGGAGGATTTGTTCATGGAAGTGTTGCCCGAGGCGATGTAAAGGTTACATCCGATATCGACGTTTACTTACCCCTTGCCATTCCGTCCTTTAGGATTGATCTTCTGCCGACCTTCCACGATGCAGAGCGTCGTATCACGATGGCCACTCCCAATTCTGTCATACGGGGAGTTCTATCCCGAAATGACAATGTTTCGCTCAGCTTTCCTTTGACGGCAGCGAATGAACGCGATATAGAGTTCTTTCGGTTCTCAGGCCTTGTGAATCGGGGTCAACTTAAGAAGCAACAACGTACGCCAGGAGTAACAAAAAAACTTATCCTGATTGAACCTGAAGGAAATGGTTATTGGCAAACGCCGATACTAGAGGATAAAAAAAGGATTGGTCAATTACTAGGTATATCTCAGCGGATAATCGACGAAAGAGTTCGAGTCCTTAATAGAAGAGACAAAATCGGACGAACAGGGGTGTTTATAAATGTTCAAATTCAACCTGACGAGAATTATGAGCAAGCCCTGAAAAACCTGATGGATCGAAACCCCATCGTAAGACGAGCACTTAAATCATAATAAAATCAAGATCCAGTGACCTTACGGGGTTTAATCTTGAAGATAACACGTTGTTCACTAGGTGAAAGATTGGAATATTTGTCCGTTCCCATGTATTTTTTGGCGAGCGCATTAATATGATCAACAGCTCCTTCAATCGTCCATTCAGCAACCCTTCCTCGAACCAACAGTCTAAAATATGGATTATCCGGGTCAAGAATAGAAAGGGCCACTCGGGGATCACGCTTCATATTCCGGTCTTTTTGCCGGCCTATCGCCGTATTGATCCAAATAAGGCCATTATCAAAACTGAGCCAGACAGGGGAAACCTGCGGAGACCCATTAGGCATTATCGTGGAAAGGTGAGCAAATACCTTCTTATTTAGGAGCGGTTCAAACGGTTCAAGCAAATTCTCTTGGGACATCTTTAATTACCTATTTAATCTTCTGTTAGTTGCTGTTTTAAAGCGTTGTATTCCGAACACAGCATGAATAGTTATGAAATCGGTAATTTGTTAAAGAGGAATCTAATGCTTCCTACTGAAGAAATCGATAGACGATATCTATTAAGAAATTTTAATGGCCAGAAGGTATTCATTATTTCTGACCTCCATCTAGGCTTCGAGGAGGAGTGGACGGAAAAAGGATTAAATACGCGTCCCCCCAGCTGGACATATTCGGTCATCGATACCTTATATGCTGATTTAATCCAAGCTAAACCGGACGTAATCTTAATTCTTGGCGATTTTGAACACAGTTTCCCTCATTTTAGGAAAAAAAAAGGTTGGGTATCAAACAAATGGCAGAATGAACGGATCCTGGAATATCTCCTAGAAAAGATCAAGACTTTAGCATTCTTAAAGCGAATTATGTTGATAAGAGGGAACCAAGACACTATCCTGTTAAAGTCTTTAGAACCTCATCTGGATTTGATTCCCTCCAAAGGTGCTGCTCTTTTCGACAATGAACTGGGTGCTTTTCACGGCCATGTGACTCCCGATCCCAACATCCTTTTTGCCTCAGAAATCGTTCTGGGTCATATTCATCCTTCTATTGAATTGACAGATGAATTAGGAATTAACCATAAACTTCCAGTGTTTGCCAAGCTGACTCTTCCACGGGAAGAACTTCTTGATATCTTTAAATTCCCTTTTGATTTGGAGGATGACGTGGGTTTAATCGATACTGTTCAGATAACTATTTTGCCTGCATACAATCCGTTTTTGGGCGGGTTTGCATTAAATAAACCAAGAAAACGGGTGTCTACCAGACCTTCGTTTCCCGTTCTCAACCAGGTTTTAGAACACCCCAGGTTACGCGTCCAAATGACAAATGGAATTGATTTAGGCGAGCTCCAAAATTTTTAGTGAGAATCCTATAATTAATCCCAGTATTCTCTGGTACGAGCAAAATTTGCCTCAGCAGCATACATCAAAGCCAAGAGATCCTCAGTTGTTTTTTGAGGAGATCGCAAAATTCGAACCGCGGTACGTGGCCCTATCCCCCGTCCTGCAAGTACAAACGCTGCTCGTTTTCCAAATGATAGAATTAAATCAGCTGATCTAGTTGCTGCATTCAAATCCTTCTTTTCTTTTGGTGTTAGCTTCTGTTTTTTGTTCATAGAACGCGATAAGAGCCCCTTGATTCCTGTTTTTTTCTGGTGGACAACAGCAATAAACCGAGCCCGACATTGAGGGCATTGAATATCTTCTTTCAGGGTCTCAATCCTTTGTACCTTTTCGAACTTGCATCCCGGTCGCATACAGACTAAACGAACCCATGTGTTACGAATTCGTTTCTCCACCTTCTCCAATATTATATGAGAGGGTCTGATCTTTAAAATATTGGCTGATATCGGTTGAGTAGCTGCACGAGAGAGTGGAGTATCAAAGGTTCTAACACCGATTACTTCTACTTGAAGGGTGCCATGTTGAATTCTTTGAAAGAAGTCTTCGACGATTTCAAAGTCCAACAATTCTGTTAATATTTCATTTACAGTTTCATCCCCGACAATGGTATCCTGATATCGGGATACAAGGAGTTTGGTCATCATAGGGGAGCTCTGAAGAGATTCAGAAATTGCTCCAAATCGCCTTGCTACGTGCTGTAGCCGCCATGCAAAGAGCTCACTGCCTTTCAATCTATGTTCCAGCATTGGACGTAAATGTTTCGGGTCTATCTCTTCGATTATTGATTTTATTTCCGCAGGACGTGGGAGTGACAAGAACACTGAATAAGGATCAGTACGATATTCAACTGAATACCCTTGTCTAGCTCCTATAATAGTCGATAGAACGATGCCTAGCGTGTCATTTGCCCGTGATCCAAGGAAGGTATGTAATACCATCTGTCGCCCAGCAGTTTCAATAAGGATCTTATTTCT
The DNA here is from genome assembly GCA_048881705.1 of Candidatus Heimdallarchaeota archaeon. Lineage (GTDB taxonomy): Archaea > Asgardarchaeota > Heimdallarchaeia > Hodarchaeales > Hodarchaeaceae > Hodarchaeum. The sequence continues at coordinate 8,215 of JBHLSH010000012.1, read as the reverse complement.
TGAAGGTACGATATTAGAATCCCGATGCTCTCTGATTAGCCGGTGTAATTCTTTCCGAATGTGTTGCGATTCTCCTTGGAGAAAAGCATCATTCGAAAATAACTCATAAGTGGTTTCTGCGACCAGCAATGAAACAGGAATTAATTCCCCCTCCCAAGTGGGAAGCGTGGCATCTGTGGCTCTGACTTGTCGCACTTCAATTCGATCATCTTTTATTGCAAGTAGCTCCCATGCTAGGCCATTCAATACGAACACAGTTCCTTTCTCTCCCCGGGTTGAGACAAAGCCATCATCCAATTGCCCGACCCTACTACGGGTTCCCACGTCAATTACCGTAAAGTTTTTGATCGATGGTATTGTACTGAGATTGGAATAGTAATAACGATAGCTTTTTCTCTTCGCTCTGAGGGAAATCACCCCATTCTCAGATTTGTTGATATAGAAGAAGTGGTTGTCTCTCCCATACTCTAGGAGTGGGATTAAGTTGGTTGGTGTTAAATGCTGGTAAGGGTGCGCCCTTGTTATAATTTTAAGAATTTCTTTGACCGTTACTTCCCCAAAGTCTAAAAGAATCCCTATAATTGCATGAAAAAGAACATCCCAGGAACCATGGGCCAAGACACGAGTCGGTTCCACCGATCCTATCATAGCTAGTCGTTTTATGAAGAATGCCTCCATGAGATCTCTGGGTGTTTCCGCGATTATTATTCCCCGACTTACCGTAGTCAGTTGATGTCCCGCCCTACCCACTCTTTGAAGAAGCGTCTCAATGCGACGGGGGCTCATATATTGGATAACGAGACTGATGGACCCGATATCAATCCCTAGTTCTAGTGAAGAGGTGGCGATAATGAGATCAAGCTTGCCTTCTCTCACCTCCACCTCGGCATGTAACCTAGATTCTGCGGAAAGGCTTGAATGATGCACTTCAAACCTAATTTTCTTTTCGGGCTGGTTTGATGCTATTTGTTCGTTGTACCGATTGAACCGATACCCTAGGACTTCAGCTTGTTGACGTGTATTAGTAAACAATAGAACAGTTTCATCTTCCGAAAGAATAGTCTCAATTAGACCCATGAACCTAATAGCTGCTTCCTCAGTTGTATGTAACTCCTTTGCAAGATGTTCTACATCATGAGAAATGGAACTAGTAGGATATTCAAGAGAAATCTGCATTATTTTACTCGAGGGTATCTGAACAAGCTTTCCTGATGGGTTATTTGGAGTCATGAACTCCAAAACATCATGTGGGGTTCCTATCGTAGCAGATAGTCCGATCCGTTGGATAGGATGTTTGACACGATGAACAAGTCGTTCTAGCGCCAGAGAAAGCTGCACTCCCCGTTTTGTACCAACCAACTCGTGAATCTCATCAATAACTATAGTTTGCACATGTTTTAGATGTTCTCGACCGAAAATTTTGGCTGGAAGGGCGGCCTGAAATAGTTCAGGAGTCATGATAAGGAGCTGGGGAGGATTTTTAGTTTGCCGACTCCGTTCGCTTTGAGGAGTATCGCCGTGCCGTACAGCGATGGATACCCCTAGCTTCTTGCCAAGCATTGGCAGAACTCGTCTGAAAATATCACGATTGAGGGCCTTTAGCGGAGTCACCACTACGGTAGAAATGGGATGAAACTCTTCCGTTAATATTCTATGGAGACAGGCAACGATGGTGCCGAATGTTTTCCCAGATCCAGTGGAGGCCACGACCAGTACATCCTCCTTTCGGATAATGGCCTCCAAGTACTCCAATTGTCCCGGTGTTGGACTGAAACCAAGATCGTCCAACACGGATTGCAGCCGGTGATCCAAAAGATCGAAAGCTTCGCTTTGGTTTTTCGTGGACAATATGGTAACAACCAAAAATGATGTCTGCAGGATCGCCAATATAGGGAAATTGAATGGTATTCATTCGTACTTTAAGCGTGATAGCCGCTTCTAATATGCTGATTTCAGGGGCAGGGTTTGTGTTTTACTGTGCACGGACAATTCAATACCGGGATTTTAAGCGGAAACGGCAAGATTTTGGTATTTATCTACTCTTTTACCTATTTGCAGTGGGGGCTAACATTGGGAATTGGCTTATCCTTAATTTTATACCAATTTGGGGTAACAACACCGAAACAATGTCGATTTTATACCGAGTAACCGTAACATTGGGAGGAATCAGTGGAATAATCCTAGCTCTGACCTTACGTTACGAAATCGTACCTAACTCATATTTGAGACGGTTCTGGCAACTCCTGATGCTCTTTGGACTGATCGTAAATCCGCTTCCTTTACTACAACCTTTAAGAATTCAGGGGTTTTCCAACCAACTTCCAATTTTCGATTATACCCAAATTGCATTTGCGATATATGGTATGACGTTGTTCACACTCTTGGTTCTCTTTTGGTACGGCCTACATACCTCAAGAGTTTATTTAACACGTTACCGCTCTCAATATGCAATTTCGGTTTTCCATTTCCTCTATCTTATCATCTCACTTGGTTCTCTCTTCCTCATTTCCCTCATCGTTAGTTTGAATCTCATCCTTCCTATGACAAACCAGCTGGTCGCTTTAACGCTTACTCTTATCTCAACGGTGATCTTGGTCCATCCGACACTTCGATGGACCTATCTTTACTACTACAATCGAAGGGTGATCGAATTTGAACGTAATACTTTGCTGGATGTTATTAATCATGACTTGACAAATATAACGCATATTCTAAGCCTAGTATGTGAAATGAGAGATGCAGGATCATGGGATGATGCTTTTGTAGATCTGTTAACCACCCAGGTAGAAAGAATGGATGCCCTCATACAAAAAGCTCGGAATTCTGTGCGGTCAGGCCTGATTGAGGATCTCCAAACCTAAATGCAGATAATGGTGTGAATTTCCCATCGTTATCTCTTGGGAAAGGCAAAACCATACCTACATTCTCGATTTTTCAATATTCCAACAAGCGAAAGTATTATGACCTGGCCGTCAATCAAATTATGAACTCCAATTTACAATATCTAAAGGGTGAAACCTAGCATTGATTAGAATTGATAAGAGTACGAGAATCACTGTGATAACTGGAGCTGGTTTCTCCCAGGCATCAGGGGTGCCCACATTTCGGGGTAAAGACGGCCTGTGGCGAAATTATAATGCATCTGAACTTGCCTCTCCGAATGCATTTCGTAAAAATCCTGGATTGGTGTGGGAATGGTATTATTGGCGGATTAATCTGATTTTAAACGTAAAACCCAACCAGGCTCATTTATTGCTGGCGAGCTGGGAGAAGAACGGGGGAGATATTTCTATTCTAACCCAAAATGTTGATGATTTGCACGAACGCGCTGGTTCGCAAAACGTAATCCATCTGCATGGGAAAATTCGAGAAAGTCGATGTCCGGAATGTGGTGATAGATCTCGATGGACATTAGAAACACTTGAAAAAACTAAACTAATCCCAGATTGCTTGCAATGTGGTTCAATTATGAGGCCTGATGTTGTATGGTTTGGGGAAAGCTTGGATCCAACAATAATTGAGGCTTGTCTGAAACGTCTATCCACAACTGAGGTTCTAATCGTCGCAGGAACTTCGGGAGTCGTGTATCCCGTTGCAAATTTCCCCTACATTGCTCGACAGGGGAATCCTAATTTAGAGATCTTCGAATTTAATATGGAACGAACACCTATTTCGAGCATCGCCACTCAAACTATCCTAGGGCCAGTAGATGAAACTCTAGGAAAATTCCTAACCATGGCTTCAGAATAAATGTGATTGTGGGAATTTAATGAGGGAGTGACAATTTTGGCATCCTAGATGTCTTAACCCCACTAATTCAAAGCTTAAACGATTTTAACCAACCAATCTAGAATTTTACCATACGCTTCAATTTTGTTCTGTAGTTTAGTGATTCCGTGCCCTTCATCTGAAAACCGCAGCAGCTCCACCGGAATTCCCTTTTCTTTTAACTTCTCATGGATTTGAAGAGATTCGGTCAGAGGGACACGTTCATCGTTGTCTCCATGTACAATGAACAAAGGAGCCATAATCTTATCAATCTGATGGATTGGACTTATACGTCTTAGTGTCTCTAGATCTTTTTCAAGGCTTCCGTATTCTACCTCACGGAGGTTTCGTCTCCACTTCGCCGTATTTTCCAAAAATGTGACGAAGTTTGAGATACCCACAATGTCTACGCCCGCTTTCCATAATTCTGGGTGCTCCGTCATAGCAGAAAGGACAGCAAAGCCGCCGTAGCTCCCCCCGTAAATCGCAATTCGTGCGGCGTCTACCTGAGCTTCGTTCTCATTGATGTGTTCGACAAGACATGCAATATCCTTGACGGAATCCAGTCTTTTCTCGATATTATCTAAGTCCAAGTACGTTCGACCATACCCAGAACTGCCACGGATGTTCGGGGCAATCAAAGCAAAACCCCCAGAAATTAAGAATTGTGCAATTGGGAAAAAGGAGGGCCGAAATTGGGCTTCTGGACCCCCATGAATCAGCACCAGAGCGGGCCACCCATTAGGAGGCATTTTTCCACTTGGAATATGCTTAAAATATGGGATTCTAACTTGGTCGAAGCTGTAAAACTCCTTTAGTGTGCTTCCGGCAAATGATCGGGAATTAATTCCTGCGGTACTGGAATCGGTGGCTTGCCACAGCTCACTAGATGGAATGTCCAAAATCCAGATATTCGTTGGTTTATCTGTGGAACTAAATGTAAAAGCTATTTCTTTTCCATCTGGGCTAACTGATAACCCCTTCTCGAATGAGCGGAGATCACCGTGCATAATGACTCCCTTATAGGGCAGAGGAAGGCTCTGCAGCTTGACTCCCCCGTTTATAGTGAATAATCCTTGATGCAAGGAGTTATATCCGTCTTCGTTCAAGGTAAAGTAGACAGAGGGAGAGTCAATTGTCCAAGCTACGCTTTCAGTCTCATATCTAATGTCTTCTTCTATACCATCAAGAGTTTGGAACTGTCCATCAAGTGAAAGGATAGCAAAGCGATTATACTCGCTTTGATGATCTGTTATGACCAGCAGATGATTGCTGTCTAACATTCGTACAGTCTTCCATCTTGTTTCCCTGGTTTTTGATATTTGAGTGGTAAGACTGGTCAATCCTTTGGTTTCTACGTCGAAAAGAAAAATTTCTTGGTTATTATTCCCATGATAGAGATCTAAAATCAGTTGATCTTCTTTTTTGTTTATTTCCGTTGTTATATATATACCTCGTTCGGGTTGAAGGAGAAGTTCCTCGGAATGGGACTGTAGGGGAACTTCGTGACGATAAACGCCAAAGACGCTTTTATCCTCGACGTTAGCAGAATAATAGAGATTTCTTTCTGTAAGAAAAGTTGGGCGGTGTTTGGCCCTTCGATCCTTAGTGACCCAAGTCAATTCGGAAGAGTCGTCCAAACACCCGATCTGGAAGTTCTCGTCACCTCGTGAGTCTTTGAGAAACATCAAAGATCCATCTGAGAGGTACCGTGGATTTGTGCACCGATCCACATCGAATACTTCACGATGAGGCCAAAAAGACAGTCTGGGTTGAATTTCGACACTGAAAACTTGAAAATTCCCGGGTGCATCATATACAAAGGCGATTTTCGGTTGAGAAGGATGCCAAGCTGCGCCTCCCGCCGTTTCAATCGCTAAATATCTTTCGAATCCCAAATAAAATCACATCTAGTCATCAGGAAAGCTTATTCTTTCTGGAGTGCAGAACTAATCAAGACATTTTTAGCCTTTTTCAGAATTTCGCGTAATAACCTCACTCAGCAAATTTATGTGATTATCCAAAAAGATCCAGGCTGAAACCACCCCATCCTGATTACAGCCGTGTTTCATAGCTATTCTATTTCAATAAGGTTAGTGGAATGGATTCTCACGATCGTGTAATGATAACTTTTGGTCACGAGGAGCCAGATAGAGTTCCAATTCTTGAACCTTGGATCGAAACAGAAGTATGTTCATGGTTTGGAGGCGATGGCTACCATATTAGAACTGTCCTTGATCATGATTGCCTTCCTTTATCTCATCACCCCATAGGAAAAACGCAAGCATATGGTCACGGGATAGATGAATGGGGACGAATATTTCGCCATGGGCAGTATGAAAATGGATTAGTCAAATCTGAATCGGATTTGGAACAATTCACCCCACCACTAACCCACGCAGAAGATTGGTTTCCTGAAGGTCATGTCAAAGCAATTAAGAATCGTTTTCAGGAGAAATATGCCCTCTATTTTGCTTGGCACGACTGTTCACTGGGGATGGCATATCTTTCAATGGGGATAGAGAGGTTCTTTCGCGGGCTTTACACTAATCCTGAACTAGTGAAAGAAATTATCGAAAGGAATACAGAATGGACTATTGCATTGGTCGAGCAAGCTAACGCAAATGATGTAGATTTTATAGTATTAGGCGATGATGCGGCAGGCAAGGATCGGCCCCTGATTTCTCCAACAATGTTTCGGAGATTAGTCCTTCCCGAATACAAAAAAATAACGCAGGCCTCTGATGTTCCAATAATCTGGCATAGTGATGGCTACGTGGTTGATCTCCTACCAATGATCATTGAAGCTGGTTTCGCAGGAGTTCACTCCTTGGAACCGCAAGCCCAGGTCGATCTAAAGGTCGTCAAACAACGGTTTGGCGACAAGTTAGTCTTATGTGGAAATGTGGACACAACCGGTGTTCTTCGTGGAAGTGACCCCAGTCATATTCATAGAGAGGTTGAGAGATGTATCCGAGACGGCGCGCCAGGTGGGGGCTATTTATTCTCCTCAAGTAATAGTCTGTTTGAAGGCCATGACTATGATGCGATCATTGAGACCTATAAGCACGCGAGAGCCGTGGGATTATATCCCATTAGTTTATAACCCAAAAATAACAGGAAATACTAAAAAATGACCCTACTATTTGGTATACGTCCTTTTGAGTTTGAAGATTTTCTTAAGATGGTTGTTGACGGACGTTTGGATCTGTCCCAAGCCAATTATCTTGATGTTCTTCAAACAACTCTCGGGAACGAGTTTAAACACTTTGAGATCACAGCCGATCTTGCTTACGTCCTACCAGGATTATTGACCCCGGATGTAGTTACGGGTTTGCGGACCTACAAGGATGAGCATAATTATACTTGTTCTGTCCATCTTCCGCTTTGGTCTGTCGAACTTGCATCTCCAATTCCACATATTCAACAGGCATCTATTGACTGCATGATTGAGTCAATTGAACTAACTAAACCATTGAATCCTACATGTTGGGTAATACATGCCACAGGTGGGATCGTATCAGAATTTACTAGCTTTGATCTTCCTGATTTCGCAAAAGAGCTAATGAATAACACATTTGCAGATCGTGCATCCGAGAACTTGGCTCAGATCCTTGAGAAAACCAGAATAGATTCAAGAAAACTTGCAGTCGAAAATGTCGAATTTCCATTCCGATTCATGGATAACCTAATCGCGGAATTAGATCTGGGAATCTGTTTTGATACTGGACACTTGTTGGCAGGATTCTCTGGACAATGGGGAGACAATGGAATAATAGATTTTTTTGAGACTTACAAAGACAGAATTGCGGAATTACATCTCCATGATGGCGCATCCTCACCACGAGTTGATCATAAACCACTTGGAAGTGGGGATCTCCCTGTAAGGGGTTTAATGACCAGTCTTTCTGATGCAGAATTTACTGGTCCAATAGTATTAGAGCTGAGTACAGAGGACGTGACAAAATCAATGGATTTTCTGCGAAAACACACCCCTGATGTGATCTAAGGGAGTTCACGAGGTTTCTACCTCGATTCTCAGATACCTCAAGGATTGAAAAAACCTAGAAATTGAACCGATTTCCTTTTATCACGCTGTTAAGGTATCTTTGGGCTCGGTGTGTGATTGAACAGATTTAGAGCTTCGTATCCAACCAAATAAGAGTAAGAGCAAGATTGTGACGTTTAACACGAAAGAGACAAGTAATAATGGTTCACCCCCTTGAGTTTGGTATATAAAACCGATAATAGGACTAGATATAAATCCTACAAAAGAAGTAACCATGGCCAGCATCGCCATAACTTTTCCAGTATGTTCACGTGGGAGTTGTCGGCCAACAGCCCCCCATGCGACCGTTCGCCAGACTACATCATTCCCAGACTTGATTACAACAGCTATAAAGGCGGTACTGGATATTACTTGCCAAACCTCTTCCCCTGGTAAAAG